>NZ_JAGOGJ010000054.1 GCF_017996735.1 Niveispirillum sp.
GGCCAAGCCCGCCCCGGCACCAAAGCCCGAACCGAAGCCCGAGCCGCCCGTGGCCCAGACGGCGCCCAACACCATCGCCATCGCCCGCCCCGCGACGCAGCCACCCGCCCCCGCCCCTGCACCGGCGGCGGCCCCCGCGCCATCTCCCGCGGCCACCGCCACGCCGGCCGGTGGCTGGGTCGTACAGGTGGGGTCCCTGCCCTCGCGGGAGGAGGCGGAGAAGCACTGGAAGGCCATGGCCGCCAAACAAGCCGCCTTGCTGGGCGGGCATCAGCCGACCCTGGTCCAGGCCGATCTGGGGGCCAAGGGCATCTATACCCGCGTCCTGCTGACCGGATTCGCCGATCAGGCGGGGGCCGCCGCCCTTTGCGCCAGGCTGAAGGCGGCAGGATCGGACTGTCTGGTCAAGAAGGGGCCTTGACCCGCCCGGCCAGGGCCACCAGAGCCCCGCCGAACAGCATCCCGCAGATCAGCCAGCCCTGCCAGGCGCCATAGGCGAAGCACTGCGTGAAGATGCAGGCCCCCAGCAGGGCGATGGCCATGGGCCGAATACCGGGATCAAGCCGCGTCAGCCGGCGCAGGATGGCAAGCAGCAGCAGCGCTGCCAGCACCGCCCCCACCCAGCCCAGTTCCAGCCGCACCTGCAGGAACAGGTTATGCGGGTGGACCGGCAGCACGGGCCAACCCAGGGGACCGGTATCGGGGAACACGCCCTGCCCGCCGGGGATGGCGCGCGACGATTCCAGACCCCAGCCGATCCAGGGATGATCACCCAGATGGTCGGCCACAAAATCCCAGGTCATGATCCGGTGGCGGAAACTGTCGGGCATCCATGCGGCCCGTGACAGGCCCGCCGCCATCATCCAGTGTGCAACGGGACCGCACAGAACTGTGCCGGCCACAACGCCCGCCGCCACCAGACCGGCCGCGACGCGCCAGGACAGGACGGCGACCGCCAGCAGGATGATCAGGCCCACCAGGGCCGCCACCGACGACTGGCTGGTACTGTCCACCGCCATCAGCAGCGGCAGGAACAGGGCCAGTCCCGCCACCACGCGCCGGCCCAGACGCCAGAGCAGCAGGGCGACCGGACCAGCCAGCAGCGCCTGCAGCAGCGCCGCGCGGTTCAGGTCGCGTTCGTAATCCAGCACTTCCTTGTCCGGCCCGGCGGCCCAATGCTGGATCGGCTGATCCGCCAGCAGTTCGACCGCGAACAAGGCAGCCCCCAGCGCTGCCGCCAGCAACAGCCAGCGCGCCACGCGGCGGGCCGTGTCCGCCGGCACCAGTGCCATCAGCGACAAGAAGACCAGGGCCGGCAGCCAGAGGTAAAGGAAGCTGAAAAAGCCCGTGCTTGCCTTGCCCCCGCCCACGCTCCAGAACAGGCTCAGCCCCGTCCAGGCCAGGAACAGGCCCAGCGCCAGCAGCAGCCCCCGATCGGGCAGCGGCAGGAAACGCCGATGCCACAGGAAGGCGGCGGCGCACAGCACCGACAGCACGGCCATGCCGGGCGCCAGGCCCAGCGGCACCAGCGGCACCAGCACCGCCAGGATGATGCAGCCGAAGATACCCAAGAAGGATGTAAAGATCCGGCCTGTGCCGTCCGACACCGACATTTGCGCCGTCCCTGCCCAAAGATATCAGCGCCCCTCACCCCCTGCATAAACCGGCGCCGCGTAATCATGAAGCGTAATCCGCACTACGAATTGCCGCAGTCCTGTCTATATGATGGGCACTGGACCCAACCGTTCCCGGAACAAACCACCATCATGGCCGACCTGCCGCTGATCCACCTTCCCGACCGCACCATCATTGCCGTGTCCGGCGACGACCGCGTGACGTTCCTGCAGGGGTTGGTGACCAACGACGTCACGCAGTTGGACGACCGGGCCGTGTGGTCGGCGCTGCTGACGGCGCAGGGCAAATATCTGCATGATTTTATCATCCTGGCTGATGGCGGCCGGCTGCTGCTGGATGTGGAGGCCGGGCGGAGGGACGATCTGTTGCGGCGGCTGCGCATGTTCCGGCTGCGGGCCAAGGTGGAACTGACCGACCTGACGGGACAGTTGGGTGTCTTCGCCCAATTGAACACGCAAGACACGGAACGGGGTGCTGTGATGGCGATTGACGGCGGCTGGTCCATCGTGGACCCGCGCCATGCCGGCCTGGGCCGAAGGCTGATCCTGCCCGCCGACACGCCGGCCGCCGGTGAAATCGCCGACTGGGACAGGCAGCGCATCAGCCTGGGCATTCCCGATGGCAGCCGCGATCTGCTGCCGGAAAAATCCATCCTGCTGGACAATGGATTCGACGAGTTGGGCGGCGTGGCCTGGAACAAGGGCTGTTATGTGGGACAGGAACTGACGGCACGCACCAAATATCGCGGGCTGGTGAAAAAGCGGCTGGTCCCGGTGCGGGTTGCCGGCCCCCTGCCCGACGCCGGCACCATCATCACCCGTGGCGGGGTCGATGCCGGTGAAATCCGGTCCGGCCGGGGCGATCTGGCCCTGGCCCTGATCCGCCTTGACGCCCTTTCGGCGGGCGCCAGCCTCGCCTGCGGGGACGCCGTCTTGACGCCGACCGTGCCCTCCTGGATCAATCTGCCCCGTTCGGAAGGGGATACGCCAACGAATGGGTGAAGTTGGCACAAGAATTGGTTAGTCTCTGCGCCGATTGACCCAATATGCAGGCAAGGGCGGGAGGCAACATGGAGCGGGGCACGGGGTCGCGGCTGTCATCGCTGCGCAATCTCAGCACCGCCGTCGCCTTGGGCGCCACCCTTGTCGTGGGCGGCCTGGCTGCCGGCGCCACCTTCCAGATGGCACAGTTCCAGGTGCAGTCCGGCAGCATGGAAGTACCGGGCGACCAGTTGGCCAAGACCCGGTTGCTGATCGATTTCCAGGACCGTATGGGACATGGCGGTTTCCTGTCGGCCCTGGCGCAGTTTGCCGAAACCGGCAATGGCGAGGCGCGGGCCGAAATGCGCACCAGCCTGGAAGCCGCCGATCAGGCCCTGCGCGGGCTGCAGGGCAAGCGCCTGACACCGCAGGAACTGGAACTGGCAACCGACCTGAAACGCTTGCTGGACGGGGCGCGGCGCGCCCTGGAATCGGCCAATAGCGGGCCGGCCGCCCTGGGCCAGACGACGCCGCTGATGCTGCTGACCCGTTATGCCGCCCTGTCGGACCGCATCGACGCACGGTCGCGCGGGCTGCATGCCGTGGAACTGGCCCGGCTGGAGGAGGTGGCGACGCGCGGTCTGTGGCTGGGCGGGGCGGCAGTGCTGGCACTGGTCGCCACCTTGTTCGCCTTCCTGGCGCTGATCGGTACACGTGTGCTGCGGCCGCTGCGCGAACTGACGGGCGCCGTCAACGGGGTCGCGCAGGGCGACTGGCGGGCGCCGGTGCGGGGGGCGGAGCGGGAGGACGAGTTCGGCGATCTGGCCCGCGCCATTGACGGCTTCCGCCGCCAGGCCGCCGAAATCCCCGACCTTTCGATCGCCACCGAGGATGGGCGCCTGCGCCTGAAATTCGAGGGTGAATATGCCGACCTGTTCGAGGCCCTGACCGCCCGGCTGCGGGGTGCCGGCGGGTCTTTGGCCATGCTGGGCAATGATGTCAGCCGCATCGTGGGCGACACCAAGCAGCAGTTGAACGAGACGCTGGGCCAGGTGAACCAGCTCTGTTCCGCCGCCGTGCGCACCGTGACCGAAAGCAACCGCGAAATCCGTCAGGCGACGGAGATGCTGGGCCATGCGGTGGCCCAGGTCCGCGCCTTTGATGGGGGCGAGGGCCATATCGGCCTGGATGACATCATCGCCGCGCTGCGCGCCAATGCCGACAATCTGGCCGATACCGCCGCCAAGACGGAGACCAGGGTCATCGAGACCTTGGGCAGCCTGTCGGAAAGCGACAGCGACATGCGTCTGGCCACCGTGGAGGCACGAGACGCCGCCAAGGCGCTGTCCAACACCATGACGGAAGCGCAGCAGGGCCTGCTGTCAGCCGTGAAGCTGTTGCGTGCGTCGGGCGACATGCTGGCCAACACCGTGGACCAGACGGGATCGCGCATCACGCGTGCCGCCGACGCCCTGGAAGAAGGTGAGAAGGCGCTGTTCGCCACGCTGGGCGGCGTCAGCAGCCGGTTCGACGAGGCGACGGAAAAGGCCACCGCCCGGCTGGAGGATGCGGGCCTGCAGGTGTCGCGCGCCGCCGACATCCTGGACGACCGCTCGTCGGAAATCACCTACAAGCTGGAAACCGCGCTGGACAGCATGAACCACGCCCGCGCCACCATGCAGCAATCGGCGGAAATCGCCGAGGACATGACGCGCAGCAAGCTGGAGCCGCTGGCCGAGCAGTTCCACGATATTCAGTCCCGCTTCTCCACCCTGATGGCCGATGTCTCCGACCGGGCCGACACCATGGCCGATGCCGTCGATGCGCTGCGGGCCACCAGCGATGGCCTGCGCCAGGAGTTCGAGCGGCGGCGGGTGGAGCCCGGCCAGCATGAGGCCATCGCCGACCTGCTCACCCGTATGCGCGGCAGCGCCACACAGATCGGCGACCGGGTGAAGGAGATCGGGGAAACGGCGGGACGTCTGGCACAGAGCCTGACCGGCGGCGTGGACGATGCCACGGCGCGGCTGCGTGACCTGACCTCCGACCTGCGTCAGGAGACCAAGTCCCTGTCGTCGGAGGCGCATATCGCCACCACCACCTTGTCACGCACCGTGGCACAGCAGGAACGGCTGCTGGCCGATATGAAGGATGTGGCGGCCGACCTGGATGCCCAGCGCGACCGCGACAACACCCCGCAGGCCCTGATCGACCTGACGGGTGGTCTGCGCGCCGCCATCGATGCCGTCCATGCCCTGGTGGCCAGCGCCGACAACCGGGAAAAGGTGGCCATCGATCAGGCCCTGGGGCTGGTCGACAAGATGCAGCAGCGTATCCAGAATATCGAGGGCATGGCCGGCGGGCTGGCCGCCGCGACCGATGCCCTGCACGCCCTGGCCGCTTCCGACAATGCCGGACGCGAGCGCGAGAATGCCGACCTTCTGGCCATCGCCAACGCGCTGAAGGCGCGCCTGGACGGTATCGACCGGCTGGGCGACCGGCTGGACGGCACGACCGACAGCGTGCGCGCCGTGCTGGAGGAAACGCGCAACCGCGAACGCACCGACCTGTCCATCGTCTCGGAGCTGACGCAGAATCTGCGCGAACGCGTACTGCGGCTGGACGGGCTGTCGGTGGATCTGTCGCGGGCCATCGACATGCTGCGCTCCTCCTCCCGCCAGAACGAGACCGCCAGTGCCAATGCCGCCCGCGACCTGGGATCGCGTCTGGCGCAGATCGCCGACCAGTTGCGCGGTGCCGCCGGCGGGATGTGACGCCTGCCGCCGGGCAAAGGTCACAGAACCTTTTGCCGTTCTCCCGCGTTGATCGGGTACGGGCTTGGGGATGATCCCCACCCCCCTGTCATCAACAGAAGGGAAGGAACAGCACCATGCGCACGCAATTGATGAGCGCCGCCGCGCTGACGGCCCTGCTGCTGGGTACCGGCGCCATTGCCCAGACCGTACCACCCGGCACCACCGAACCGGTTCCGCCCGTTCCGGGCACGGTACAGCCGGGACAGGCGGGTGAACCCCCCGCCGCCGTCATGCCCGAACGCGAAACCGCGCCGGAGATTCTGGCCGCCCCGCGCCCCGGCATCGACCGCACCTCGGCTGAAAAGCTTCTGGGCCGCACCGCCGTGGGCGCCGACGGCAAGAAGCTGGGCGAAGTCGAGGACGTGATCCTGAACGCCAGCAGCGGTGACGCCGAACAACTGGTGATCTCGTCGGGTGGCTTCCTGGGCCTGGGCGAGAAGAACATCGCCGTGAATATCGACGACGCCGACCTGCTGGCCGGCAATGACAGCGTGAAGGTCCGCAACCTGACCACTGCCCAGTTGGATCAGATGGCGGAGTTCGAATATGGCAAGGACACGCGGTCCCTGATCCGCACGGACCGGCCGTGACGCCAAGGCGTCGCACGCCGTAACGCCGACGTCCCTGCCACTGCCCCCGGCCCACCCCCTCCTGGGCCGGGGGCTTCTTTATGTGCGGTCCATTATGCCGTAGGGCACCGGAATACGGGGGATGCTTCTGTGAAGGGGCCCCCCAACAATGACGGAATCTTCATCCCTACTGTCAGGCTGTTTCCATAACCCCCAAAGAACAGGGATACGGGAACATGAAACGGATGAAGCATCTTCTGGCCGCCACCCTGGCCGTCGCGGCGCTGGGCGCCGGCATGGCGGCTCAGGCCCATGGCATCTGGTTCGCGCAACGTGCCAAGCAGACGGCCCTGATCTATGGCGTCGGTGCCGACGATCTGGACGTGGTCAAGCGCCTGGGCCTGGTCACCGGCACCTATGGCTATGATGCCGACTGGGCGCCCGTGGGCGCCACGCTGCGTGTCGCCGGCCCCATCGTGGTGGTGGATAGCGAAGCGCCGACCGTCGCCGTGGCCGCCATCATGGATAATGGTCTCTGGTCCCGCACGCCGGACGGCAAGTGGGTCAAGGGCGGGCGCGATACGGTGCCGGACGCTGTGCTTGCCGAACGCACCATGAAATTTGCGGTCCATCTGACCGGCACCCCCAACGCCCCCATCCCCACCCTGCCGGAGCAGGTGCTCCAGATCGTGCCCGTCGACAAGACGCTGCCGCTGGAAATGGGCAAGCCGCTGAAGATCCGCGTCCTCTACAAGGGCAAGCCGGTCAAGGACGCGGCCGTGAAGCACGACTTCGTCAACGATCCCGACCAGGAACCGGTGAAGACCGACAAGGACGGTGTCGCCACCATCAAGGTGCGCAACCAGGGCCTGAACGTGCTGGCCGCCATCTATGTCGGCCCGTCCGATAATCCCAAGCAGATCGACCATATCGAATATCTGGCCACCCTCTCCTTCGTTCTGCCGCACGCGCCCGAATAACACCATCGGTCAAAATCTTCACCGATGGTACGGCGGCGACTGCCGCCGCGCGGCCCATGCCGCGCAACCAAGGGCGCGGATGCGCCCGCCGGCGATTGAGGCGCACGAAAGTTTGACCATCGGTCATGATTTCGTGCCGCTGATATAAGCCCGACGGCATGACTGCATTCATACCGTGGAAGGCCGGTGACGGCCGGCCCGACATTTGATGGCGCATAGAATGAAGGAGACGATCATGAAGTATTCGATGATCCGGCTGGCGCTGGCCGCCACACTGACCGTGTCGCCGCTGTCCGCATGGGCGCATGGCGACACATCGCCCAAGCACGGCGGCATCGTCCAGATGACGGGCGAAACGCTGATCGAACTGGTGGCTGGCCCCGATGCCGCCAGCATCTATGTCAGCGAGGAGGATGAACCGGTTCCCAGCGCCGACCTGACCGCCACCATGACCATCATGGATGCGGCCGGAAAGCGTCAGGTGGACCTGACGCCTGCCGCCGGCAACCGCTTCGACGCGCCCGGCGTGAAGCTGACCAGCGGGGCCAAGGTGGCCGTGATGGTGGTGAACAAGGCCAGCCAGGCCCGCTCCATCCTCTCCTTCACCGTCAAGTGACGGGGTGGACGATGCGGCTGCCTCCCTTGTCTTTGACCAAAGGGGGCGGCCGCGCCGTCCCCTTGGCTATCGCCGCCCTGCCCTGGCTGGCCATCCTGGCCCTGCTGATCTGGGCACCCCATGCCATGGCGCATGGCGTGTCGGACGACGACCGCTCCTTTATCGAGGATGCGCAGGGCATTCATGTCATCCCCTATATCTATCTGGGCGCCAAGCACATGGTCACGGGATACGACCATCTGCTGTTCCTGGTGGGGGTGATCTTTTTCCTCTACCGGCTGCGTGACGTCGCTTCCTACGTCACCCTGTTCGCGGTGGGCCATTCCACAACCCTGCTGCTGGGCGTGCTGGCCGATATAAGGGCCGATGCCTATATCATCGACGCCATCATCGGCCTGTCGGTGGTCTACAAGGCGCTCGACAATCTGGGGGCCTTCAAGACCTGGCTGGGGTTTCAGCCCAACACGAAGGCCGCCGTCCTGATCTTCGGCTTTTTCCACGGGTTCGGTCTGGCCACCAAGCTGCAGGAACTGTCGCTCTCGCCCGACGGGCTCCTGGCCAATCTGGTCAGCTTCAATGTCGGCGTGGAGATCGGGCAGTTCATGGCCCTGTGCCTGATCCTGATCGCCATGAACCTCTGGCGCACGACCCGCAGCTTCAACCGGTCGGTGCTGCTGGCCAACGGTGCGCTGATGGCCGCCGGCCTGACGCTGGTGGGGTACCAGTTGGCCGGCTATGTCACCCAACCCGCGTGAGGGGACCCAAGATGACCGACATGAGCATGACACCCTATCAGGCCTCTCCCCGCGCCCTGGTGCGGGCCGGATTGGGCGCCGTGGCCGCCTCTGCGCTGGTGCTGACCCTGTTCGTGCTGCCGGCCGAATATGGCATCGACCCGACGGGGGCCGGTGCCGCGCTGGGCCTGACCAAACTGGCGGGCGGCGGTGGCGAGGCAGCGGAGCCGGCAGCCACAGCCCCTATGGCGGCCCCCGCCGCGCCGGGTACACCCACCCCGGCAGAGATCGCCAAGTCCACCCCGATGCGCAGCGATCGCCAGGAACTGATCCTGGCCCCGCATTCCGGCGCGGAGGTGAAGGCCCATATGGCACAGGGCGATCATTTCATTTTTCATTGGCAGGCCACGGGCGGTCAGGTGCGGTTCGACATGCATGGCGAACCGCCCAATGCCAAGGAAGGCGAATTCTCCAGCTACTGGAAAGCCAAGGACCTGGACAGCGCCCAGGGCGCCTTCACGGCCCCGTTCACGGGCACCCATGGCTGGTACTTCCGCAATCGCGGTGACACGCCGGTGACGGTCGTGGTGGAAACCACGGGTTTCTATCAGGACCTGTACCTGCCGCCGGCCGAGTGAAACCCAGGGGCCGGGACTTGCCCCTGCCCCTCACCCTCCCATTGACCGACGTCACAACGGGCCCCTCCCTCTCCCACTATCGTGGGAGAGCGGCGATAGAAGCGTGTATTCCTGCCCCTCGCCCGCGTGGCGGGAGAGGTGGGGTGAGGGCAGAAGGCAGCGCAGATCGCTCACCCCTTCGCGGCCCGTACACCCAGCATATGGCAGATGGCAACCGTCAGGTCGGCGCGGTTCATGGTGTAGAAGTGGAATTGCTTCACACCATGCTTTTCCAAATACCGGCACTGCTGGATGGCGACCGTTGCCGCCACCAGATGGCGGGTCTCCGGCGCCTCATCCAGCCCGTCGAACAGGTCACGCATCCAGGCGGGGACGGCGGTATTGCACTTCTCCCCCATCTCCGCCGCCTTGGTGAAGTTCAGGATCGGCAGGATGCCCGGCACCATGGGCACATCGATGCCGGCGGCGGCGGCCTTGTCGCGGAAGCGCAGGAAGGCGTCCACGTCGAAGAAGAACTGGCTGATGGCGCGGTTGGCCCCGGCATCGACCTTGCGCTTCAGATTGTCCAGATCAATCTGGGCACTGGGCGCCTCCGGATGCACTTCCGGAAAACAGGCGACAGAAATGTCGAAATCCCCGATACGCTTCAGGCCGGCGACCAGATCGGCGGCATAGGCATAGCCGCCGGGATGCGGGTCATAGCCGCGCCCTCCCAGGCCGCCGGTGCCATCGGCGCGCGGCGGCGGATCACCGCGCAGGGCCACGATATGGCGGATGCCGGCATCCCAGTAACTGCGCGCGATCTCGTCGATCTCTTCCCGGGTGGCGGCCACGCAGGTCAGGTGGGCGGCAGCCGGAATACCGGTTTCTGCCTGGATCGCCGTCACGGTGGCGTGGGTGCGCTCCCGCGTGGACCCGCCGGCCCCATAGGTGACCGACATGAAGGACGGATTCAGCGGCGCCAGCCGGCGGATGGCCGTCCACAGATTCTCATGCATCTTCTCCGTCTTGGGCGGGAAGAATTCGAAACTGACGGTCAGATCGCCGGGGGCCGTGATCAGGGTGGCCGGGTCAGCAGCGGCGTCCATCAGGTCGCTCAGGCTCATCGAAACTGTTCCTTCAGGCGGCAGCCAGCGGACGGGTCCGCGTGGCGGGGGCATCGGTGCGGGTGGCCCGCCAGATGCAAACGGTCAAGGGATCACCCGGCAAGGTGATGGCGGGTTCCGGGCGCATCCCGGCACGGCGCAGCCAGCCGGTCACCTCGTCATCGGTGAAGCCCAGGCGACGATGCGCATGCTGTTCGCGCAGATATTCAAGATCATGGCGGGCGAAATCGGCCACCAGCATGGTGCCACCGGGGCGGAGCACGCGCGCTGCCTCGGCGATCACATCGGCCGGTTCCTCTGCATAATGCAGAACCTGATGCACGATCACGGCATCCTGGCTCTGACCGGCCAAGGCCAACTGGTACATGTCGCCCAGCCGCACCTGACAATGGCGCAGCCCCGCCTGTTCCAGCTTCACCCGCGCGACGGCCAGCATCTCCCGCGAGGCATCGATACCCAGGCCATGGGCAATACGATCACCGAAAAGCTCCAGGATGCGCCCCGTGCCCGTGCCGACATCCAGCAGGTCATTGACCCCCTTTTCCGGCAACAGTGACAGAAGCGCCGTCTCCACATCGCGCTCCGGCACATGCAGGCCACGGATTTCGTGCCAGCGGTCGGCATTCTCGCTGAAATATTTGGCCGCCGCCTGCCGCCGCCCCTGCTTGATCAGATCAAGCCGTTCCAGATCCAGCGCCAGACCGTCATCATCGCCGGGAATGGCATCCACCAGCGTACGGGCCAGTTCCGCCACCGGTCCGCGTTCGGCAAGCCGGTAATAGGCCCAGATCCCCTCCCGGAACCGTTCCAGCAGGCCCGCCTCACAAAGCAGCTTCAGATGTCGCGATACGCGCGGCTGGCTTTGACCCAGGATCTGGGTCAACTCCGTCACCGTCAGTTCCCCATGCGCGCAAAGCGACAGAAGCCGCAACCGCGTCGGCTCCGCTGCCGCTTTCAGCGCATTCAACAGGAATTCCATGCGACCCAACCCATCGATCCATTCGGATCAATATATAAAGATATCTTTATGTCTTAGCAAGTGCCGTATGCGCTTCTGTTGGGAACAGGTGCAATAGCGCGGCGGCCCCGCGCCGAACGCGGTTCACAATGATAATGCCATCGCGATATGGCTTTCCCGCCGCAGATAGGACGCATTTGCCCCCTAAATAAGAAGCTGGCAAATGGTTAATCCCAATCCGACCGAACGTGATGTGCATCACTGTCGGCGGCCCGGCCGCCGGGAATGATGATGCCAATGAACAGAGGATCGAAGACGTGAACAAGCAGACCCCCCACCGTCGTTCGCCGTTGGCCGGCGCCGCCCTGCTGATGCTGGCAGGGGTGGCCGCCGTCGCGGTGCCGGTGCTGGCGCCCGCCACCGCCATCGCACAGAATGCCAAGAACCCGCAGGCTGCGGCCGATTTCGTGCAGAGTCTCGGGGACAGGGCCATTGCCACGTTGGCCGATCCGAAGGTCAGCAAGGATCAGGCGAAAAGCGTGTTCCGTGAGTTGTTGAACCAGAATTTCGACATCAACACCATCAGCCGCTTTGTGCTGGGCCGCTACTGGAACGCCGCCAACGATACCCAGAAAAAGGAATACCAGTCCCTGTTCGAGCAGATGATCGTCGAGGTCTATGCCGAGCGGTTCAGCCAGTATGCGGGTGAGAAGTTCAAGGTCGGCGCGGCCCAGGCGTCGGGTGAGAACGACGCTGTCGTCACCTCCCAGGTGCTGCGCCCCGGCGGCCAGCCGCCGGTGAATGTTTCCTGGCGCGTGCGCTCCAAGGATGGCGGTCACAAGATTATTGACGTGATCGTGGAGAATGTGTCGATGAGCGTGACCCAGCGGTCGGAGTTCGCCAGCGTCATCGAAAGCAATGGCGGGCGGTTCGACGCGCTTCTGGAAGCCTTGCGTCAGCGCATCCAGACAGCCGACGCCAAGTAACGATACTCGCCGGCCTGCCGGCTGTGCTATGTGACGGGTCCGTTCTGGAACGCCAGGACGGGCCCGTTTCATTGTGCCCTGGTTGGCAATGCTCCGTGAGTTCCTGATCAGTCTGCGTACGCGGTGCGCGCCGGCCTTTGTGCATCTCGGGTACCGCTATGCCGCCGTGGCCTGCGTGGGCCGTGCCGCCCGTTGCGCCGCCGCATGGTCCCCCCATCAGGAAGCAACGCGGCGCCGGATCCTGACCGCCATGGCCGAAGCGCCGGCAGGGCGGGGCACCGCCATCATCATGGGGTCTGGCCCCTGCCTTGATCTGCCCATGGCGGAGCTCCTGTCGCGTTTCCGCCGGCTTGTGCTGGTGGATGTGGCCCATCCGCCGGCCGCCCTTCGCCTTGCCCGGCGTCATGGCGCCGTGCAATTGCTGGACAGGGACCTGACGGGTGTGGCCATCGCCCTCGGCGACCCCAGCCGGGATGATCTGCCGGAGCCCGGTTGCGCCGATTTCCTGGATGATGATGATGTCGGCCTCGTCGTTTCGACCAACCTTGTTTCACAATTGCCGCTCGTGCCGGTGCGACAGGCCGGGCGGCGCTGGCCAGATGCCGACCTTCCGGCCTATGCCCGGCGCATCGTGAATGCGCATCTGGATCATTTGCGCGGCTTCGACTGTCCCGCCCTTCTGATCGGCGATGTGCAGCGCCGGGTCATCGACCCGGATGGTCGCGTAACGGAGATGGAAGATCCGCTGTTCGGCGCCGAACTGCCCATGGGCGAGATGGAATGGGATTGGACCGTGGCACCCGTGGGCGAATTATCCAATGGCTGGTCCATCGTCAACCGGGTCCGGGCGGTGCGCCTGGACCGGTCCTGATCACACTAACGGTGAAATAGCTGCCGGCTGGCGCGCACCTATACGCCGCCTATTGCGTGGCGTCGTAACGGCTCACAATCGCGTGGTAGACGCCATCGGCCAACACGCGCTGCAAACCCGCATTGAACCGGGCGGCCAGCGCGGGGTCGCGGAATGCCGCGCGATAATGGGTTGACGGGAACAGCCTGTGTTCCACCACGGAAAGATTGTTCCCCCCCTCTCCGGCGGCAGCCAGAACCTGGGCGATATGATGCGACAGGACACGGCTGTCGCCGATCAGCACATCATAACGGCCATAGAGCAGGCCCTTGGCCTGCAGGGCCTGCACCGGTTCCTCCCGGTAATCGGGCGCCACGGCGACGGCGGCGGCGAATTCCGAACCCAGCACCTTGCCCGCACGCTGGAACGCCAGCACCCGCCAACTGCTCAGATCGGCTGGCGTTTCCAGCACGATGCCGCGGGCCGCCAGGGTGACCGCCACGTTATTATAAGTGATATAGCTGTCCGTCAGGTGCAGCCCCGTGGGCGCCGCCCCCACGACAGGGGCGAATCCCTCAACGGCCCCTTCCCCGGCCGCCAGCGCCAGACGGGCATTCGAGCCGATATAGGGATCAATCTGCATGTCGGCGGCCGTAAAGATCGCCTTCAGCAACTCATATTCAAGGCCACTCAACTGACCGTCCGGCGCCGTCTGCACCAGGGGTGCCGCCTCCCTTAGCCCAAAACGCACCGTCTCTGCCATCGACCGGGTCGGCAGCAGCGGAAGGGCAATCAGAAGCAGCAGGTAAAGGCAGCGCATCAGGTCCAGACCGGAGAAGATTGGGTAAATACTGTTGAAGAACAGCTTACCAAATCATTTCACCGGACAAACGGGTGCATGGGGATAGACCTGCCTCCCCCGTTTGATGACCCGTCCCTTGGTGAAGGGGTGGCCGGTTAATGTCACCTGGACAGGATGTACAGACCGCGCTGGCCTTCCATCGGCTTGAACTTTTCCGTGATGCCCAGAACCGTTTCGGCACCGCCAAGGTAGAGAATTCCATCCGGCGGCAACAGCTTGGCCATCGCGTCCAGCACCTTGCCCTTGGTCGGCTGATCAAAATAAATCAGCACGTTGCGGCAGAAGATGACATCAAACTGGCCCAGCGGCGTCAGGTCCGTCAGAAGGTTGTATTCCTTGTACTGGACCCTCTGGCGGATATCGTCGTTGAGCTGCCACTTGTCGCCCACCTGCTTGAAATACTTCACCAGCATGGTGATGGGCAGACCGCGCTGGACCTCGAATTGGGTATACAGGCCGGCACGGGCCTTGTTCACCATTTCACCCGACAGGTCGGTGCCGACGATCTCGATCCGCCAGCCGGCCAGCTTGGACCCTTCCTCGTTCAGCAGCATGGCCAGCGAATAGGCTTCCTGCCCCGATGAACAGGCGGCCGACCAGATGCGGAAGGATCTCTTGGCGGCACGGTTGGCCAGCAGGTGCGGCAGCACCACCTGCTTGAACTGGTCGAACGGCTTCTGATCACGAAAGAACGAGCTTTCGTTGGTGGTCATCGCCTCCGTAATGTCACGGAGTAACGCCTCGTCACGCTTGGCGCGCACGGTCGCGGCCAGTTCGTCCAGACCCTTCAGGCTCCATTTGCGGGCGACCGGCATCAACCGGCTTTCCAGCAGATAGGCCTTGTCGGGGGTCAATACCAGACCCGACCGCTGCCTCAGCAGGGTGCAGAACATATCGAAATCTTCGACCTTCATGCTGCCTGCCTCGATGCGATCTTGCGAATGTAAGGCCCGATTTCCTTCAATGGCAAGACGGCGCTGCACAGCCCCGCATTCGCCACCGCCCCCGGCATGCCCCACACCACCGAGGAAGGTTCGTCCTGGCCCAGAACCGCGCCGCCGGCGGCCACCACCGCCTCCGACCCGCGCTGGCCGTCATGCCCCATGCCGGTCAGGATCGTGACCAGCACCCGCTTGCCATAGGCCCGCACGATGCTGCGCAGCATCGGGTCCACGGCCGGGCGGCAGAAATTCTCCGGCGGGTCCTTGGTCAGGGACAGACAATTCTGCCCGTTGCGCTGAACCACCAGCATATGAAAATCACCCGGCGCCACATAGGCGCGGCCACCAACGATCACCTCCCCCTCCTTGGCCTCGGCACATTGCACCCCGCATTGGCGGGTGATGTGTTCGGCCAGGATCGTGGTGAAGGTGGCGGGCATGTGCTGGGTGATCAGGATCGGCTGCTTCACATCCTTCAGATGGCTCAGCACCTCGAACAGGGCCTGCGGCCCGCCGGTCGAACTGCCGATGGCCAGGATGTCGGGCCGGAATTCCGGCAGCGGGCGCAAGGTGATCGGCCCCGGTTCCGGCTTCGGCCGGATGGGGGTCGCGAGCGTGAAGCTGGTGGTCGGTGCCACGGTGCCCACGGGCGCCTGACGCGGCGGCATGGTGGTGCCGGGCACCGGCGTCACCACCGGCGCGCCCTTACGCGGATCGGCCCGACGGGCGGCCATGGCCAGCGCCTTGACCTTTTCCGTCAATTCCCGCTTGAAGTCGTCGGCGGAGGTCAGTTCCCGCGTGGAAGAGGGCTTGGGGATGTAATCCGCGGCCCCGGCCTTCAACGCCCGGAGACTGATGTCGGCATTCTTGGCCGTCAGGGTGGATGCCATGACGATCTTGACATGCGGATCGACATTCAACAGATGCGGCAGGGCCGACAGCCCGTCCAGCACCGGCATCTCGATATCCAGCACAATCACGTCGATGGACTGCCGCTGCAGCGTATTGATCGCCATCTGCCCGTTGGCGACGGAGGCGACAACCTTCACCTCCGGATCGCCTTCCAGCGAACGGGTCAACAGGCCGCGGATGACGGCACTGTCATCCACCACCATTACCCGGTAGGGCTCTGTTCCGGTCGGCGCTGCTGACGGCGCCGTCTTTCCGGGAAGCTCGTTCATTGCCTGCAATCCCGGACAGCCTCAGAGGAGGCCGACCTGCTGGAACTTGGTTTGGATGATGTCACTGTCGAACGGCTTCATGATGTACTCATTGGCGCCGGCCGACAGGGCTTCCTGGATATGGGCCAGGTCGTTCTCGGTCGTGCAGAACACGACACGGGGACTTTCCCCACCCGTCATTTTGCGCAGCCGGCGCAGGAACTCGATCCCCGTCATGACGGGCATGTTCCAGTCCAGCAGGATGGCATCAGGCATCCGCTTGGCGCAAAGCTCCATGGCCTGCTTGCCATCCTCAGCCTCCTCGCAGGAAAAGCTGAGTTCTTCCAGGATCTTGCGCGCCACCTTGCGGACAACGCGGCTGTCATCGACGACCAGACAGGACTTCATCAACGGACCTCGATTGCCGGATGCGGATTAGGCCGCTTCGATGTTAGCAAAGTTCAGCAGCTTTGAGACATCCAGAACGACAAGCAGCGTTTCTTTTAGGCGATAAATGCCTGTCGAGATTTCACGCCACCGTGGATCCAGGGTCGCCGGATGCCGTTCGAAGTCGTCAGACGACAGCGACAGCACCTCGCCGACATTGTCGACCATCAGCGAATAAAGCTCGCCCTTGTGGTCGACCACAATGCTCATCACCGGCTTGCCATCCGCCGGCCGGGGCGGAAGGCCCAAGCGCAGGCGGACATCGATGGCGGTTACGATACGGCCGCGCAGGTTCAGCGAACCCGCAACTTCCGGCGGTGCCAGGGGGATGCGGGTGATCTTCTGCGGCCCCAGCACGTCCTGCACCTGCAGTACAGGGATGCCGAACAGTTGGTTTGCGATGGTCGCCGTGACGAAATCCTCGTTCTTGACGATGGAAATGTCCTGGGAACCGGCCTTCTTTACGGCGGGGAGACGGGCACTCATGCGGCACCTTTCTCGGTGATGGTCTGCTGCAGGGTGAAGAGGAGGGCTTCACGGTCGAATTTCGCGACATAGTCGTTGAAGCCGGCCTGACGGCCACGCTCCAGATCACGCGGCGCGGCATGGCTTGACAGGGCGACCAGCGGTGTACCGGACCAGCGGCTGCTGGCGCGGACGGCCTGGGCAAAATCCAGACCGCTCATGCCCGGCATTTCGATGTCGGAGACGATGACATCGAAATCCTCACCCGACTCGCACAGGGCCAAAGCCTCGTCGGCGCTCTCCACAGCCGTCACATCGTAGCCGGAAACGGTCAGCAACGGCGTCAGCAGGTTGCGGAAGAACGGGCTGTCATCGACCAGCAGCACACGATGCTGACGGTCATCCTCAAAGCTCTCATGGTTGTTACCGAACCAGTCCTTGAAGGCCCGGGTCAGGTAGAAACCGGCATCGATGACGTCCGTCGCCTTGTTGGCGATGATGGCGGACCCCAGGAAGCCCTGGCGTTCCGTACCCAGCTCGACCTGCAGGCGATCCTCGACGATATCGACGATCTCGTCCACGACCAGACCCATGGAACGGTCGCCGTCGGCGAACACCACCACGGGCTGACGCTTGTCGCGCACGATCTTCCAGTTCGGGTCGATCGGCACCAGAGGCATCAGCTTGCCACGATACTGGACCACCGGTTCGCCGTTGGACAGTTCGACCAGATTGAGATCGACATCCTCCAGGCGGGCGACCAGCGAGAGCGGGACGGCCTTCGGCCCGCCTTCCCCGGCGCTGAACAGCAGCAGGGCCATCTTGTCGTCCTCGCGGCGGGCGGACTTCGCCACTTCCTGCGCGGATGTCTGGGCATTGTCGGCAGTGCCGCCCATGGAACCGGACGCAGTGGCGATGCCGTTGGGGTCCAGGATCATGATGACGGAACCGTCACCCAGGATCGTGTTGCCCGAGAACAGCTCGATATGGCGCAGGATCGGGGCCACCGGCTTGACCACGATTTCCTCGGTGTCGAAGACGCGGTCGACGATGATGCCGAACGTGTAATTGCCGACCTGGCTGACAACGATGAAGGTCTCGCGCTTGTCGTCATCCTCGGCCTTGCCCAGCTTCAGCAGGTTCTGCAGGCTGACCAGGGGCAGCAGGCGGTTGCGCAGGCGCAGAACCGGGGCGCCGTTGATGCGCTCGATCTTGTGCTCGCTGTCACTGGCGGCACGCACCAGCTCGATCACGCTGATCTGCGGCACGGCGAAGCGCTCGGATGCGCATTCAACGATCAGGGCGGAGACGATGGCCAGCGTCAGCGGGATCTTGATGGTGAAGGTCGTGCCACGACCTTCCACCGACCGCATCTCGATGGTGCCACCGATCTTCTCGATATTGGTCTTCACCACGTCCATGCCGACGCCACGACCGGACACGGAGGTCACTTTGGCGGCGGTGGAGAAGCCGGGCTTGAAGATGAACTGCTGGATCTGCTGATCCGACATCTGGGCCAGTTCGGACTCGGTGGCCAGACCGTTCTGGATGATCTTGGCCTTGATCTTGGCAAGCGCCAGACCCTTACCGTCGTCGCTGATCTCGATGATGATGTGACCGCCCTCATGGAAGGCGTTCAGCGTGATACGGCCCGTTTCCGACTTGCCGGCGGCGAGACGCTCGGCCGGAATTTCCAACCCATGGTCGCCGGAATTGCGAACCATGTGGGTCAGCGGGTCCTTGATCAGCTCCAGCACCTGACGGTCCAGTTCCGTCTCGGCGCCGAGCATCTGCAACTCGATCTTCTTGTGAAGTTCGTGGCTGAGGTCGCGGACCAGACGCGGCAGCTTGGCCCAGGCATTGCCGATGGGCTGCATGCGCGTCTTCATGACGCCTTCCTGCAGCTCCGACGTCACATGGTTCAGCCGCTGCAAGGGGGCCGCGAACTCGCTGTCCTTCTGCGAGCGCAGGATCTGCAGGAGCTGGTTGCGGGTCAGCACCAGCTCGGAAACCATGGTCATCAGGTTTTCCAGCAGGTCCACATGCACGCGGATGGTCTGCTGGGCGAGCGCGCTTTCCTTGGATTCACCACGCACATCGTCCTGCGCCTCGGCCCGCGGCGGGGGGGGAGGCGGCGGCGGCGGGGAGGCTGCCTCCACAACCGGGGCGGGCGGCTCGGCCTTCACGACCGGTGCCGGGGTGGGCGGGGGCGGCGGGGGCGGAGAAACCGGCGCCAGGGTATGGGTCAGATGGGCCGGAACCGGCGTGAACAGCTCGTCCGGATCGTTTGCCGGCGGCGGCTCGGCCGCAACGGGCGCCGGGGCCGCCGCACCACCAGCCTTGGGCAGTTCCCTGCCTTCCGCCATGGCATTCAGCCGGTCGATCAGGTCCTGGTCACCGCCCGGCGGCTCAGCCTCGGTCTGTTCCAGGACCGAGAGGATACCCTTGATCGTGTCCAGCGATTCGAGGATCAGCGACACGGCATAGGGGGAAACATGCAGTTCCCCGTCCCGGAACTTGCCCAGCACGTTCTCGGCGGCATGGGCCACCGATTCCAGCCGGGGCAGACCCAGGAAGCCACAGGTGCCCTTGATCGTGTGAACCAGACGGAAGATGTTCGACAACAGCCCCGGATCGTTGGGGTTCTGCTCCAGCTTCACCAGCTCGACGTCGAGGACGGCGAGGTTCTCATTGGTCTCAGTGAGGAATTCACTCAGCAGATCATCCATGGTCCACGCCCCGTTCGGGAAATCACAGTTTCCGCGTCATACGCCGGTCTTCAGTCCGGTGAAGCACCCTTGTACGCGCCGGCCGCCCGTCGGCCAAATGAAGAGTCTCGGAATTCGGTTAAAATCGTCCCGCTACAAGGGAATTGATGGCCTGTCGGACAGGGCTTTGGCAAGGGGAACATTACCTCTTTTCGGTTAGGTTCGGCCATCTTGATCTGTCGCAACGCCAAAGAACGCGCATGTTGGGGCCGCGACGCCCGGTTGAACAGTTGGCCCACCACATCATCCCGGTAAAAACGAAAGAGGTATCACCCTTCGGCAGGGTGGATTCGGAAACGCACCTCGCCGGGAACGGCCGCATCCACAACCACCGACAGGCCATAGGCGGCGGCCAGAAGGGGGGTGACATGGGCCAGGACCGCCCGTGGCCCCAATGCCGCCTCCGTCGTCTCTCCCGCCAGCGCCGGCGCCATTTCCGGGCGAAGTCCACAGCCGGTACCGACCGCCAGCACCGACAGGCCGGCATCGCCCCCCGCCACCGTGAGCGTGCCGCCACGCGGCAGGCTCTCCTCCCCCAGCAGGGCCGCGAGCAGGGCCAGCTTCAGCAGGCCGGGCCGGGGCGACTGCGTGGCCGCAACCCATTCCAGCCGCACCTTGCTGCCCCGGAACCAGCCTTCCAGAGCCGCCCGTGCATCACCGGCCGACAGCGACTGCCCGCCGGCGGCCCCAAGCGCAACACGATAAAGGCGCAGCCGCGCCGCAGCGGTTTGCGCGCTGTCGGCGATGAGATCCAGCGCCTCATCGCCGCTATCCCCCCCCTCCTCCAGCAATTCCACGCCGTTATTGACGGCTCCGACGGGGCCCACCAGATCATGGCACAAGCGGGAGCAGAGAAGCTCCACCGCTCGAATTCCCAGATTCATCCGCATCCTCAGCGCTGGGGCGCCACCACCCACAGGGGTGGCGCGCCGTGTCACCGGGCATTAGGATAGGCCGTCCCCCCCCTTCTGGGAACCGTGTCGATGTCTGATTTCCTGGCTCCCGGCGTTTTTGTCCGTCACCCGTCGCAACCCGACTGGGGCCTGGGACAGGTGCAGTCCGTGGTGGGAACACGGGTGACCGTGAATTTCGAACATGCCGGTAAGCTGCTGATCAATAGCGCCGCCATATCGCTGGCCATCGTCGATCCCGATGAAGAGGTCTGATACCAGCGCCTACGTCCGTGGGCTCGGGCGGGCCGCACAAGCGGCGCGGCGCCGGCCGGCGCCGTACCGACGGTCAAACATGTCAACCGTGGGTATGAGCGTCATTCATCGGCCCAATAATCGACCGTAGCGCCGGGGCGGGTGATCATACGCATCCCGCTGCCGACATGGGAAAAGCCGATCTTGCCGCTGTCCGGGTAATCCACGATGTCGGGCGACATCATGGTGCTGAAACTCAGGTAACGCAGATCCACTTCTCCATCATTGATGATCTGATGGGCCGTGGACACATCGCCCGGCGGACAGGAAACGATATCGCCCGGTCGCAAGGGATGGTTGTCCGCACCCAGGCGAAGCCGGCCCGTGCCTTCCAGGATGAGAAACATCTCCTCGTTCACCCGATGATTGTGAAACGGAAAGGCCGCCTTTCCGGATGGCAATACCGTCAGCAAGCAACCCAGATGGCGGGCACCGATCATCGGGCCGATCCGCGCAATAAGGGGACCAAACCGTTCTGCGGTCGCCCCCTTCGGACCATGGCCTTCCGGAAAGGGCGTGGGCGCAAGACTGTCCAGATTGATGATGGGAAAACTGTTCGTTTCGACCATTGCGACATCTCCCCACCGCAGTTTGTACCTGATTTGTTCCAAACATGCCGCAAAAAAAGCGCCCGTTCAAGGGCGCTTTTGGATGGCATGAAGACGGGCCGGCGGCCCCGTCACCATTTGCGTTCCGTCTTCAACTGCCCACCATTCAGCGCGTCCAGGAAGCTGCCGCTGGCCTTGGGCCGCTGGGCACGCACCATGCGGGGGTTGGGCTTCTTCTTGGCCTGCTCCACCACCTTGATGGCGGTGGTCGTGGCCTCGTTCTCCACCCGGCGGCGGATACCCTCATCCAGGGACTCGAAAGCCTGCTGGGCAAACTGCAGCGCATTCTCCGAACGCGATTCCACGACCTGACGCAGGGCATTGGCCGCCATCAGGCATTCCAGCCGTTCAGGACCGGTGACGTCATCAAGGGCGCCCGCCAAAATCCCGATCGCTTCCAAGGTCTTGGGGTCGTTCAGTTCCACCGACATCTTAAACACGCACCTTCAGGCACCGCCGCTCACACTCATATAGTCCCACCGTCCAGTAAAAACCGCAACAGATAGTCTGGACACAACCGGCCATGCGGCGAACGCAGAGACACCCCGCAGCGATGACGGGTTTACACATGGCCTGGGCCTCGGCATCGTCCTCCCATGTCCAAGCGCATCCAGACCACCACTATCATGACTAAAAAGACCACCCTGCGGGGCGGGCTTTTTGTCATGCGCGCGGTCTGACGCGGTTCGACAGAAAGCCAGAAGCCCCGCCGGGAACGGACGGGGCGGCCAAAGGTGGACCAGACCCTGTCTCCGGCAAGAGATGACAGAGGAACAGGGTCCATCATGAATATCCGCGTTGCCCCCGACAGCCTGAACCAGGCCGCCTCCCGTCCGATTTCCGTCGCCGTGGTCGGCGCCACGGGTGCTGTCGGCGTCGAAATCCGCGAATGCCTGGAAAAGTCGGGTCTGAACCTTGCCACCGTTCGGCTGCTGGCGTCCCGCCGCTCGGCCGGTCATGCCGTGCCCTTCGCCGGCGGCACCCTGGTGATCGAGGAACTGACGGATGACAGCTTCCAGGGCATCGACTATGCCCTGTTCTCCGCCGGCAGCGGCGTGTCGAAGGAATTCGCGCCGAAGGCCGTGGCCGCCGGTGCCGTGGTCATCGATAATTCGTCGGCCTTCCGCATGGACCCCGCCATTCCGCTGGTCGTGCCGGAGGTGAACGCGGACGTAATCCCGGCCGATGCCGGAATCATCGCCAATCCCAACTGCGTGGCCATCATCGCCACGGTTCCGCTGGCCCCGCTGAATGCCCGCCACACGATCCGCCGTCTGAACATCGCCACCTATCAGGCTGCCAGTGGCGCCGGGGCGGCCGCCATGGAGGAACTGCGCGCCTCCACCGCCGCCTATCTGGCCGGCGAACCTTATGCGCCGCGCGTTCTGCCGCACCCCTACGCCTTCAACGTGTTCTCCCACAACGCCGCCATCAATCCGGAGACGGGTTACAATGGCGAGGAGGAGAAGGTGATCGAGGAGACGCGCAAGATCATGCGCCGCCCCGATCTGAATATCAGCATCACCTGCGTCCGCGTGCCCGTGCTGCGAGCCCATTCCATGGCCGTGACGGTGGAGTTCGACGAGGTGGTCAGCCCCGACGAGGTGCGCGCCATCCTGCGTGACGCCCCCGGCGTGCGCATCGTGGAGAATATCGAGGGCAACCATTTCCCCATGCCCAACGAAGCGTCGGGCCAGGGCGACGTGCTGGTCGGCCGCATCCGCCGCGATGTGGGCGACCCGTCCGGCCGCTCCATCGCCCTGTTCCTGGCCGGTGACCAGTTGCTGAAGGGCGCCGCCCTGAACGCCGTGCAGATCCTGCAGGGCCTGACCCAATAAGGAGGCGGGCAAGGGGCGGCGGTGGGCATGGTCTCAATTCCGCCCCTCGCCCACGACGGTGGGAGGGTGAGGGCAACACCCCCACCACGCCGCCCCAGCCTTACGGCTTCTTGCCCAGCAACCCCTTCAACACGCCCTTCGCCCCCTCCTTCGTCTTCAGCTTCTCCAACTGTTCCTGCGCCTTTTTCGGGTCTTTCAGCGCGGCCTTGACGGAGGAGGAGAGGTCGGGGGTCCAGGACAGGTTGTCGAACGTCCCGCGCACCCGCACGGGCACCGTGATGCCATCCACATCGATACGCGTCGTGCCCTGCCCTTCCAGGCTGCCGACCAGCTTGGGCGTCAGCCGCATGTCGACACGCTTGGACGGCAGATTGACATTGCCCTTGCCGGTCACGCGCAACAGCGGAGCCAGCAGGTGGAAATCCTCGGTCGCGGCGATGCCGTCGGTCAGCGTGAAGGCGCCGCTCATTTCCGCGAAGTCGGTCTGCGGCGGTTCCGCACTGCCATGGCCGATGGCGGTGCGCACGATCTGGGCCAGGTTCACGCCCTTCACCGCACCGTTGCGGAACATGACACTCCCCGTGCCGTTCAGCCCACCCACCAGTTCCTGCTGGTTGCTGCCGGAGGTGCGAATATCGATGCTGCCGTCGGTGGCGCCCGACAGCCGGTCGAACCCGGCAAAGCGGGTCAGCAGCGGTTCGGCCTGCACACCCCTGGCAGTGGCCACCACGGCCAGGGACAGGGAGGGGCGCGCGGCATCCAGGGTCAGCTTGCCGCCCAGGGTGCCGCCGAACAGGGCCGTGTCGGCCAACCCGGCAGTCAGCCGCCCATCCGTCAGTTTCAAGGTCAGCGTCGTCGCCCCCGCTTCCACGCCCTTCAGCACCAGTCCCGCCAGTTGCAGGGTCAGGTCCAGATCGGCGGTCTTCAGGGCGGACAGGTCGATACGTTCCTTGCTCCACCCGGCCGGCCCCACTTCCGGTGCCGGTGCCGCCGGATCGGGGGCGGCGGGCGCCGGCAGGTAGCGGTCCAGTTCCAGCCGGGGCAGCGACAGGCTGCCGCCCAGCGCGGGCCGGGCGCCGTCCAGCTTCACCGACAGGTTGCCATTGGCCGTCAGGTCACCGGCCTTGGCCGACAGGCCGGCCAGGGCCAGCCGGGCCGGCGTGCCCGACAGCTTGCCCGTCAGGTTCAGGTCATTGACCGGCAGGTCCGACGGTTCCACTCCCGTTGCCGCCTTGATCAGGTCTGCCATCGATGTGACGGTCAGCGCCAGATCGCCCGACAGGGACAGGGGCGCGTCACCCTGGCGCTGCACCTGCCCCTTCACATCCAGACCGGCACCCGCACCGGCCAGACGCAGGGCCATGCCGGCCGCACCGCCGGACAGAAGCGGACGGACCGGATCGATCCCCAGATCCAGCGACAGCGGCGTGCCGTTCAGAAGCGCCGACGCCTCCATGATCATGGCGCCGTCCAGGTCGGGCAGCGACAGGGTGATGTTGACGTCAGTCGCCTCCCGCACCATGCCGGTGCGCACGTCGTTGTAGCGCAGGCGACCGCCCGTCACCTCCACCTCGGCCAGCGACAGGTCGCCGATGAAACCGGGGCTGGCATGGTCCGCCGGGCTGGGTGTACCGGTCAGCGAGACGTCCCAGTTGGGCTTGCCCTGTTTGTCCACCGTCAGATCGATGAGCGGTTCGGTCAGCACGAACTTCTCCACCTCCGCCTTGCCGCGCAGCAGCGGCATCAGGCGCAGGCGCACGGCCAGCCGCTTGACGGACAGCAGGTCCTCCCCCTGGCGGACGCCGGCGAAATGCACCTGATCGGCCGTGACGGCGATGGAGGGGAAATAGGACAGGTCCACGCGGCCCTTGATGGTCAGGGCCCGGCCCGTCGTCGCCTCAATCTGCCGTTCCACCTCCGCCACGATGGCGCCCACGGGTACCAGGAATGGCAGCGCGACAGCCGCCGCGATGGGGATCAGCAGCAGCAGGCACAGGATGAAGGCGAATTTCCGCATGACCTCTGGTCCGTTTCGTCGGGAACGGTTCGATTTCGTTACGGTCCAGTGTTCCAGCCGAACTTGCTCAAAACAAGGCCGAAAGCAGTATCTTTCGTGCGGGTCGGGCTTGGAGCCCGATGCCATAGGCGCTATATCCTGCGGACGATGAGCATGTTTCCCGCCAGCCCCGCCCCCCTGATCGACCCGTTCGGCCGCGCCATCACCTATGTGCGCGTGTCGGTGACGGACCGGTGCGACTTCCGCTGCGTCTATTGCATGTCGGAGGATATGGCCTTCCTGCCCAAGGCGGACATTCTGTCGCTGGAGGAACTGGACCGGCTTTGTTCCGCCTTCGTGGCGCTGGGCACGCGCAAGCTGCGCCTGACCGGTGGCGAACCGCTGGTCCGCCGCAACATCATGGAACTGATCCGGTCGCTGGGCCGACATGTGTCGTCGGGTGCGCTGGATGAACTGACGCTGACCACGAATGGCAGCCAGCTTGCCAAGTATGCCGACGGGCTGCGCGCCGCCGGGGTCCGCCGCATCAATGTGTCGGTGGACACGCTGGATGCCGACCGGTTCGCCACCATTACCCGCTGGGGCCGGCTGCCACAGGTGCTGGACGGGCTGGAGGCAGCGCGCACGGCCGGGCTGGAGGTCAAGATCAATGCCGTGGCGCTGAAGGGCGTCAACGACCTGGAACTGGACGACATGCTGGCCTGGTGCGGGGAAAAGGGCTTCGACCTGACCCTGATCGAGGTGATGCCGCTGGGCGACATGGACGGCAATGGCGGCGGTGCGGTGCGCGAGGAACAGTTCCTGTCGCTGCGCGATGTCCGGGCCGACCTGGAAAAGCGCTGGACCCTGATGGACAGCACACACCGCACCGGCGGCCCCGCCCGCTATGTGACCGTCCGGGAAACGGGCCGGCGGCTGGGCTTCATCACGCCGATGTCCCATAATTTCTGCGAATCCTGCAATCGTGTCCGCGTCACCTGCACCGGCACCATGTATATGTGCCTGGGTCAGGAGGATGCGGCCGATCTGCGCACGCCCTTGCGGGCCAGCGCCGACGATGCCCTTCTGCATGACGCCATCCGCGACGCCATCACACGTAAGCCCAAGGGCCATGATTTCATCATCGGCCGTGACCGTGGCCCCGCCGTGGGCCGGCACATGAGCGTCACCGGCGGTTGAGAAGCCGCCCCGGCATGGGGTACTGTGCCAGCCTGCCCTGATACCGGGAACAATGCCTTGTCACAGACACCCGTGCCGCTCGCCTTCGTCGCCGCCGATACGCCGGATGCGCGCGCCGCCAGGGACAGGCTTGCCGTCCGTTATGCCGGGGTCCCGCCGGAGGAGGCGGGCATCGTCGTGGCCCTGGGCGGTGACGGCTTCCTGCTGGAAACGCTGCACCGCTATCTGTTCCGGGGCGTGCCCGTCTATGGCATGAACCGCGGCTCGGTCGGTTTCCTGCTGAACGACTATAGCGAGGATGGGCTGACCCGCCGCCTGATGCGGGCACAGCGTGTCGTGCTGCACCCGCTGCGCATGAAGGCCACGAAACGCGATGGCGGCGAGTTCGAGGGGCTGGCCTTCAACGAGGTGTCGCTGCTGCGCGAGACGCGGCAGGCGGCCAAGCTGCGCATCACGGTGGATGGCAAGGAGCGCATGTCGGAACTGAGTTGCGACGGCGCCCTGGTTTCCACGCCGGCCGGCAGCACGGCCTACAACCTGTCGGCCCATGGTCCCATCCTGCCGCTGGGTGCCGACATTCTGGCCCTGACGCCGATCAGCGCCTTCCGCCCCCGCCGCTGGCGCGGGGCGCTGCTGCCGCATACGGCCCGCATCCAGTTCGACGTGCTGGAACCGGCCAAGCGCCCGGTCAGCGCCGTGGCCGATTTCACCGAAGTACGCGACGTGGCACGGGTGGAGATCAGCGAGGACCGGAAGGTCGCCTGCACCCTGCTGTTCGATCCGGAAATGGCGCTGGAGGAACGTATCCTGAAGGAACAGTTCGCCCCCTGACGGGCGTCAGGCCGCCTCCACCCGCAACAGGGCACCATCCGTGCCGGTGACCCGCACACGCGCGCCCTGCGGCAGGTCGGCCGGCCCCGCCACGCGCCAGACCGTATCGCCGACCCGCGCCCGGCCGAACCCGTTTTCTATGGCCGCTTCCAGGGTCAGGACCTGCCCCACATATTGTTCCCCGCGCCGGTTCAGCGTGCCGGCATGGACATCACCCGGATCGCGCCGCGCGACCAGGCGCGACAGGAACCAGGCCAGAACCGCCAGAACCCCGAACAGCACCAACTGCACGGCGAAGCCGATATCGACCAGCAGCGTCAGCAGCCCGACAATCGCCGCCGCCCCGCCGACCCACAGGAAGGCGGCGCCGGGCAGGAACATTTCCAGGGCGGCCAGGATCAGGGCCAGACCCCACCAATGCCAGTAAAGAACGCGTACCCCCTCCATGCTCCCCCCCGTTTGTCAGGTGTCGCTGCCACCGCCCCAGGGCGACGGCTGGGCGGCGGCGGCCTTGATGGCGGCCACCTGTTCGGCGTTGCTGGCCCCGGCGGCCGGGATGCTGCTGGTGGACGGTTTGCGCGGCCCCGGCTTGGGGGCAGGCGGCGGAACGGCCGGGCCGCCATCCCCCTTGAACGCATCCTTGGCCAGTTCGGCCAGCCCGCCCAGCGACCCGATGATGCCCGTGGCTTCCATTGGCATGAACAGCACCTTCTGGTTCGGGCTGTAGGCGAATTCCTTGAAGGTGGCCAGATATTGCTGGGCGACGAAGTAATTGATGGCCTGCACATTGCCCCCGGCGATGGCGTCGGACACCATGCGGGTGGCGGCCGCCTCGGCTTCTGCCTCGCGCTCACGGGCCTCGGCATCACGGAACGCCGCTTCGCGCCGGCCTTCCGCCTCCAGAATGGCCGCCTGCTTCTGGCCCTCAGCCTTCAGGATGGCCGATTGCCGAGCGCCCTCGGCTTCCAGGATCAGGGCGCGACGATCGCGCTCGGCCTTCATCTGGCGGGCCATGCTGTCCACCAGATCGCGCGGCGGCTGGATATCGCGGATTTCGATGCGGGTGACCTTGATGCCCCAGGGCTGCGTCGCCTCGTCCACAACATGCAGAAGCTGAGCATTGATGCGGTCGCGCTGTGACAAAAGCTCGTCCAGGTCCATGGAGCCCATAACGGTGCGGATATTGGTCATGGTCAGGTTCAGGATGGCGACCTGAAGCTGGCTGACCTCATAGGCGGCCTTGGCGGCGTCCAACACCTGATAGAAGACGACGCCGTCGACCTTCACCATGGCATTGTCCTTGGTGATGACCTCCTGGCTGGGCACGTCCAGCACGATTTCCATCATGTTCATCTTGGCGCCGATACTGTCGATGAAGGGAATGATGAAATGCAGGCCGGGACGCAGCGTGTGGGTATAGCGACCGAAACGTTCGATCGTATATTCCATGCCCTGCGGCACCGTCTTGATGCCGGCAAAGGCCAGCGTCATGCCGAACACGGCGACGAGTGCGGCAAAGATCATCAGTTCCATAGTGTCGTGCCCCCTTGAACCCTTGGCCCCAGCATCGCATGTGGGAAGGACAAAAGGCGAGCGCAAGTAAGCGGCCACAACCATTAACCGATTTGTCCACGGTGCCGTTCCCAGCCCGTCCTTGCCCCCGCCGCCCGGTCGGCATAGCCTGCCGGCGGATCATCATCCATAACCCGGAGTAACGCCATGCGCCGCCCCCTTGCCGCCCTGCTTCTGTCCCTGGCGCTGGCCCTGCCGTCGGCCGCGCAGGAGGTGGTGGGAGAGTTCAGCAATGACTGGACCGGCAACGAACTGGACATCACGGCCTTTCCCGATCCGGGGGTGAAGGGCATCACCTGCCATATCGTGGATTTCGACCGTTCCGTCTGGGACCGGTTGTCAAAAGGAAACTGGTTCGAGGACCCGTCCAACGCCTCCCTCGCCTGCCGCCAGACCGGCCCCGTGTCGATCGGCAATATCGACCTGTCCAAGCGCGGGGAGGAGGTGTTCTCCGAACGCAAGAGCCTCGTGTTCAAGTCGATCGCGGTGCGCCGCATCTATGACAAGGCCAACGACACGCTGATCTATGTCGTCTACAGCCGCCAGGTGAAGGACGCGTCGGCCAAGATGTCGATTTCCACGGTGCCGCTGTTCGCGGCCAATCCGGTCTGGGAGAAGGGAAAGCCCCGGTAATTGCCACGGCACGACCGCGTCTGCCCTTGCTTTCCTTTGGCAAACCCCCACAAATGGGTTAATACAGGATTTATTTACCAAGCCGTTCGGTGATATGTATCTCCCATCCCAAAGGGATGATGCATACTCCAAAATGGGGGCAAGGGTTATGTGGGTGTCCAGCCTGCTGGGCGGCGGCAATGGCGGTGCCATCGGTCGGCGCCTGAATTTTGAGGTCCAGACCTTCAAGGTGGACCATTGGGTGATCGAAGACAGCCTGGCCACTGAAGAAGAGGCCAGGACGCTGGCCAACAAGCTGCTGCCCAATCGAGAGGGCGTGCGCATCATCCGCGACTTTGCCGGTGTCCCGGGGAAACCGGCCACGGAAACCATCATCTTCTCCGAAATGCGGGAGAAGAAGGGCAAGACCATCACGGTGCAGCCCGTGGAGGACAGCCCCGTCTGTGCCGACACGCGCGACTACCTGCAGGCCGACAGCCGGCAGACCATTTCCAAGCTGCTGCGGCAATATCTGGAGGACAAGGCGCTGACCGCGTCGGAGCTGCTGTACAACGCGGCCGAGATGAAGCGTGCCATCAATTTCGAAAATCTGGTGCCGACCGCCGTCGGCCGCGTGGCCAGCATCCAGGGCAAGGTGACGGGCCAGGATGCGCGCGAACGCCGCGACATGATCTATTCCAGCCTGACCGACCTGCGCAGCAAGGCCGAGGATGCGCAGAAGCGCGCCGGGTTCAGTGTGAAGCAGGAAGGTTTTCGCGGCGCGCTGGAAAAGGTGGAGGCGCTGTGCAAGGGCGACGACGCGGAGGCGGATTACCTGTCCAAGGTCATCCTCTGCCGCGATCTGGTGCAGATCCGCAATCTGCTGGGCAAGGTCGAATGGCTGCTTGAATGCGCCGGCGACGCCGCACAGCACAAGGCGGCCCATATCCACATCATCGACACGCTGGTGGCCGATGCCAGCAGTTTCCCGACAGTGATCCAGGACCTGCTGGGCCGTCAGCCCGATCTGGCGACGGCCTTGCACCGTATGCTGGACCTGCTGGAAGGCAAGTTCGAGCCGACGGAAAGGGAAATGGCCCCGCCCATCGCCAAGGTGCTGAGCAATTGGCTGGGTTCCGGCCATGCCCCGCAGACCTGGCAGGTGGTGCTGGAAGGGTTCCTGCGGTCACTGCGCGGCACGGCACCGCTGGCGCGTGACCCGGAGCGCAACCGCGCCAGCTTCGCGGCCCTGGCAACACGCGTGCTCACGCCGGCCGGCCTTTTCGGCGGGGCGCGTATGGCGGATGCCCTGACGCTGGGCTATCTGCGCTTTCTCGAACAGGGTGGCGGCGAGGGACGGCGCCTGTCGATCGAAGCGGTGATGGGTGTCCTGCCGACCCCGCGCGACCGGGCCATCTATCTGGCGGAACTGGCCGGCGGCGATGTCGGGCAGCGGGAGATGGAAACCGTCATGGCCCGGCTGCGGCCGCTTCTGTCGACCGACCGCGACGTGAACCAGCTTGTGGGGCTGCAGGTCCCGCTGAAGCCCAAGATGCAGGCCATGGCGTCGCTGTATGTCAGCATCGTGCATTCCGGCCTGCCGGACGAGGTCCGCACCATGCTGGCCGACCGGGTGGACGAAATGGTGGCCAGCTATATCGCAAGTTCCAAAGTCATCGAACGGCTGGACGACCCGTCGGCCTCGCTGCGTATCCGCGCCACCCGTCTCATGCAATTCGCGGCCAATGACGTGCTGTCCAGCCCCAAGGCCCGCAAGATGGTGCGCGACCAGATCATCGGCCATCTGCGTCAGCCCAATTTCGACGGCAAGTTCGTGGAAGGACTGAACACTCCCCAGGAACAGGCCGGCGCCCTGCGCCAGTTCTATGGCCTGCTGCGTCAGGCACAGTTCATGTGACGCCGGTCTTCCTTGCTCGTAGCCTATCAAGGAAGACTTCAGGCGCCCTCATGCGCCGGGCCGGCGGTCGCCGGCCTGCAATTCGCCTTGCTCGTGACCGATCAACGGCGACTTCAGGCGCCCTCATGCGCCGGGCGCCTCTTTCCGCCCCACCCATCGCCGCCACAGGTGATAGGCGGCGGGGGCGAACAGGATGATCAGGACAATACGCACGATATGGTGCGTGGCGACAAAGGCCGCGTCCACGTGCAGGGCCAGGGCAACCAGGCTCATCTCCGCCAAGCCGCCCGGCGCGAATGCCAGGATCAGGCCCGCCAGGCTGAGCCCCGTCAGCAGATGCACGGCCAGCGACAGCACCAGCGTCACCACCAGCAGCAGCAGGGTCAGCCCCGCCGCCACCCCAGCCGTGCGGGCAATGCGCATCAGGGGGACACGCTGGAACCGGCCGCCGATGGAGGCACCGATCACCACCTGCGCCGCCGCCACCAGCAGACCCGGCGGCTTTACCGCGGTGACGCCGGTGAGATGCAAAGCCGCCGACAGCAGCATCGGTCCCACCAGGATGCCCGCCGGTATGCCCAGCCTTTGCGCCACCGGGGCGCCCACAAAACAGGCGGCGATCACCACGTAATCGATCAGGTCCAGTTCCCAGGGATAGGGGCCCAGCCCATGCAGGCTCCAGTCCCGGCCCGCCGGATCATATCCGGGCAGCGCCTGAAACGCGAAGGGCACGGTCATGACCACCAGCATGATACGCAGGCTGTGGCCCAGGGCGATGGAGCGGTCATCCCCGCCCATCGCGCCGCCCATCATCACCATTTCCGTGAAGCCGCCCGGCATGGCCGTGAAATAGGCGGTGGGCGGCTCGTATCGGGCGAAGCGGCGGAGATACAGCGTGCCCAGACCGGCCGCGACGGCGATATAGACGGCCATGAAGATCAGGCTGACCGACCATTCACCCAGATGGCCCAGCAGGGCCGGCGTGAAGGAACTGCCCAGCATGATGCCCAGCACGATGACCAGCCCGTCGCGCAGCCGCTGCGGCACCATGGTGCGCACACCGCCCAGCGCCGCGACCGTCGTCGCCACCATGGCGCCGATCATGAAGGCCAGCGGCACATGCAGTCTGAAACAGACAAATCCGCCCGCCGTTCCCAAAACCATGGCGGTGGCAAAGGCCGGCCAGTCGAAACGGCGGCGGCGGGGGTTGGGTGCCGGCTCGGGTTGCAGACCGGTCGGCGGCACCATCATGCCACGAACCGCCCCAGCCGCACGGCCGTGTGCCCGCGTTCGGCCTGGCTGCGCGACGGCATGATCAGAACGCAATCATCATGGGGCGTGTGAACCGGGACCTCGCCATCCATGGCGAAGACCGTGCCGGCGGTGGGGATGACATCCATGCCCTGGTATTCCTTCAGGAACCGGAAACGCTCGGTCCCCACCGTAACGGTTTCCGTGACCTCCACAAGCCGTGGCGGCGGCGGATCGTCGGATGGCAGCCATGGGCTGAGCGCAGCCGCATCGACGATGCCGGCGGCCAGCAGGAACCGCGCTGTGACGGAAAGGGCGGTGACGGCGCTGGCCGGGTCCCAATGCTGTCCGCATTCGGCCAGCAGGGCGACCGGACCTTCGGCCCCCTCCGTAAAGCGGGGATGGTCGATCAGCCGGCTGCCACCCGCATGCCCCCCATCGGCAACGATGATGCCGGGCAGACCGACGCGCCGCGCAAAGTCCCGCCCGCGTCCGGACCGGCCGCACAGCATCAGCGGGATACGGTCATGCTGCATCGAATGCAGGTCCAGAACCCTGTCGGCCGTGGCGAACAGGGGCCAGAGTTCCCGCGCCCGCTGCCGCTCCACGCTCGCCACGCCGGCCGCCAGGGACTGGGGCGACCAGACCCTGTTCATATCCTCGTCCACATAGCGTGACATGACGGGAAAGCCGGGATCGAACTGGCCGAACGCCTCGATATTGGCGAAGGAGAAGGACAGGATACCGCGCCAGGGACGGATGCCGGCGGCCAGCATGGTGGCGGCCGCGATGGCACCGGAATATTCATTGCCATGCATCAGGGCATTGACCACCACATGCGGCCCCGGCACGCTGCTGTCGAACCGGTGGACAAAGGATGGACCGCCATTGCCCGATGCCCAGGCCGACAGGTCGGGCGGCCACAGATCAACGTTGGTCAACGGCTCGATACGTGCCACGCCCCCCTCCTCCGTCCCACCGTCCTCGGGATGGGCTGCACCGGCCCCCGCAAAGGCAGGCATGCCTTCTGAACTCTCGACGCCGGCCCCGGTGCCAAGGTATAGGTTCCAAGTCACTTCGATGAAAGAGCGGTTTCATTGCCGCAGCATGTTCATCACGACATTCCGGAGCCGGGGACGGGTTGAATGAGTTTGGTGATCGATGATGTGGTCGTCCGGCATGATCCGGTCGGACCCGCGGTCCCTTTGCTGTTCGATAGCCCGCACAGCGGCACCCGTTACCCTGCCGATTTCGATTTCACCTGTCCCTTCCCCCTGCTGCGCCAGGCGGAGGACACGCATGTCGACGAGTTGTTCGGCATGGTCCCGGACCTGGGCGCCACCCTGCTCTGCGCCCTGTTCCCGCGATCCTATATCGATGTCAACCGGGCGCCCGACGATATCGATCCGGCCATGCTGGACGGTGTCTGGCCGACGCCGGTCAACCCGTCACCGAAAAGCGTGGCCGGCATGGGTCTGGTGCGCCATCTCTGCCGTCCAGGCATCCCCATGTATGATGGCCGATTGCCGGTGTTGGTGGTGCAGGACCGGATCGAGAATTACTGGCGCCCTTATCATGAATTGCTGGCCGAAACCATCGACGGGCTGCATGCCCGTTTCGGGGCCGTCTATCACATCAATTGCCATTCGATGCCGTCCTTCGTGATCGGACCCGACCGGCAATCGCCCGATTTTGTCGTCGGCGACCGCGATGGTTCCACGGCGGAACGCGGCTTCACCCGGCTGGTGGTCGAGACGTTGCGCGCCATGGGCTACAATGTCCGGCTGAACGACCCGTACAAGGGCGTGGAACTGGTCCGGCGCTATTCCAACCCGGCCCGTGGCCGCCATTCCCTGCAGCTCGAAATCGACCGCCGCCTCTACATGAACGAGGAGACGCTGGAACCCCATGCCGGCTTCCAGGAACTGCGCGAGGATCTGACGCGGTTGATCTGCGTGCTGCGCGACTATGCGCAGGACAGGGCCGGGCGGCTGGCGGCGGAATAGTTCAGCGCCCCCTCAATGACCTCCCCACCCACCGGCGCGGCTTCCGCCTGAACCCGCCCCGTCGGGACGGGACCGTTTCCGGTTCCGGGTATTTTATTCATGCCACACCATCCATGGGGATGAAGCTGCTGAATCCATAAGGATTTCCTGGTTTCTTTTTGCAATGCGGCGCCGGAAACATTAATAATTAGCTCCAATACATTGTTAATAATTAACCTTTTCAAGAATTACGCAGCATATCCGTCTGGACATCTGACAAGGTCCTCAAGCGTGCCTATGATGCATGCAAAGGATTGCAAGTCGAAATGCAGGTGGATGATGCATGCGCTGGTGATGAATGACGGTTGGGTTCCGACCCCGCCCTCCCCCGCTTCGATGGACCATCTGCCGGCCCAGCGCGACCCGCTGACCGGACTTCTGAACAAGCATGGCTTCATCCGTGAGGGCAACCGCCTGCTGCCACTGATGGCGGCGGCCGGCGAGCATCCCCATGTCATCTTCATCGAACTGAACAATTACGAAGGCATCGTCTCCCGCATGTCCTATGAGGAGGCGCTGGAACTGCTGCAGGCCATGCGCTGGCGCCTGCAACTGGCCTTCGGGGAGGACGCGCTGCTGGCCCGGTTCGACAGCGAGCGGTTCGCCGTTCTGCTGCCCGAAGCCTTGGACGAGTTCACCGCCCTGCAAAGGGTGCTGGAGACGCCGGTGGTCATCGGCGGCAATGCCTATCACCTGTCGATAACCTGTGGCGTGGCAACCTATCCGGAGGCGGCGGACAATATGCACATGCTGGTCATCGCGGCCCGCATCGCCCGCCGCGACGCCATCAATGCCGGCCGCCCCGTCAGCACCTTTTCCGGCGAACAGCGGCGTCGGCTGTCCCGCAGCCGCGCCATCGAGGATGGGCTCTGGGAAAGCCGGGCGGGGGAAGGCCTCTCCCTGGTCTATCAGCCGAAGGTGGAGATCCATTCCGGCCGCGTGATCGGGGTGGAAACGCTGATGCGCTGGTACCATCCGGAACTCGGCCATGTATCGCCGACGGAATTCGTGCCGGTGGCGGAGCGCACGCGCACCATCGTCCCCCTGGGCGAATGGATGATCCGCGAATCCCTGCACCAGCAGTCGCAATGGCGCCGGCAGGGGCTGGACCTGTCCGTCGCCATCAACATCTCGCCCGCCCAATTGGCGCCGGAAGCCAGTGGCACCCCGGTTCTGGACATCCTCGCGGACGAGTGCGACCGGCTGGACCTGGACCGGTCGAAGATCGAACTGGAGATCACCGAGGGATTGCTGACCGACGAAAGCGCCATGGCGCAGGTTCGCCGGCTGGCGAATGCGGGTTTCGGCATCGCCATCGATGATTTCGGCCGCGACCATTCGGCCCTGTCCCTGCTGGTCGACAGCCCGGCCCGCACCTTGAAGATCGACAAGGGCTTCGTCGACAACATCCTGCGCAATCCGCGCCAGGCGGCCATCATCCGCTTCATCACCGAACTGGCGCACGACCTGGGCATGCGCACCGTCGTTGAAGGGGTCGAGCATATCCGGCAGTTGGTGGCGGTGGCCAGTGCCGGCTGTGATTATGGCCAGGGCTATTTCTATTACCGCCCCATGTGCGCGGACCGTATCCACGGCTTGCGGACACCGCACTGACCGCGGCGGCGGGGCTGAGGCAGCATACAAACGTGTGTTTAGGACGCCAAACAAGAATATTGGAAACCTGAACCTTCGGACAAATGGATTAATACGAAAGACATACTAATATCTATGTTCTCATCGATATGGTGCTGCCCCATGGAATACCCGGTGTCCCTTCCCGTCCAGCCCACAGCCGCAGCAGCAGCAGCCGAATGCGGCTGCGCCTACAGCCCCCCGCAGTTGATGCATGATCCGTTGACGGGTCTGTACAACAAGCACGGCTTTGTGACACGGGGAAACCAGATCCTGCGGCTGATGGCGGCGCGCGACCGGCAGGCAATCCTGATCTATCTGGAACTTTCTGAATATGACGGCCTGATCTCTCGCCTGGGATATGACGCATCGCTGGTGCTCCTGTCCGCGATGCGCCGCCGGATGGAGATTGTGTTCGGCCGGGAGGCTTTGCTGGCCCGGTTCGACAGCGAACGTTTCGCGGCACTGCTGCCCGACGGACAGGCCGGGATTGAGGATACGATCCGCGCCCTTGAGGCTCCCTTGCATATCGACGGGACCACCTGCCACCTGTCCCTGTCCTGCGGGGTGGCGACCTTCAACGACGCCGGCTACAACATGGACATGTTGATCATCGCGGCCCGGTCGGCACGGCAGGACGCCCAGCGGGCGCAGCGTCAGATCGGCTGGTACGCAGACGGCATGCGCCAGCGCCTGGCCCGGCAGCGATCCATCGAGGACGGGTTGTGGTTCGCGCGCAACGGAGCCGGCCTGTCGCTGGTGTATCAGCCCAAGATCGATATCCGGGCCGGAAAGGTCATCGGGGTGGAGGCGCTGCTGCGCTGGCACCATCCGGAACTGGGGGCCGTTTCACCGGCGGAATTCATCCCCCTGGCCGAACGGACACGCGCCATCCTGCCCATCGGCGAATGGCTGCTGCGGGAAGCGCTGCACCAGAAATGCGCCTGGCGCCAGGGGGGACAGGATATCCGGATGTCCATCAATGTCTCCCCCCTGCAACTGGGAGCGCAGATGCAGGGCCCCACCGTACTGGACATCATGACAGAGGAATGCCGGCGCCTGGGGCTTCGCCATGACAAGCTGGAAATAGAGATCACCGAGGGCCTGCTGAGCAATGCCGAGGTCATGGCGCAGGTGCGCGAGATCGCCGGCGCCGGCTTTGGAATCGCCGTCGATGATTTCGGGCGGGAACATTCCGCCCTGTCCCTGCTGGTCAATTGCCCGGCAACGACGCTGAAGATCGACAAGAGCTTCGTCGACGATGTCGTGGAGAATGACCGTCAGTTGGCGGTGGTGCATTTCATCGTGGCGCTGGCGCGCCGGCTGGGCATGGAAACGGTGGTGGAGGGGATCGAGCATCTCCAGCAACTGGTGGCGCTGGCCGATGCGGGTTGCGACTATGGTCAGGGCTATTTCTATTACCGCCCGCTGAGCGCCAGCCAGATCATGGAACTGCGCCACAGTCACTGACGCCGCGCTGGTCGGCGCGAAGACCATCGGTCAAGAATATTGACCGATGATATGACACTGGTGGGTATATCCATCTCTGCAAAAAGGCTGGGCGACAACCGCCTCTTTTGGCTGGCATTGTGCAATCGCACATGGTTTGCGATGATCGCGCGCGCCAACCGTTTCCCAGCCATCCCGACCGCAGAGCGAGGCCGCCCCCGTCATGGCCAGCAGCGCCGATCCCGACGAGAACCCAGTCGTTGCACCACCGCGCCGGCTCCCCGCTGCCGCGGTGCCGGCAATGCCCGTCGATCTGGGCGGCCGGTGCGAGATCATGCCCGGCACGCCCATGCCGGCCCTGGATTCGGCCGGCGGACCGGCCTTCGCCGCGCGGCTGACGCGTGATCGCAAGACCGAAGCCTTCGCCATCGTCACCGACCGGCCCGTGCCCGCCCGGATCGAGATGATGGCCCCCTATCGCGCCATCGAGAATCCGGCCGTGCTGCGCCTGCTGGATTGGGGCACCGTGGACTGGTCGCCGGAAGGCAAGAAGCGTTTCGTCCTGATCTATGAACGGCCCGGCGGCCGTCGGGTGATGCAGGACCTGACGGAAACACGCGACCCGCTGCCCGATGACCAGATCAGTCGTTCCGTCATCCCCACCCTGCTGTTTGCGCTCCGGGAGATGAATGCGCGGGGCATGACCTGTGGCGCCATGCGCCCCACCAACCTGTTCCACAAGGACCCGGCCTCTCCCGTCCTGTGTGTCGGGGACTGCCTGTCCACCCCCGCCGGCTATGGCCAGCCCTTGCTGCTGGAAACGATCGAGCGGGGCATGGCACAGCCGGCGGGGCGCGGACCGGGCACCATCGGCGACGATCTTTATGCGCTGGGCATCACCTTGCTGATGCTGCATCTGGGACGCAACCCGCTGGCCGACCTGGATGACGAGAGCATCCTGAAACTGAAGATGGACAAGGGCACCTATCCCGCCCTGACCAGCCAGTTCCGGCTGCCGCAGAGTCTGGTGGAGCCGCTGCGCGGCCTGATGATCGACGACCCCCGGCAGCGCTGGTCGGTATCGGACCTGGATCTGTGGCTGCAGGGCCGCCGCATGTCGCCCAAGCAGCCACAGGTGCCCCGGCGCGGTGCCCGCCCGTTCGAGTTCCAGGGGGAGGACCTGATGCATTGCCGGGCGCTTGCCCGGTCGCTGACCAAGCATAGCGCCGCCGCCGCCGCCCTTATCGAACGGGGGGACGTGGAAAAATGGGTGCGCCGCTCGGTGGGCGACGAGGCACGGGCCGAAGCCATGCAGGCCGCCATCTCCTCGGCCGGGGCCGGCGGGCGCGGGGCCAGCCAGGAGGACAAGCTGGTCACCCGGGTCTCCATCGCCCTGGACCCGCCCGCCCCCATCCGGTATCGCGGCATCTCCATCCTGCCGGACGGGCTGGGCCCGGCACTGGCCGAAGCGGTGTGGCAGAATAGCGGGGTCCAGCCCTTCGCCGAATTCGTGCTGGCCCAGTTCCCGCATTTCTGGGTGAATTGTCAGATCGAATTCCGGCCCGAATATGTGCCCATGGTCCAGGCCTATGACGGCTATCGGGCGCTGCTGGAACATGTCGGCATGGGGTTCGGGCTGGAACGCATCGTCTATGAACTGTGCCCGGCCTGCCCCTGCCTGTCGCCGCAACTGCGCGATCATTACGTCCTGTCGCCGGCCGAGCTGCTGACGGCGCTGGACCAGATCGCAACCAAACCGAACCGGGGCCGCGACCCGGTGGACAGGCATGTGCTGGGCTATATCACCACCCACCATAAGAAGCTGAACGACCGGCTGCTGGTGCCGCTGTCCAACCCGCACGACCCCGCGCGCCGGATGATTGCCATGATCACCGTGCTGGCCGACGTGCAGAACCGGTTCGGCCCGGCCCGCGTGCCCAATCTGTGCAACTGGCTGGTGGCCCTGATGGACCCGGTGTTCAAGCGGTTTAAGAACCGGGAGACGCGGGACCGCATGAAGGCAGAAGTGGCGCAGGTGGCCCGCGACGGGGTGCTGGATGCCATTGTCCGCATCGTCGACAATGTCGATGCCATCCGGGCCGATGACAAGGGGTTCCTGGCCGCCATGCGCCAATATGAAAGCCTGACGCGGCAGATCGAGAAATTGCGCGTCGCGGCAGAGGACAAGAACGGCATGGCCGAGGGCGCGGGGCGACAGGTGGCCGCCGTCGTCACCTCCATCGTGGCGGGCATGACCATGATCGGCACCGTCCTCTATATGCTGAGGCTGGCATGAGCGCGTCGCTGGGCAAACGGCCGCCACGGCGGCGCGGGGGCGGCGGCAGCGCCCTGCTGCTTTTGTTGCTGCTGGCACCGGCCGGGCTGATGATGATGCCGACCAGCGTGCTGGTCCTGGCCGGCCTTGCCCCCACCTTTGTCGCCTATCTCATCGACCGTGATCCGGAAAAGTCCGCGGCGCTGACGGTGGGGGCCATGAATCTGTGCGGCGTGGCGCCCTTCATCGTCCGTCTCTGGCAGAACGGGCACGAAATGTCGGTGACGCTGCGCATGCTGGCGGACCCCGGCACCTGGCTGATCATGTTTGGCGCGGCGGCCATCGGATGGCTGATGTATTTCCTGATCCCGCAGATCGTGGCGGCCGTGATGAGCCTGCGCAGCCAGTCCAAGATCAAGGATCTGGAGGAACGGCGCGGCATGCTGGTCGCCGACTGGGGAACGGATGTGATGGGCCTTCCCGACCCGGAGAAGGCGGAGCCGGCCGGGCTGCTGGACCCGGAAACCGAATGATGTTCTGCAACAAGTTTGACTGCGGCAACTGCACCTTGCTGGTGTAGGATCGGGCGATCATTTTCGTCACGGTTGGCAATGTCCATACGTCAGCGTGCCTTTTTCGTAACGCAAGCCCTGCGCGCCGTGACGCTGTTCTTCTGCGTCCTGTTCTGCACGCTGCCCGGAAAGGGGCAGGCGGCCGGTGACGGGTTGCTGACACCGGTCCGCCTGCAGCTTAAATGGACGCACCAGTTCCAGGGGGCCGGCTTCTATCTGGCGCTGGAGCGCGGGTATTATCGCGAGGCCGGGCTGGATGTCAGCATCATCGAGGGCGGGCCGACCATCGATGCCGCCGACCGGGTGACCGGGGGCGAGGCGGAGTTCGGCGTCGGCTCCGCCGGGCTGCTGGTGGAGCGGGTGAAGGGACGCCCGGTAGTAGCCATGGCCGTTCTGATGCAGCATTCGCCCTTCGTGTTGCTGACCCGCACCGATACCGGACCGCCGCATGTCCACGCCCTGCCGGGCCACCGTCTGATGCTTGAAACCCATGCGGAGGAGCTGCTGGCCTATCTGGCGGTGGAACGGGTGCCGGTCGGGATGCTGACCGTGCTGCCGCATAGCGGTTCGGTCGAGGCGCTGGTCAAGGGCGATGTTGACGCCATCACGGCCTATACAACCAGCGAGCCCTATGACCTGCGGGTCGCCGGCATCCCTTACCAGGTCTTTTCACCGCGCGCCGCCGGCATCGATTTCTATGGCGACACCATCTTCACATCGGAGCGCATGGTGCGGGAGGCGCCGTCGGTGGTGGAGGCGTTCCGCAAGGCCAGCCTGCGCGGCTGGCGCGACGCCCTGATCGATCCAGCCGCGGCCATCGATCTGATCCGCCGTGATTACGCGCCCGGCCTGGAGCGTACCCGCCTGACCTTCGAGGCGGAGGAGATGGCACGGCTGATGATGGCCGACATGGTGGAGGTGGGCTATATGCATGCCGGCCGCTGGCGCCATATCGCGGAAGGATTCGCGGCGGCCGGCCTGATGCCCCGCGATGTCGACCTGTCGGGCTTCCTCTATACCCCTGATCAGAAGCCGGACCTGAGCTGGTTCTATATCGCGCTGGCGGTTCTGGCCGTCCTGACACTGGCCATCGGGCTGGTGACGGCCCGTTTCCGCCTGCTGAACCGCCGCCTGCGGGACGAAGTGGCCGAGCGCACGCGGCTGGAAGCGCATTACCGGCAACTGGCCAGCCAGGATG
>NZ_JAGOGJ010000055.1 GCF_017996735.1 Niveispirillum sp.
CATCCTCGGCCACGAACATCAGCCCGCCAAACGGATGCGGCACCACCAGCGACCGCAGGGTGCGCCCGTCGGGCAGATGGATCAGTTCCTCCATCGGCTCGATCAGCGAGGTGAACAGACCAAGCTGCTGCTTCTTCCAGCGCGGGAAATCCGCTTCTTCCGTCAGTTTGCGCCGGGCGCGCAGATCCTCCAGAACCTCGCCATAGGTCGGTTCGTCGGACAGCCAGCCCGTATCCATGTCCCATAGCCGCGCATAGGCGTGGTTATGGAACTTGATGCGCATGTCAGGGCCATAGATGGCGATGGCGGAGCCCAACTGGTGAAGCACCTCCCCATGCGCGTCGACATGGCGGGTCAGTTCGTCCTTCAGCGTGCGCTCGCGGGTGCGATCCACGGCCAGACCGATCATGCCACCCTGGGGCAGGGGGATTTCCGTCAGTTCAAACAACCGGCGGTCGCCATCGACGACCAGGAACCGTTCCTCGCTTTGCGCCCCCCCCGTGTCCCGCACCCGCTGTGCCAGATCGCGGGGGCCGCCGAACAGACCGCCGCCCGGCAGTTCGCGCCGGGCTTCCAGCACATCGTTGGGCGTACTGTCCAGAAGGGCCGCATAGGCGGCATTGCACCAGTCCAGATCCAGCGACGCCCCCCGCCGCCAGAGGGGAACGGGAAGGGTGGACAGCAGCACGCGCGCCCGGTCCAGTTCCGCCGCCTGGGCGCATTGCTGCTCCTGCCGGCGGACCTGTTCCTGGCCCTGGGCGGTGATGTCGCGCAGCCAGAGAACATGCAGGACGGTGCCGTCGGCGCCCTCGCCCCGCCGGCCGCTGGCCTGGAAGAATTTCGATCCGTCGGCCAGCCGGACATTGATCTGGAAGGGCTGGCCGCTGTCGGTCAGGTGGCGGAAGGATCCGTGCAGGGCGGCGGCGTCGCTGGGGGCCAGCGCCTGTTCCACCTCATCCAGCCGCCGCACCTGCTCCACGCCCAGAAGCGCGCCGAATCCGGGCGCCACCGCAAGGTCGCCGCCGGCCCCCATGGCGAACCAGGGATCGGGCGATGCGTCCAGCAGCGCCAGCAGACGCCCGCTCTCGGCCTTCGCCTCCTGCATGTCCAGCTCGCTGCCCCGGCTCCAGGCCAGCAACCGCAGGAACATGGCCGCGATGGTCAGCAACAGGGCCAGCGTCAGCAGCCCGAGCACGGGGGATTGTGCCTCCCACAGGGGAAGCAACATCCAACCGATCCCGGCCAGCCCCAGCAGGGCCGCACCGGCGATCGCAACGACATGGGCGACAGCGGGCTTCACAAGGCGGTACTCTAGGGGGTGAATTCATGGGAATGCAAGCGGTGGACGGAGGGGGGCGGGAATACGGGTGCGCTCCACCCGTCCGGTGCTTGACGGCGCCGATCGCCTGCCCACATAGCAAGACGTATTTCATTTCCTCTTCCCCATCCTTGAGTGATCCTGATGACCGGCAATCCAAACCCCCACGACCCGATCCAGTGGCATGGCACCACCATCCTGTCCGTCCGCAAGGGCGGCCATGTGGTGATCGCCGGCGATGGCCAGGTGTCGATGGGGCAGACGGTGATGAAGTCCAATGCCCGCAAGGTCCGCCGCCTGGCCGGCGGGTCCGTCATGGCCGGATTCGCCGGTGCCACGGCCGATGCCTTCGCCTTGTTCGAACGGCTGGAAGCCAAGCTGGAACAGCATCCGGGCCAGTTGACCCGCGCGGCCGTGGAAATGGCCAAGGATTGGCGCACCGACCGCTATCTGCGCCGGCTGGAGGCGCTGATGGCCGTGGCGGACAAGGATGTCTCGCTGGTCATCACCGGCAATGGCGACGTGCTGGAGCCGGAGGACGGCATCATCGGCATCGGCTCCGGCGGCTCCTACGCCCTGGCGGCTGCCCGCGCCCTGATCGACATTGAAAGTTTCGATGCCGAAATGATTGCCCGCCGCGCCATGAAGGTGGCGGCCGACATCTGCGTCTATACCAACCATTCCGTCACGCTGGAGAAGATGTGATGAGTGCGACCGCCTTCTCCCCGCGTGAGATCGTTTCGGAGCTGGATCGATATATTGTCGGCCAGAACGAGGCCAAGCGCGCCGTGGCCATCGCGCTGCGCAACCGCTGGCGCCGTCAGCAATTGACGGGCCAGATGCGTGAAGAGGTCTACCCCAAGAACATCCTGATGATCGGCCCGACCGGCGTGGGCAAGACGGAGATCGCGCGCCGTCTGGCCAAGCTGGCCCAGGCGCCGTTCGTGAAGGTGGAAGCCACCAAGTTCACCGAAGTGGGCTATGTCGGCCGCGATGTGGAACAGATCATCCGTGATCTGGTGGAAGCCGCCATCGTCATGACCCGCACCCGCCTGCGCCAGGAGGTGGCCGCCAAGGCCGAACTGCATGCCGAGGAACGGGTGCTGGACGCTCTGGTCGGCGAAAGTGCTTCGGCGGAGACGCGGGCCAAGTTCCGCAAGCAATTGCGTGAAGGCAGCCTGAACGAACGCGAGATCGAAATCCAGGTGGCGGACAATGCCGTTCCCGGCATGCCGACCTTTGACGTTCCCGGCATGCCGGGGGCGCAGATGGGCATGGTCAATCTGGGCGATATCTTCGGCAAGGCCTTTGGCGGCGGACGCACCAAGACCCGCAAGATGAGCGTGTCGGAAAGCTATGACCTGCTGATGGCGGAGGAGAGCGACAAGCTTCTCGATAATGAGAAGGTGGTGGCCGAAGCCATCCATTCGGTGGAGCAGAACGGCATCGTCTTTCTGGACGAGATCGACAAGATCTGCGCCCGCAGCGAACATCGCGGCGGTGGCGACGTGTCGCGCGAAGGCGTGCAGCGCGACCTGCTGCCCCTGATCGAGGGCACGGTGGTGTCGACCAAGCATGGGGCGGTGAAGACCGACCATATCCTGTTCATCGCGTCGGGCGCCTTCCATGTCGCCAAGCCCAGCGACCTGTTGCCCGAACTTCAGGGCCGCCTGCCCATCCGCGTGAACCTGCAGCCCCTGACCCAGGCCGATTTCCGCCGCATCCTGACGGAGCCGGAATGCAGCCTGATCAAGCAGTATGTCGCGCTGTTGAAGACGGAAGAGGTGGAACTGGTCTTCACTGATGACGCCATCGACGAACTGGCACGTCTGGCGGCCGACATCAACCGCACCGTCGAGAATATCGGCGCCCGCCGTCTGCACACTGTGATGGAACGCCTCCTGGAGGAAATCAGCTTCGCCGCGACGGAGAAGAGCGGAGAGGTGATCACGGTGGATGCCGCCTATGTGCGGACGCAGTTGGATGGGCTGTCGCAGAACACCGATCTGTCGAAGTTCATTTTGTAAGGGACTGTCCTTCGGGGTGAAGGGGTGCTCGCAAACGGGCGCCCCTTTTTGCTTGAAGGGGGCGGTGACGGGGAGGCGTGCATGGGGGGCACCACCAAAGACGGTGCTGGTCACCGCGCCTGGTGGCCCCCATATCGCGTCGGGTGAAACGGATATGGATCATCATGCCCCTGCTGTTGGCGGCCGGGGCGGGTTTATATGCCGCCGGGCATTATGGTCGGCTGCAGGAGCTTGTTCCTGCCCGCTGGAACCCTTGGGCACTGCCCGACCCGGCAGAACCGCCGGGCTGGTTCACCAGTTGGCAGCTTGCACGGCTGGCGGATGATGCGCCGGCCTGCCTCGGCTGGCTGGAACGGGCGGGGGTGGCCGTGTCACCGGTGCCCGACCGCGACGGACCGGAACCGGGTTGCGGCCTTTCCGGTGCCGCCACCCTGAACCGTTCGCACCTGCGCTATCAAAGCCGGGTGACGGCCACTTGCCCGGTCCTCGCGGGGCTGGTCCTCTATGAACGGCACGTGTTGATTCCAGCGGCGGAACGCCATCTGGGCAGCAAGCCCGTATCCGTCCGTCACCTGGGCACCTATGCCTGCCGGGCCGTCCGCACTGATCGCGGGGAAGGCGGACGGCGCAGCCAGCATGCCACCGCGAATGCCATCGACATTGCCGCCATCACCCTGGCGGACGGTCGCGAAACCGTGCTGGCGCGGGATTGGGCCGAAGGTGATGGTGCCGGTCCGCGCGCCCTGTTCTGGCGCGACGCGCACAAGGGTGCCTGCGGCATCTTCCGCACCGTGCTGGGGCCGGAATACAACGCCCTGCACCGCGACCATTTCCATCTCGACATGGCCCGTTTCGGCATCTGCCGGTAAGGTGTGTCTTTGCAGGCTTTCAGGGCGCTCCGCGCGGCCCCGGTATATCAGCGCGGTCCATCGCTGGCCGAAAACAGACGGATAACTGTCTTCGGCGCCAGTAATATCAACTATTTTTGGAATAAATGGCGGAGAGGGTGGGATTCGAACCCACGGTACCCTTGCGGGTACTTCGGTTTTCGAGACCGACGCGTTCGACCACTCCGCCACCTCTCCGCATGACCCCGCCGCGCATGATTTCCGGTGGTCGACCGGGGCGCCCTGGCGAAGTGGCGCGGAACCTACACAAACCGTTCGCGGGATGCAACAGTCCTTTTTCATGCCGCCCATACAATATATAAGGAACTCCATGCGGCGGATGGACCCCACCCTTGCAGGGCATGGGGGGCGAAGACTCAAGGAAAAGAGTCGGTTCCTGGTTGACAGCCCGTCTCGGACAGGTATATTCCGCCGCCTCTGGAAACGGAGCCTCTTTGGCTGCCGTATTCCTTTTTGCGGCAGAATGGAAGGGGCCATCCCATTGGCGGGGGTTCCCGGATCTTTAAGAAGTGGTGGTTAGAATGTTCGCAGTCATCCGCACCGGCGGTAAGCAGTACAAGGTCGCGGCCGGCGACGTCATTCGGGTTGAGAAGCTGGCCGGTGAGGCTGGCGCCTCCCTGAAGCTGGACGAAGTCCTGCTGGTCAGCAACGAGGGCACCACCACTGTCGGTACGCCCCTGATCGCCAACGCCGTCGTCACGGCTGACGTCGTCGCTCAGGACCGCAACGACAAGATCATCATCTTCAAGAAGAAGCGCCGCCAGAACTACCGCCGGAAGAACGGCCATCGTCAGGAAGTGACGGTGCTGCGCATCACCGGTATCCAGGCCTGAGCGCCTTTTTGAAGCTTCAGTGAGGAGTTAGATCCATGGCACATAAAAAGGCAGGCGGCTCGTCCCGCAACGGTCGCGATACCGCTGGTCGCCGTCTGGGCGTGAAGCGCTTCGGCGGTGAGCTGGTTCTGGCCGGCAACATCCTGGTCCGTCAGCGCGGCACCAAGTTCCATGCCGGCGAGAATGTCGGCATCGGCAAGGACCACACGCTGTTCGCTCTGGTCCACGGCAATGTCGAATTCAAGACCGGCCTGAAGGGTCGCACCTTTGTCGCCGTCAACGAAGTCAGCTTCGATGACGAGCCGGCTGCTGCGGCTGAGTAAGGTCGTCGTCGGCCCCTGGCCGATGTTCGGAATGTGACGGGTCGGGGGAGCGGGCAACCGTTCCCCCGATTTGTTTTGAGTTTTTGATGTTCCCTCAGGCGCCGGGCGGGCTCATCTGCTCCCTTGGCTTGCGCGACCATGGGGTCGCGGGGTGGCGGTCGCCGCCCTGGGTGCCTCCCGTTTCTGTTGTAAAGTCGGTGCCGCCATGAAGTTCCTTGATCAGTGCAAGATCTATTTGCGAAGCGGTGATGGCGGCCCGGGTGCGGTGGCGTTCCGGCGCGAAAAGTTCATCCCCTTCGGCGGTCCCGATGGCGGCAATGGTGGGCGTGGCGGCGATGTGGTGATCGAGGCTGTGGACGGCCTGAACACCCTGATCGATTACCGCTATCAGCAGCATTTCAAGGCCAAGAAGGGCGACCATGGTATGGGCTCGTCCCGCAACGGTGCCCGTGGTGCCGATGTGGTGCTGCGCGTGCCCGTCGGCACCCAGGTGCTGGACGAGGATCAGGAAACGGTGATCGCCGACATGACCGAGGCCGGTCAGCGCATCGTTCTGCTGAAGGGCGGGGATGGCGGTTACGGCAATGAGCATTTCAAGACCAGCACCAACCGTGCGCCCCGCAATTTCGGCCCCGGCTGGCCGGGGGAGGAGCGCTGGGTTTGGCTGCGCCTGAAGCTGATCGCCGATGCTGGCCTGTTGGGCCTGCCCAATGCCGGCAAAAGCACCTTCCTGGCCGCCGTGTCCCGCGCCCGGCCCAAGATCGCCGATTACCCCTTTACGACCCTGGTGCCCAATCTGGGCGTGGTGAAGGCCGGTGAGGAAGAATTCGTCATCGCCGACATTCCGGGCCTGATCGAGGGCGCGCATGAAGGCCATGGCCTGGGAACCCGTTTCCTGGGCCATGTGGAACGCACGCGCGTGCTGCTGCACCTGATCGACGGCACGCAGGAAGACGTGCAGCTTGCTTATCGCACCATCCGGCGCGAACTGCGCATGTATGGCGGCGGTCTGGCCGACAAGAAGGAGATCGTCGTCCTGAACAAGGTCGACGCCCTGACCGAGGAAGAGATCGAGTTCAAACGCACCAAGCTGCGCCGGTCGGCCAAAAAGCCCGTCTTCGTGATGTCGGGTGCAGCGGGCGAAGGCGTGCAGGAAGTGCTCTACGCCCTGCTGAACATCATCAAGGAAGGCCGTGCCGAAGAGGGCATGGCGGCTGAGGAAGCGGCCTATCGGGCGCGGTATCAGCCGATTGAGGAGTGAGGACGGGAAACCGTCGCTCCCTCACCCTCCCACCCGCTGAAGCGGGCGGGCCCCTCCCTCTCCCGCTATCGTGGGCGAGGGGCGGAACCGGGCATTGTTCATGTCTCCAAAGCTTGGGAGGGTGTGGGGACGGCACCGCCCCCGCCCCATGCAACCCCATCGCCCCCGTCAATCCGTCCTGCGACGTTGACTCTGGCGGCTACATCCCTATCTTGCACCGGTTAAGCGGCTGGCCCTGCCTCCGTGCCCCTTGTCATGCGGAAAGGCCCCGGTTTCGGGGTGATGGCGTTGAAGAAGAAGCTGTTCATCAAGACCTATGGCTGCCAGATGAATGTCTATGACAGCGATCGCATGGCCGATGTCCTGGCACCCCTGGGGTATGAGCCGACGGATCAGCCCGATGGCGCCGACATGGTGATCCTGAACACCTGCCATATCCGCGAAAAGGCATCGGAAAAGGTCTATTCCGAACTGGGGCGCATCCGGCATTTGCAGAATGAAAAGGCGTCCGGGGGCGGGCGCATGGTGGTGGCCGTGGCCGGCTGCGTGGCGCAGGCGGAGGGGGCGGAGATCATGATGCGCGCGCCCCATGTGGACATGGTGTTCGGGCCGCAGACCTATCACCAACTGCCCGAGATGGTGACGCGCGCCGTGCGCGGCGCCGGCGGCGTGGTGAATACCGACTTCCCTGTTGAGAGCAAGTTCGACCTGCTGCCGGAGGAGAGCGCCAAGCCGCAGGGACCGGCGGCGTTCCTGTCGGTGCAGGAAGGCTGTGACAAGTTCTGCACCTTCTGCGTCGTCCCCTATACGCGCGGGTCGGAATATAGCCGCCCGGTGGGCCAGGTGCTGAACGAGGCCCGGCGGCTGGTGTCGCATGGCGTGCGGGAGATCACCCTGCTGGGCCAGAATGTGAACGCCTTCCATGGCGAGGCGGCGGACGGCAGCGTCTGGGGCCTGGGTCGGCTGATCCGCGCCCTGGCGGAAATCGACGGGCTGGAGCGTATCCGTTATACCACCAGCCATCCGCGCGACATGGATGATGACCTGATCGACGCGCACGGGACCGTGCCGCAACTGATGCCCTTCCTGCATCTGCCGGTACAGTCGGGCAGCGACCGTATCCTGGCCGCCATGAACCGCAAGCACACGGGCGATGATTACCGTCGCCTGATCGACCGGCTGCGCACCCGCCAGCCCGATCTGGCCCTGTCGTCCGATTTCATCACGGGTTTTCCCGGTGAAACGGACCAGGACTTTGCCGATACGCTGCGCCTGATCAATGATATCGGCTTTGCCCAGGCCTACAGCTTCAAATATTCCGCCCGTCCCGGCACGCCGGCCGCCGGCCTGGAAGGCAGGCAGGTGGACGAGAAGGTGAAGGATGAGCGGTTGCAGGCGGTGCAGCAATTGCTGAACGCCCAACAGGTGGCCTTCAACCAGACCATGATTGGCCGTACCCTGTCGGTGCTGTTCGACCGCGTGGGCAAGCTGGAGGGGCAGTTGCTGGGCCGCAGCGCCTATATGCAGTCGGTCTATGTGCAGGCGCCGGCCCGGTTGATGGGCCAGATGGTGGATGTGCATGTCACCGGCGCCTTTGCCAACAGCCTGTCCGGCCATGTCGTGACCGGTGAAACCGTTACCCAGGCCGCCCCGGCGGTGGAGGCACACGCTTGACCAACCTGGAACTGTCGTTCGACGATAACCGCCTGCTGCCGCTGCTGTTCGGGGAGCATGGCCAGTTCCTGACACGGCTGGAAAAGCAGACGGGCACGCGGCTGGTGTCGCGCGGCAATGTCCTGTCCATCGCGGGCGGGGATGAATCGGCGCAGGCCGCGCGGGCGGCGATCCTGGCGCTATGGGATCGGGTGAAGGCCGGCATGCCCGTGGGACCGGGGGAGGTGGATGCCGCTGCTCGCCTGGCCATCAGCGCGGACGTGCAGACCAGCGGCAATGCGCTGGCCCAACTGTCCGACCCGCGCGCCGGGCTGAAGACCAAGCGCCGCACCATCACCCCGCGCAGCGCCACCCAGGCAAAGTATCTGGAGGCGCTGGCCGAGAGTGAGCTGGTGTTCGGGCTGGGCCCCGCCGGTACCGGCAAGACCTATCTGGCCGTGGCGCAGGCCGTCAGCCTGCTGATGCAGGGGGCGATTGAGCGCATCATCCTGTCGCGTCCCGCCGTGGAGGCTGGGGAGCGGCTGGGTTTCCTGCCCGGCGACATGAAGGAGAAGGTGGACCCCTACCTGCGCCCGCTTTACGACGCGCTGCATGACATGTTGCCGGGGGATCAGGTCACCAAGCGGCTGGAGACGGGCGTGATCGAGGTGGCGCCGCTGGCCTTCATGCGCGGCCGCACGCTGGCCCATGCTTTCGTCATCCTGGACGAGGCGCAGAATACCACGCCCATGCAGATGAAGATGTTCCTGACCCGTCTGGGCGAGGGCAGCCGCATGGTGGTGACGGGCGACGTCACCCAGATCGACCTGCCCGCCGGTCAGAAATCCGGCCTGCGTGAGGCGTTGACCATCCTGCGTGGGGTGGAGGGTGTGTCCTTCGTGGAGTTCGGGGACCAGGATGTCGTGCGTCACCCGATGGTGGGCCGGATCGTCCGGGCCTATGACGCGGCCGACCGCGCCCGCAAAGCTGCCGAGGGGGCGTGAACATGCCGGATCGGGTCGATATCGCGCTATCCATCGAGGATGAGCGCTGGGAAGCATCGGTTGCCGACGTGGAAATGCTGTGCGAGCGCGCGGCACGATCCGCCCTGGATGCCGCGCACGGGCAGGACCCGGACTGGCTGCCGGTCGGACCCGTCGAGATGTCGGTGGTGCTGGCCGATAATGATACGGTTCAGGAACTGAACAAAAACTATCGTGGCAAGGACAAGCCGACCAACGTCCTGTCCTTCGCGCTCTATGCCGATGGCGGCGGCGAAGATGCGGAAGGCGAGTGGGACGAGCCCGAAGAACAGGATGATGAGGCCGTTGACGAGGCCGATGTGGAATTCCTGTCGCCAGACGACCCGGTTCCTGTAATATTGGGCGATGTGATTCTGGCGTTTGAAACGGTGGAACGCGAGGCGCGCGAACAGAGCAAGCCTTTTGCCGACCATCTGACCCACCTCGTGACCCACGGCGTTCTGCATCTTCTGGGTTACGACCATATCGAGGATTCCGAGGCCGAACAGATGGAACGGCTGGAAACCCAGATCCTGTCGGGGCTTGGCATCGCCGACCCCTATGCCGGGCGCCCGGAAGGAAGCCGTGCGCCTGATGATCCCGGCGGCTCCGCCGCTGATGATCCGGGGGGTGAACCTCCGGACCCGTCCCCTTAACCCCAGAAAGATGATGGCCGACCTCAGCGACAGTCGATCGCCCCGCGAAGACGGGGCGGAAGAAAACGGAACCCTCGCCCAGCACCTGCGTGGCTGGCTGCGATCAATCCTCGGGGTACGCGGCGGTGATACGCTGCGCGACACGATCGAGGAACTGATCGAGGAGACGGGTCCCAAAGAACCCTCCATGGCGGAGGGAGAGCGGGCCTTGCTCGCCAATATCCTGAAGCTGCGCCACCGCACCGTGGCCGATGCCATGGTGCCGCGCGCCGATATTGTCGGCGTGTCCCTGGACATCTCGCTGCCCGACCTGATCAAGCGTTTCTCCGAAGAGGCGCACAGCCGCATGCCCGTCTATCGGGAAGAGCTGGATGACGTGGTCGGCATGGTCCATATCAAGGACGTCCTGGCCTGTGTGGCCGGCGCCCGCACCTTCGACATGCAGGCCATCACGCGGGAGGTGATGATCGTCGCCCCCTCCATGCCCGTCCTGGACCTGCTGCTGAAGATGCGGCAGAAGCGCCAGCATCTGGCGCTGGTGGTGGATGAGTTCGGCGGCATCGACGGTCTGGTCTCCATCGAGGATCTGGTGGAGGAGATCGTGGGTGAGATCGAGGACGAGCATGACGATGCGGCGGCCAGCGCCCTGGCCCCCCGCGCCGATGGCACCGTCGATGTCGATGCCCGCATCCCGGTCGAGGAGTTCGAGGCCCAACTGGGCAATTATTTCGACGCCGACGAACTGGAAGAAGTGGACACGCTGGGGGGCCTGGTCTTTGCCATGGCGGGCCGCGTGCCGTCGCCGGGCGAGGTTCTGAAACACCCGAGCGGTCTGGCCTTTGAAATCCTGGACGCTGATCCCAGGCGTATCAAGACGCTGCGTGTCCATAATCTGGTCATGAACAGCGGTGATGATGCGGACGAGCCGCAGCGGGCGGTTGGGTAACCGTTCGTCGCAAGCCGGATCACGTAAAAACTCGTCCTGACGGCGATGGTTCATGACCATTGCGCCGTCGGGGCAGTTGCCTTGCGCGTGATACGGAGTGTGCATCCTGCCCACCTTCTCCTGCCTGGACCCTGCTTCATGAGCCATACCGCCGTTTCGCCCCGTCTCGCCCTTCTGGCTGGCCGGTTCATCGAGGCGCGGGGGTGGAAAAGGCTGGGGTTGGCGGCCGTGGCGGGGGCGGGGGCGACCTTGGCCCTGCCGCCGGCCCATGCCCTGCCGTTGCTCTGGATCGCCTTTCCTGTGCTGGCTTGGCTGTTGCGTGGGTCCGACCGGGGCCGGACAGACTTCGCCATCGGCTTCGCCTTCGCGGTGGGGCACCATGTGCCCGGTCTGTATTGGATCAGCGCTGCCCTGTTCACCGATATCGGCCGGTTCTGGTTCATGCTGCCCTTCGCGCTGCTGGGATTGCCGGCCCTGTTGGGCCTGTTCCTGGGCGCGGGCACGGCGGCCTATGGCTGGGCCCGGCGGCGCTTCGGCCTGACGGGCTGGGCGGAGGCGGTGGCCCTGGCGCTGGCCTGGGTGGCGGTTGAATATGCGCGCGGACACCTGTTCACCGGCTTTCCCTGGAACCTGATCGGCTATGGCTGGACGCCGGTTCTGCCAGTCCTGCAATTCGCTTCCGTGGCCGGGATTTACGGCCTGTCGCTGCTGACGGTGCTGGTGGCGCTGCTGCCGGCGGCGCTGGCGGGGCCGCGACCGTCCTGGCGGCCGGCGCTGGCCGGATTGGCTGTTCTGGCGCTGGTGGCCGGCTGGGGTGGCTGGCGCATGGCGGGCCAGGGGTTGGGCGATGTGCCGGGGGTGACCCTGCGCATCGTGCAGCCCAACATCCCCCAGGAGTTGAAATGGAAAGAAGAGGCGAAGATCGGCAATCTTCGCCGTCTGATCGACCTGTCGGGGGCGGAAGGGTGGGATCGTGTCACCCATGTGATCTGGCCGGAAACGGCCGTGCCCTACTTCCTGTCTTCCGACAGTGCCAATCCAGATCAGTTGCCCCTGACCCGGCTGCTGACCCAGATTGCCCCGCCCGGCGGTGCCCTGATCACGGGGGCCAACCGGCTGGCCACCGACCCGCAGGGCAATTTCATTTACTTCAACAGCCTGTTTGCCCTGACCCAGGGCGGGCAGGTGGCGGCCAGTTTTGACAAGTTCCATCTGGTACCGTTCGGGGAATATCTGCCCTTGCGGTCCCTGCTGCCCACGGGGGTCAAGGCGGTGGCGGCGGGGGCGGATTTTTCCGCCGGACCCGGTGCCCGCAGCGTATCCGTGCCGGGGGCACCACCGGCCAGCCCGCTGATCTGCTACGAGGTGATTTTTCCGGGTGCCGTCATGCCACGTGGGGCGGAACGGCCGCATTGGCTGCTCAACCTGACCAACGATGCCTGGTATGGGCAGACGGCCGGTCCACACCAGCACTTTGCCATTACCATTGTGCGCGCGGTGGAGGAGGGGGTGCCGCTGGTGCGCGCGGCCAACACCGGCATTTCGGGCGTCATCGACGCTTACGGGCGTGTCCGGGGTGCTCTACGTCTCGGGGATAGCGGAAATCTGGATATTTCACTACCGCAACGCGCCATTTTCGTGCCATTGTATGCAGACTATGGTGATCTAGTTCCCGCGTTGCTCTGGCTTGGCCTGTTGGTCGCCGTGGCAGGGTGGGGGTGGCGTGCAGGGCGTGCGTAAGCGCCGCTTACTGGGCCAATGATAACGTCGTTGTGTCATATCCTTCGACGGGTGCAAATAGATACGCCACCATACCAAGGAATATAGGTTAATTGCTTGACGACATGCAAACGTATGTCGCAGGATCGGGCTAACGCCAATCTGGAGGTTGTCCGCATGCAAACCGAAACCCGTGGCCGTCGTGGTGGCGGCCGCCCTAAGTTGGGCAAGCCGAATCCGATCGATGTTCATGTCGGTACGCGTGTGCGCCTGCGCCGCACGTTGCTGGGCATGAGCCAGGAGAAGCTGGGCGAGGCGATTGGCCTTACCTTCCAGCAGGTCCAGAAGTATGAGCGTGGGGCGAACCGTATCGGCGCCTCCCGCCTGTTCGACCTGAGCCGGGTGCTGGATGTGCCCGTGTCGTTCTTCTTCGATGACATGCCCTATCCCGACGGCACGCCGAACCCCGCCCCCACCCCCATGCCGGAAGCGGGCGAACCCGACCCGATGGCCAAGCGGGAGACGTTGGAACTGGTGCGAGCCTATTACCGCATCACCGATCCGGCCGTGCGCAAGCGCATCTTCGAGTTGACCAAGGCCGTGGCCGGACCCGCCGACGCGCCGTGATGGCGTGCGGTTAAGGCCCCGGTCGGCGTCTGACGGTACAGGCAGCCCGGCGGTTGGCGGATTACAGCCATTCATAGGCCTTTTTTTGCATCCGCAGCGCTTGACCATGCTGGAAAAGATTGCGACAAACACGCTGCGCCCGTGAAACCGGGGCGGCGTGTTTTGTTTTTCACACCGTACAACTGTTTAGCCGAGGCGATCCAAGTGGCCAAATCGAACTACGTCTTCACGTCCGAGTCCGTGTCCGAAGGTCATCCGGACAAGGTTTGCGACCGCATCTCCGACGCCGTCGTCGATCTCTATCTGGCCCAGGATCCCTATGCGCGCGTCGCCTGTGAAACCCTGGCGACGACCAATCGTATCGTGATCGCCGGCGAGGTTCGTGGTCCCGAGGGTCTGCTGGCCCAGGTGGAAGATGTGGCCCGCGCCGCCGTCAAGGATATCGGCTACGAGCAGGATGGCTTCCACTGGAAGAATGCCGAGGTTTCGGTGTTCCTGCATGCGCAGTCCGCCGACATCGCCGTCGGCGTCGACGCCGCGGGGAACAAGGATGAAGGCGCCGGTGACCAGGGCATCATGTTCGGTTACGCCTGCACCGAGACGCCGGCCCTGATGCCGGCCCCGATCTATTACAGCCACATGCTGTTAAAGAGCCTGGCGGACGTGCGCCATTCGGGCGCCACCCCCTGGCTCGGCCCCGATGCCAAGAGCCAGTTCTCCCTTCAGTACCGCGACGGCAAGCCCGTTGGCGCCACCTCCGTCGTGCTGTCGACTCAGCATAGCGAGAGCGTCGCGCAGGAAGAGATCCGCGAGACGGCGCGCAAGCATGTTCTCTCCATCCTGCCCGAAGGCTGGATGTGCCCGGAAGAGGCCTTCTATGTGAACCCGACGGGCCGTTTCGTCATCGGCGGTCCCGATGGTGATGCCGGCCTGACCGGCCGCAAGATCATCGTGGACACCTATGGCGGTGCCGCCCCGCATGGCGGCGGCGCCTTCTCCGGCAAGGACCCGACGAAGGTTGACCGTTCGGCCGCCTATGCCGCCCGCTATCTGGCCAAGAACGTCGTTGCCGCCGGTCTGGCCGACAAGTGCACGATCCAGCTCAGCTACGCCATCGGCGTGTCGCACCCGCTGTCGGTCTATATCGACACGGCTGGCACCGGCCGCGTGGATGAGGACAAGCTGTCCGACGTGCTGCGCCAGTTGATGAACCTGTCGCCGCGCGGCATCCGTGAGCATCTGAAGCTGAACCGCGCCATCTATGCGCGCACCGCCGCCTATGGCCATTTCGGCCGCGAGCCGGATGCCGATGGCGGCTTTAGCTGGGAAAAGACCGATCTGGTCGCCGATCTGAAGTCGGCCTTCGGCGCCTGATCCCCTTACCGGACGGTTCAACCCGTCCGGCACCGTACCGCAACGGCCCGCCCTCCGGCGGGCCGTTTGCCATTCCGCCCCCCTCCTGAACATCCGAGTCGCGCCATGTCCGACGACAGCATTCCCCACCGCAAGGTTCTCTATGGCCGCCGTCACGGCCGGCCCCTGCGCAAGCATCGGCAGGAGGTGATGGAAACGCTGCTGCCGAAGATGAAATTGTCGGCGCCGGCGGAAGGGGAGCGTCTGGATCCCGCCACCCTGTTCGATGAACCCAAGCGTGATCTGTGGTTCGAGGTCGGGTTCGGCGGCGGGGAGCATCTGGCCTGGCAATCGGAACGCCATCCCGATATCGGCTTCATCGGGTGCGAGCCCTTCGTCAACGGCGTTTCCTCCCTGCTGAAACATGTGCAGGAGGGGGGGCAGACCAATATCCGCGTCGTTCCCGACGATGCCCGCCCCATCCTGGACGCCCTGCCCGATGCGTCTGTTGGACGGGCCTTTGTCCTGTTCCCCGATCCCTGGCCCAAGGCCCGCCATGCCTTCCGCCGCTTCATCGGGCCGGTCAATCTTCCGCGCCTGTCGCGCGTGCTGAAGGATGGGGCCGAACTGCGTATTGCGTCGGATGATCCGCAGTTGCAGCGCTGGATGCTGGAGCATACCTGGCGCCATCCCGATTTCGAATGGACGGCAAGAACCGCGGAAGACTGGCGCGTACGTCCCGAAGATTGGCCGCAGACACGCTATGAAAAGAAGGCGCTGGATGTTGGTCGGGTACCCATGTTCCTGCGTTTCATTCGCAAGAACAGGGCGGCCTGACCTTTTGCACGTACCCAGTGCAGGCGCTTTTAACCGTACCTAACCGTTTGGACCCAACAAAATCGCGGGGCACAGCGTCATCATCCCGGCCATATGATTTCTGTTCCGGACGAAACGATCCGGTGCTGTTGGTATGGCAGGTGGAGGGACGAATGAAGCAGCTCCGTGATTTGCGCATTGCGATGAAGGTCAATCTGGCCATGGGCATGCTGGCCGTTGTGGCCATCGTCATGGCCGTGATGGGCCTGTCCGCATTGTCTGTCTACCAGGGTGAGGTGGAACGGATGGGGCGTGATACAAGGCGCGCCGTCCTGTCCGAACAGATCAACGGCCTGATCAATGGCGTCGTCATGGACAGCCGCGGCATCTACATGTCCCGCGACGCGGCCGAGGTGGAGAAGTTCGCCAAGTCGATGACGGCCAGCCTCGACCTTCTGGACAAACGGTTGGGCGAGTATCAGGGCCTGGCCCAGGGCGCGCAGAAAGCCGCCATGGACGAGGCCGTGGCCAAGGGCCGCGAGTTCGTCACCTTCCGGCGCGAACTGGTCCGTCTGGGACAGACGGAGGGGGCCGCGTCCGCCCGCACCTATGGCGACAATGATGCCAACCGCGCCAACCGTCAGGCCTTCAACAAGGCCATGGTCGCCCTGTCGGAGCAGCAGGTGGGCCGGGTCACCACCGTCATCGGTGAACTGGACAGTTTTGCGACGCAAGAGCGCCTGATGATGTTGACGATTGCCGTCGTCGGTATCGTGGGGTCGGTCGGGTTCGCTCTTTGGCTGGTCTCACGCCAGGTAACGGGGCCGTTGGTGGCCGTGACGGGCACGGTGCGGCAGATGGCCGGTGGCGACCTGTCGGCTCATGTGCCGGAAACCGGCCGGGGTGACGAAATTGGTCAGATCGCCGATGCGCTGGACGTGTTCAAGCGCGGTCTCGCCGAGGCCAAGCGGCTGGAGGCGGCGCAGAAGGCCGAACAGGCCGCCAAGGAGGAGCGTCAGCGCCGCCTGGAGAAGCTGACCAGCGACTTTGCCGCCAAGCTGGGTGATGTGTCCACCGCCCTGGCCCGCTCTGCCCAGGACATGCGCGACAGCGCCGAGGGGTTGACCGGTGCCGCCAAGTCTGCCGCGACCCAGGCCGCCGAAGTGGCCAGCGCTTCGGATGAAAGTGCAGCCGGCGTGCAGAGTGTGGCCGCCGCGACGGAACAGATCAACGCCTCCATCGCCGAGATCGCGCGCCAGGTGGTGGAAGCCAACAATGTCGCCCGCGCCGCCGTGGAGGATGCCGGTGAAACCAGCCGCACCATGGATGGGCTGCAGGGTGCCGCCGGTCGTATCTCCGAGGTCGTGGGCCTGATCCAGGGCATCGCCGCGCAGACCAACCTTCTCGCGCTCAACGCCACCATTGAGGCGGCGCGGGCGGGAGAGGCGGGCAAGGGCTTTGCCGTTGTTGCGTCGGAGGTGAAGGCGCTGGCCATGCAGACGGGCAAGGCGACGGAGGACATCACCTCCCAGGTGGCCAGCATCCAGCGGGAGACAAGCGCCGCCGTGACCGCCATCGCCCGCATCGCCAACACGATCGACAAGATCGGGGAAATCACCACGGCCCTGGCCGCCGCCATCGAGGAACAGCAGGCCAGCACGAACGAGATCGCCCGCACCGTCCAGGATGTCGCCAATGGCACCCAGGCCGTCTGCGACGCGGTCCAGGGCGTCAGCCAGGCGGCCGCCAATACCGGTGGGGCTGCGGCCACGGTGCATGGCACGGCGTCGGACGTGACGCGCCAGTCCGTCGTGCTGAATACTGAGGTTGACCGGTTCGTGAAAACCATCATCGCGGCGTAATGCGGTCGCGATGATGGATAGGGGGGCGGGCCGGCAGATACCGGTCCGCCCCCCTATTCCTTTTCCTCCACCGCCAGCGTCGGGGCTGGCGGTTTCAGGCGGCCGGCCTGACGTAACTGTGCGCGCAGCACATATTCGATCTGGGCGTTCAGGCTGCGCAGATCGTCATCGGCCCAGCGCTGCATGGCCTCCAGCACGTCTGCGCCGATGCGCAGGGGATATGCCTTCTTCTCCGCCAAGACCTGTCCTCTGGTTCTTCAGTTCCTCAAGCGCCGGCGCCGCACCCGCGGCTTGGCGCCAGGGACGATCAGTACAGCGAGCCCGCATTTACCACCGGCTGCGTTGCCCGGTCGCCGCAGAGCACGACCAGCAGGTTCGACACCATGTGCGCCTTGCGTTCATCATCCAGATGTACCACGGAGCGGGCGGCCAACTGATCCAGCGCCATTTCCACCATGCCCACGGCCCCTTCCACGATCTTGGAACGGGCGGCGACGATGGCACTGGCCTGCTGACGCTGCAACATGGCGCTGGCGATTTCCGGCGCATAGGCGAGGTGACTGATCCGCGCCTCCACCACCTTGATCCCGGCTCTTGCCAGCCTTTCCTGGATGGCGCGCTGCAAATGGTCGGACACTTCCTCCCCATGGCCGCGCAGCGACAGGATGCCACCGCCATGGTCGTCATAGGGGTAGGAGGTGGCGATCAGGCGCAGGGCCGATTCGGCCTGGATCGAGACATAGCCCTTATAATCTTCGACATTGAACAGGGCTTCGGCCGTGTCCGTCACCTGCCAGACGACGATGGCGCCGATCTCGATGGGGCTGCCATCGGCGTCGTTCACCTTCAAGGTGCCCGTCTCGAAATTGCGTACCCGCAGGGAGACGCGGTGCTTGGCAAAGAACGGGTTGACCCAGCGCAGGCCCGGCGTGCCGACCGTGCCCCGGTAGTCACCGAACAGGGTCAGGGCCACGGCCTGATTCGGCTGCACAATGAACAGCCCGCACATCAGGATGATGCCGGCCACCACCGGCACCAGCCAGAACAGCGACACAGGCCCGGTTCCGCCCTTCAACCCGATGATCATCATCACGGGCGAGACCAGGACCAACGCCAGACCAAACAACAGCATGCCCAGCCCGGACGCCACCGTGATGGGTCGATCCCCGACCTGTTGGTTCTCCTGCATTCCATCCTCCCCGCTTCAAAGTGATATAATTTTGATATCATTTTGAAGCGGGTTTGTCAGGAGGGATTCAGGCCACGAGGTGGCAGGCCACCATCCGGCCATCCGCCACGCGCGGTTCCGGCGTCTCCTGGGCGCAGCGGGGCTGGGCGAGCGGGCAGCGTTTATGAAAGGCGCAGCCGGTGGGCGGGTCCATGGGGCTGGGCAGTTCACCCGACAGGGGCGGCACGTCGGGGCCGCCGCCGCGATGGACACGCGGCATCGCGGCCAGCAGGGCGCTTGTATAGGGATGGCGCGGATCGGCGAAGATCGCGTCCTTCGGCCCCTGTTCCACGGGCCGCCCCAGATACATCACCATCACCTCATCCGCGATATGGCGGACGACCGACAAATCATGGCTGATGAAGACATAGGCGAGGCCGAACTCGTCCTGCAGATCCATCATCAGGTTCAAAACCTGCGCCTGAATGGAGATGTCCAGCGCCGACACCGGCTCGTCCGCCACCACCACACGCGGGTCCAGCATCAGGGCGCGGGCAATGGCGATGCGCTGCCGCTGCCCGCCACTGAACATGTGCGGATAGCGGTCGGCCTGATCGGGGCGCAGGCCGACCTTTTGCATCATGGCGATGGCGCGGTCACGCCGCTCGGCCTTGGGCGTATCGGTGTTGATCAGCAGCGGTTCGGCCAGGATATCCGCCACCTTCTGCCGTGGGTTCAGGGAGCCATAGGGGTTCTGAAACACCATCTGCACGGCCCGGCGCAGGCTTTTTTCCTCCGCCTTGGGCACAGAAGTGATGTCGCGCCCGTCGAAATGGATGGTCCCTTCCGTCGGCGCTTCGATCCTTGTCAGCAGGCGGGCCAACGTGGATTTGCCACAGCCGCTTTCGCCCACGATTGCCAGGGTTTTCCCGGCATGGACAGTGAAGCTGGCGCCATCCACCGCCTTCACCGTGGCCGACGCGCGGAACAGGCCGCGTTTGACCCGGTAATGGCGCTTCAGGTCGCGGGCTTCCAGGATGATGGTCATGGGGTGCCTCCGGCGTGGCGGGGGCGGACCAGGAGATGGCGCTCCCTTACCCTCCCATTGGCGGGCGCCAACGGGCCCCTCCCTCTCCCACCTTTGTGGGCGAGGGGCGGAACTTCATTGTGAGCCGAATATCGCCCCTCGCCCGCCTGCGGGAGAGGGAGGGGCCCGCCCGCGTCAGCGGGGGGGAGGGTGAGGGAAAACTCGGTCATCATTGTCCCCCCACCCGCACGCACCGCGTCCAGCCATCTCCATCCCCCCTCAAGGGCGGGCGGGTACCGCAGCGATCGTCGGCAAATCCGCAACGCGGCTGGAACAGGCACCCCGCCGGCCGGTCGCTGATGCCCGGCACGGTGCCGGCAATGGTGGGCAGACGCCGCCGCCCCACGGCCCGTTCGGGCAGCGCGTCCAGCAGGGCCGCCGTGTAGGGGTGGCGCGGATTGGTGAACAGGCTGTCGGCCGGGCGGTTCTCCACCACCTGGCCCGCATACATCACCTGTACCCGATGGGCGCTTTCGGCCACCACACCCATGTCATGGGTGATCAGGATCATGGCCATGCCGCGTTCCCGTTGCAGATCGCGCAACAGGTCCAGGATCTGCCGCTGAATGGTGACATCCAGCGCCGTGGTCGGTTCATCAGCGATCAGCAGGCGCGGGTTGCAGGCAATCGCCATGGCGATCATCACCCGCTGGCTCATCCCGCCCGACAATTGGTGCGGAAAGGCCGACAGGCGCGTCTCCGGGGCGGGGATGCCCACCTGTTCCAACAGCGCGATGCAGCGCTGGCGCAGCGCCTTGCCCGACAGGCCCTCATGCTGGGCCAGCGTCTCCCCGATCTGGAAGCCGACCGTGAAACAGGGGTTCAGGCTGCTCATCGGTTCCTGGAAGATCATGGCCACCTGCCCGCCATTCAGGCGGCGGCGCGCCCTTGGCGACAGGGTCAGCAGGTCCTGGCCGTCAAACTGCATGTGGCCTGCCGTCACGCTGGCATTGTCGGCCAGCAGGCCCAGCACGGCCAGGGAAGTGACGGACTTACCCGATCCGCTTTCACCCACGATGCCCAGTACCTCACCCGGTTCCACGGACAGGTCGATGCCATCGACGGCGCGGAACGGGCCGCGCGCTGTGGCGAATGTGACGGACAGGTCCTTGATGTCGAGAAGCGGCATATCCGTCCCCTCAGCGCTTCAGCTTCGGGTCCAGCGCATCGCGCAACCCGTCGCCCATCAGGTTGAAGGCCAGCACCGTGATCAGGATGGAAAGCCCCGGAAAGGTCACCACCCACCAGGCGCGTTGCAGAAATTGCAACGAGGATGACAGCATCGTCCCCCATTCCGGCGTCGGCGGCTGTGCGCCCAGGCCCAGGAAGCCCAGGGCCGCCGCATCCAGGATGGCGGTCGAAAAGCCCAGGGTCGCTTGCACGATCAGCGGGGCGGCACAGTTGGGCAGGATGGTGACCAGCATCAGACGCGTGTCACTGGCCCCCGCCAGCCGCGCCGCCGTTACATATTCCCGGCCCCGCTCTGCCATCACCGACGCGCGGGTCAGGCGGGCATAATGTGGGACGATCACCACCGATACCGCGATGGCCGCATTGACCAGCCCCGGCCCCAGGATGGCGGCGACCACAATGGCCAGCAGCAGGGAGGGCAGGGACAGCAGGATATCCATGAACCGCGCAATCAGCGTGTCCGACGCCCCACCATAGAACCCGGCCAGAAGCCCCAGCGCTACCCCAACCGCCAGCGACAGGGTGACCACCAGCAGCCCGATGAACAGCGACAGCCGCGCCCCATGGATCAGGCGGGACAGCATATCGCGCCCGATATCATCGGTGCCTAGCGGGAAGGCCCAGTTTCCGCCATCGATCCAGGCCGGCGGCAGCAGCACGAAGTCACGGAACTGTTCGGCCGGATCATAGGGGGCGACGATATCGGCGAAGATGGCCACGAAGGACAGAGCCAGGACGATGAACAGCCCCAGTACGGCCCCGCGGTTGCGGCGGAAATGGCTCCAGAATTCCAGGAAGGGCGTGGTCATGGCGTGATGTCCTCGCCCGATCTGGTTCCCTCACCCTCCCGGGCCTTGCGGCCCGGGCCCCTCCCTCTCCCGCCAGCGGGCGAGGGGCGAAATCTCCACCCCTCGCCCACGACGTGGGAGGGTGAGGGAACCACGCACACCATCATCCCATCCCTCATTTCGCGTGCCGGATGCGGGGGTTGAGCAAGCCGTAAATCAGATCGACCGCCAGATTGACCAGCATGACGACACAGGCCACCAGCAGCACCCCGCCCTGCAGGGCGGGATAGTCCCGCCGGTTGATACTTTCGATCAGCCATTTGCCGATGCCGGGCCAGGCGAAGATGGTTTCCGTCAGGATGGCGCCGGCCAGCAGCGTGCCGACCTGCAAGCCGATGACGGTGACCACCGGGATCATGGCGTTGCGCAGGGCATGCAGGCCCACGATGCGGAACAGGCCCAGCCCCTTGGCCCGGGCCGTGCGGATATAATCCTCGCCCAGCACCTCCAGCATCGATGACCGCGTCATGCGCGCGATGACGGCCAGCGGGATGGTGCCCAGCACGATGGATGGCAGCACAAGATGATGCAGGGCATCCATAAACGCCCCTTCCTCCTCCGACATCCAACTGTCGATCAGCAGGAAGCCCGTCACCGGCTCCACATAGTATGCGGCCGACAGCCGCCCGCTGACCGGCGTCCAGCCCAGGATGACGGAGAAGAACAGGATCAGCAGCAACCCCCACCAGAAGATGGGCATGGAATAGCCGGTCAGGCTGGCCGCCATCACCCCATGATCCAGCGGCCCGCCGCGCTTCACCGCGGCCAGCACCCCCGCCGGCAACCCGATGATCAACGCGAACAGGATGGCGCAGAGCGACAATTCGATGGTGGCCGGGAACAGTTCGGCAAATTCATGCAGCACGGGCGTCTGGGTGATCAGCGACCGGCCCAGATCGCCCGTCAGAACCCCGCCCAGATAATCGGCATATTGTTCCAACAGCGGCTTGTTCAGGCCCAGTTGCGCCCGCATCTCCTCCAGCCGTGCCGGATCGATCCCGCGCTCACCCAGCCGCACCTCGATCGGGTCGCCGGGCACCAGCCGGATCAGGAAAAAGGCCAGCAGTGTGACGCCCAGGAAGGTGGGGATCAGCAGGGCGATGCGGGTGGCAATGAATTTCAGCATGGGGGCCCCCTCACTCCGCCAGATCCACTCCGTCGAACTGATGCCTGTTGAAGGGGCTTTGCTTGTAGCCGATGACCTTTTTTGACACGGGCTCGAACACCACCGCGTGCGCGATGGTGACCCAGGGGGCTTCTTCCTTGAAGATGCGCTGCGCCTGCTCGTACAGCTTGGCGCGGGCGGCCTGATCGGGCACCTGCTTGGCCTTCAGCACCAGATCTTCATAGGGTAGGTGGCACCATTTGGCGATGTTGCTGCCGCTGGTCTTGGCCGCGGCACAGCCCAGAAGGTTGTACATGAAATTGTCGGGGTCGCCATTGTCGCCTGTCCAGCCATAGAGCGCCATTTGATGGTCGCCATCCTGGATACGTTTGCGGTACTCGCCCCATTCAAAGCTGACGATCTTCACCTTGACGCCGATCTTGGCCAGATCGGCCTGGATGATCTCGGCCATGCGCCGCGCATTGGGGTTGTAGGGGCGCTGGACGGGCATGGCGTAAAGGTCGGTCTCGAACCCGTTGGGGTAACCCGCTTCCGCCAACAAGGCCTTGGCCTTGGCGGGGTCGTAGGGATAGTCCTTGTTATCGGCCAGATAGCCGAACACGCCGGGCGGGATAGGGTTCTTGGCCGATTTGCCGCTGCCCTGGAACACCTGATCCAGAATGGATTTGCGGTCCACGGCCATGTTGATGGCCTGACGTACCCGCTTGTCATCAAACGGCTTCTTCTGGGTCTGAAAGGCCAGATAGCCGACATTCAACCCCTCCATCTCCATCAGGGTCAGGGTCGGGTCCCTGGCAATTGCCGGCAGGTCGGGCGGGTTGGGATAGGGGATCAGGTGGCATTCCCCGGCCTTCAGCTTTGCATAGCGCACGGCGGCGTCGGGCGTGATGGCGAAGACCAGATTATCCAGCGGCGTCTTGCCACCCCAATGTTCCTCAAACCGCCGATACCGGACCTGTGCATCCTTCTGATAGACGACGAAGCGGAAGGGGCCGGTGCCGACCGGGTCCTGGTCGTATCGCTCCGGCGTGCCCTTCTTCATCAGGAAGTCGGCATATTCAGCCGAGGTGATATTGGCAAAATCCATGGCCAGATCGGCCAGGAACGGCGCCTCCGGCCGGGAAAGCGTGATGCGGACGGTATGATCGTCCAGCTTCTCCACCACCTTCAGCAGGTCACCCAAACCCATGCTTTTGAAGAAGGCGTAACCGCCGCCGGAGATGGAATGATAGGGGTGGTCGGCCTTCCATTGCCGGTTCAGGCTGAACAGCACGTCATCGGCGTTGAAATCACGCGTCGGCTTGTAATCCTTGAAGGATTGCCATTTCACGCCGCGGCGCAGATGGAAGGTGTAGGTCAGGCCGTCGGGCGAGATTTCCCAGCGTTCGGCCAGCGCCGGCACGATCTTTGTGGTTCCGCGTTCAAACTCCACCAGACCATCGAAGAGGGGGCGGGTGGCATCAAAGGTGGTGCCGGATGTGTTCAACGCCGCGTTGAAATTTTCCGGGCTGCCCTCGGCACAATAGACCAGCGTCTTGGGTGCCGCCCAGGCCGGTCCGGCCATGCATCCCGCCAAGGCACCCACGATCATGGCGTAACGCCACGTTCCACGACCCATGCTGAACCCCGTCCGCCATATTCTTGTCGGGCCTCGTCAGGGTATGTCCGCCCTGCGCGCCATGCATTGCAGCGCAGTAGAACAGGGGTGGTGTGGGGCGTCAATGATCAGAAGCGGGGCAGGTCCGGGAAGGGCAATTGCCCGCCCTCCACCCGCATCCAGCCATGGTCGGCACAGCGGTGCAGGGTGGGGAACAGCTTGCCGGGGTTCAGCAGACCGCCCGGATCGAATGCACATTTCAGGCGCGTCTGCTGCTCCAGATCGGCCTCTGTGAACTGAAACGGCATCAGGTCGCGCTTCTCGATCCCCACGCCATGCTCACCGGTGAGAACCCCGCCCACCTCCACACACAGGCACAGGATGGCGGCACCAAACGCCTCCACCTTTTCCAACTCCCCCGGCTTGTTGGCGTCGAACAGGATCAAGGGGTGGAGGTTACCGTCGCCAGCATGGAAGACATTGGCGACCCGAAGGCCGAACTCCCCCTCCATCTCCGCCATGCGGGACAGCACCGTGGGCAGTGCCTTGCGCGGGATGGTGCCATCCATGCACATGTAATCGGGGCTGATCCGGCCCACGGCGGGAAAGGCGGCCTTGCGACCGGCCCAGAAGGCCAGACGCTCCGATTCGCTGCTGGACAGCCGGGGCGGGCGGCCATGATGGGCCGTCGTGATCTCCGCCACCTGTTGGATCAGCGCGTCCACCTCCGCGGCCGGCCCGTCCAGTTCCACGATCAGCAGCGCCTCCACATCGCGCGGATAGCCGACCTTCACAAAATCTTCGGCCGCATGGATGGCGGGGCGGTCCATCATCTCCATGCCCGCCGGGATGATGCCGGCCGCGATGATGGCGGCTACCGCGTCGCCGGCATCGATGGTGCGGTCGAACCCGACCAGCAGGGCGCGGGCCACGGGCGGCCGGGGCAGGATGCGCACCGTCACCTCCGTCACCACGCCCAGCAAACCTTCTGACCCGGTGATGACGCCCAGCAGATCATAATGGCCCGAATCGAGATGCTTGCCGCCCAGGCGCAGCACCTCCCCTGCCATGGTGACGAACTCGACGCCCAGCAGGTTGTTGGCCGTCACCCCATATTTAAGGCAATGCACGCCGCCGGAATTTTCCGCGACATTGCCGCCGATGGAGCAGGCGATCTGCGATGAAGGGTCGGGCGCATAATAAAAGCCACGGTCGCCCACCGCCTGGCTGATGGCCAGATTGGTGACGCCCGGTTGCACCACGACCGCGCGGTTGTCGTAATCGATCTCCAGAATGCGCGACAGTCTGGTCAGGACCAGCAGTACCCCATCGGCCAGCGGCAGCGCCCCGCCCGACAGGCCGGTTCCGGCCCCCCGCGGCACCACCTTCACGCCCATTTCGTGACAAAGGCGCAGCACGGCGGCCACCTCCGCCGTGTTGCGCGGCAGGACGACCAGCATGGGCATCTGGCGATAGGCGGTCAGCGCGTCTGTCTCATAGGCACGCAGCGATGCCTCATCCGCGATCACCCCACCGGGCACTGCGTCGCGCAGCCGGCGCAGCAACTCGGCACGCTTCGACAGGGCGGCGGGATCGGGGGTGGGCATTATCGGCATGGGCGGCCCCCAAAGGTTGAACCACCGCCAGCATGGGGCAAACCCCGGTGCGCCGGCAAGGCCGCGACAGTCAGTTGTTCAGGCCGGCATGTTTGGCCAAGCTGCTCATCTGCTCCCAGCCAGGCCCGACAAGTATGGAATGCATCATTATGCGTCGGTTGTTCGGTGTCATCCGTTCCCCGTTCGCTCCCGAAATGAAGGACAGCGTGCAGCCAGGATATCCATCGGCGTTAGAACCGAAGGAAAAGCTGACTTCGATGGTTTCTCGCCCTTCAGCATCCCGACCGGCTTTCTCCTGCATACCCAGAAAGGGCATGGCCGACACGTTACCATCGCACTTCCTCGTTTCCCGCAGCAGAAGGGGAGACTCCCCCAAGTCAACCAGGGGTCGCAGGGTCCATTGGCGGTTGCCATCCTGGGCAACCATAGCTGTTACCTGTACCCCCTGGGTCACGCACCATTGGTTCGTTCCCAGATAACATCTGATTTGTGGCGATGTCGCCCCGCTGTCGGGAACAGCCAGGCACACAAGCGAAAGCAAACCCAGTTGGATCGCCGATTTTGCCATCCTTCTCATGACGCCCCTCCGGAATTGCCCACGAGGCGGATGGCGCGGCGCAGATGTGGCATGTCCAAGGCGGTATCAGGGGCGATGCGGAACCCTCAAATGCGAAAACCGCGCCGAAAGGCGCGGTTCCTGCCCGCCGGGACTGTTACATCCCGGCGCAAACCAAATCAGCGATATCTCAGCCCTGGCGGGCCTTGAAACGCGGGTTCAGCTTGTTGATGACGTAGACACGGCCCTTGCGGCGGATGACGCGGCAAGCCTTGTGGCGGGTCTTCATCGACTTCAGCGAATTCACGATCTTCATGATAAGCACTCTGGCGCTGGAGGCGTTCTTTGCGAGGCGCGGAACATAGTCGCGGGTTGCCGCCCTGTCAACCGGACAGGCGCATCAGGCCGTGCAACCCCCTCCCGCGCCGCAAAAAACCGGCCCTTTCAGCCTGGGTCAGGTCAGTTCGGCGGGTTTCAGGGCATAGAATCGGTAATAACGCAGGCCCGAAGACAGGGCGGCGACACGCCGGGCCCACATCTCCACCTCCTCTACCACTGCCAGCTTGGTGTCATGATCCATGCTGACCGTTTCCAGATGCTTCACCAGTTCCTGGATGGCATTCAGAATCAGGGACCGGTGGGTGTCGGTATTGTCTTCTGTGATGCGGGTGTCCAGGTTGCGCTGGGCCAGTGCCGCCGCATATTGCTCTACCGTCCAGGGGGTGGGTTCCACCGGTTCGGCATGCATCCAGCCGTCGAAATCGCGTCCGCGTGCATGACCGGGGTCGATCACATAGTCGGTGAACAGCAACTGCCCGCGTGGCTTCAGCGCGGCCTCGATGCTGTCGATCAGCTTGTCCTTGTTGCGGATCGTGTAAAAAATCTCCTTGGAGAAGATGGCATCCACCCGCTTGTTCCAGGTGAAATTCTCCAGATCGGCGGACAGGATGGGGGATTGCCGCGCCAGTCCCGATTTCTGCGACCGGAACATCCCGGCCTCGGCCAGGACGGGATTGCCCTCCACCCCTGTCACCCAGGTTCCATATTGCTTGGCCATGGCGCGGGTTGCCCCGCCCAGGCCGGCACCGATATCCAGCACGCTCATGGCCGGGTTCAGGCCCAGGGGTTTTACGATGGTGGGGATGAATTCGTCACCGCCGGGAGAGGAGAAGCCAGGCCCCCAGATTTTCTCCACCACTTCGATGCGGGTGGCCGTCCATAACGGCTTGCCCTTGCGGTTCAGGTGCTTGTTGGCGCCGGGGGTGCCGGGTGCTGCTGCATCGCCGCCATGGACGGCCGCATCCTCTTCCGCGTCGCGATTGCGGCGCTGAACGTCAATGCCTTCCCACCACGCCAGGAAACGTTCCTTCAGCGTGGGAGGGGCGGCAGACAGGTCGTCGGTGCTGCGGGTAGCGGCCATGCGGTCGATAAGGCGCTGTCCTTGTTGCGACGCCTTGGAGATTACCTCTTATGCGTTTCAGGGGAAACAGTCTTGGAAGGGGCGGTTGCACGGAAAATGCAGGCTGAACCTAAGCGCCCTAATAGCCGTTGGAGAGAAAAACCGATACCAGCCCTGGTATTTCCCATTTCCGGCATGGAGAAATAGAGGCCCCGGTTGCGATAAATGCCAGCGAAGGGCTATGCGGTCCTTGCGTGGGGGAGCCGTCAGCCCTGCTATCATTCGGTAACAATCCACGGCTTTGATAGTGCATCCCGCCAATATCCGGTGTACTGTCTTGATGGGATGGCTGCTGGACAGGCTCCTCGCGGATATGCTTTCCGCGTGGCGCCGAACCGTGTACTGTCCTTGCAGCCGGTCTACCGGTGAAGTTCCCTACACTACGACAGTCGAGTTCGAGACCACATGTACGAGCGCCGTTCTCCGCAGAGCCCGCAGATCACCCGCCGGAGCGTCACCGCCACGGTCAAATGGTACAACCCCACGAAGGGCTTCGGCTTCGTGACCCTCTCTGATGGGTCGCCCGATGCCTTCCTGCATGCCTCGGTCGTCCAGGCCGTTGGCCATGACGCCCTGGCCGATGGCACGACCATCGTCTGCGATCTGTCGCAGGGTCAGAAGGGTCCGCAGGTCGCTTCGATCCACAGCGTGGACACGACGACGGCTCAGCCGGCCCGCCGTGGTCCCGGTGGCCCGGGCGGTGACCGCTTTGGCGGCGGTGGCGATCGCTTCGGCGGTGGCGATCGCTTCGGCGGCGACCGTTACGGCGACAGCCCGCGCCCGCCGCGCGTCGCCCGCAGCTTCGACAACGGCCCGACGGAAACGATCGAAGGCGTGGTCAAGTTCTTCAGCGCCGACAAGGGTTTCGGTTTCGTGACCCCCGATGGCGGCGGCAAGGACGTGTTCGTGCACATCACCGCTCTGGAGCGTTCGGGTGTCCGCGCCCTGACCCCGGAACAGCGCGTGCGTCTGCACACCAGCATGGGTCAGAAGGGTCCGCAGGCCAACCGCGTCGAGATCCTCTGATCTCTGACCCGCGATTGACCTGACGCTCTTGCGTCACGTGGTTGAAGGTTCAGCAGTGTTGTCCAGTGGGCAGCACTGCTGAACTTTTTTCTGTTTTCAGTGCCTTCCTGTCCGTTCGGCCGGACGTTCCGGTTTGAACCGGCGGGATATGGCGAAGACTGTCGTCACTGCCTGTTGATTGGCGCGTCGTGCTGCGCCTTCGGATTTGTCTGGCGGGCCCTTTGCGGCCCGTTTCCGATTCCAAGGGGTTGTTTTCCCGCCCCGTACCTGGATTTCGTATCTAGGCCTTGCCATCGGCTATTCCACTGGGCGACCATGTAAAAAACAGGTCCCCGGACAGGCTGATGCAATCCTCCCCAATCCCGACTTTTAGCCGTCGTTTCATCGCAGGGCTGTTGGCTCTGGGCCTGACGGCGCCCCTATCGCTGGCACAGCAGGCGCCGGAACCGGCATCGGCCGCCAAGGTCAAGGAACTGGTCATCGCCCGGCGCCAGATGGTGGTGGCGGCAAATCCGTTGGCTGCACAGGCGGGGCTGGCGGTCCTGCGCCAGGGGGGCAATGCCGTGGATGCGGCGGTGGCCGTGCAGGCGGTGCTGGGGCTGGCGGAACCGCAATCATCCGGCATGGCGGGTGGCGCCTTCATGCTGCTGGCTGAGCCGGGAGGCAAACTGACCACCTATGACGGGCGGGAAGTGGCGGCGGCCGGCGTGACGCCCAATCTGTTCATGGGCGCCGACGGCAAGCCCATGGCCTTCCTGGACACGCTGTCCCAGGGCCGGGCCGTTGGGGTGCCGGGGGTGGTCGCCATGTTGGCCCAGGCCCATGCCGCCCATGGCAAACTGCCCTGGAACAGCCTGTTCAAGCCGGCCATCGATCTGGCTGATGCCGGGGTGCCGGCCTGGCCGCGCATGGTGGGGGTGCTGACCGACTGGCAGCGTATGCTGGGCAAGTCGCCGGACTTGGCCCGTGTCTATTACCGCGAAGGGGGGCGGCCGCCGGTTCTGGGCGAGCGCATCCCCATGCCTGAACAGGCGATCAGCCTGCGACTGCTGGCGGCGGCCGGTCCCGACGCCTTCTATCGGGGGCCCATCGCCAAGGCGATTGTCAGCCGTCTGCAACAGGCGGCGGGTGACAGCGGCACGCCGGTCCTGACGCTGGAGGACATGGCCAATTACCGCGCCGTGGAACGGGATGGCATCTGCATCCCTTATCGTGTGTGGAAGGTCTGCGGCATGGCCCCGCCTTCGGCCGGCGGGGTGGCCGTGCTGCAGATCCTGGGCATGCTGTCGCATTATGATCTGCGTGCCATGGGCAAGGACGATCCCAAGGCCTGGCACCTGTTAATGGAGGCCAGCCGTCGCGCCCATGCCGACCGGGAGGCGCATGTCGGTGACCCGGACAAGGTGCCTGTGCCGACCCGGGGCCTGATCGATGCCGGCTATATCGCCGGCCGGGCCGCCGGCATCGACCCGGCGCGGGCCACGACCGGTCCCGTGCCGCCCGGCGAACCGCCCTTTCGTACGGGCGCGCTGTACCCCTCCGCCGATGGGCCGGACATCCCTTCCACCACCCATTTTTCAATCATCGATGATGAGGGGCGGGTGGTGTCGATGACCAGTTCGGTGGAATTTGCCTTCGGGTCGGGCCTGATCGCGGGCGGATTCGTGCTGAACAACCAGATGACGGATTTCACCTTCGTGCCGACCAAGGATGGCAAGCTGGTGGCCAATGCGCCGGGGCCGGGCAAGCGTCCGCGTTCCTCCATGGCCCCGACCGTGGTGTTTGACCAGAAGGGCACTCCCGTGCTGGCCGTCGGCTCCCCCGGCGGGACCGCCATCATCGGCTATGTGGCCGAGGCGCTGGTGGCCATGCTGGACTGGGACCTGGACCCGCAGGCGGCCGTAAACCTGCCCATCCTGCTGAACCGCAATGGCGCCACCCAGATCGAGTCGGCACCGGCGGCCGACAGTCTGGCGGCGGCCCTGACCGCGATGGGCCATCAGGTGAAGCGCGAAAATGTGAACAGCGGCATCCATATCATCCGCGTCACGCCGGACGGTATCCAGGGGGGCGCCGATCCCCGCCGCGATGGCGTGGCGATGGGGGATTGAGGCAGCCTCCGGGAGCCAGGGAGGGCCCCCCATGAAATATCTTTTCCTGGCGGTGGCGATCATCTGCGAGGTGATCGGTACCAGTTTCATGAAACAGTCCGACGGTTTCACGCGGCTGGTTCCCAGCCTTGTCACCGTGGCGGCCTATCTCGCGGCGTTCTATTGCCTGTCGTTGACGCTCAAGACGATTCCGACCGGTATCGCCTATGCGATCTGGTCAGGTGTCGGGATCGTGCTGATCGCCATCGTCGGCTGGGTGTTCCAGGGGCAGAAGCTCGACCTGCCCGCCATCCTTGGGATGGGGTTGATCGTGGCGGGTGTGCTGGTGATGAACCTGTTCTCCAAAACCACGGCGCATTGACCGGTTCCGCCGTTCCTCAGCCCAGACGGCGGGCCGCTTCCACGGCCATGGCCATGGCCTCCACCCGGCCGAGGCGGGTTGCGGCCAGCCCATGGTCGCCCAGGCGGAAGGCGTCCAGTAGCAGGCGCAGTTCGCCCGCTATCTCGTCCTTGATCTTTTTCACCGCCCTTGCGCGGGTGGCGCTGTCCGGGGCGGCTGCCACGGTCAGTTCCCATGGCCCGCCATTGACGGCGCGTGGCGGCGCGGCGTCGGCCAGTTCCAGCAGGGCGCGGGCGCGGGCGGCGGGGTCGCGCAGGGTGCTGGCCGCCTTTTCCCGCGCCGCGCGCTGGGCGTCGGCCAGTTCCATCGCCCGCTCCCCCTTTTCCTGAAACCGGGCCGGAGCCAGGATCCGGGCGAAACCCGCAGACTGCCGCTCGATGGTGGCGGCCTCCAGTTCGAAGGTCGCGGCGACGCCCAGCCGGGTGAAAGGATCAACCTTTCCCGGCGGCTGAATCGATCCACAGCCATGGCAGAACAGGGCGCGGGGCGATACGTCGCCGGCGCAATGCCAACAGGGGATAGTGGTTTCCACGATTCTGGTCCCTCGGGTGGCCGGCCGGGCGCGAGCGGCAAGCGGCAGATAACAGGAAAGGAAGCGGTCGATATCGTCGGCCGTATTGTCCCAGCCCAGGCTGACGCGGATGGCCGACCCGGCGATGCCCTCGTCCAGCCCCATGGCGGCCAGGACGGGGGAGGTTTTCACCTTGCCCGACGAACAGGCCGATCCGGCGCTGACGGCGATGCCGGCCAGATCGAAGGCCATCAACTGGCTGTTGGCCGGCATGCCGGGCAGGGCCAGGCAACTGGTATTGGCCACGCGGTGGCTGTCGGCGCCGACGATGCGCACCCAGGGGGCCGCCTGTTGCACGGCATGTTCCAGCCGGTCGCGCAGACCGGCGATGGTCTGATATGCGGCCAGCCCGTCCTGTGCCGCCACCGCTGCAGCCCCGAATCCGGCGATGCCGGCCACATTTTCGGTGCCCGCCCGCATGCGGCGTTCCTGTCCGCCGCCGCGCAGCAGGGGCAGAAGCGGCACGGACGGTGCGGCCAGCAGCGCGCCAACGCCCTGCGGCCCGCCGATCTTGTGTGCCGAGAGGGTGACAAGGTCCAGACCGAGATCGTCCATGTCGAACGGGATGCGCCCCACGGCCTGCACGGCGTCGCTGTGCAGCCAGCCGCCATGCCGGTGAACCAGGGCGGCGATGGCCGCCAGGGGCTGGATGATGCCGGTCTCGCTGTTCACGGCCTGCACGCTGACCAGGGCCGGGCCGTCGGCCAGCAGGCGTTCCAGCGTGGCAAGGTCGATCAGCCCGTCCGGGCCGACCGGGATCACGGCGCTGTCCGCCCCGGCGCATTCCAGCACCGACGGATGTTCGGTGGCGCCCAGCAGCAGGCGGCGGCCATGTGGTGCGGCCAGGGACAGCGCGTGGTTGTTGGCCTCCGTCCCGCCGCCGGTGAAGGTGACCTGCGCCGCCGTCACGCCGGCCAATGCGGCCACCCGGTCGCGCGCATCCTCCACGCTCCGCCGGGCCTTGCGGCCGAATCCATGGATGGAGGAGGGGTTTCCAACCTCCGCCAGGGCGGCGACCATTGCCTCCCTTGCGGCGGGCCGCAGGGGCGTCGTGGCGTTCCAGTCGAGGTAAAGGGGAGGGCGCATGGGCTGCTTTTCCGCCAAAGGCTTGAATTCCCCTGCGAAGAGGCTTGAATACGAATATGGGCGCTGTGGTATAGTCTGCCTCCATGCCATTGCGGTTAACGCGCTGGCACAGTCCCGTGGACGGCGGGGCGTGTCCCTTCCGGGCACGGCTCGACGGCCCACAACCGCCTGAGGCAGTCCTATAGAATGACAGGGATGGACGGTCAAGAATCGCCCTTCTACCAAGACCGCCCGGTCTTGGGTCGCTCGCGGGTCGCTGCCGACCGCCTGTTGACGCTCGCCCCTCGCATGTCTGACCGGGACCGGTGCATCGATGCCTGACGTGATCATGAACGGCCCCGCCGGCCGTCTGGAAGGTCGCTACTCTCATAGCAAAGTGCCGAATGCGCCCATCGCCCTGCTGCTGCATCCGCATCCGCAGCATGGTGGGACGATGAATAACCGCATCGTGTACACGCTGTTCCATGCCTTCACGAAGCGCGGCTTCTCCGCCCTGCGCTTCAATTTCCGGGGTGTGGGGCGCAGCCAGGGCACCTATGACCGTGGCGAAGGGGAATTGTCCGATGCCGCGTCGGCGCTGGACTGGCTGCAAACCTATAATCCCAACGCTTCGGCCTGCTGGATCGGGGGGTTCAGCTTTGGCGCCTGGATCGGCATGCAGTTGCTGATGCGCCGGCCGGAGCTGGATGGGTTCCTGTCGGTCGCGCCGCCGGCCAACATGTTCGATTTCAGCTTTCTGGCGCCGTGCCCGGCGTCGGGCCTGATCGTGCATGGCGACCGGGACGAGATCGTGCCCGAGGCGTCGGTGACCCGTCTGGTCAACAAGCTGTCGGCGCAGAAGGACATCAAGATCGACTATCGTCGCCTGGAAGGGGCGAACCATTTCTTCAACGAGAAATCGGAAGAGCTGGGCCGGATGGTCGACGATTATCTGGACGTGGCCCTGACCAAGCCGATGGGGCCGAACGCGGGGTGATCGGGCGGGCAGGGTCGATAGCGCTTCCACCTTGCCCCCCAACCATCGCCCCTGCAGAATGCCGGCATCGAACCTGACGCGGGCGGGGCCATGCTATCCGACATTATCGATGCAGTCCGCGCGGGGCAGCCGCTGCGGATCACCGGTGGCGACAGCAAGCCCGGCCTGGGGCACGCCGTCACGGGTGCGGACCTGTGCCTGTCCCCCCTTGCCGACCTGATCTCCCATGAACCGGCCGAACTGATCCTGGTGGCCCAGCCGGGCTTGCCGCTGGCTGAACTGAACCGCCTGCTGTCCGCCAACGGTCAGGCCCTGGCCTTTGATCCGCCGGACCTGGGGCCGCTTTACGGCCGGCCGGCGGGGGGCGGCACCCTGGGCGGGATCGTGGCCACGGGCCTGTCGGGGCCGGGCCGGGTGAAGGCGGGGGCTGTGCGTGACCATGTGCTGGGCATGACCGCCATTTCGGGCGATGGCCGGACCTTCCGGTCGGGCGGCAAGGTGGTGAAGAATGTCACCGGCTTTGACCTGCCCAAGCTGCTGACCGGTGCCCACGGGACCCTGGGCATCATGACGGAGATCGTGGTGAAGGTGCTGCCGGCGCCGCCCGTGTCGAAGACCCTGGTGCTGGCCGGGATCGAGGGGGCGGAGGCGACACGCGCCATGGCCGACGCATTGGGTTCGGCGGCAGAGGTGGGGGCGGCCGCCTGGACCCCGTCCTACCTGCCGCTGGATGGCCTGCTGCCCGACCGCACGCCCTGTGCGCTGCTGCGGCTGGATGGGGTGTCGGTGTCGGTGGCCGACCGGCTGTCGGCATTGGACAGATTGCTGGCGGGGCGGGCGGCCATGGCTGTGCTGGATGGGGACGAATCGGCGGCACTCTGGTCCTGTCTGCGCGATGCCATGCCGTTCGCCGAACGACCCGACCTGGATGTGTGGCGCCTGTCGGTGCCGCCCATGGCGGGGATGGGGGCGCTGTCCGCCATCCGGGCGGCGATCCCGCGGGCACTGGGCTGGCTGGATTGGGGCGGCGGCCTGGTCTGGGTCGGGGTGCCGGGGGGCATGTCCGATGCCGGCGCCGGCATCGTGCGCGGGTCGGTGGGGACCGACGGGCATGCCACCTTGATGCGGGCCCCGGACCCCGTGAAGGCAGTTGTCCCGGTGTTCCAGCTTCTGCCCGCCCCGCTTGCGGCCCTGACGGCCCGGGTGCGGGCACAGTTCGACCCCGCCGGCATCCTGAACCCCGGCCGGATGGGGGCGTGATGCAGACCAGCTTCACCCTGGCGCAACTGGCCGACAGCGGCACGGCGGAGGCCGAGAGAATCCTGCGCACCTGCGTGCATTGCGGGTTCTGCACGGCCACCTGCCCCACCTATCGCCTGACGGGGGATGAGCGCGACGGCCCGCGTGGCCGCATCTATCTGATCAAGGATATGCTGGAAAGCGGGCGGGATGCCGGGCCGGTGGAAACCCACCATATCGACCGCTGCCTGTCGTGCCTGTCCTGCATGACGACCTGCCCGTCGGGTGTGCACTATATGCATCTGGTCGACCATGCCCGCGCCCATATCGAGAAGACGGCCAAGCGGCCGGTCAAGGTGCGGCTTACGCGGGCGGCCCTGCGCCTGATCCTGCCGCATGCAGGGCGATTCCGGGCCGCGATGGGGTTGGCGCGGCTGGCCCGGCCCTTCCGCGCCGTGCTGCCGCCCGACCTGCGCGGCATGCTGGACCTGGCCCCCGACCATGTATTTGCGCGCAGCGCCCAGGAGGCGCCGGGGACCTTTCCGGCGCAAGGCGCGCGGCGGATGCGGGTGGCGCTGTTGCCCGGCTGTGTGCAACCGGCGTTGAACCCGGAAATCAATGCCGCCGCCATCCGCCTGCTGACGCGGCTGGGGGCAGAGGTGGTGGTGGCGAAGGGGATCGGCTGCTGTGGGGCGCTGACCCACCATATGGGCCGGGACGGTCACGGATTCGCGGCGGCCAATATCCACGCCTGGATGGCGGAAATGGAGGGGGCGGGCCTGGATGCCATCATCGTCACGGCCAGCGGCTGTGGCACGACCGTCAAGGATTACGGCCATATGTTCCGCGACGACCCGGCCCTTGGGGGACCGGCGGCGAAAATATCGGCCCTGGCACGCGATGTGACGGAGGTGCTGTCGGCCTTGGGCCTGCCGGACGGTACGACGGCACCACGCCCCCTGCGCGTCGTCTATCACGCCGCCTGTTCGTTGCAGCATGGGCAGAAGGTGAAGGACCCGCCGCGTGACCTTCTTCGCCGGGCGGGTTTTACGCTGCTGGACGTGCCTGACGGCCATCTCTGCTGTGGTTCTGCCGGCACCTACAACCTGCTGCAGCCGGAGCTGGCGGGCCAGTTGCGCGACGCCAAGGTAGCGGCCATCGAAGGGACAAAGCCCGACGTGATTGCCGCCGGCAATATCGGCTGCATGACACAGATCGGCTCGGGCACGGCCCTGCCCCTTGTGCATACAGTGCAATTGCTGGACTGGGCCACGGGCGGGCCGGTCCCCCCGGAATTATCGGATGACCGCAAGAAAAAGATATAATGATGCAAAAAAGATCTTGGTCGCATCAGCAAATTCTGGGGTTGTTTCCCGAGAAACCGATCAACATTCTGGATATCGGTGCCGGTAGTTTTCCTTTCAGGAAGCGCGAACAGGATAAGATAGTTACTGTTGATTTTGATTCAGCGACGGATCAAACGGTGGTTTGTGACTTCACGCGCGATTGGCCGTTTTCTGATGAGCAGTTTGATTTTATCTATGCCAGTCATGTCATTGAACATCTTTATCCGCAGGATCGTGATCGCGTCATCATGTCGATCTTTCGCAGCCTGAAGCGCGGTGGGCTGCTTTTTATCCGCGTTCCACACCAAAGCAGCATCCAGGGCACCGGCTGGGAACATTATACCTTGTATGGCCTTAACGGCTTTTATAGCCTCACCCATGGAAGGAATCCGTATCTTCCCAAAATGGAACTGGTTTCCGTGGGTGCCTGGCTTTCCGACGTCGAGTCCTTCTATGCCAGAAGACCGCTCCTCATTCGGTTGATCGAGCGCGTCCTGAACAAATCCCACCGCCTCACCGATGCGTTATTGTGTTTCCTGGTCGGTGGCGTGCCAGAGGTGCAGGCCTTGTTGCGCCGCTCCTGAGAAGAACAAGCGAGCCGCCGGAAGGCCGAGTCGGACAGGAAGGGTGCCGGGTGGCGCGCCGCTACTTCGCGCGTTTCACAAATACGGCCACCGCCTCTGCCACGCCGGGGGCCAGCGGCAGGTCCGGGTTGGCATAGGTGGCCAGATTGGCGGGGCGGCTGTCACCCTCCACGGCCTTCAGCACATGGTTCACGCCGGGCAGCAGGGTCAGTGTGGCCGCCGGTGCGGCGGCCTTCAGCCGTTCGGCGTCGGTCACGGAAACCTGGATGTCGTGCGTGCCCTGCAGGATCAGCACCGGCTTGCCGGTTCCGGCGATCAGGGTGGCCGGGTCCTGGGCAAAGACGCTGATCAGGAAGCCCTGTACCTGTGGCGCAAACAGGCGCAGCAGGGGCGGGGGCAGGTCCACCGGGTCGACCCGCTTGCCGGCCTTCAGATTGTCGATGGCCCGTTCCGCCGGGACCAGCAGCGGGGCATTGGCGGGATTGGCGCGCAACTGCTCCTTCAACACCTGATCCAATGGCCGCCCGGCCGTGGCAACCAGGACAAGGCCGCAGATATCCGCCACCTTGGCGGCCGAGGCCAGTGCCACCAGACCGCCCTCGCTATGGCCCAGCAGCCAGACGCAGGATACGCCCGTCCGCTGACGGATGGCGGCGACCCAGGCGGCGCTGTCCGCCACATAATCATCGATGGTGACGGCATTGGCGTCCGGTATGGCGGCGCTACTCGCGAACATGCCGCGTTTGTCGATGCGCACGCTGCCCACCCCCTGTGCCGCCAGGCCTTCGGCCAACAGCCGGTAGGTCGCGGCCTTCACGCCCAGCGGGTTGTTGCCATCGCGGTCCGTGGGGCCGGATCCGGGGATGATCAGGATCATCGGCGCCTGTGCGCCCGCCTCCTGCAAGGTGCCGCGCAGGGGGTCGTTCGGGCCTGCGGCCTCGATCTCCACCGGTGCCGCCTTTGCGGCCGGGATCATCAGCAGGCTGAACAATAGCAGGGCGGCGCGGCGCATGGCATTCCAGGCGATGATGGATACATCTTGCGATCGTAATATCCGGTCCGCCGTTCACACAAAGAAAAACCCCGCGCGTGCCGGGCACGTGCGGGGTTTTCGGCCGTGACAATGCGTGCAGGTTACGCCTTCGGCTTTTCCGCCGGGGCCACCTTGGGCTTGCCGGCGTTGCGCAGGACAACGGCCAGGTGTGAATGCAGGTTGGGGTTGGCGGCCAGGACGGAGCCGCTGGACAGCGGGCTCTTGCCGGGGCCGATTTCGCTGACAAAACCACCGGCTTCGGTGACCAGCAGCAGGCCGGCGGCCAGGTCCCACGGCTTCAGGTCGGCCTCAAAAAAACCGTCGAAACGGCCCGCAGCCGTATAGGCGAGGTCGAGCGAGGCCGCACCCCAGCGGCGGATGCCCGCCACCTGGCCCATCAGGGCTTCCAACTGCTGCAGGAACACGGGCGCATTGCCGTGACCCTTGAAGGGAATGCCGGTGGCGATCAGGCTGTCGGCCAATTGCCGGCGGGAGGAGACGCGCAGGCGGGTATGGTTCAGGAAGGCGCCCGCCCCCTTTTCGGCCCAGAACATCTCGTCATGCACCGGCTCGTACACGACGCCGGCGATGATCTCGCCCTCACGCTCCAGCGCGATGGAAACGGCCCAGTGCGGCAGGCCGTGCAGGAAATTGGTGGTGCCGTCCAGCGGATCGACGATGAAGCGGTGGGAAGCGTCCTTGCCCTTGATCTCCCCCGTCTCTTCCAGCAGCAGGCCGAAATCGGGCCGCGCCTTCTGAAGCTCTTCGCGCACGATGCGTTCGGCCTTCTGGTCGGCGGCGGACACGAAGTCCGACGGACCCTTGCGGGAGACCTGCAAGTGCTCGACCTCGCCGAAATCGCGCAGGATGGCCTTGCCGGCCTTCTCGGCCGCGCGGGTCATGACGTTCAGGATGGCCGAACGGGCTGCCATGGTCGAACACTCCACAATGACGAAGAAACTGCGGGATCGAAGCCCGCCTATTTAAAAGCGAAACGCCCGCGCGTTCAAACCCGCGCGGGCGTTTGATGCTGAAAACTGAGGGCGAAACTCAGTCCTTGAAGCGTTCCATATATTCGCCGGTCTCGATGTTCACGACGATCTTGGTACCGGCCTCGATATGCGGCGGAACCAGGACGCGCGCACCATTTTCCAGCACGGCGGGCTTGTAGGAAGAAGAAGCGGTCTGGCCCTTCACCACCGGGTCGGCCTCGGTGATCATCAGGACCACCGACTGCGGCAGTTCGACCGACAGCGGCGCGCCTTCGAAGGACTGCACCACGACTTCCATACCGTCCTGCAGGAAGATCTTGCCGTCGCCGATGATGTCGCCGGAGATGGTGACCTGTTCAAAGGTCTCCTTGTCCATGAAGGTGAAATTGTCATCTTCAGCGAACAGGAACGTCATCTCGTGATCGTCCAGGCGAGCGCGTTCGACGGCTTCGCCGGTGCGGAAACGCTCGATATTCTTGTTGCCGGACTTGACGTCCTTCATTTCCAACTGAATGAAGGCGCCGCCCTTGCCGGGCTGCACGATCTGGGTGCCGGTGATCACATAGAGACGGCCGTTATGCTCAAGGATATGACCCTTGCGCATGGTGTTCGCATTGACCTTCATGACAGGCTTCTCAAACTTTATAGGAATCGAGCGGCGCGGAACCTAACAGGTTGCCCCTCAACAGGCAAATGGCCAGTGTCCCCGCCCGCCGCATAGGCAACCGGCGGGCCGTGCAAGGGCCGCAGGACGGAATTTTAACACATGCCCCGACCATTTGCCGCCTTTCCGCCGTGTTTAGGGTATAAGGCACCGGGAAACGAGATGCGCAGCGCGGATGGATGATGGTTGCGGGTGAGGGGGTCGCGGATGCGGCCGTGTGGAAGAAGCTGCGATGGGTGACGGGCATCGTGGCGCTGGTCGCCCTGGTCCTGGATCAGGTAGCCAAGCAATGGGTGCTGACCAGCCTGCTGCCCTGTCTGTCGGGGCCGCCTGGGCCTTCATGCGCCGTGAATTCCCCCTTCATTGAGGTGACGGGCTTTTTCAACATGGTGGTGGCCTGGAACTTCGGCGTCAGCTTTTCCATGTTCTACAGCCAGCATGACCTGATGCCTTTTGCCTTGAGCCTGATGGCGGTCATCATCTGTGGCGCGCTGCTCTGGTGGAACCGGCACAATGACCGTGGGCTGGTGGCGGTGGCCACCGGCATGGTGGTCGGCGGGGCCGTTGGAAATGTGATCGACCGGTTCCGGTTCGGGGCCGTTGCCGATTTCCTTGACTTTCACGTCGCGGGCTGGCACTGGCCGGCATTCAACGTGGCGGATTGCTGCATCGTTGTCGGGGTGGGCCTGTTGTTGATCGACGGGCTGTTCTCCGGGGCGGAGCGGCGCTAGAGTGCCAGCCGTCAGTTGCACGGGCAGGCCCCTTACTTAAGACTCTGCTCCTCGTTCAAAGGGTACGGATCGGACCATGGTTGTGTTGAAGCAAGTGCGCAAGGCGGCCGTGCCGGCCATCACCGTTCTGGCCATGGGCGGCCTGCTGTCCGGCTGCGGCCTGTTCGGCGGTCATGATGCCCCGGATGAATTCCTGGTCGTGGCCCGCGCGCCGCTGGAAGTGCCGCCCGACTTCACGTTGCGCCCGCCGCAGCCCGGTAGCCCGCGCCCGCAGGAGATGGAGCGCGACACCCGCTCGCAGGCCAGCGTGTTCGGCGCCAGCACGGCCGGTTCCGGCGCGCTGATCGACCCGCGCACCAACCCGAAGCAGACCAACGGCGAAGGCGCCCTGCTGGCCCAGGCCGGTGCCGATGGGGTCAATCCCGATATCCGCGCCATCGTCGACCGGGAGAATCCGGGCGTTGTGGTGGGCAGCCCGACCTTCCTGGACAAGCTGATGTTCTGGAAGGATGAGCAGAATCCGGAAGTAATGCCCCCGCCCGGCGGCACCCTGTCGACCACGCGCGAAGGCAAGTAACCGCCTTTTCCCCCATCAAAGCCCCGCCCGACCGGTGGGGCTTTGTCATTTCAGGGTTCCGGCAACCCCATCATGCCGATGCGCGTCATCGCGACCGCTTCCCAAGGGCCATTGTCCGGCCTATGTTCCGGCCATGACCGACGCGACCCCGCCCCGCCC
>NZ_JAGOGJ010000194.1 GCF_017996735.1 Niveispirillum sp.
TGAGATGCTGGCGTCGATCCGCGTCGCGCCGCGCCTTGCGCGTGGCTTTCTGCGCAGTGGTCACGATTTCGCGCATCTGCCCGATCATGCGGAACAGCGCCGACTCATCCACCTGTTCGCGCCCTTGTTGCCGCAATTTCTCCAGTGCCTGCCGTTGCTCCCAGAGGGTGACAGCCGGGTGCGACAAGGTACGGTATGGAATTTCCAGATAGTGCTGCCCCTCCGGCTCCAGCACCCAAATGCGGCTAATGTCGCGTGGGTCGCGCCGGATCAGGAACGCAGGCAGGCGGTCGCGCCGAGCTATCCATGGCTTGAGCGCATCGGCGTAGTAGTGGATGTGGTCGATGACGAAGCCAGTGCGGGTCAGGGTGCGGCGGAGGACGGGCAGGAAATCGACCAGAAAGGCAGTGGCGCGGGTGACGACGGTCGGCACGCAGACGCGCGCCACGGCCTCGGCCCAGCGCGCCGCCGGTGGCTGAAGCAGACCGTTGTGCACCGAGCCGTGGTAGGTGCCGACCGCCAATGTGAGCCAGCGCTCCAACTCGCGCAGCGTCAGGGCGGCCTTATTTTCGGAATCGTAGTCGCCGCGCTGGTCCGGGTTGGAGAAGGTTGTTCCCGGTAGATCCTCGTGGATCATCTGCATCGCCGTGCCGATGATCCGTTCCACGATGCCGCCATAGTGCGGCTGCCCGAGAGGCCGATAGTCCAACCGGATGCCATGCTGCTCGCAGCCACGGCGCAGCGCCTCGCTCTTGAATTCGGCCGCGTTGTCCAGGTAGAGCAGCGCGGGCTTGCCGCTCATCGGCCAGACCATTTCCACGTCCAACCTTTCCAACCAAGGGCGCTTGTCGCAGGCGACATGCGCGAGGCACAGACCAACCGAAACGGCAGACGGTGCTTCCAGCGTGACGACAATGCCGAGCACGCAGCGGGTGAACACGTCGATGGCGAGGGTCAGGTACGGACGGCCAATCGGTTGCCGGTCGCGCTCGTCCACCACGATCAGGTCGATGACTGTGTGGTCGATCTGCACCTGCTCCAGCGGTGCGGAAACTGGCGGCGGAACACCACCGGCACCTTGCAGGGTGCGGGACGCATCCTGGCCTTCCCGAAGGCGAGTGGTCTTGAGTGGATCAAGGCTGGCGATCCGCAACGCCACCGTGTTGCGCGCCGGCACCCGCAGCTTCTGCAGCTTGCACGTCCGCGCAACTTCGCGGTGGAAGGCCGCCAGGCTGCGCTTCTGCTTGGTCAGGAAGCGCTTTTGGAGCAACTCGCGGATGATTCGTTCGACCGACTCCGGCAAGCGGCCTTTACCTTTGCCACCGCTCGACTGCCCAAGAGCCAAGTCAGTGACCAGTCCCGAACCTTGCCGGGCACGGCGGATCAGGACGTAGACCTGCCGCCGGGACAAACCCAGTGCCTGGGCTGCCGCGTCGGCCGCTTCATGCCCGACCGTCTCCGACTGCGCCAGCGGCCCGATGATCTCCGCGCGTCGGCGCGCACGCTCCCATGCCTGTTCTGACAGGGTGGCCACGCCCTGCTCGGTAATCCGTGGGGTATCGCTCGCCATGCTCACCTCGCTTTGGTGCACACGAGTATCGAGCATAGACGAGTTTCGTGCAGAGGAGTTCTGATATCTGACTGTCAGGAGCCGCATGCATAACAGGGTTCAAACCGCACTGAATGGTGCAGTCATCTTCTGAAAATGACATGCGCAGTCCTGCCGCCGATCTCTCGAAAACGGTCGTTTTTGCGAGAGTGCCTTGAAACCTTCGACACGAAGAATCAGATACACAATGTGTATCTATCGTGCTATGCTGAAGAAAAGGAGATGCACCATGGCTATGACTTCCAAGGAAACGGCCCCGCCGGTCACGCGCCCTGTAAACTTGCGCGTGCGCGAGGACGTGCGCGACCTGATCGACCAGGCTGCGCGTGCCAACGGTAAGACGCGCTCGGATTTCATGATCGAGGCGTCACGGCAAGCGGCGGAAAATGCGCTGCTAGATCAGACCTTCGTGCGGGTCGATGCCGACACCTACGCGCAGTATCTCGCCGTTCTGGATCGGCCACCATCCGGTGATGGGTATGAACGGCTGATGCGCGCGCCCAAGCCCTGGAAGGGGTAAGCGTGGACTTGCAGGCTCCAAGCCTTCTGACAGGCGCGCATATCCTGACAGCGTTCGATTCCGGCGTGCCGTCGCTGGATGATTGGCTGCGTCGGCGGGCAATGGCGAACCAGCTCTCCGGTGCGTCGCGCATCTATGTTGTCGCCACCCCGGAAAACCGCGTGGTGGGCTATTACGCGCTGGCCTCCGGCGCGCTTGCGCATGCGGAATCGCCTGGCCGGATCAAGCGGAACATGCCCGATCCGATCCCCATGGCAGTCTTGGGTCGGCTGGCGATTGACCGCAGCATGCAGGGACAGGGGGTTGGGGTGGCGCTTCTGCAAGACGCGGTACTCCGCGTCCAGCAAGCCGCCTCGATCATGGGGATTCGCGGCGTCCTTGTGCATGCGATCTCGGACGAGGCACGGGCATTTTATGAACACCATGGATTCATTCCCGCTGTAACGAATCCGCTGACATTGATCTTGTCTATAGCTTCCGGACAAGTTGAATGATGGATAACAAAAAACATTCGATCAGTAACTGTCGCTGATCTGAGGCAAAGACAACTTAATGATGCCACGTGCGGAGCACGGGGCAGGGGGACTTGAATGAAGAGTTTGCTGGATCAGCTTCCGTCCATCGTCGCGGAAGGCAAGCGGGAAGCCGAGCGCGTGATGGAGCGGGCCGAGAGCAACTATCGCCTCGGGCTGCAAACTCGGGAGCTGGTTGTTCCGTCAAGGGACAGCAACTGGCAGGATCTGTTTCGCCAAAAGACGCCACAAGTGACCTCATCGTCCAATGCCGATCCGAACGCTCTTATTTATGGGGATAATCTTCTGGCAATGGCTGCCCTATTGGCCGGCAGCGACAACGCGCAGTCAATGCGCAATAAGGTTGACCTTATCTACATCGACCCGCCGTATGACAGCAAGGCCGATTACCGTTCGACAATCGAAATACTCGGCGCTTCCTACGATCAATCTCCCACCGTTTTAGAGCAGTTTGCCTATACGGACACATGGGCGGACGGAACATCATCATATCTCAAGATGATTGTGCCGAGGTTATATCTTATGAAGGAGCTTCTTGCCTCTGAAGGGACGATATTCGTCCACCTTGACTGGCATGTCGGGCACTACGTCAAAATCGCTCTCGATGAGATATTCGGGAGAGATCATTTCATCAATGAAATTGTTTGGCACTACTACAATAAAATGCAGGGAAATGTGAATCATTTTCCGAAGAACCATGATGTCATTTATTGGTATCGAAACGGCGATAAATTCCCATTCACCAAAATAAAAGAAGAGCGTGTGGAAAAACAGCGCCAACTAAAGAGGGCTTGGAGCAAGGAAAAACAAAAACTCGTCAATGCCAGAGACGAGAACGGAAACCTTATATACATCGAAGCCGAAGACAGGGGCGTGGATGATGTTTGGTATATGTCCATGCTCCAACCGGCCGATAAAACGGAAAATCTAGGATACAAAACCCAAAAACCGGAAACAGTGATTGAAACTGTTATCTCCGCCGCTTCCAAGGAAGGCGATCTTGTTGCGGATTTCTTCGTCGGCTCCGGCACGACGGCTTCCGTTGCCGAGCGCCTTGGCCGCCGCTGGATCGCATCCGATCTCGGCAAACCCGCGTGCATGATGGCGCGCAAGCGCCTGATCGACCAGGACGCCAAGCCCTTCCTCTATCAGCACATCGGCGACTACCAAGTGGAGCAGATGCGCTCCACCATGGGCGCGAAATTCCGCATCGGTGATCTGGCCGAAATCGTCCTCGGCCTCTACGGGGCGCTGCCCCTGCCCGTGGAGGAAAACCCCAACAAGAACATGGGCCGGCTTCAAGGGAGCAAAACCCTCGTCCTCGCGGACAGCCCAAACAAGATGACCGGCCTTACCACGCTGCGTCGCGCCATTGAAATCCGCGACAACCTTATGGGCGGTTGGGACAAGGTGGTGATCCTCGGCTGGAACTTCTCGCCGACGATCGGGCACGATATCGAGGCGCTCGGGCAGGGCGACCGGCTGGAAGTGCTGGTGATCCCGCCCGATCTTCTCGACCGGCTGAAGAAGAAGGGCCACAAGCTCAAGGCCGACGAGGTGCGCTTCTCGTCGCTGCAATATCTCAAGCTGGGCGCGGTTTCCCGCAAGCAGGATGGGGAGGGGGAAGCCCTGTCCGTGGAGATCGCCAATTACGTGCTGTTGTCGCCGGAGGCGCTGAATCTCGACGAGGCCAACCGCGACAAGCTGCAAAAGGTCATCAATTCCGACCCCTTGGCGCTGATCGAATATTGGAGCGTCGATCCCGATTATGACGGCGAGGTGTTCCGCTCCGTCTGGCAGGATTACCGGGGCAACACCGACAACGACAGCGATCCTTACCGCGTCACGCGCACGGCACGGCTCGCCGGCCTGCCGAAGAAGGACGGCCCGCGCCGCGTCTGCGTGCGCGTGGTCGATGTGTTCGGCTTCGAGGCCGAAGCGACGATCGAGGTGGCATGATGGCGAGCATCAACGATCTTTCGCTTGCCCAGGGCCTGACTGCCAAGGCCGAAGAAGCCTGCGCCGGACTGGAATCCGGCGAAGCCCCGATCCTCGATCAGGTTTCGGACATCACGGCCGAGCTGCTGAAATGGTGGTTTCAGGCGGAGTTTCAGGACGCCCGCACCTTCAATTTCCACCCCGGCCAGCGGCAAGCCTTGCTCAATGTGATCTATGCCCATGAGGTCCTGGGCATCTCGACGTTGCAGGAGCTTTATCAGGCGGCCGCGCCGGACGTGATGCTGTCCAGCACGCGGGATTCCGAAGCGATCCGCGCGCCGAAGAACGCCTATCCCAAATATTGCCTGAAAATGGCGACCGGCACCGGCAAGACATGGGTGCTGCAAGCCCTCATGGTCTGGCAGGTACTCAATGCCAATCGTGCGCCGGTCGATCCCCGCTTCACCAAAAACTTCCTCGTCGTTGCCCCCGGCCTGATCGTTTACGACCGGCTGCTCGACGCCTTCATGGGCAAGGAGCGCGAGGGCAAGCGAGATTTCTCGATCTCCGATCTTTCCATCTTTCAGGAGCTGTTTATTCCCGACGCCTACCGCGACGAGGTTTTTCGCTTCGTGCAGGGTGCGGTGTGTCCGAAAGAGGATATCGGGCGGAAAGTCACGGCGGGCGGCATCATCGCCATTTCCAACTGGCATGTGCTGTCGGAAGAAGGCGAACAGCCGGAGGACCAGGAAATCGAGGCCCCCGGCGCGGCGGCCGATCCCAAGGTTGTCGTGCAAAGCATCCTTCCGCTGACGCCCGGCACGAGCCAGGGCAACGACCTGAACGTGCTGAACCGCCGCTACGAGCGGGGCGGCATCCTGTCCTACCTGAAGGACCTGCCCGGCCTCATGGTCTTCAACGACGAGGCGCACCACATCCACGAGTTCAAGCGGGAGGGAGAGGTCACGGAGGTCGAATGGCAAAAGAGCCTCACCTTGATCGCCGAGCCGAAAGGCCGGCGGTTTGTGCAGGTGGACTTTTCAGCGACGCCCTATAACGAGGTCGGCACCGGCCGGAACAGCCGCAAATCTTACTTCCCGCACATCGTCGTGGATTTCGACCTGAAGACGGCCATGCGGGCCGGTCTGGTCAAATCCCTCGTGCTCGACAAACGCTCCGAGATCGGGGCGCTGAGCCATGACGAGCTGGATTTCAAGGCCGACCGCGACGAGAATGGCAATCCCATGCTGTCCGAAGGGCAGCGGATCATGCTGCGGGCCGGCCTGACCAAGCTGCGGAAGCTCGAAGCCGATTTCGCGGGCCTCGACCCGGACAAGCATCCGAAAATGCTGGTGGTCTGCGAGGATACGACGGTGACGCCCCTTGTCGCCGATTTCATGCAACTAGAAGGGTTGGCCAGCGACGAGGTGCTGCGCGTCGATTCCAACCGCAAGGGCGAGCTGAAGCCCGACGAATGGAAGGTGCTGCGCGAGCGCCTGTTCGACGTGGACCGCCACAAATCCCCGCGCGTCATCGTCAGCGTGCTCATGCTGCGCGAGGGCTTCGACGTGAACAATATCTGCGTGATCGTCCCGCTGCGGGCGTCCGGCGCGGGTATCCTGCTGGAACAGACGATCGGCCGCGGCCTGCGCCTCATGTGGCGCGGCAACGAATACGAGGATATCAAACGGGAGAACCGGCAGCTCATCCGTGCGGGCAAGACGCCCACCAACATGATCGACATTCTCTCAATCGTGGAGCATCCGGCGTTTCAGGAATTTTACGACGAGTTGATCCAGGAAGGCTTGGCGGCGGAAGCCGACGACGAGGACGACCGCAACACCAGCGGCACGGGCGATCTGGTTTCGGTCGGCCTGCGCCCCGGCTTCGAGGAATACGATTTCGCCATTCCCTTCATCCTGCGCGAACAGGTCGAAGAGCTGGAAGACACGCACATCGACCCAGCAAGCCTTGCCCCGTTCGGGGCCTTCACCCTCGATCAGCTCAAAAAGCAGCTCGGGCATGGCGAGAGGTTCCATTCCGAAGACGTGCAGGCCAAGACCCGTTTCGGGGATTACCGCGTGCATGGCGGTGTCATGACGGCGACCGGTTATAATGATTATCTGGCGCGCATCACGCGCCGGATCACCGAAGCCGTCACCCTGACCGACACCACGGGCAGCTCCAAGGCTTTCGCCAATGCAAGCAAGTTCCCCTATATCCAGATCAACCGGGCCGAACTGGCCGAAGGCATCGACACCTTCATCCGCCGGCATCTCTTCAAGGGCGACATGGACCCGCTTGCGGATGAAAACTGGCGCGTCCTGCTGATCGACCCGGTAACGGAGCACGTCATCAAGGTATGGGCGCGCGCCATCCTCGAAGCCGAGGACAGCGTGATCGTGGCGGATGCCGAGGTTGCGCACCGGCGACTGTCGGAAGTGCCGAAGCTTGCGATGCGCGCGGGTTCGTCTCTCGCGGTCGAGAAGGCCATTTACCTGCGCCTGCCGTATCCGTCGCGGAACGGCGGCCTTGAACTGGCCTTCATGGAAACCTGCGAACGGGACGCCAGCGTGGATGCTTTCTGCAAGATCAACGAGCAAAAGCATACCTTCGCGCGGCTGCGCTACATCAAGGAAGACGGTCTGCCGGCCTTCTATTCCCCCGACTTCTTTGTACGCGCCGGCGGCGCGATCTACCTGGTGGAAACCAAGGCGCAAGGCCAGCTCACCAGCCCGAACGTGCTGCGTAAGCGCAAGGCGGCCGTCGCCTGGTGCGATCGGATCAACGGCCTGCCCGCCGATCAGCGCGGGGATGCAGAATGGCACTATGTTCTTCTCGGGGAAGACACCTTCTATGGATGGCGGGACAAGGGCGGCTCGGCTGCCGAGCTACTGGCCTATGCGAAGCTGCGGCCTGTTGAGGACAGGAATCAGGGAAAATTCGCATTCTGACGGTCGGCGCGAAAAGGTCGTTGTGCCGTTGTCCATCCAAGGGTAGCGCTACTCCTTGACGGCGCGGCATAGCCGCGCCGCTGCTTGGCGGCGGTGATGCCCGCCAGGGCCTCGGCCGCCGCGCCCTGATCGGGGAACCACTCTTCAAGGCGCTGGCCGCCAGCGCTGCCGATGCGGCCCCATTCCCGCACCAGCGCCCATTCCCCGAACAGCGTCCGCTCGATCGCGACACGGTAGAAGCGGCGCATGCGCGCGGCTGGCTCGATCCGCTCCATGTAAACCATGCCACACCTCCCTCGGACACTCCGATATCAGGTTTACTATTTCACGATATCAGTTGACATTATCTGATTATTGATGTCAATATGAACCTATGGAAGTTGACAAGTCTCTCATAGCCGCACTCATCGAATCTGCCATGTCGGCGGACTACACGGGCGTCCGCCGCGCCGGCAATGCGATTGCCAAGCGGTTAGCCGAGCAAAAGGACACGGAAGGCGCCAAAGCAATCCAATCCCTCCTGCGCAAGCGGGGCGTGCCGCTACAAGCTTCCGGCTATGCGGAGGCCCTGCCGCGCGACGCAGGTTCTCGTCTCCCGCTGATCGAGGAAGGCCATTGGCCGACGACGCCGGTCATGCTGGGCGGCGAGGCCGGGCATATCATTTCGCAGTTCATTGAAGATGCACAGCATATCGGCCTTCTGGCCGAGAAGGGCGTTTCCGCCCGGCTGGGCCTTCTGCTCTATGGCCCGCCCGGCACGGGAAAAACTCTGCTGGCGGGCCACATCGCCGCCTCGCTGAAGCGGCCCTTTTACATTGCCCGTCTGGACTCGCTGATCTCGTCCCGGCTTGGCGAGACAGCCAAGAACATCCGGGGCATTTTCGAGTTCGTGCCTGCCCGCAACGCTGTTCTGTTCCTCGACGAGATGGACGCCATTGCGAAGGTCAGGGATGACCGGCACGAACTGGGCGAGCTGAAGCGGGTCGTCAATACCGTCCTTCAGGGGCTGGATTCCCTGACGGACGATGTGGTGACGATCGGCGCGACCAATCACCCGCATCTTCTCGATCCCGCCATTTTCCGGCGCTTCCCGTACAAGGTCGAGCTGGGCTTGCCGGATCGGGATGTGCGCGAAAGCCTGTGGCTTCATTTCCTGTTCGAGGGGGATGCCGCACATCAGGGCGACGCGGCGCTGCTGGCGCGCGTCTCGGATGGCCTGAACGGCGCGGATATCGAAAACATCGCCCTTGCGGCACGGCGGCGTACCATCCTTGCCGGGCAAAGCCCTGGCCTTGCGCAGATTCTGCTCGCGGTGCGCGACTCCCGCGCCGGAAGCCCGCGCCTGCTGGATGGCCGCACCCTTGGGACGGCGGACAAAAAGAACCTGACGGCCCTGCTTCACGAGAAGGGGGACGTGAGCCAGGCGGATATTGCCCGCATCGTCGGGGTCAGCCGCCAGATGGTCCATCGCTACCTGAAGGAGGCGACCGATGGCTGAGACACCTCATCGTCCCCTTCTGAATCCGGTCCTCCGGTTCACCAAAGACCCCAAGCCGGAAAGCGTCAGCGGCGGCGGCAAGGGTGCAGGGGGCATCAAAACCGATCGCCTGCCGGATCAGCGCAAGGCGCTGTCGCGACAACTCAGCGGCATGGCCGAACAGGCGGTGGAACAACCGCGCTTCGATGGCCGGGCTGTCATCTACGCCGCGATGTTCGATGACTCCCTTGCGCCGACATGGACGCCTTCGGACCTGTTCCAGGGCGAGCGCGGCGCACGGCTGATCGCCCCTTACAAAAGCGGGTATCTGGTCGAGGTCGAAACCGACCGACTGGCGACCTACGCGCGCTTTGTGCAGCGCACGGATCGCACGAAAGAGCTGGTCGATATCTCGCGAGTGCAGTCCGTCAGCTTTTTCGGGGAAGAGAACGCGGCCGGGTATCGCTCTTTGGATGATCTGTGGGCGGCCGCGCCTGAAGCGCAGGACGGGCGCGCG
>NZ_JAGOGJ010000056.1 GCF_017996735.1 Niveispirillum sp.
TCTTCTGCAAACTCAAGGAGTTCAAGCGCATCGCCATGAGAGCTTGCAAAACAGACAAAAGCTTTGAAGCCATGATCTATCTCGCCGCTGCTGTCATCAATTCGCGCTGAATCCCCACAGACCCTAGGCCATAGATCGGACAATTGAGTGGGAATGAGGGGCATGTAATCCGGGGCCGTTCTTTGGGCCTCGGCGACTTTCCCGCATGGTACTTGATGCCGGCCTCTCGTCCTGGGTTCGGGAGAAGGTTTCCTGACCGGTGTCGGCATCCCCGACAGGGGACTGCCGGCGCATCGGGTCAGATGCTGGCGAGGGCGGCTGCCAGTCCGACCAGACCCAGGGAGACGCCGCCATAGACCTCGCTGGCGGGGCGCAACAGTCTGGAACTGGCGCTGGCATGCCGCGCGGTTGCAACAAAGCGCAGCAGTATCAGGGCCAGGACCCCGGCCAGGGCGACGCTGCCCCAGGCCACGATGCGGGGCAGGTCGAGTTCGACCGCCAGGGTCACTGACAGCGCCGCATGCAGGCCAAGCAAGGTCAGGACGGCGGCGATGCAGGCGCGATGGCCGATCATGATCGAATAGGTCTGGTATCCGGCCTGTTCCTCCTGCGGGGTGCGGGTCTTGCGGGCGATTTCCCAGATATAGCCCGGCAGGCTGACCCAAACGACCAGCAGCCAGTGTAACAGGCTGAACAGGGGCAATCCCGCCGGGCGCACCACCAAGGCCAGCAGATAGAAGGCCCCGAACAGACTGACCGGTGCGTGGGTCAGGAAGGCCAGCAGGCGATTATTGCCAATCAGCCCCGGCAGGTAGAACCATTTCCCCATCAGGAAGGCGAAGGCGAACATCGCCAGGAATTCCGGCAACGCCGCCGGCCAGCACAGGTTCAGCACCACCATCAGGGCCACGCACAGGTGCCGCAGCCAGACCAGATCGTCGAAGCCGACCCGTCCGGATGGCAGCGGGCGCAGCGGAAAGAAACGGCGGTCGGTTTCGGCGTCCTTGAACTCGTCACACAGCCGGTAATACAGCATGATCAGCAAATAGGTCACCGCCCCCACCCAGAAGGTGGCGTCGATGGTCAGCACCGGCAGACCGTGGAGCGCCCGTGCGGGCCAGAACACCGTCAGCGTGCTCAGCACCGCCACACCGATGCGTGAGACGGGCGGAAACATTTCCGTCAGATAGATCCACCATCGAAGCAGCCGTCCCATGGGGGCCTCCCTACGCGGCCAGACAGAAAAATGTGGCACTGGTTGCACCGATCGCGCCCAGCATCAGACCCGGATGATGTGGTTTCCAGTAATCGGCGCGGTGCAGCATCAGCGCGGCGTACACCAGCAGGACCAAGCCCAGCACCGGCCGCGCCAGGTCCGGTCCCGCCAACCCGTGCAGCGGGTAATACCCGGCGGCGACAAAGGCGGCCCAGAAGACCGGCATGCCCAGATAGGCCAGTTTCCCGGACCGGTCGGCTGTCTGCACCTCGATATTGCCGATGCTGTTGAAAACCGACAGGCGGATCAGGCCGGCGGCGATGAAGATCGCCAGGATGGCCAGCGCCCAGGGGGTGTCGAAACCCATGAGATGGAACCAGGCGGCCGGCGTGATCAGGTAGATGAACACATCGATGAAACTGTCCAGATAGCGCCCGAAATCCCGCGCCATGCCATGGCGCCGGGCCAGGACCCCGTCGAAGGCATCGCACAGCACCGCCAGAAACAGCAGGCCCAGTGCCAGTTCGACCTGACGATGGGCAATGGCCAGCAAGGACTTCAAGGCCAGCAGCAGCCCGCCCAGTGTGACGGCATCCACCCAATTCAGACGGACGATGAAGCGGCTCTTCGGTGGCGGTGACGGCATGGGTTTCATAGCGGTGCCGCCCGCAATTTGCACAGGAACAACAGATAGTTCACCGCCAGATGCAGCAGGGTGAAGGCCACCACCCCCGTCAGCACGAAGGTGATGGTCATGCGGCTGAAGGGAAAGAGCAGCAGCAGGCAGCCGAAAACGGAATCCGCCTGATCCAGAAGGATGTGGGGCAGGGCCCCCGCCTGCCCGGGCCGGATGTTGCGCCGGCGTTTCAGAAAGCTGTTAGGCAGTTCGAACAGGCTGTAGCCCAGGCCGTACAGGATTCCGTAGAACGGTGCCCCGTGGGTGGAGAAATCCAGGACGGCATAGGGCGCCAGGCCCGGCGCCAGGGCCAACAGCCCCATCAGCGTGTAGCATCCCAGGATGCTGAACAGGATCATGCAGACCAGACCGCGCCAGGTCTTGTTGTCGCCGAAGATCCGGGCGCCCCGCCAACTGCGGCCGCCATCCAGCGGGCGGGCCAGCCAGGGCCACAGGCCCCAGCGCACCACCAGCATGTGCGCGCTGCCCGCGATCACAGCCGGCAGAGCGCATAGCAACAGGGCTATGAACAGGTCCGGTGGAGCGGTCAGGGGCGCCATAGCGTTTCTCCTACCCGGATGCGGGGAGATTCCGGATCGTCCGGCCGGATCGTGGTCAGGTCGGGGGAGGCGAAGACGAGGATGACGGTCGATCCCATCTCAAAACAGCCAAGTTCCGCGCCCTTGGCCACCGTCACCGGTGGGACGAAGGTTTGTGACGGTCCGGATGCCTCGCGATGGTCGGTCAGCAGGGCACCCAGGCGCGGGTCCAGCATGATGCGTGCCCGGCCGATAAGGGTGGCACCCACGGCGATCAGGTAGAACGGCCCCTGGGCGCTGTCAGCGCGCAGCACCAGACGCTCGTTGCGGCAATAGACGCGGTCGCAGGTGGCGATGGCCTCGCGATTGGTGGTCAGCAGATCGCCCGGCAGACGGTGGATGCGGCTCACACGCATGTCGCAGGGCGCGTGAAAACGGTGATAGTCGGCCGGCGACAGGTAGATCGTCGCATAGTGCCCGTCCTGCCAGCCCACGGTTTCGCCCAGCAAGTCGTCCAGGGCGTAATGCCGTCCCTTCACCTGCATCATCAGGCCATGATCCAGCCGGCCCCGGGCGCAGAGATAGCCATCGGCCGGGGCGACGATGCCCTCGGCCAGGGGTCTGGCTCCGGGCTTCAGCGGCCGGGTGAAGAAGGCGTTGAAATTGGCGATGGGGCCGGGGCCCAGATCAAAATCCTCGGTCCGGATGCCGAAGCTGCGGCAATAGGCGCGGATGATGCGGGCAAGCAGCCATTGTGGCAGGCGGTTCGTGTCCGCCAGATATCCGAACCAGCGCGCCACGCTGCGCTGGTCGGCGAAGCGCTGGAACCAGGGTCGGGTGACCAGATGGTTGATGGTGCCGATCATGCCGCCGTCTCGCTTGCCGTGATGACGGAGGGGGTGACCAGCCGCTCGACCGTACCGGTACCGCCATCCAGCCGCACATGGCCGCCGTCACGCAGCCAGCTTGTTGCCCCCTTGACGCCGACCACGGTGGGAATGCCCAACTCGCGCCCGATGATGGCGGTATGCGACAGCAGCGATCCCTTTTCGGCGATGATGCCGGCCGCCTGCGTCATCAGGAACACCCAGCCCGGGTCGGTCATGCGGGTGACCAGGATCTGCCCGCTGACCCGCTGGCTGAGTTCGGGGGCGTCAAGCGCCAGGGTTGCCGCCTCCACCATCCCGCGCGACACACCCAGGCCCTGGCGCCGCACGGGACCGTCATCCCCGTCCTCATGACCGGCCCTGGCATAGTGGCGCAGGTCGGGTTCCTGTCCCGGTGGAAAGATCAGCCGGTCCGGCATGTCCTGATAGGCCGACTGCGCCGCCGCCTCGCGCCGTCGCACCGTCACCAGGGCGCGGCGGTCGCCGTGGTTTGCGTCGCGGGCGAAGGCGCGCAGTTCATCAAGGCGCAGGGTGAAGACATCGTCGGGATTGTCCAGCAGCCCGGCGGCCTGCATGCGCCGGCCCAGCGCGTGGAACATCTCCTTCACGGTACCGAAGGCACGGGCGCGGTTGATGCGCATGGCCTCGCGGTCCCGCACGGCCTGCCGCGCCCGGGTCAGCAGCCGGCCCATGATCCAGCGGCGCAGCGGGCGGCGACGCAGGGCCTTGTCCAGACGTCCCTCGGCGGCCGTGCGAATGGCCCGCTGTCGCTCGCGAAGGCTGTCCGCATCGTGCGGACTGGCCAACTGGTTCTGCATCAGGCTGGCCAGAAGGTCGGGCCGCATGCGCAGGGTCGGCCGCTCCAGCTTCAGTTCCTCCAGCGTGCGGTCGCCGAATTCCCGCAGATAATCAGCCCAGGCATCCCGGAATTCGGGCGGCACCGCCGCGTCCCCCTGATTGATACGGGCCGCAACCTCGGCGGCGGGGCGTGTGAACAGGGATTGCAGCGCCGGATCGGCCTTGATGCGGCGCTTCAGGGACAGCAGGGCCAGGAAGGGCGCTTCCGATGCCAGCCCCTCGATGCCGCACAACAGATCGTTGCCCAGTTCCGCATCGGCGCCGGGCAGGGTGGCCAGTTGCCGGCGCAGCAGATCATGGAATTTCATGGCGAAATAATCATTGACGATGGTGGGGGCCCAGGCCGCGAACAGGCTGGCGGACCGCTGCTCGAAAAAGCTCCAGATCGCCGCCGTCTCCTGGCGGTCGATATCGTCGACGAAACGCCGCAGGCCGTGCAATTCCGCCTGGAACACAGATGCCAGACGGTGATTGTTGCGCCGATACCCCACCACCAGACGCAGCAGGCGCAGGCCGGAACGGATCTGCACCGCAATCCCCGGCCGGGTTATGGGCCAGGGAAGGCTGGCCAGACCCAGAAAATCCTGCCAGGCACGCTGGCTGGCAACGCTGGTCAGGACCTGGGTCATGATGCGTCGGGCATTGTCCAGGCGGTAATAGACACGGCCGTTCAGATGCGCCAGCAGGTTCTCAAACACCTCCGCATGGCGTGCGATCCAGCCGGCCGGGATGCCGAAGGCGCGGGCCGCCCCGGCAAAGACGTGGCGATAGGCGAGGCGGGCAAAGTCAAAGCCCAGCGGCAGGGTCACGCCGGGATAGGATTCGATGATGTTGGCATTGTCCAGAATGACCCAGTCGGCGGACGCCGCCATGTCCAGCGTGGTGATGGGGCGGGCTTGCAGCAGGAACAGCGTCCCTGTGGCATCGAAGGCGAATTCGATATCCTGCGGGCATCCCTGACGGCGTTCCAGGTCCAGCGCCAGATCGGCCAGCCGCCGCACCTCCTCATCGCTCAGCACGGCGGCGGCGCGCTGCTCGCCCGTGACGGGAACGGCCCGCAGGCCCCAGGGGGCAGCGGGATCGGGGTCCAGTCGTGTATCCTTCACCGTCACGGCGCGATGGATGCGCCGGCTGTCGCGGGCGATGAAATAATGGTCGCTGTCGGCCCGGTCCGCCACGACGCCTTCACCCAGGCCATAAGCGGCGGCCACCACGATCTCGTTCAGGTTGCCGCCGGTATTCATGCTGAACACCACGCCGGCACGGGCCGCCGGCACCATTTGCTGCACCACCACGGCGATGCCTTCCTCCTGGGCGGCCAACCCGCGACGGTGCCGGTAATGCAGAGTCCGGGCGCCGTAGAGCGAGGCGATGCAGGCACGCATACGTTCCAGCAGGTCGGCCTCGCCCACATGCAGATAGGTGTCCAACTGCCCGGCGAAGCTGTCCTTGCCGCCATCCTCGGTCATGGCGGAACTGCGCACCGCACAACGGTATCCCGGCCCGAACCGGTCCCGGCATCGGGCCAGGGTGTCCGCCGCCAGGGCGGGGTCCATCGGATGGTCCAGGATCCAGCCGCCGATGGTTTTCGCGGCATCCTCGCACTGCGCCGGATCGTCCAGGTCGGTCGCCTTCAGGCGGGCGGCGATACGATCGCTGAGCGGTTCCAGCCAGGAGGCCACCGCGGTGGCGGGCAGCACCAGGAAGGGCGGAACGGGCAGGCCCCAATCGACCAGACGCAGCAGGGAAAGGCCCTTGCCGCCGCACGCCGTGTGCATTGCCCTGTCGGCCTGCAACGCCTCCCGGTCGTGAAGTCGCCAGGTCATTTACAGGCTCCAGCCGAAAAGAATGACGGTGCGCTGCGTGAAAAGCTGCACAAGGAACAGGCCGAACATCAGCCCCGCCGCCGTCTCCGTGGCTGTGCGGATGTGATTGTTGGCGGCGGTGGGCCGCACGATGAAACGGATGCAAACGGCGGCATGGCCCAGCGCCGCCAGCCCGATAGCCCAGAAGGTCCATGTGGCAAAGTCCAGGGCCAGCACCAGACGCATCAGCAGCCCCGCCGTCAACGCCATGAAGATCAGCGGCATCAGGCAGGCGCGGCGCGGTCCCAGCAGGCTGGAATAGGTCACATAGGCGGTTTCCTGCTCCGGCGCGCGGATCTTGCGTGAGGTTTCCCAGGCGCTGACGGGGAAAAAGAAGGCGAACAGCGGCAGCAGCCATTGGGCATCCAGCGCCGGGGGTGGCGCGCCCGTCAGGGCATGCAAGGCATTGGCGATGACATAGGCGTTGACGAACAGACCCAGCGGCTGATGGGTGGTGAAGGACAGCAGCAGGTTGCTGCGGTGGCGCTCTTCCAGGAAGAACCACTTGAAGGACAGCCAGGCGAAGATGTGCATGGCAAGGAAGGGCCAGACCAGCCACCCCTCCCGCAGGTTGAGTGCCAGGCCCAGCCCCATGGACACGGCCCCCAGGGTTATCAGATCGACCGCATGCACGGCCCCCCGGGGAAAGGGACGGTGGGGAAACAGGACCCGGTCCAGTTCCCTGTCCTTGAACTCGTCATAGATCCGCATGGTCAGGCTCATGCCGAAATAGGCGATGAAGCCCGTGACCGCGACCGGCCCGATGACCAGGGAGGTTGCACCGGCCTGTGCCTGCAGGCAGCCATAGAGGCCCAGGAAAGAGGCCAGCAGCAGCGGCAGATGCTTGCCGAGGGGGAACATCTCCCGCAGATAGATCCAGAGGCGGTAGGGCATGACGGCAGACGGCAAGGTGGCAGGGTCGGCGGCAGACATCGGCTTCTCCGGTCTGGATCAGGTCAGCAGGCGTTCGTACAGGGTGTATTCGCGACGTGCGGTGGCCCAGGGGCGGGTGAAGGCGATGTTGGGCGAGCCGTCGCGCAGCAGCGCCACGATGACGCGGCGATAGCGGGGCTGGTCGAAGATCCGCAGCGAACCATGGTGATAGATCGCCTGGCCCAGGGCCAGCGGCCGGCCAAGGCGGCGGCGGCCCAGCAGGGCAGCCTGCCTGATTTCACGATAAGGCACGCCGATCTGGTAGGCCGTGGCCACCGAGCCCCGTCGCGCATGGCGCAGGAAGCGCAGCCGGTCCAGCCAGACACCCGGCCCGCTTGTATGGCCCCGCATGGCGCGCAAGGCGGCGTCCAGATCCTTCAGTACGATGCTGAACCCGACGCGGGTCCCGGCCGGATCCAGGACGAAGCAACTGGCATCGCGATCCACCAGCAGCGGCAGACGGGCGTAATGATCGCGGAAGCGTTCCCATGACAGCGTGACGAAGCCCGGCATCTGACCATAGCTGGCGTTGATCAGGGTCCAGGTATGGTGCAGCGCTTCCTCGGTGCCGCAGGTGTTATAGTCCGCGAAGCGGTATCCCAGGGCCTTGGCGTCGGCATAATCAGTGGCGGCTGCCGCCGCGGCAGCAGCCGCTGCCGACAGGTCCATGTCATGACTTTCCCAGCGATGCAGCGGCGCGAAGCCCAGCGCGTCGAAATGACCGCCGTAATAGGCGGGGTTGCGCGGTTCCCCGATGAAGGGCGGCAGATCGAAGCCGCCGGTCTGGCAGCGATAGCTGTTGAAGATCGAGAAATCCATGGGGGCCAGCACCCGCGTCGCCCCTTGTGCTGTCAGCCATTCCACCCCGGCATCGATCAGCAGCCGGGCGATGTCCGGATCATCCTCCGCCTCATACAGGCCCAGGCACGCCTCTCCCCGGTCCGGCCCGCCGGTGGGATGCATCGCGGCGATGCGTCCGGCCACCGGGCCATCGGCGCCATCGCGCACCATCCAGGTCGCCACCGCCTGATCCGTCAGCCAGGGATTGCTGGCGGGTTCCAGCAGGGCCAGTTCCTGGGCCAGGGGACGCGGCAGGTGCCGGGTGTTGCGCGCATTCATGGCGGTGCCGAACGCGGCAAAGGCATTGCGCGCGGCGCTGTCGGCAAGGTCGATGCGTTCCAGCCGCAGGCTCATGCCGCTGCCTCCATCGCCACCGGATCGGGCAGGGGGGTGATCACGCCCGTGCCGCCATCCAGCCGCACCCGCATGCCGGTGCGCAGGTGCTGGCGCGCACCCGGAACGGCCAGCACGGCGGGAATGCCATATTCCCGCGATACCACCGCCCCGTGCGACAGAACCCCGCCCGTTTCCGTGATCAGGCCGGCGATACGGGCGAATAACGGTGTCCAGGCCGGGTCGGTATAGGCCGTCACCAGGATCTCGCCGTCGCGTACCTGGCCCGCCTGGTCGATGCTGTCCAACACGCGCAAGGGGGCTTCCACCACGCCGGGTGAACAGACAATGCCGCGCAGACTATGCGCATCCGTCGCGGCCACCGTGGCGGATGCGCCGGATCGCGGCATGATCTCGTTGGGACGGGGATAGTTGCGGAAGCTGCGATGATAATCCCGGTTGCGGCCCAGTTGCGTCAGCAGGGTGGCGATACGGGCTTCCTGTCCCACGCTGGCGAAGGATCGGGCCAGGGCGATCACCTCCGGGAATGCCAGATGCATGACGGCGTCGGATGCGTCGATCAGGCCGGCGGCGTGCAGGCGCCGCCCCAGCGCCAGCGCCGCGACCCGGACCAGCCGGTACATACGCGTGGAACGTTCCCGCATCTGTTCCCGCAGGGCCAGCATGGCGCGATGGGTGACCAGTTCACGGCGCAGATCGGCCGCGTCGATGCCGGCCAGCGCCGTGCGGTAACGGTTCAGGCTGCGCTCCTCCTGTCGTTCCGGGGCGTCCGCGTCATCGCGGGCCAGCAGCAACAGCAGATTCTGGAACACCGGCAGCGGGTCCTCGTCCCAGCAAGGCACCAGCAGGTCCAGTTCCCGCAGGCTGCGATGGCGGTGGGCGTGGATGAAGGGGCGCAACTCGTCCTCGCCCGGATAGGGCTCTCCCGCCAGATGGCGGCGGCACAGTTCCACAGCCCCCAGGATGCGGGCCGCTGCGGCATCGTCCGGCCGGCTGCGCAGCCGGCGGCTGACGCGCCACAGGTCACGCACCGGGGTCAGATGGGGAACGCCGCTCAACCCCCCGGCCAGCGCCAGATAATCATGTTCGGCCCGCCCGCGCCGCCGCTGGCGGTGGTTATGCTTGCCCAGCGTCTCGCGAAACAGGGTCGCCATGTTGGCATTGTCATAGATGGTGGTGAAGTACCGCGCCTCGCAGGTGTAATGATGGCGGGACATCACGGCGTCGATATGGGTGGCCAGGCCCGTGGCATCCAACCCGTCGGGGTCGACCGCCTCCAGCCCCGTCAGCAGGGTGTCCAGGTCGGCAAGCGTGGCGCTCGCCGTCTTCAGCCGGCGCCGCACGGACCAGCGGATGCCGAACAAGACGCGCAGGCCCGTCACCAAGGTGCGCGGGGTGACGGGTGTCCGGATCGCGTCGCCCCGGCTGGAGGGTGCGATACCCAGGTCGGCGTCGAACGCGCGTTCCTCGAAGCCGGGGATACGCCGTAAACCATCCTTGACCGCGCTCAGGTTCCAATAGGGAAAGCCGCAGCGCAGCAGGGTCCAGGGGCGCGGCGTGGAGCGCGCCCGCCGGGGCCGGGCCAGCAACCCGACACTGCCCAGATAGGCCGGCATGCTGGTTTCAAGCACGGTCTTGTACAGGGACCAGATCAGGGCACAGGGGATATGGGCCGCGACCCCGCCATCCTTCAGGTCGGCATTGGTCCATTGGTCCGTCAGGTCGTGATGGATGGCGGCGATGGCCCGGCTTTGCAGCACATGGAACCGGTCGCGGTACCAGGCCCATTCGATATCCTGCGGCCGGCCATAATGTGCCTGGATGGCCAATGCCAGCGCACCCAGCGTGCGGACCTGATCGTCACTCAAGGGGGGCGTCTCTTCCGCCATCCGTTCGCGGGTCAGGTGGTCTTCCATCCAGTCATAGCGCCAGGCACTGGGATTGCGTTCCCCCTGTACCAGGCTGTCGCCCAGCCCGGGCACCGCCTCGATCAGCATTTCAGTGTCGTTGCCGCGCACCGGATCGACGGTGAACACCACACCGGCACAGTCCGCCGGTACCATGCCCTGGATCAGGCAGGCGGGCTGAAGCTCGGCCACCGACAGCCCGCGTTGACGGCAGTAATCGCGGACCCGTGGGGCAAAGGCGGAGGCCCAGCAGGTGCGTATCGCCCGGCACAGATCGTCGATGCCCCGGACATTCAGCACCGTTTCATACAGGCCGGCAAAGGAACTGCCGTCCAGATCCTCCAGCGTTGCGGAGGATCGCACCGCCAGCGCCCCGAACCCCTCGGCGTTCAAGGTGCCATGCACCACGGTCAGTGCCGCCACCAGGGTATCGGGCAACGGCATGGCCAGAATGGCCGCGCGCAGGGCGGCGCCGTCATCATCCGTTCGGCCGGCGGCGAAATCGGCCAGCAGCGCCGGCAGGGTGCCGCCGGCCGAACGGATGGCGGCCTGGAAGGTCCAGGTGGGCAGGGCATGCGCCGCCGGAACGGCGAAACCGGCCTGGCGCAGTTCGGCCAGATGGCGGGTCTTGCCGCCGACCACCACCCCATGCGCGGGGCAGATATCGTCCAGGGACAGGGTGGATGGCTCGTGCATGGCGGGACCGATGGCCTTTTAGAAGATGCGGGTCTGTTTGCGGTGGCCCAGGTGAAAACCGTGCTTGTCGCCCAGGGCGCCCATCGCATCGACCTGATAGGGCTGGATGTTCCCGTAGGAACAACTGGGATGCCCTGCTTCCAGACCCAGCAGGATGGTTTCCGACAGGCAGGCATAGGCCATGCCCGTGGCCAGGCGCATGCCTTTGACCGGCATGGATTCCGCGTGGGGCAGGGCGACTTCGCCGCCCAGCAGCACGGTGATGTCCTGATCATTGTCGAACAGGTCGTCACGGCAATTTGCCGGGACCGAGATGTCGCAAACGATGGCGCCCGGCTTGCAATGCTCCGGACCCAGGAAGGGCTCCGGGGCGTTGGTGGCCACCACCAGCAGGTCGCAACCGCGTAGCGCGTCCAGCCGGTCAACCACGGCCAGCGGCGGCGTCGCGCCGCTCTCCCGCCAGTATTGGCTGAAGCGTGGCCAGGGGCGGTCCACCGCGTCAGGGCCGATCATGCCGGACGCTGTCGCCACGGCCCGTTCAAACCCGCTGCATGGCGTGCCACCGGCGGCCAGTTCGCCCAGGGTCTGGGTCAGCACGGTGACGGCCGCCCGCTCCGCCTTGCGCACGCCGCGCGCATGGTCGCCGCCATACAGCAGCAGCCGGCCGGCGTGGCGGGTGAAACATTGGGCATAGGCGGTGCAGATATTGCCACCGGCGCCGATGATGCCAACGGTGAGATGGCGGGTGTCCCAGCCACGCTCGTGCGCCGTGGTCAGCACGGCCTGCACGCCCATATGGACGGTAAAGCTGTTTCCGGTGGTGATGGTGGTCCGTGCATCCGGCACGGTCTGACCGTTTTTGGTCAGGATGGAGGTGTACTGGCCCAGGCCCACGACGGTGCAGCCGAACTCGTTGCGCAGGGTGGCGACGCCGCGATGGCACAACGCCTGGAAGCGGCTTTCATCCTGGTCCAGCAGGGCGCGGCGGATCATGCCGGATGTCACGGGAATACCGGCGAACACCACGCTGGTCTGACCGCCCCGCGCCGAGGTGATGGCCCGCCGCCCCAGCACGATGGGTTCGATGACCGGCAGCATCCGTGCCAGCAGGTCTTCCAGCGTGTCCGCATCCAGCAATGCCAGCGACGGGTCGGCAATCCGCAGGTGGGCGGCGTCGATATAGTGGGTCAGGAAACCGACCCGACGCATGCCGTCGGGCAGCGGTTCCAGCGGGATTTCACCCTGGCGGTAGTCGCCCAGGGGCCGCAGGCCGCGCATCTGCTCGGGCAGCGCGAATTCGATCAGCTTATAGATATCCTCGTTGGCCAGGATACCGCACATCTGGTCGAAGGCGGCCAGCAGACGGTCGATCTCCGCAAGCTTGAGATAGGCGGAAGGCTGGATGCGGATCACGGCCGACGCACCCAGCGCCGGCGCGATCCGGATGCGATGTTCATGCAGCAGATAACCCGCCAGCACGTATCCCATGTAACCGCTGCGCGCCAGCAGTTGCAGGCCGTAGCTCTGGCGCAGTTTCATGTCGGCAAAGGCGATGCCCAGCATCAGCCCCTCGCCCCGCACCTCGCGGATCACCTCGGGATAGCGAGCCCTCAGCGCTTCGAAGCCGGCTTTCAGGCGCCCGCCGCGTAACTGCACCGCGTCACCCAAATGGCGGGCGATGTCCAGCGCCTTGCGGGCAATGCCGCAGGACGGGTCATCCTCCACATTGGTGGAGGTATGCAACAGGCCGAAGCGTGGCAGATAGTGTTCACGGGTGACGGCGCAGGCGGAAATCTTGGCCAGGCCGCCGCCCAGCGACTTGCCCAGCAGATAATAGTCGGCGATCAGGCCCATGTGGGTTGACGCCAGCAGCGCGCCGGTGCGGTAGAACCCGCTCTGGATTTCATCCACCACGACCGGCACCCCGGCGGCGCGGGCCTGGGCTGCCAGCGCCACGGCGGCATCAGATGGGACCGGAATGACCCCGGCCTCCCCCTGGATGGGTTCGATGAACAGGGCAGCGTAGGCGTTGAAGGTTTCGTCGCGACAGGTGACCCGTCCATCGGCGACGGTGCCGGGCATGACCAGCGTGTAGGCGCCGTCGGCGACCAGACCTGCCGCCGCGTCCGGGTCCGCCTGCAGACGCTGCCAATCGAAGAAGGTGGTTTCCGGGGCGCCGCGCAGGAACGGGTCACGGAACAGCGGCTTAAAGGTCAGGGACAGCGCCCCCATGGTCTTGCCGTGAAAGGCGCCCTGTGCTGCCAGGAATCGGGGGGCGGCCTTGGCCAAGGCATCGGCATTGCGGGTGCGAACTGCCGCGCTGAAGGCGTCGAACCCGGCATGGGCGCGGCCGTCCAGGATCAGTTCCAACGGCGTGCCCTGGCGTCTGGCATCGATATCGGCGGCGCGGATACGTGCCAGACGTTGTTCCACCTGTTCGGTGAAGGTGTTCAGGCGGGCAATCTGGACCATGCGTGCATGTTTGACGGCGGCCTCCACCGCTTCGGCGCCGGAATTGCCCAGGGTGATCACAAAATGGCGCCCGGTGGCGGCATGCAACTCCTCGTCCAGGTCCTGGCACAGCAGGCCCGCCTCACCCCGGATCGACATCTGGGCGTGGGTCGGCACTTCCTGGTTCAACTGGGAAATCGCCAGCCGGCGCAGTTCCGGATGGTTGTGTCCCAGGATCAGCGACCCGTACCCCCCCGCCAGGTCCAGAACCCTGACCTCGCTTCCCTTCTCGTCGCGGTAACAGAGATAGTCGCCGAAGGCCCGGCTATAGGGCTTGTCCAGCCCCAGGATGCGCAGCAGCTCCGCCGCCCGGGGGCGGGTATGGTCGGCATAGCCGCGCACTGCGGCCGCATCGCCAGCGGGAGCGTCTTCGTTAAAGCCACCCTGATCCGCGGACAGATCCGGGGCGCCGGCCAGAAAGGGGGTGTCCATGAGCGTTTCCATAGGGGGTTGGCCTCGCATCGGTCGCGCAATGGTGTCGGGTGTCATCGGCCGCTCCGCCATTGCTTCAGCAGCCACAGGTAGCAAGCCCCAAGGGCGATCCCCACCGGCCAGCCCAGGGGCACGCCGAACCATACGGGCAGGGAAGCGCCCCCCAGCAGGACGGCCAGACCGACACTGACGATGGCCACGGAGATCATCCGTGCATGACGGTCGGCGAGATGCTGATCGCGGGTGGAGGCGCGGGTTTCGACATTGAGGGTGTAGCGCTCGGCGAAAAGCTCGCCCAGCAGATGCTCCAGACGCTCGGGTGAGCGTTTCAGCAGTTCGGAGATGCTGCCGATGATGCCCTGCAGCTCCAGCGGGCTCAGCGGTCTGAACAGTTCGCGGGCCTGCAGGGCGGGAAAGAAGTCACCGCCGACCCGCCGCAGGTCGACACGTGCGCCCAGCATTCCGGTTACCGTCTCGGCCGTCAGCAGGGCGCGGTAGAGCGCCATGGAGTCGCTGGAGATATGCATATGCGCGCTGCGGGCCGCACGGACGATCTGCATCAGCCAGATATGGGTCTGACCGCCGGCGGGGCCGTCTTCGCCGGCAACCGGCTCGCGGCGCTTGGCGGTCCATACGCTGGTGGCGGCATAGAATTCGCGTTTGAAGATTTCAGGACGCGAGGCGTCGGTGCTTTCCAGCAGGGATTCGGCAGCCTGATACAGGGCATCGGCATCATCGCGGACGATGGCCCCGAAATAGCGCAGCAGCCGCTGGCGCATCGTTGTTTCCAACTCGCCACACAGCCCGAAATCGATCATGCCCAGACGACCATCGGGCAGCAGCATCAGGTTGCCGGGATGCAGGTCGATGGCGAAGAAGCGGTAGACAAAAATCTGGGTAAGGCAGGTGTCCAGCAGCCGGTAGGCCAGACGATCGCGCTCGTACCCCAGTTCGCGCAACGGTTCCATGCGGCGCGGGTCGCCGCTCTGCTGGGCGCGGATGATGCGGCTGAGCGCGATGCCATCCAGGAACTCGCAGGTCAGCACACCATCGCCGCACAGGTCCGGATAGGGCTGGGGGATGCGGATGCCGTCATCCTTGGCATGGTTGGCGTACATGCGGGTGAGGTTGTCCAACTCCCGCTTGAAATCGAGTTCCTGGCGCAGCCAGATGGCCATCTCCTCCACCGCCTCACGCGGGGACACGATCAGGTCCGCGCCGGCCCTTTCCAGCAGGGCCGCCAGCCGCGTCGCCTGACGCAGGTCGCGGTCCACCCGTTCCGCGATGCCACGGCGGCGGATCTTGATGACCACCTCCCGCCCGTCATGCAGGCGGGCGCGGTGAGCCTGGGCGATGGAGCCGCTGCCCACCGGCTGGGGACGGATCTGCGCGAACAGATGGTCGGGGTCACGACCCAGGCTTTCCGCCAGCAGCGCCCGCGCCTCCTCCCACGGCATCGGGTGGGCGTCATCCAGCAGACCCAGCAGTTCGGTGCCATATTCCGCCGGGATCAGGTCGGGACGCAGCGCCAGGAACTGGCCCAGCTTCACAAAGGTGGGGCCCAGCCTCTCCAGGCGGGCGCGAAAGACCTCCGGCGTGCCGATAAGGCCGCGTTCGATCATGTTCAGTGTGGGGGCTTCTGCCATATCCATCATCTCAGGCGGCCCCCCGCCACGGCTTCAGCAGCCAGATGGTGCCGCCCAGGAACATCAGCGCCAGTATGAGACGCTGGGTGGCATGTTCACGATGACGCCGGAACGGGGCGGACCAGTGGCGGCGCACCCCCAAGCCTCCCGACAAGGTGCTGCTGGCCAACCGCGTGACGACGCGGCGTCCGGCGGCCGACCGTGCCGGGTCGATCACGGCATCCGGCCCTTCATAGAGCGCCGGCAGGCTGGCCATGCCTTCCTTCTGCGACCGGAAGAACTGTGCCATTTCACCGAACAGGTCGATATAGGACCCCAGTTTCAGGGCGCTGGCGTCCAGCATGTAAAGCGCGCGCCAGTACAGAAGGCTGTTGCTGCCACCACGCAGCCCGTGGCGGCGGGCCGCATCGATGATCTCTCCGCTGTGATTGCCCAGATGGCGGGCCTTCAGGCTGGAGTTGGGGTCCATCGATGCCAGGTACCAGGCGTGCAGCCGCTCCTTGGCCTCGCGTTCGAAAGCCTGCCAGTCGGTGCTGTCGGTGGCGATATACTGTTCACGCACACAGGCGTAGCAACCATCGACGTCGCCGATGCTGATCCGTTCGATCTGCCGGGCCAGCACCCGGCGCTGTCGCGGATGCAATTCACCAAAGATGCCGAAATCAATGAAGGTCGCCCGGTTGTCGGGGCAGACGATGATGTTGCCCGGGTGCGGATCGCCGTGGAAGAAACCTCTGGCGAACAGTTGATGCAGCACCGACTGCACCACGTTGTGGCCAAAAAGCGAAAGGTCGAGGCCGGGGAACGCGCGGCGAAGTTCGGCATCCCTGTCCGGCACGGTGCCCAGCTTTTCCATATGAGCCAGGACCTTGCCAAGGGTGGGGCCTTCGATGAATTCGCTGGTCAGGACGTGCTGTCCCGTCAGGTCCCAATGGATGCGGGGGAACCGCTCCCAGGGGCCGGCGCCACGGCGCAAGCGTTCCGCAACCCGGCCCTCCTGGGTGAAGTCCAGTTCGCCCCGCGTCCACAACGCGAACTCCTCCACCGTCTCGCGTACCGAAAACACGGCCGACAGACCCAGGCGGTCCAGCAGGCCGCCATAGGCCGCCAGCAGACGCATGTCGGCCTCGAAGGTGGGGCCGATGCCGGGTCGCTGCACCTTGACCGCCACCTTCTCCCCGGTCCGGGTCCAGGCGACATGCACCTGGGCCACAGAGGCGGCGGCGATGGGAACGGGGTCGAAATCGACGAAAAGTTCTTCTGGCGGCGCCCCCAACTCCGCCATGATCACGTCGCGGATGTCGGCAAAGGGAACAGGCTCCACCGCTTCGAACAGCGAGGCCAGTTCCTGGCACAGGGCCGGCGGCAGGATATCGAAGCGCATGGCAAGGAACTGGCCGAATTTCAGATAGGTCAGCCCCAGATCCTCGATCACATGGCGCACGGCCCGGTAAAGCCGGGCGCGGCCAGGCCGCACAAGCACCGGCGCCAGTCGCCGCACCAACACCCCGGCCAAGCGCAGGGCACGGCCCAGGATATGCGGCAGCGTGGGGGCGGGTCCTGGTTGGACCATGGTCTGCATGGCGTGCGGTGATCCTTTGATGGGCCTTTGACGGCCGAATGCAGGGCGCAAAAAGGCACGAGGGGCCGTCGCAATGAAGCGACGATCCCAGCAGGAGCATGGGCGGAAAGTGTTTCTGGCGACCCTGGGCCGGGGTCGGCTGGCTCAGTGCTTGGCGGCGTTCCGATGGGCCTTGGTGAACTGCTCCGCCATCCGGCCGGGAACCTCGGCCACACGCCCCAGCGCCCGCAGATATCCCTTGTAAATGTCGGGGGGCAGTTGGCTCAGGGTCTTGGCCAGATCGTCCTGATTTGTCCGGCCGTTGGCCGTGGCCTCGTCATTCAGCTTGATCAGGATGTCGGTGCCGGATTGCAGCAGTTCGGCCGTGGCGGCGTTGATGCCCTGGACGATCCGGTACAACTGGTCAAGGGCCGCGTTGTTGGTATCGCCGGCGATGGAACTGATCTCTTCCTGCACGTCCTTGGCCTTTTGGGCGGGCTTGTCCGCGTCTGCGGACCTGGCGCTCAACTCGGCACGCAAGCGATCGACCTCAGCCTGCAGTTCTTCGACCGTGGGGGTTTTTGCTGTAGCCATCTTGGCGCGCTCCTTAAGAGTGGCGTGAAGATAATATGACTTTAACAATTTATCAGTGGAGCGATGTGGTGTAAAGCGGCGATCCGGGATCAATCAAAAATCTGTCACACATGTACTGATCATGAAATAGGCGTATAGCCTCAAAAAAAGGCTGTAATCAGAGTTGGGCTTTGACCAGTAAGGCGATGCCATAAAGGCCGATAAAAGATGTCAGGGCGCGGTCATAGACATTGCCGCCAAGGCCGCTGAAAACGCGCCGTCCCAGACACCAATGCACCAGGAACCCCACCCCGGCGGACAGCAGGCTGTGCCCCGTCAGCGTTTCCGGCTGAAAAAGCGCCAGCACGGCCAACTGGAACAGGCCGAAGGTCAGATAGTAGTTCGACACCACCCCGCGAACCGCTTCCTTTCCCGATGCGGTGCTGGCGGCATAAAGGGAGAGCAGGCTGCCCCCCATGTTCGTGAAGCCATGCAACGCCCCCATGGCCAGCAGGTAGCCGCGTTCCGAGCGTTTGATGGCCCCCTGCAGGCGACTGCGCAACGCCGGGCTGAGACGCAGCAAAGCGGCGCCGCACATGGCGATGCCGATGGCCAGTTCCAGACGGAACCGCAATTGCAGATGCAGCGACAGCGCCAGGACCGGCACCAGGATGCCGATGCACCATAGCGGCCGCAGGCCACGCCAGGCGATGCGTGCCTGATGGGGCGCCTCCAGCACCTGCAGCAACGAGATAGTGGCCGACGCCGGCAGCAACCATCCCAAAGCTGCGCCGAACGGCAAACCCAGCAGCAGCAGGGTTGGCGTGCCAAAGATCAGAACGCCCATGCCGAATACCGACTGAACCACAGCCAGGACAGCCACCAGACAGATGATTAAAATTGGGTCTTGCATGTCTCGCCCACCCGCTTGGAGAGCTTGGTTCCGTAACAATGCCACCCATACTGGTGATATGCGAGTCAGATATTATCCTAGATAGACATTAATCATAGGTCGATGCGCTGCCCAGTGGAGCGTTAGAGCGGGGCTGTATGTTTCGACGTTGCCAAAGGCGGGGGCGTGGCCCCTGGGTGCCGGCTTGCGCGATGATGGGATATGTCCAGGGCGTGCAGCGGCCAGACGCCTGCTGTCCCCACGCTTATCATGGATTTATAAATGCCGGCCTTTCCGGTCGCGCATCCGTCCGGCATTGCAAGACGGATGCGCGACGGGGGATGTGTCGTTTGATGCCGGGCAACCGGTTTATACTTTCGGCCTTCAATCCCGACAGATCGGGATTGAAGGCTTCAGCGGCCGCCGCCGCCGCGCCCGTCGGCGCGGATAGGGGCGGTCAAGGAGTTGACTGGCCCCTATTACTGGGGCGCCAGCCATCCGGCCAGATCGTTCAGGGCGCGCGTGGAATAGGCCTTCTTGCGGTCCTTGCCATGCAGTTCCTTGCCGTTGGGCTGGCGTTCGGTCACCGGCGGGAACAGGCCGAAATTGACATTCATGGGCTGGAACGTCTCCGCCTCGGCTCCGCCTGTGATATGGGCCAGCAGGGCACCCAGCGCCGTGGTGCGCGGTGGCAGGGAGGGTTCACTGCCCAGCCGGTCGGCGGCGGCAAACCGGCCAGCCAGCAGACCGACAGCGGCACTTTCGACGTAGCCTTCGCAACCCGTGATCTGCCCCGCGAAGCGCAGGCGGGGCAGGGCCTTCAGACGCAGGGAGGCGTCCAGCAGGCGCGGGGAGTTGATAAAGGTGTTGCGGTGCAGGCCGCCAAGCCGCGCGAACTCGGCATTTTCCAGGCCGGGGATCATACGGAAGACCCGGACCTGCTCGGCATATTTCAGCTTGGTCTGGAACCCGACCAGATTATAGAGCGTGCCCAGCGCGTTATCCTGACGCAATTGAACCACGGCATAGGGGCGCTTGCCCTCATGCGGGTTGGTCAGGCCCACGGGCTTCATGGGGCCATAGCGCAGGGTATCGACCCCGCGTTCGGCCATCACCTCGATCGGCAGGCAGCCTTCAAAATAGGGGGTGTTTTTCTCCCATTCCTTGAAGTCGCCCTTTTCGCCATCGATCAGCGCCTGGATGAAGGCCTGATACTGCTCCTTGTCCATGGCGCAGTTGATATAATCCTTGCCGGTGCCGCCAGGCCCGACCTTGTCATAGCGCGACTGAAACCAGGCCTTGGACAGGTCGATGCTGTCGGTGTGGATGATGGGGGCGATGGCGTCGAAGAAGCTCAACTGCTCCTCGCCCGTAAACGCGCGGATGGCCTCTGCCAGCTTCATGCTGGTCAGGGGGCCGGTGGCGATGATGGCATTGTCCCAGTCTTCGGGCGGAATGCCGGCCACTTCGCCGCGCTCCACCGTGATCAGCGGATGGCTGGTCAGGGTCTGCGTCACATGTTCGGCGAAATGGTCCCGGTCCACGGCCAGCGCGCCGCCCGCCGGCACCTTGTGCGTGTCCGCCGCCGTCAGGATCAGCGAGCCGCAGCGGCGCATTTCCTCGTGCAGCAGACCGACGGCATTATATTCGGCATCGTCGGACCGGAAGGAGTTGGAACAGACCAGCTCCGCGAAGAAATCCGTCTGGTGCGCGTCCGTTTTCTGAACAGGGCGCATCTCATGCAGGATTACGGGGATACCGGCCTGGGCGATCTGCCATGCAGCTTCGCTGCCGGCCATGCCGGCGCCGATGACGTGGATGGGGGTGTGCTGTGTCATGGCCGGTGATGTCGCGCGAGATGGCGCGAACGTCAAGTGCCGATGCGTGGGGGGCTTGTCATTGGGGGGGCGACAGGTTTGCAGCACTGTTCCGGCGCTCTCCATCGTCACGCCGGCGCAAAGCAAGGGTGACGATGGAGATGGGAAAGACGCCCTTGTCCGGCGTTCTCACCCGCGCAGATATTGCGGCTCCGGCTCATGCGGCGGGTCGGTGGGGGGCAGTTCGCGGTCGGGCGGGCCGCCGGGCTGGGGGGTGGGGACCTCGCCCGGGGGCGGCACTTCGGTCTGGTCGGGCGGGGTGGAGCCGGGAAGCGGGGGGACGATGCCCATGGGTCGGGTCCTTCCTTCATGTTGGTCGTACTCAACCAACCCCGGCGGGGCACGAATTGTTCCCCTGACATGCCGGCACTGGACATTTCCGATATCGGATATATCGTGCCCGGCATTTCAAGATCGCTGGACGCCTCCGCAAATGACCGCCGCCGCCCAACAGGCTGAAATCCTTAACCTCCGTATCCGCCGCCATGTGCGTGAACTGTTCCGGCTGGCGCTTCCCGTGATCATCGCGCGGGCCGGCATCATGGGCATGGCCCTGGTCGATACGCTGATGGTGGGGCGGTTCGGGGCCCAGGAACTGGCCTATTACGGGTTGGGCAATATGCCGGTCGGCGTGATGATGGGCGTGATGGTCGGCCTGATGCTGGGCGTCGTGGTCATGACGGCACAGGCGGTGGGCAGGGGCGAAGATGCAGCCACAGGGGCCATCTGGCGCCGGGCGCTGCCCTATTCCCTTCTGGTGGGCGGCGGCATGGCGGGGCTGTGCCTGCTGGGCGAGAGGTTCCTGCTGGCCACGGGGCAGGCGCCTGATCTGGCGGCTGGCGGGGCGGGGGTGATGGCCATCATCGCCATCGGCATGCCCGCTGCCGGCCTGCATCTGGCTACCAGCCTTTATCTGGAGGGCATGAAGCGGCCGATCCCCGGCATGGTCGCCATGCTGATCGGTAATGTCCTGAATGTCGGGTTGAACTGGGTACTGGTCTGGGGACATCTGGGCTTTCCCGCCATGGGGGCGGAAGGGGCCGCCTGGGCCACCACGATCCTGCGCTGGCTGGGGGCTATCGGGCTGATCGCCTATGTCTGGTGGCTGCCGCAGCGCCATGCCTGGGGTGTACGGGGCGAATTCGGGGGCTGGTGGCGTGGCAGTGCCGACCAGCGCAAGGTCGGTTATGCGGCCGGCCTGTCCAACGGCCTGGAAGGCTCGGCCTTTGCGGCTCTGGCCCTGTTCGCGGGCTGGTTGGGGGCCATGTCGGTCGGCGCCTACACGATCGGTCTGAACCTGATCGCACTGCCCTTCATGTGCGCGTTGGGGCTGGCAACGGCCACCTCCGTACGGGTGGGCAATGCCTATGGCGCCGGCGACCGGCTGGAAACCAAGGTGGCGGGTTGGACAGGGCTGGGTGTGACCAGCGTGATCCTGGCACTGATCGGTGTTGTCTTCCTGCTCTACCCGACCTGGGTTGCATCGCAGTTTACGGCAGACCCGGCGCTAATCGCCTTGACGGCGCCGCTGCTGGCGCTGTCGGCCTGGCTGCTGGTGGCCGATGGCGGGCAGGTGGTGATGGCGCAGGCCCTGCGCGGCCGCAGCGACACCTGGGTCCCCACCGCCATGCATTTTGTCAGCTATTACGCCATCATGATGCCGTTGGGCTGGTTCCTGGCCTTTCCCATGGGGCAGGGTGTGCTGGGTCTTTTCATGGGCATCCTGATTGCCAGTTTTGTGGCCGTCAGTTTCCTGGCGGCCCGCTTCTGGTGGCTGTCGCGTCGGGATAACCGGGCGGTGGCCGGCTGATTTCCCCTTTCGTTGTTCGCACCCGCGAATGGTGCTACAAGGGGTGCCCGATGGCCGGTCCCCGGCCGTTGGTTTTGTAGACCCGTAATGACGAGTTCCGCTCGGTGACCTCCACGCCCGCTCTGCCGTCCGATATCACGCCCATCACCATCGAAGATGAGATGCGGCGATCCTATCTCGATTACGCGATGAGCGTGATCGTCAGCCGAGCCCTGCCGGATGTGCGCGACGGCCTGAAACCCGTGCATCGCCGCATCCTGTTCGCCATGAAGGAAGGCGGGTACGACAGTACCAAGCCCTACAAGAAGTCGGCGCGTATCGTCGGTGACGTGATGGGTAAGTACCATCCGCATGGCGACAGCGCGATTTATGATGCCATGGTCCGTATGGCGCAGGATTTCTCCATGCGCCTGCCCCTGATCGACGGTCAGGGCAATTACGGCTCCATGGACGGCGACGCGGCGGCGGCCATGCGTTACACCGAGGCCCGTCTGGCCAAGGTCGCCGAATTCATGCTGGATGATATCGACAAGGAAACCGTCGATTTCCAGCCGAACTATGACGAGTCGGAAGAAGAACCCACGGTCCTTCCGGCCAAGTTCCCGAACCTGCTGGTCAATGGAGCCGGTGGTATCGCGGTGGGCATGGCCACCAACATTCCCCCCCATAATCTGGGGGAGGTGATCGACGCCTGTCTGGCCTATATCGACAATCCCGACATCTCCATCGATGAGCTGATCGAGATCGTTCCGGGTCCGGATTTCCCCACGGGCGCCCTGATCCTGGGCCGCTCCGGCATCCGGTCCGCCTTCCATACCGGCCGTGGCAGCGTGATCATGCGCGCCAAGACGGAGGTGGAGGAGATCCGCAAGGATCGCTGGGCCATTGTCGCCACCGAAATCCCGTTCCAGGTCAACAAGGGCAAGCTGCTGGAGCGCATCGCCGAATGCGTGAACGAAAAGCTGGTCGAGGGCATCAGCGATGTCCGCGACGAGTCGGATCGTGACGGCGTGCGTGTGGTTGTCGAACTGAAGCGCGACGCCGTGCCCGACGTGGTGCTGGCGCAGCTTTTCCGTCATACCGCACTGCAAACCAGTTTTGGCGTGAACACCCTGGCGCTGAATGGCGGCCGGCCGGAGCTGATGGACCTGAAGACCATCATCGCCGCCTTCGTCCGCTTCCGCGAACAGGTGGTGACGCGGCGCACAGAGTTCGAACTGGGCAAGGCGCGTGAACGGGCGCACATCTTGGTGGGTCTGGCCGTTGCGGTCGCCAACCTGGATGAAATGATTGCCCTCATCCGCAGCGCGCCCGACCCGCAGACGGCGCGTGAGCAGATGATGGCCCGCGATTGGCCGGCGGCTGACGTCGCCCCGCTGATCGCCCTGATCGATGAGCCGGGCCGTGGCCTGTCGGAAGCCGGGACCTATCGTGTGTCCGAAGCGCAGGCCCGCGCCATCCTGGATTTGCGCCTGCACCGGCTGACCGGGCTGGAGCGTGACAAGATCGGCGAGGAACTGACCGGCGTTACCGATCAGATCAAGACCTTCCTGGCGATCCTGGCCGACCGTATCCTGCTGCTGGACGTGATCCGGAACGAACTGGGCGATATGAAGGCCCGTTTCGCCACCCCGCGCCGCACCCAGATCGAGGAATCGGAGTTCGAGAGCGACATCGAGGACCTGATCCAGCGCGAGGACATGGTCGTCATCGTCACCCAGGGCGGCTATATCAAGCGTGTGCCCCTGTCCACCTACCGGGCGCAGGCCCGGGGCGGCAAGGGCCGGTCGGGCATGCAATTGAAGGCGGAGGACACGGTTTCCGACCTGTTCGTGTCCAACACGCATACGCCCATGCTGTTCTTCACCAGCCGCGGCATCGTTCACAAGCTGAAGGTCTGGCGCCTGCCGCAGGGCACGCCGCAGACGCGCGGCAAGGCGCTGGTCAATCTGCTGCCGCTGGAGGAGGGGGAAACCATCTCCACCGTCATGCCGCTGCCGGAGGATGAGGGCACCTGGGGCGATCTGGAGATCGTGTTCGCCACCAGCAAGGGCGGCATCCGCCGCAACAAGCTGTCGGACTTCCAGAATATCCGCGCCAATGGCCTGATCGCCATGAAGCTGGAGGAAGAGGGGGAGACCCTGATTTCCGTCCGCACCTGCACCGATCAGGACGATGTGCTGCTGGCCACCCATCTGGGCCGCTGCATTCGCTTCCCCGTGACGGAGGTGCGCGTGTTCTCCGGCCGCACTTCCACCGGTGTGCGCGGCATCAAGCTGGCGAAGGGTGATGCGGTGATCGGCATGTCGATCCTGCACCATACCGATTTCAGCATGGAAGAACGCGCCGCCTACCTGAAGCAGGCGCGCGAGCTGCGCCGCGCCGAGGGTGAGGACACCGACGACGCGGTGGATGTGGATGCCGAGCCGGTGGGCGAGGCGACCCTGTCTGCCGAACAGTTTACCGAGATGCAGGCGCGGGAAGAATTCATTCTGACCGTGTCCGAACAGGGCTTCGGCAAGCGCACCTCGGCCTACGAATACCGGCTGACGGGCCGCGGTGGCCAGGGCATCTGGAACATGGATATGGGCGACCGCAACAAGGCCATCGCGGCCGTGTTCCCCATCCAGGACACGGATCAGCTCATGATGGTCAGCGATGGCGGGCAGGTCATCCGCATGCCGGTCCACGACATCCGCCTGACCGGCCGCAAGAGCAAGGGCGTCACCCTGTTCCGCCTGTCGGGCGAGGAAAAGGTGGTGTCCGTTGCCCGGCTGGAGGATGACGGTTCTGAAACCAGTGGCGATGCCCCCGAGGCCGCCGCGACCGAGTAAATTCACAACGATCCGCGCGGCATCGGGGAGAGAGCCCCCGGGGCTGTGCGTGTGACCGGAAAAGCGCGCGGGCCATGGACCCAAGCCGACGGTCGATGAACAGAGCCTTGAGGGGAAGGGGAAGAGGATCATGGCGGCATCGCGTATCGGCGTCTATCCGGGCACGTTCGACCCGGTGACAAACGGTCATTTCGACATTATCCAGCGCGCCTGCCGTATGGTGGATCACCTGATCGTGGGCGTGGCCAGCAATGCCGGCAAAGGCCCGCTTTACACCACCGATGAGCGTGTGGCCCTGGTGGCCGGTGAACTGGCGACGTTGAAGCAGCAGGGATTCTGCGTCGAGGTCCGGCCGTTCGACCAGTTGCTGATGAAATTCGCGGTGGATTGCGGGGCGTCGGTGATTATCCGTGGTCTGCGCGCCGTGTCGGATTTCGAATATGAATTCCAGATGGCCGGCATGAATGCCCGCCTGAACCCGGGCGTGGACACCGTCTTCCTGATGGCGTCTGACAAGCACCAGTTCATCTCGTCCCGCTTCGTGAAGGAGATCGGGCGCCTGGGCGGTGATATCAGCCAGTTCGTCAGCCCCCGCGTCGCCGCCAGCCTCCTGGCTCGTTTCGAAGCCGAAAAGGCGAGCGCCGCCTCCTGAAGCTCTGCGTAAAATCGGGGTGCGGTGCCGCATTGCACATGTTGACGGATGCGGCCCGCTTGCCTATGGTGCGCGCCACTTCGACGGATTGATTCCGTAGCTCAGTCGGTAGAGCACGTGACTTTTAATCATGGGGTCGTGGGTTCGAATCCCACCGGAATCACCATCCGCGAAGTATTGCATTGAAATTACTGAGTTTTACTCCTCATTTATCCCCACCAGATTTTCTGGTGAGATTGGGTGGGACAGTTTTGTCCATTTTTTGTTCCATCAGCTTTTCGGCGGCGCGGCCTGCCAGGGTGCGTTGGTTGGCCTTGCGGGTGTAGCGCGTGGCCTCCCCGGCGCTGTGCCAACCATTCCAGGCCATCAGTTCCCGCTCTGTGGCTCCGCTTTCTGCCAGGGCGGTTGAACGGGATTTGCGCAGGCCGTGGGCGGAGCAGTGGGGTAGGCCCGCTTCGTTACACCATTCCCGGAACCGGTTGCCGAATCCGACGGCGCCGTAAGGTTGACCAAAGCTGGTAGTTAGCAGGGTCAGGTTGCCTTGCGTGGTCGGCGTCGCATCGATGATGGCGGCCAGTTCCGGTAGCAGCGGGATTTCGATGGTGGTGGGTTTGCGCGCCCGGTTTTTGGTGAGGGTGATTCGGATCCAGCCATTGCTGATATGCTGCCGGCCCAGCAGCACAGCATCCGACCGGCGCAAGCCGGTGTAATAGAGGACGGCCATCGCCAGCCGTGCGTGCGTGCCGATTGGGTGATGGGCCTCGAACTGCGCGATTTCCGGCGGGGTCCAAGTGTGGTGCCCGTCCGGGTTTGGCAGGGTCAGTTTCGGCACATCACGAGCCGGGTTGCGTGTCGCCCGTTCGGTATTGACGGCCCATTTGAACAGCAGCCGCAGATAGCCTACCAGATTGTTGGCGGCGGCGGGTGTGTCGGCCTTGGTGTCGCGAATGGCCCGGATATGCCGTGCCTCCATCAGCGCGAAGGGTTTGTCGCCCAGGCATCTTCCCTGGCTGTCGCGCTGATCGCACAGCGCGTCCAGGACCAGCCGCCGGATATGCTGTGTCGAGCGGGACAGGGTGCGGAAATCGGCATCCTGGTACCATTGCTGGCACAGCCAGCGCAGCGAGGCCGGATCCTTGGCCTTGGGTTTCTGGCGTTTGGCGTTGGCCGGCGCGCCGCCGATGGCCGCGCGGTATTCTGCCATGAAGGCGTCTGTGCCGGGCTGTTCATGCAGGCGGATTTTCGGCTGGCCCGGCCGGCGCACATAAAGGCGCACATTGCCGTGCCTGTCCGTATCCTCCACCAGATAGCGCAGGCGGATGCTGCCGGTCCCGTCACGCAGGCGGAATTCAACCATGGCTTCAGTCCCAGGGATTGTCGCTGACCTGTCCACCTTCATCGGGCAGCGCTTCGAATGCCCTGTCAATGGCGATCCTGTCCCACACGATACGGCCATCGATCCGTTTGGGCCTGGGCATTCGGCGGTCCTGTACCATCTGGTCGAACTTTGTCGCTGAGACACCGACATAGCCGGCCGCTTCGGTCCGCGACAGTCCACGCGGTGCGAGGTTGGGGGGCAATGCGGAATGGCGCCCCTTTTCCTGTGCTGTCGCGGGCATTTCCGTTACTCCGCAGCGACGGCTGCCCGGCTGGGCAGGTCGAGGACGTGATTGCTGTTCGCGGCGACCAGCAGGCGGGCCATGCGCTTTGGTACGCTGTTGCCGATCAGTCGCATGCTTTCGGTTTTGGTGAGCGGACGCGTGATCATTACCGGTCGGCCATCGGTCCCGGTGATGGGTCGGCCCTGCCGGTCCAGCTTCGGCACCGTGATCAGGTCCGGCATGGCCAGTTCATGCGCTGCCGCCGCCTCAAACGGCCGCAACATCCGCATGCCGATGTCCACGACAATCCAGGTCGTGCCGCCGATGGTAATGGTGACCAGATCGCCGCCATCCCACTGCCCGAATGACCGCAGGAACTCCGCCACCTGACGGGCGCGGGCGAACTGCGCCGGCGTCAGCGGGGGATATTCCAGGCCGGCGGCAGAAACGGCGAAACGGTCGGCGGTCGACAGAGTGTTCAGCGCGTTGGCGGCTTCCTGGTGCTGTCCGCCGGTTCCGTAATATTCCGTCAGGAACGCGGCACCGATGCCGATATGGTTTCCGCCCCTGTCCCCGCCGGTTGTCACCGTGCGCAGGGCGCCGGCAGGGGATGTCGCAATGCCGGTCCCGCGATGATGGACCAGAAAGGCGCCCGCCACCTGCTGCTGTGTGCCCGTGGTGGTCAGGGTGCTGGTGGCATCCAACGGTGAATGTCCCACCACGCCCGTGTTGTGCTGTACCATCCAGGCGCCGACGACGGCGTGATGTTCCACGGCGGTCTGGGTGCCGATTGCCTGATCGATCGTTTGCCCTGTCGATGCGCCGCGATGTTCCGCCAGATAGGCACCCATTACCGCGAATTCTCCGCCCTTTACGCCGGCGGTCAATGTCGGCACAGGCGCCGTGCCATCATGGATGCGGGTTTCAGAGCCAGCGCTGCGATGGGTGGTCGGAACCAGTGTAGGCCCGACCAGCGCGATTTCCCCGCGATGGGCGCCGGTCAGGGTGGGGAGCGCGGCGTCTGGATCTATCTCCGGCCTTTGTCCGTGGTGGGTCAGGTGGACAAGGAATGGCCTCCTGGCTTTCAGTACCAGGCGACCTGTACCGACGGCCACACGTTTCATGGTGGCGTGGACAAGGTCTCTGTCCCGGTCGAAAATCGATGGAAGCGGCAATGACCAGTCGATGATGCTGGCTGCCGCCACATGGGGCAGCAGCCGGCCGGCCGGCACATCGGCGCTGTCGCGGTGGCCGTGGGTGATGGTGGGCCAGACGGGCGTCTGCCCATCGAAGCGGCCGATGCCGAACAGGCGGCGCCGACTGGTCGGCACGCCGTAATCGGCACAGCACAGATCCCGGTCCTCATAAGTGGCGCCCAGCCCGCGCAGGTGGCTGCAGAACGCCTTGTAGGTCCGGCCCGCCCGTGCGGGATCGCGGACCAGCACCTGGCGCTGGCGCGGCGTGCGTTCACCCTGGCGCGCCACCCGGATCAGCGGGGTGCGGTTCGGCTTGCCTGTGCGCTGGTCCTGCGAATATGTCGCCACCAGGCAGCGGCCGGTAGCGGGATCGCGCTTGGCGATCAGCGGGCCCCAGCCGCGAATTTCCCGGACGTTCTCCAGGAAGAAGGTTTCGGGACCCAGGCCGCGCTTGCGCAGGACGCCGACCCAGCGGCAGACCTGCCAGGGCAGCGAGCGGACGCGCGGGGAGCGCGGCGCGCCTCCCTTGGCCGTGCTGAAATCACGGCAATCCGGGCTGGCCCACAGCGACCCGACAGGGCGCCCTCCCGTTCCATGGAGCGGGTCCACCTCACAGATATCAGCCTGCAAGTGGCGGGTGTGTGGGTTGAGCCGCCGATGGGCGGCAATGGCCACCGTGTCGTGATTGAGGGCAAGACCGACGGGGAACCCAGCCTCCTCCATGCCCTGGCAGGCACCCCCGACGCCCGCGAACAGGACGACATTCAGCTTTTCATCCAGCGGCCAGGGCCGACCCAGTGCTGTGCCGGCCGGCAGGCCGGAACGGACGGTGCGGGCCTTGCGCGGGCGGCGGGCAATGGGAAGGGAGGGGAAGAGCGCGTCCATGGGGAAATCCTCAGAAGGCGGGCGGGGAGGCGTTGGCGATGGTCAGCAGGATGTCGGCGTGACACGGCAAATCCGGCCGGCACCAGCACATCAAGTCGTGGCCCCGCAGGGCCTTCCACGCATCAGTGGGGGTGGGGACTGGATCGACCAGTCGGGTGTGGTGCGCGCCTGGGCTGGTCAGGTCAGTGCGGTACAGGTCGGCGGCCTGCTGGTGTGCCTCTTCCCGGTCGGCGAACGGACCGTGGTGGCGGCCGCCGCAGGATACCCACCAGCATTCGCCGTCAATGTCTCGCCATGCGACCCAATGGTTTCCCCACTTGCTGCCACGCCCGACGTAGATTGCGCCATCGGGGGTGGTCCAGCCTTTGCGCCGCTGGCGCTGGAGGCGGGCCGGCATCACGCGTCCTCGTTTCGGACAGCGGGGGTTGGGGTGCGTGCCGGATTTATCACACGCGCCAAGTGCAGGGAATAGACCGAGACAGCCTTCCAATAGGCGGCCATGATTCCCTTGTTGCCTATCCACGCCGCCTGGGCCTTGCACTTGGCATCGGCAGACAGGTCCCGCAGCAGCGCGCATAGCACCGCGCGCTGTTCTGGCGGCAAGTTCAGGATGAGACTGATGGAGGGAAGCGCCAGAACAGGGTTGCGTACTTCGCGCCTTGCGGAACGACCATATGCGCCGCCGCCGGGCATAGTTGGTTTGGTCATGGCCAGTCCTCCGCCGCGTCGCAGGCCGCCATGCAGGCGGTCAGGTCGGTCCTGAATTCCTGATCGGTGTGATAGTGGGTGACAACGGCGCGGCCGGGGCCGGTGGAGCGCAACTTGAAGGCGGCCGCGACCAGCTCGCCATCGTTGATGTCGCAGTCGAAGGCCCAGCCCATGGCCTCCATACGGTCCTTGACTGTCTGGGGTTCCGGCATAGGTCAGCCCTTCCTGCACTCGCTGTGGCGGCGGACGGCATCGCCGATCACGGCGTGCCACATGATTTCCCGGAATTCGGGCTTGTAGCCCATCCGGCGCATTTCGCGTTCCAGCGGGTCCAGAAGGTCACGGACCTTGCGGTCGATCATGGCCGTGATTTCCTGTGCCTGGGCAAGATGTTCGGCGGTGTTGGTCATGCCGCACCTGCCTGCGTTGTGTTCGGAAAATCCTCGCTGCACAGGGTTTCCCTTGCGTTGAGGGCTTTCTCTGCGCCCTGACGGGTCAGCCAGAAGTAGTCGTTGTTGACGGGATTGTTGGTGGACGAGCATTCAGCATCGCCAGCCGCCACCATCGCCGCCCATGCAGGGTGATTGAGGCTGCCCTTTCCGGTGATGAACCGGTTTCGGTAGCTTGTGTGCCTGTCGTTGGGGAGGCCAAGGGCGTGCCGGGCCAGTGTCCGCTGTTCTGGCGTCATGCCGCGCCGCCCGGCGGCACGATGCGCTGCACATGGGTGATAGGTTCATTCGTTTCGCTGATGGGTCCGGCGCAAGACCAATCTTCCGGCCGGAAGCCATACCAGTACCAGTCCCAAAGCCCATCGCGTTTGTCTTGGCGGAACCATGCGCAGGAGCATGTCGGCTCGCGCCCCGGAAGTGGTTGGCAGGCGACCAGCACTTGTGAGCCATCCCACGGCCAGGTGCCGGTTACCGGGTCACCCAGGGTGGTGATGTCGATCCAGGGGGCGTTTGGCGATGTGTCGGAATCCGCAGCGATCGTGACCAGTGTCGGACGATCTTCTGCCGGAAAGAGGATATCCATGTCATGGCCGGCCTGCCGGATCAGGTCCGGCGCTTCGGCGACGGCGGCGGACAGTTCGGGGTCGGCGCCATTGTCCATGCATTGCAGGGTGATGGCGTTGGAGGCGGTTTGGATGGCAAGGTTGCGGCAAAGCCAGGTGATCAGGTCGGCCATCGGTCAGCCCTCCCCATCGGCCGTTTTATCGCCGGCCCAACCGTGGGGCATGCGGAAGCCGGCGGCGTGGCGATGGCCGCCGCCGCCAAAGGTTTTGGCGATGGCGGAAACGTCCAGGCCGTTCGGGGTGGAGCGCAGGGAGAAGACACGACCGTCGCGCGTGTCCCAATAGCAGGCGGCGAACGGTTCGCCCTGGGCCATCAGGTTGCCGGCATCGCTGGTCAGGGTGTGGGGCAGGTTGGCGACCCATATTTCATGTCCGCCGATGCGCATGCGGTAACGCAGGGCCATCACCAGTTCGGCCACGTCCTTGTGATGTTTCTTCTCTATGGCGCGCCCGCCTGTGATGGCGGTGCCGCGGGGTGATTCCACCGTATCGGCCAGCCCGTCCCAAATGTCGAAATCATAGGGGTGGGCGAAGATAAAGGCGTTGATGGCGCGGCTTTCGGTCAGGGCGAACCGCCAGAGATCGCGGTCACCGACATAATTGACCAGAGCCGGGCGTGGCTGATCCGGGCGGAAAAAATCCCAGGCGATCTGGGCGCCGCTGCGATCCATGTCAAACAGGGCGCGGACGCCCGGCGCGCATTCGCTGGCCACCTGGCCGCTTGCTTCCAAAACATGGCTTTCCCACCCGCTTCGAAAGACGGGACGGGGAAACTCCGACAGATCGGCCTTTGCCGTCTGGTGATGGTCCAGGATCAGGATGGTGCGGGCGCTGGTCGCCATCATGCGGATCGTGTCTGCCGGATAGCTGAAATCGACCATGATCACGTCGCGGCCCTTCACGTCGGGCGGCAGGTGTCCGTAGATGCCGGGGTAAAAATCGACGTTTTCCGCCCCCAGGGCGCGGGCCACGACCCAGGCGGCCGTGAAGCCATCGGCACAATTGTGGTGATAGATACAAAGCGGCTTGGTCATGCTGGTCACTCCGCAGCGGTGGCGAAAGCGGCGGCGTCGGTCAGGCGCTGCCACTGGTTCAGGAAACGTTCTTCCGCCCGGACCCAGGTCATGGGGCGGATGATGGTGGTGTCGGGGTCGTGGGGCAGGCGCCGGGGCGGGATGTTCATCAGGTCGCGCATCTCCGTCGCCAGGGCCCGCAAATCCGCCGCCTTGATCAGGGCGGCATCAGCGCCGGGCAGGGGCCAGGACAGGCCTAGGGCGGCATGGATGGCCCGGTCCCAGGCCGCCTCCAGCCGGGCCAGCGCGTCGATGCCCGTCAGGTGGCGCAGCGCCGCCTTCATGGGGCTGGTCGTGTCGCCCAGGATCGCCTCATGCGCGTCATGCAGCAGGCCGTGACGGCGCAGGCGGGCGGGCAGCAGGCTGGCCACCAGAACCGAGTGCTGTGCCACCGAATAGGGAATGGGCGTGCGGCCGTTATAACGGTTGATGCGGGCCAGGGTAGCGCCGATGAAGCGGATATCGATGATGGCCGGATCCGGGGACAGGATGTCCACGGCGCGGGCGGCATCGATCCAGATGGTGGTGGCGGTCATGGATGGGCCCCCATTTCGACGGCGGCAAACAGGAAGATCAGGCCGAGCAGCGCCGCCAGCCCATAGGCGGCCAGAATGCGGCGCAGACGGAAGGGCGGGCGGTGGTGGGGCATGGCGCCTTCCCTTGGTCAGGCTGCGGGTGGCGGGAAGGCAGCGTCCAGGTCGATGGGCTCGCTGCCCCGGCAGACATAGACGCGCATGAATTCCTCCAGGCTGTCCTTGCCCTGCATGACCAGCAGCAGGTTGTTGGCCAGTTCGTGCAGGCTGTAGGCCCGCATGCCGTCGCCTGCGTGGCGGGCAATTTCGGCGCCCTGGCGGATCAGGTTGATGGCGTTGACCTTCATGGCGTTATTCCTTGAAGCCCTTCAGGCTTTCAAAGACGCGGATCATTCCCACCACGTCGCCAGTGGCCAGTGCCTGGGCGGCGGTGTCCAGATCCTGCCGCATCATTGCGATGGCAATGGCGCCGGCATTGTGGGGCAGGCCCTGGTAAAGCGGGATCAGATCGCGGACGCGGGCCATTTCCTGCGGCAGGGCGTCCCCCAGCGATTGGGGGGATGTGTGCGGTGGCTCATTCATGATTGCGTTTCCGGATGCTGTGAGGGTGGGAGGGGCCGGATTGGGTACCGGGGCGATTCTATCCTCCAAGAGGCGATGATCAGCTGCCGTCCCCGGTCAGCGCTCACCCTCCCAATGCCCCAAGCCCCACCCGCCGGGCCGGGCGGGTAAGGGGCGGGGAAAGGGCGGCGGGGCGGGTGAGGCCCCGCCGCCAAGGACCGCCGGCGGGATGGCTGTCCGCTGGCGGTGGGGGAGGGTCAGGCGGCCTTGGCGAAGGGGTTGCCGCTGATCAGGGTCAGGTCGGTGGCGATGGAGACATCGGTGGATGCCTTGAGGATCGCATCCTTCAGCATGCGGCGGTGGTCGACCAGTTCGACCATCCACTTGATGCCGCCGCCGGCGCGCCGGTAGTAGAGACGCACGGGCATGAGGTGCGACGGTTCCCCGTCAAAGACCGGGATGTCGATCAGGAACAGTTCCGGCACCTTCACCTTCTGGCCCTTCACCTGGGCTTCGTGGTCCTCGCTGAATTCCAGGATGGCGGAACCATCCTGAAGGCGGATCTGCTGCTTGCTGCTGGCGCTGGTGCGCACCGACATTTCGGTCGACAGGGTCAGCAATTGCTGCTGGGTGCCGAAGCGCTTGGTCTGAAGCTTCTGCAACCGGGTGCGATAACCGGTGGGCAGCTCCTCCTCGTCCCGCTTGAGGTCAAGTTCCTCGAACGGGATGGGCTTGCCGCTGACATCCTTGGGCTGATGATCGTCACGCAGGTTCAGCAGGGCGCAGACACGGTCCACTTCCGTGCCTGGCACCAGCATCCAGTTGGCGGGCGGGTTGGAGATGTCGTTCTGGCGCTGCTGCAACAGCCAGGCGAAAGCCTCCTGATCCATCAGGCCAGCCTTGGCCGCCGCGCGCCATGCCCGCATCTCGTCCGACAGCGGGAAGCGATAGGTGGCGGTGTGGCGGCAATGGGCAGGAACGGGCGGGCGCCGTTCCTCAGGCGTGTCGTCGCCACCGTCCAGAATGGCGCTTGCCCCATGGTAATCCACCACCAGCTTCAACCAGGGTTCTTCCGGATCGGGGTTGACGAACAGCATGCTGTCGCCGGTCTTGAACCGGTCGGCATAGTCGATCATGGCATCGGTGCCGCCCAGCAGGGCGCTTTCAGCCAGGAAACGGGGGCGGGGCAAATACTTGTTCAGGAAATCGCCCAGATCCTGCACATCGCGCTTTTCCGGCGTGACCAGCAGCATGGTGCTGCCCGGTTCGGCCGGAAGGGCGGGGATCAGTTCATTGGCGCCGTGCATGCCCTTCACAGCGTCGATCAGGGCCGTCATGTCGGCCGGGGTCGGGTTCATCGTTTTTGTCCTTGGTGGTCAGGGTTGTAAAGGGGGGGGCCGGGTCAGCCGGCGCTGCTGTTGGCGTGGGGTGCCATGGCCTTGCCGCCAAACATTTCCCGCTGGCGCGGGTTCTTCGTGGTCAGGGTGTTGTCATCGTCCACGAAGAATTCGGTCTTTGCGGGCGGGCGCTTGGGCAACTTCAGTTCGTGCCCGAGGGTCACAGCCACGCCCTTGGCGTGCGCCTCCATGGCGACCGTGATGACCAGACTGGCCTTGGCCTTCTCGCCGTTCTGCTGGCGCTCGGCCATGTCATCGAGTGCCTTCTGAAGGCTTTCGTTGATCTTGGCCTGCGTGTCGCCATCATCGTGAATGTCCAGCAGCCGGCTGAGGGCGCGGACCTGATAGGCGGGATCGCCCATTGGAAATGCTCCTGTCTTGTCGCCGCGTCAGGCGGCCGTGGGGGATGGCGGGTGAGGGCCGTTAGCTGGGGGCGAGGTGGAGATGCCCAGCACGATGCCCAGCACGCTGTTGCGCGTGCTTTGGGCGCAGCGGCGCAGGGAGGCGGGGCCGGGGGCGTGGGCGGTCCAGTCCAGCATCATCAGGCTGGCTTCCATCTGGTGGCTGTCGCCGCGCAGCAGGGCCGCCCGCGCGGCCTGGGCATTGCGCCAGAGGCTGTGGGCCAGGGCGTGCAGATTGGCGCCGGTACTCATGCCGCCACCTTGACGGCGCGGCGCCGGTCCACCAGTTCCGCGACCTGGGCCAGGGTCATGTCGGCGGCGTCTTCCCAATCGGCATCGGGGATGTCGATCTGAAACGCCTCCTCCAGCGCCATGGCCAGTTCGACCATGTCCAGGCTGTCCAGGTGGAAATCCTCCAGCAGCTTGGCATCCGGTGGCGGCTTGCTGTGCTGTGCGCCCAGGATGTCCAGGATCAGCGGGTCGGCGCAGATGCGGTCCAGGGTGTCGGTCATCACGCGGCCTCCCTGGGCAGGCGGTCCAGCCGCTCGATTTCCGCAACAAGCAGTGCAGCGGCGCGAACAAGCAGGTTTCGCGTATCAATCTCCCGGGTGTGGTTGCAGGGGCTTCGGCCGGCAAGTTCACGCGCAGCGGCGCTAATGGCCTTGTCGGGAGGCCCTTCGATCTGCATCCATGCGGTGAGGGTGTAAGCCGCTGCACCCATGGCAAGATCGCCATGGCAGTGATTGGCGTCATCATGGGCCGGGCCGCCCCATTTCGCATCCTGGCGGGTCCGCTCGGCGGCGATGTCCAGCAGGACGCGACTCTTGGGCGGCAGGGTGTGGTTTTCGTGGGAGGGCAACAGGTCGCTGTCCATCACGCGGCCCCCGTCACATCGATGCCGGATGCGGCCAGTTCGGCCAGGGCGGCGCGTTTGGCGGCGGGGCCGTGGCGGGTGATGGTGGCGGCGTCGAACCCGGCCAGATGCAGGTCGGCCTCCGTCGCGGCATCGCGGCTGCGGTAGGCCTCTACCAGCACCGCCGTCATGGCGGACACGACAAAGCCGGGCTTCAGGCTGGTGATGCGTACCGTGGCGCGGAAGGTGGCGCGCGGGGCAGGCAGATGGCGGCGGGCGTTGCGGCGCAGGGTGCGCGGGATCGGCCCGTCAAAGGCGGCCTCCAGGGCCAGCAATTCACAGTTCATCGGAAATCCCCTGTTCAAACGCCCGAAGGGGGTGGGGCCGGCGCGCATGTGGGGAGCGCCGGCCCCCGGTCGGGCGGTGACCGATCACGTCACCGCCTGCTCATGGGCGGCGGCTGGTGATGAGGGAATGTTCGCGATATTACGCGTTTGCGTCAAGGGGAAAATCGCGAAATATCGCGATGCGCAATCATGGAGATAGCGATGGGTATCAACGTCAGAGGGTGCGGTCCCCTTTTGGAGATGACGGATGCGGAGTCGGGGGTTGAAGTCCCGTATCAACGTCTGGCGCGTGAAATGCGGATCGTTGTGGGGAACGGTCGGGTGTCCATCGAACTGGACGCGATGGCAGAATGCCATCTGGTCGCGGATGGATTGTCGATGCGTGTCCTCTGTCCGCGCATATTGCAGATGCGGGCGGTCAAGGCCGTTCTGTTCGCCGACGGCGAAATTGTGGATTACAGTGCCTTGCCGGGGCCGATGCCGACGGGCTTCGTCAATCTTGAAGCTGTTCGTACAGCGCCTTCGCCTGGTCGATAATTTTGCCGACTGGCAAGCCGGTAACCATGCCTAGAATGTCGGGCAGGGTGCGAAGGATGGCAGTCAGCGCCCCCTTGTCCTTTGTCTGCTTGGCCGATTCCAGGGATTTGATCTGCGCATCGATCACCGCGAATTGTTGGGCGGGGATGGCCGCTGCCATGGATCTCAGGGCGGTAATCAACTCGCCAAGGGCAGCATCATTGCCGGCATCGTATTGGGAATGCTGACGGGAATGTGCGCCAGCCTGCTGGATATTGCCATGCACGGACCCATGAACAGTGACATGGTTCAGTGTCGGCGGAGTGGGCGGCGGTTCCCAGGCTACGTGATCGGCGATCTGTGATGCCCTTGAAAGGCCGAGTGAAGAGATGCCAATGGAGTTAAGTTCGCCTCTTTCCGCAAGATAACCAAGATTCAGCATGGTTATTACGACTTTTTGCATGTCACCCTTAGAGATTTGAAGGTCGCGTTTCAGCGTCTCCAAATCTACTGAATAGCCATAGTTCGACGCCCCATGCTCCGCGATATAGACCAGAACGCGGTCCACGAGATGGCGGATGGGGTCGTTGCGCATTTGGCGTCTCCTGTCAACTGGCGGGCTTTCGGCGACTTTTATCGTGGAACATGACCGGGGCCGCCCATTCGATCCGCTGGTCGATGCGCGGCGGCGCATTGATGGATTCCAGGGTCAGGACATCGGGACGGGATCCTGGCTTCACGCGTTTTATCAGTGTAGGGCCGCCATGTACCCGCACGATGCAATCCTGATACAGGCACGCATTGCGGTCAAAGGGCATGTCCCGCCGATAGATCAGGATATCGCCCGGCCAATAATCCGGGAACATGCTGTCGCCTTCGACTTCCACGGCAACCGCGTCGGTCGGGCACCCAGCCGTGGGCATATCGACTTCGTCATATGGTGCATCATCAAACGGAAATACTTCTGAGCCAGCGCCGACCTTACCCACAAGTGGAATGCCACCGGGCAGAAAATCAGTGATTTTCTTGCCGACCGAGATAGCCAGTTTTTCCAGTTGAGTGATGGTTATGCTCTTGGCGCGACCTTTGAGAAAGTCGCGCAAACCGCCCTCGCTCACGCCCGACTGAAGAGCCCAGGCGTTGACGGAAAGGGATGGGTTCGCCGACAGCTCTCGCTTGAGGCTGGCGCGGATGATTTCTGTGGCGTTCATGATCAAGATATACCGCTATTCGCGTTATTCTGCGAATGCGTTAAATCGCGAACAAGAGGCTTGACGACTTCGCGATATTTCGCGCATTCTCGCTCCATGCTGATCGACCAATCCATAGCGCGGGTCCGCGCATACAGGCAGGCCAAGGGGTGGAGCATCCTGCGGCTGGCCAAGGAAGCTGGGCTTGGGGAAAGCACCATCCGGCGGCTGGACAGCCCCGACTGGTGCCCCACCGCAGGGACCCTGCGCCAATTGGAGTCCGTCATCCCGGCGGATTTCACGCCCGTGGATACGGTCGAACAGCCCGCTGACGCCGCATAGGAGGGGAACGATAATGCCCACTGAACATTCACGGACTGCCAATCCTGGCACACGGGAGGGGGTGAGCGGCCCGAGTGACAGGACACGGCTGCGGCTTTGCATCCTGACTATTCTGGCCGGCGCGGTGGACACGGACGTTACGGCCCCGTCCTTCATCAAAGCATTGGAACAGGTGGAGGCATGGGTGACGGGGCCGGAGCCTGTCAGGCATCCGGTTCCGTCTGAATGAGTTCTTTGCCGGGCCGCCACTTCCGACGCACCAGTTCCTGTTCGATATCTGAAAAAAGTTCGACGGCATCTTCCGGGGACATATCGTCGGCATTGGCCGCCATAACCCCGCTTGCCAGCTGAGCGGCAACCAAGGATCGCAGATGGTTGGGTAACAGTGACATGTGGATGCTCCATCGGTCGGGTTGGACCTCTGATGGTAGCAGGGGCGGCGATGACGGGCGACTCTGTCATCGCCGCTTCCCCTGATTTTCCCGCGACAGGCGCAGAAGTTCCCGCGCCAAGGCGCGGGTAGCGGGAAAGGGGCTGTCGGCCAGGGCCTGGGCCCGGCGCAGCAGGTCGGCCGGGTCGGGCGGTTTGGGTGGGGTGGCGGGTCTGTCCATGCCGCCAGAATGGAGAATCTCCACAATGGAAAACACGTCAATGCAATCGGGGGATGGCAAGGGGGTCGCCAAAGTGCGGCCCACGGCCATCACATCCGACCGGATGCAGGAAGTGTTCACCGATGCCTTTCGGGTAGAGGTGGGGCGCGGCAAGGCATGGTCGCGCGAAGCCCTGGCCCAGGCGACTGGGTTCGATACGTCCAGCATCGGCAGCTGGATGAACGGGGAAGCGGTGCCCACCGCCTGGAAACTGGTGCGGTTGATGGCGGTGCTGGGGCCCGTCTTCACCAACCGCGTGTTGGTCCTGGCCGGTCAGGCCGGGGCCGATTGGGTGCTGGCGACGACGGTCAGCATTCTGGACGTCAATGCCGCCTGTTCGGCGCTGGCCGCCCAGGTCGCCGCCGACATGGCCGATGGCCAGATCGATGACGCGGAAGAAGCGGCCCTGGCCGTGCGGTTGCAGCAGGTGGTGGATCTTGGCGGCGATTACCTCGCCACCCGCCACCGCCGCACCCGCGTCAGTCTTTCGGCGCGGTTTCGGGTGGTGGGGGGGTGACATGGGTGGGCGTGTTTTTCAGTTCATTGGTGAAATCATTCATTCTACCTTCAAGATTTTTTGCAGCCACATGAATGCTGTCTGCAATCTGTATGAGCTTTTCAAACACAGTACTGAGAAAATCTTGGTGGGCTGCCTTATCATCATTAAATACTTCATTGCTGAAAATTTCGGCTGTGTCGAGCCACTTATGAAAATTCTGAATAGCAAAATGTATTCCAATAAAATAGGACATTTCCTCCTTATTCAATACTTCTTCTGCTGGATTTATGAATGGAATTTCATTTGGAGAGGATATGGACCCGCGAAGATTGTGTATTACCAAATTGATGACGCGCTCTCGGTGTTCGTAATGAATAATCTCTTTAGAATGTGTTATGGCTGTGATTATCCCTGTAATATTTGGAATAGTAACGGCGCAGTATGCCTGAATGATTTTGACACTCCTGCATCTGCGTTCGAGCATGGTTTTCTCATTTTCTCTATTAATCCTATCGTGCTCCCGAATTTGTTTATTTTTCTCACTAAGATAGACAAGCACAGCGGCCAGGATGGTACCGGCCACAACGAGTATATTGGAACCAGCTTGCAGCCAACCGGCATAGAGACCGTCATATCGCTCATTTTCACCGGGTACCGGTATCGTGATGTGCCGGGTGACTTTTTCTACTTCGCCAAAATGGATCATCTCCAGAGCGGAGAGTGCGCAAACGACAGCGGCGCTTATGAAGATTGTTGCAAAGACACCAATTTTACAGCGATGACTCTTGATAAGTTCCTTGATAGACATTCTATCCCCCATTGGTTGAACCAAGGCCAGCCTAGCGCAGGGCGCGTAGGTCGCAAGTCCCTTCCTTCTTGGAGGGTGGCGGCATGAGCCAGAACACTTCCTCCGCCGTGATGGCGCAGCGCAGGGTAGCGCCCGACAGTCTGGATTATTTCCCCACCCCGCCCTGGGGCACGCGGGCCCTGATCGAGCGGGCGGACAGCCATACGTTCCTGGGCCTGGATCAGCTGACCGTTTGGGAACCGGCCTGTGGGGAAGGGTGGATGGCCAGGCCGCTGGGTGAGTATTTCGGCCGGGTCGTGGCGACGGACTGCCATGATTACGGGTGCGGTTATCCCGTGCATGACTTCCTGATGCCGTTTCTGCCCGATGTCCTGCAGGGGCGTTCGCCGCACTGGATCATCACCAATCCGCCCTATGTGGCGGCGGAAGCCTTTGCCATGCGGGCGCTGGAAGTGGCGACCGATGGTGTGTCGCTGCTGCTGCGCACAGGCTGGCTGGAGGGGGTGGGACGGTATGAGCGCCTGTTCCGCAAGCGGCCGCCTACCCTTATTTCCCAGTTCACCGAACGGCTGCCCATGCACAAGGCGCGGGTTGATCCGGAAGGTGGGACGGCCACGGCCTATGTCTGGATCACCTGGCTGATCGGGTGGAAGGGGGAACCGATCTTTAGCTGGATCCCGCCCTGCCGCGCGCAATTGGAGCGGGACAGCGATTATCTGCTGGTCACGCCCGTGATGGCGGCGCCCGGCCCCCTGGAACAATTAATGTTGGAGGGTTCAGCATGACAGGCCTGGAACAGTTGCGTGCCGTGCTGGTGCAGCATGGGCAGGAGCGGGGATTGGGCCTGCTGGATGCAGCCATTGCCCTGTCGGGGCAGATGGGGGAACTGGTGGTTCTGCGGGCGCTGGTCGATATGGCCGCCCAAGCCGCGACCCTGTCCAGCCATGAGGCGCGGTGCGTAGTGATGGAAGGTATGGCCGATGGCGGGGTGATGATCGCCACCGCCGAACAG
>NZ_JAGOGJ010000057.1 GCF_017996735.1 Niveispirillum sp.
GCGTGGAGCGAGGTCACCTACCAGACCATCTATTCCAACTCCTTCAGCAACCCGCTGAACCCGTTCCTGTCGGCAGGCCAGACAGGCTATACGGGACCGCAGCGCAACGTGGGCCGCTATCTCTCCGGCTCCTACCCCGATGTCCGCATCCTGTCGTCGGACACGCAGTTGCAAGGTGATTTCGCCACCGGCGCGGTCAGCCATACGCTGCTGGCCGGCATGGATTGGCAGGAATATCACCAGGAGATGGATCAGATCACCAGCCGGTTGACCACCCCCATCGACCTGTTCAACCCGGTCTATACAACGGGCTTCACGGCCCCGGCCCGTACCAAGGGCAATACATCCGAACAAAAGCAGATCGGTTTCTATCTCCAGGATCAGATCAAGTGGCAGGGCTGGAACCTGCTGCTGGGCCTGCGCCATGACGATGCGCGTTCCTTCACCCTGACCCCGGCTGGGGTGAAGACCAAGAAGAAGGACACAGCCACTTCTTATCGCGCCGGCCTGCTGTATGAGATGGAGGGCGGCTTCGCCCCCTATGTCAGCTATTCGGAAAGTTTCCTGCCCGTGACCGGCACCAATCTGGCGGGCGAGCCCTTCGATCCGCAGATCGGCAAGCAGTGGGAAGCCGGCGTGAAGTGGCAGCCCGAACGGGACATATTGGTCACCACGGCCATCTTCGACCTGCGCGACACCAACCGCGTCACCACCAGCCCCACCAACCCGCTGGACCGCGTTCAGACGGGTGAGATCAAGGCCCAGGGCTTCGAGTTCGAGGCGCAGGCAACGGTTCTGGAACTGTACACGCTCAGCGCCAGCTACAGCTACACCGACGCCAAGACCTCCAAGAGCAATGTGGCGACAGAGATCGGCAAGCCCGCCAGTTCCACCCCCCGGCACATGGCGTCGGCCTTTGTGACCCGTACCTTCCCACTGGATAACGGGGCCGAGGTGAAGCTGGGCGGCGGCGTGCGCTATGTCGGCAGCCAGACCGATCAGAACAGCGCCCGCACCATCACTATCAATACGCCGGCCAACACACTGGTTGACCTGATGCTGTCCTATAACCTGAATGCTTGGCGGCTGGGCCTGAATGTCAATAACCTGACCGACGAAAAGTATATTTCTACCTGCCTGGCGCGCGGCGACTGCTTCCTGGGCGCCCGTCGATCGGTGGTCGGCAGTGTCGGATATCGCTTCTGACCACTCTGACCACCGGATAGCAGACAGGTGACCCGATGACCCAGATCAGCAAGGCCAGCCGCACCGGCGACACCAGATCACGTCCCGTCTGGGACGTGCCGCTGCGCATCCTCACCGCTGCCGTTGGCGGCTATGTGCTGACCAGTCTGGTCACCATGCTGCTGGCCCGCACCCTGCCCGGAAACCCGCTGGACACGGCGATGGCTGCCACGCTGATGTCGTTCGCCATCTACACGGCCGCCATCGTCTGGGTCTTCGCGGCACGAACGGCGATGACCGCTGCCAGTTCCATCCTGGGACTGACAGTGCTGATCGGGGCCGCCGTCTGGTTCTCGTCGCGCCCGGGGGTGGCGTCATGAAGGGCTTCCGGCAGAGCCAATCCGCGCTGCATACCTGGACCGGGCTCGTGGTCGGCTGGGTCCTGTTCCTGATCTTCCTCGCCGGGACCCTCAGTTTCTGGCGGGAGGAGATCAGCCGTTGGATGCGTCCGGAACTGTCTGTCACGTCAGAGATCGGCGACGTCGCAGATCAAGACCGGATGATTGAGGGCGCAATGGCCGCCCTGGCCCGGCAAGCACCGGATGCCACCTCCTGGGCCATCACCCCGCCTGGCCCGCGCGGCGCGGGTACACAGGCCGTCTGGACCGAACGCGCCAGACCGGGAGAACGCATTCCCTTCCGCTGGCCGGATGCCACCAACAGCCTGTGGGTGGATGGCGACGGAAAGGTCGTGGCGGTGCGGGAAACGCGCGGCGGCGACTTCTTCTACCGCCTGCATTTCGACCTGCATTACATGCCGGCTCTCTGGGCCCGCTGGTTGGTGGGCTTCTGTTCCATGTTCATGCTGGTGGCCATTGTCACGGGCATCATCACGCACAAGAAAATCTTCCGCGATTTCTTCACCTTCCGGCCCGGCAAGGGGCAGCGTAGCTGGCTGGACGGGCACAATGCCACCGCGGTGCTGGCCCTGCCCTTCCACCTGATGATCACCTATACGGGGCTGGTCACGCTGATGACCCTCTACATGCCCTGGGGATTCCTGGCCAATTTCGAGAATACGGCCGCCGCCTTCGCCGCCACGCAGCCCAACGTGCCGGCCGTCAAATATGCCGCCATCCCCACCCCCCTGGCCCCGATCGGCCCCATGCTGGAAGAGGCGCGCCGGCAATGGGGAGAGGACAGCATGGTGGGGAGCATCCGCATCAGCAATCCGGGCGACGCTTCGGCCCGCGTACAGATGGGACGCGCCCTGCATCACCATATCCGCGACGATGGCAATCAGTTGTTGTTCGACGGGACCACGGGGGCACTGCTGGGCCGCGCGCCCGATGGCGGGGCCGGGGTGGCCACGCGCGATGCCATGGTCGGCATCCATGCCGGCCGTTTCGCACCTGTCACCATCCGCTGGCTCTATTTCCTGTCCGGTCTGGCCGGCACGGTGATGGTGGCCACAGGTCTGGTGATGTGGACTGCCAAGCGACGGGAGAAGCTGCCCGATCCCGCGCGGCCGCATTTCGGCTTCCGGCTGGTGGAACGGCTGAATGTCGGTACGGTGGCCGGCCTGCCGCTGGGCATGATCGCCCTGCTCTGGGCCAACCGGCTGCTGCCAGTGGGGATGGAGGGGCGCTGGCATGGAGAAGTGAACATGATGTTCATCGTCTGGGGCCTGGCCCTGGTCCATGCCTTCCTCCGCCCGCCCAAGCGCGGCTGGGTGGAGCAGTTCACCCTGGCCGGAGCCTTGCTGGTCCTGCTGCCGCTTTTCGATCAGGCGACCGGCAACGGGATCGTGCAGCATATCGCACGGGGCGACGGGACCCGGATCTGGACGGATGTCACCTTGCTGGCGCTGGGCCTGTCGCTGCTGGCCACCGCCATCAAGATCCATCGCCATAAGCCACGCGTGGCAGCAAACAAACGTCGCTCCAGCAGGGAGGCGGCGATGGCCGCAACGGGACGATGAGCATGATCGCCTGGCTGCTGGCCCTGGCGGGCTTCGCCTGCTTGGCGCTGGCCATGGAGGAACACCATCATTGGCTGACAGGCCGCGACCCGTCGGTACGGACCCGCCGACGGCTGCGCCTGGCCGGTGCCTTGCTGCTGGCGGCATCATGGCTGTCAACCTGGGCCACCTGGGGGCCGGCGATGGGCAGCGTCGCCTGGTGCGGGCTGCTTACCCTCGCCGCCGCTCCGCTGGTTCTGGCGCGCACCTATGTCAATCCACGGCGACGTTGACTTATCCCCAACAAAATATTGCAAGAGTATAAAGGCAAAACCCATGACTTATCGTCAATCAAGCCGCCGCCATATGCGGACCGGTACCGCGCTGTGTCTGTCCCTGGCCCTGCTGGCGGGCCCCACGGGGGCCCAGACCGCCCCGGATGAAAACGACCTGATGATTGATGAGATCCTTGTCCTGCATCGCACCGAAGGCTATCACGCGCGGGCGGCCAATACCGCCACCAAACTACCGTTGAGCCTTCGTGAAACCCCGCAATCCATCACGGTGATGACGCGGGAACGGATAGAGGATTACAACCTGATCACCGTGGCTGATGTGCTGGAACAGACGCCGGGTATCACGGTCCAATCCTATGACAGCAATCGCACCCGCTTCCTGGCGCGCGGTTTTCCCATCACGAATTTCCAGTTTGACGGCGTACCCACCGTGTTTCAAACCGGGGCCGCCGCCAATTCCGTCATGAGCGATACATCGATCTATGAACGGGTCGAGATTGTGCGCGGCGCCACCGGTCTTGTGACGGGAACGGGCGACCCGTCCGCCACCATCAACATGGTGCGTAAACGGCCACAGCAGGAATTTGCCGCAGCCACCAGCCTGACCTACGGAAGCTGGAACTATAAGCGGGCAGAGGCCGATATTGGCGGGCCGCTGCTGGACAATGGCCGTGTCCGCGCCCGCATTGTCGGTGCTTATACCGACCGGGAAAGCCATGTCCGCTTCCAGCGTGACAAGTCTCCCAGCCTGTATGGCGTGATCGAAGGCGATATCACGGAAAATACGCGCCTGCGTGTTGGTGTGGATTATCTGCGAACCGACAGCCAAGGTGGCTCCTGGGGCGCATCCCCGCTGTTCTACAGCGACGGCACCCGCATCCGAACCGAGCGATCCTACAGTGCTGCGTCGAAATGGAGCCGTTGGCAGCGTGACAACGTCAATCTTTCCGGATCGCTGGAACAATCGATCGGCGAATGGGTGGCCCGCCTTGCCTATAACAAGCGCCGGACCGACACGGAGAGCCTGCTCTATGTCGGCTCCAACTCCGGCGCCACCAGCTTCATCAACAAACAGACGGGGCTGGGCCTCGGGCGGTCCGACACCTATGGCGTTGGGGAAACACGCGAAGATTCGCTGGATGCCTACGCGTCCGGCCCCATGCACCTGTTCGGTCGCCAGCATGAGCTGGCGGTTGGCGCCAACTATTATGACCGCGACTTTGCGTCCATGCATGCCAGTATCGTCAGCCGGCCTTATGGCGCCACATTCCCCAGTATCTATACCTGGACGGGCGATATCGGTCGGCCAACGGTGCAGAATCTGGGGATCCCCCGCACGCTGGAGCATACCAGCGAAAGCGGGATCTATGGTGCTGTCCGCCTGAACCCGATCGATGGTGTGCGGGTGATCATCGGCGCCCGTTATTCGGATTTTGAGACTGAAACGGAGAATTTCTCCACCGCCAGCATTCGGACCAGCATCACGGCCGCCAACACCGATACCAAGCTCACCCCCTATCTGGGCGCGGTCATTGATTTGACCGACAATCTATCGACCTTCGCCTCTTATTCTGCGGTGTTCCGGCCACAGAGCCAGCGCGACCGCGAGAATGAGCAACTGGCCCCCCTGACCGGGGCCAACTATGAAGCCGGGCTGAAAGGCGAATTTTTCGACAAGCGGCTTTATACCGCGCTGAACGGGTTCCACATGCAGCAGGACAATGTGGCGGAACTGGACCCCACGGCGACGCCCGGCATGTTGCCCGACGGGGCCGATGCTTATCGCGCCGTCAAGGGCGTGGAGACGTGGGGGGCGGAAGCGGAGGTCTCCGGCTCCATCACGCCGCAATGGCGCGTGACCGGCGGCTATACCTATGCCCGCAGCGAGGACCAGACGGGGGCGCGGACCTTCACCGTCAGTCCGGCCCATATGCTGCGCCTCTTCAGCAATTACCAGCTGGGCGATTACAGCGTCGGTGGCGGCGTCACCTGGCAAAGCGAGATCTACCAGAACCAGACCGTCCCGACCGGCCGCTTCAACGCCAACGGCACCCCGATCACGACCCAGGGCCGTGTGACCCAAAGCGCCTATCTGCTGGCCGACCTGATGGCGCGCTATCAGGTGAACGACCATGTCAGCGTCGGCGTCAACGCCACTAACATCTTCGACAAGAAGTATTACCGTAATGTCGGCTATTTCAACGCGGGATACTGGGGTCAGCCCCGGCGTGTGCTGGTCAACCTGCGGGCATCAATGTGATACTAGCGGTCAAAATTCTTGACCGATGGTATCCGCGTCAATGGACGCGGCGACCGCGCATGCCGCGAAGCCTTTAATCCCGATCCGTCGGGATTAAAGGCTTCGTGTATGAGCCTGATCATGATCCGGTCGATGTTGGCGTAAAGCGCATCCCGCTTCAGCCGGCAACGCGAACAATCGACGCTTGGTGGACCTGCTCCCCCTCACAGCCGCCGTCCGCTGATCTTGATCCCTTCATTGATCGTATCCGTGATGCTGGCCCCTGCGACAGCTCCGTTTGCCATCGTCAAATCCAGGAAACGGGCTTTCCACGACATCAGGTCCCCTTCCTGGACCGGACTGTCGACCAGACCGACGCGTGATGCCATGTGCCACATGGGTTTATGCTATCGAGACAATCCTGCGGTGCAAGATCAGAACACCCGAACGACCCGTTGATATCAACCCGCTTGACCAGATCATAGTTAATACCTTATCGATAGAAGAAAAATAGAATGTTTATCGTTCCTGGATTGTGCATTAAATAGGCAGAAGATTAAAAATTGATCGCATCTGGCGCGGCGTCGAATTCAACCAAACAACCAAAAGAAGCTGTACGCAATCCGCAATAAATATTATTTAGACACAAACATTAAAATGATAAAATAAAAACTAAATAGGAGATGCAGGCATGAAAATATGAATTTTGTCGAAAAATACATGACAAACAAATAATTCAATGGCATTAAATGCGATGAAGTGCACTTTATCTCCGTCGCACTATTTAGCCAAAGGCGGGGGCTTGCCTGTGAAAATGCTCATGTCTGATTGCCTGCGCCTGCTTCGACTACTCTCGGTCGTCCTGCTGATGCTGTTGTTGTGTGGGGGCGCCGCAGCAGATGACAGCCGATGGAAAGGTCTGGTCGATCCGATTTTCGACCGCATTGATGGACGGGACTTGCCGCATCCGCTGGTGACGGCAGTGGCGCAGGATAAGGAAGGATTCCTGTGGATCGGTACACAAGGGGGCCTAGCCCGTTATGACGGGTACCGGTTCCTTTCTTTCCTTCCCGCCCCAAACAAGCTCGACTCTCTGCCGGAAGGGTCGATCGAGACTCTCTACCTGGATTGGCAGGACCGGCTATGGCTGGGGACGGCCGGCAACAGCGGCCTTGTCCTTTATGATCGCGACCAGAACCGGTTCCGCACCTGGCGGCGCGATCCGGCGGGCCGAACCGGGCCGCGCAATGGCCGGTTGTTCGTCATCAGACAGATCGACAACGACCATCTGCTTCTTGGCGGCAATGCCGGACTGGATCAGTTTGATAGCGTCGCCGGCACCTTCATGCCGATACCGCTGGGGTCGGCAAACGCGGTACAGCCGGCGGTCCACGATCTGATCGATGATGGTGCCGGGAATGTCTGGGCCGCCACGGCGGACGGGCTGTTTCTACGGCGGGCGGGACAAGCGGCGTTCCAGCGCCAGGATGTGCCGGATCTGCTTGTGGCGGGCCAGAACAGCCCCGCCTTCTCGTTGGGTCTGGACAGCGCAGGCAACCTGTGGGTCGGGGGACGGGATGTCCTGGTGATGCTGGGTGCCGACGGGCATGTCCAAAGGACCTATCGGCACTCTGCCGGCGATCCTGATGGCATCGTGCCGGGTGACAAGCAGGCGATTCTGGAAGTGTCCCCCGGCATCGTCTGGGTTGGCTCCTATTCCACCGGGCTCAACATCATCGATGTCCGACAGCGGCGCGTCCGAATGATCAGTGCAGAACCGGGCAATGTGTCAGCCCTGGCGTCCGGTGGTATCCATGCCATGGCCATGGATCGGTCGGGATTGGTCTGGATTGCCAATTCCGAAGGCGGTCTGGTCCGTGTGCGACCGCAGGCGGATGCCATCATGACCCTTTCCGCCGCCGGTGCCCGGCGTGTCAGCCCCCAGAACGCAATGGCCGTGACAGCGGACAAAACAGGGCGCCTGTGGATAGGGAACCGGGAAGGTGAGTTGACTGTACTTGATGCATCCCGCGACCGGCGGGAGCGATTGGTCCCCCATTCGCTAGGCACCCCGATACGCAGCTTCGTCGAGTTACCAGACGGTCAGATGCTGCTCGGCGGCCCTACCTTATGTCTGGTCAGCCAGGACCGTTACCAGTCGCGCTGCTTGCCCGAAACGCAGGGCCTGAAGGGGGCAACCGTCACGGCATTTGCCCGACGCGACGGCATTATTTGGGTGGGCACGACAAACGGGCTTTATAAGTGGCCAGCCCTTGACGCGCCGCTAGAGCCCGTGGCTCCGGGATTGCTTTCCTCAAATCACATCTGGCATCTGCGGTTCGACCGCAGCGGACATCTATGGATCGGCATGCGGGAAGGTTCCATTGACCGATTTGAGCCGACAACCGGCAAGATCGATCATTTCATCCATGACCCGGATAATCCGGCGTCAATCGCGCCAGGGTTCAAATCGTCGATCCTGCAGGACAGCCAGGGGCGCATCTGGGTTGGCGCCATCGGGGGGCCACTCAGCATACTGACAGAACGGCCCGACGGGGACATGGACATTCGCCACATCGGCCGCGCCGATGGCATGCCGCACGAGAATGTCGGAGCAATGGCAGAGGACGGGCAAGGGCGTATCTGGGCCAGTACGGCCAAGGGGTTGGCAGTGATCGATCCCCACAGCCTGAAAGCGCGGGCGCTGGGGCCTGCCGACGGCGTGTCCATCAACAATTACTGGGCCGGCTCCGTTGCCGAAGTGGCGGATGGAACCCTGTTCTTCGGTGGTGTCGGCGGTGTCACCCTGGTTCGGCCCGCCGCGTGGCAGCCGCGCGCCTTCACGCCGCCCGTGGTCATCACCTCGCTACGTCTGGCGGGCAAAAATGGACCGGAGACGTTGTCCCGTCCGCCTCCGGACGGATTCACGCTTTCGCCAGGGCAGCGGGAATTCGCAGCGGAATTCGCGGCACTGGACATGGCGGCACCGGAACTAAACCGCTATGCCTATCGGCTCGACGGTTTTGATGCGGGCTGGACGGAGACGACGGCCGCCAACCGAGTGGCCGCCTATACCAACCTGCCGCCCGGGAATTATGTGCTGCGCGTGCGTGGCACCAACGGGTCCGGCGACTGGAGCCCGGTGGAGGTGGCGCTGCGGGTCCGGGTGGAGCCATTATGGTACGAAACGGGTTCGTTTATGGTCGTCCTGGCTGTGGCCGGATTGGCGGCGGTCGGTCTGCTGTTGCACGGACGCACCCACTATCTCCGGCGCCGGCAGGTGGAGCTGCAAAAGGAGGTCGAGGCGCGCACCGCCGAGCTGCAGATGTCCGCCGACACGTTGCATGCACTCAGCACGATCGGACAGGAGGCGACCCGGCGGTTCGACGCGGACGCGAAGGTGGCCGGCGCGCTGCACCGTCACGTCAATACCCTTCTGCACGCCCCTTCCTTCTGCATCTTCCGCGTTGATCGCAATAGCGGCACCCTGATCCAAACGTTCGGCGTGGAGGACGACCGTCCATTTACAAGGGATCCCATCCCTTTAAGTTCGACTAAATCCATGGCGGCGCGCGCTGCCCGGGAAAAAATCGAAGTCCATCAGGTATGGTCACCGGGGGATAACATGCCGCCGCAAGCTCCCGGCACCCGCGTCATGTACACAGTCCTGTTCGCGCCGCTGATCGTCGATGATCAGGTGCTGGGGGTTCTGAGCATTCAGTCCGACCGGCAGCATGCCTATGGCGAACGCGAACGGCGCATATTCCGCACGCTTTGCGCCTATGCCACCATCGCACTCGCCAACATAGAGGCGTTGGAGGCGCTCCGGATATCGGCAGAGACTTTGGATACGCTGGGCGAGGTCGGTCAGGAAATCACGCGCCATCTCGATCCCGTTGCCGTCGCACAGGCGCTCCACCGTCACGTTGGCTCCATGCTTCACGCTCCGGCGTTCCACATCTACCGAATGGACCCGGACGGCACCTCCATCACCCGCATATTTGGCCTGGAGGACGGGGCGCCCATTCCGTCACGCACAATTCCGCTCGACTCCCCCATATCCAATTCGGCCCGTGCCGCGCGCGACAAGACGGAGGTACTGAACGAGATCGAACCGGGCGAGGTTGATCCCGCCCTTATTCCCGGCACGCGGGCCATGAACACAATGCTGTTCGCGCCACTGATTGTCGATGAACGTGTCCTGGGGGTCATGACCATCCAATCCGACCGGTACCGGGCCTATGGAGAGCGGGAGCGACGCATTTTCCGCACATTATGCGCCTATGGCGCCATTGCCCTTGCCAATGTCGAGGCGTTGGAGGCGCTGCGCCGGACACAAGGTGAACTGGTGCAGCGCGAGAAGCTGGCCTCGCTGGGGCAACTGGTCGCCGGCGTCGCCCATGAGGTGAACACGCCACTGGGCGTGGCGGTGACGGCGGCCAGCACGCTTTCATCTGAACAACAGATGGCCGCCACCGCCTATGCCGATCGCAAATTGTCGCGGACGGAACTGGAACGATTTCTGGAAAGGGTCGGTACGGGTGCTGGTCTGATAACCGCAAACCTGGGTCGGGCGGCCGAACTGATCCGCAGTTTCAAGCAGGTTGCTGCCGACCAGACCAGTGACGACCGTCGGCGCGTCGATCTGCGGGCCTATCTTGACGATATCCTGCGCAGTTTGGCGCCAATGCTGAAGCAGGCGGGGGTGGATGCCAGCGTCAGCGGCCCAGAGGGACTGACCCTGTCGACGCTGCCGGGACCCTTGGCCCAGGTCGTCACCAATCTTGTGCAGAATGCCGTCCTGCATGCCTTCGACGGCGTGGCGGCGCCACAGATCACCGTGTCCGTGGCCGCCGGCGCCGCCAGGGGCTTCACGATCAGTGTTGTCGACAACGGAACCGGTATGCCGCCGGATGTGCGCGAGAGGGCATTCGACCCGTTCTTCACGACCAGACGCGGTTCCGGCGGCACCGGCCTTGGTCTGCACATCGTCCATAATCTGGTGACGGGTCCGCTTGGCGGCAGCATCCTGCTGGACAGTGCCCCCGGTGCTGGCACCCGCTTCACCATCCAGTTGGCCAAGAATGGAGAATCCGTGTGACCGACAATGACGATATCTTCTATGCCGATGCACCGGACGAAACAGACAAGGGGATCGATGACCCCTGGGTCGTGCTGATTGTCGACGATGATCAAGCCGTTCACGACATCACCGTCTTCGCCTTGGGCACGACACGCTTTCGCGACCGGCCGTTGCGGTTCCTGCACGCCTACTCGGCGAAGGAGGGGCTGGAGCTGGTTCGAGCAAACGACGATCTGGCTCTGATCTTCCTGGATGTGGTGATGGAAACGGAGGATGCGGGGCTGCGGTTCGTCCACTGCGTGCGCCGCGATCTGGACCGGTTGGCGGTTCGTGTCGTCCTGCGCACGGGCCAGCCTGGCCGCGCGCCCGAAAAGAGGATTATCGTTGAGTATGATATCAACGATTACAAGGAGAAGACGGAACTGACCGTCGATAAGCTGTTTGTTTCGACGGTTGCGGCTCTGCGGGCCTATGACGATATCCGCAGCATCGAACGGTTGAAGGATGCGGCTTACAACACGTTGATTCACGAAGCCGGACTGGGCCGGCAGCTCTTGGATTTCGTGCCGACGCCGTTGCTGCATGTCGATGACACACTCTCGGTCACGGCATGCAACCCGCCGGCGGCGGCTCTGCTGGGGTTGCCGGCCGATCAACTGGTGGGTCTGCCCCTGACCGCTTTCGTCGTGGGTGACATTGTCGTCGGGCTTGCCGCCGGTAAAACCGATCTGCCCGTCCAACTGGCAACGGGGCCAGGACAGCTTACGGCGCGTCCATTCCGGCTGGCGGACGGCACCCGCGACGGCTATTTGCTGAGGCTGGATACGCAGACATGACCCAACGGCGACATCATACGGTGCTCGATCTGGCGCGTCTGAACGTTCTGATCTATGAGCCAGACCCGGTTGTGCGTTCCGTTCTGCGGGGCATCCTGCACGCGTCGGGGGCCCGGTTCATGACCAGCGTCTCCAATCCGGACGATTTGCTTGATCCAGCATCCAGCGCCCGTGCAGCCCTGATCATGGTCAGGATGAGCATCGGTGCCCCGCTGATAACGGCCATCCGGAATGGCGGAACCCAACTTGACCGCGCCGTGCCCGTGGTCGCTTTCCAGCCCGATCCGACAATGGCCGACCTTTATGCCGGCCTGCGTCTGGGCATCGACGAGTTCCTGGCGGTCCCTTTTACGGCCCGCGCCGTGGTGGCCAAGGTGACATCGGTCCTTCAGAACCCCAAGCCTATCCTGGAGGAAGGGGATTATTTCGGTCCTGACAACCGCACCGTGCTGCAAACCCTGCGGACGGCGGTCTGGGGGAAGCCGCCCGGCTGCACAAGCGGCTGAACCGATAGTGTGAACGCCTTTACGGAGGATGCGGGACAACCGGTTATCGACCCTGTCCGTCATGAGAACAAGCAGGACACCGGGCGGCAGGCCGCCTAATCCGTGCTTCGGGTGATGCGGATGCCCAGCTTCTTGACGCGGTGCCACAGGCTGCGTTCCGTGATGCCCAGCCGCTCGGCCGCTCGGGCCTGGATACCGCCGCATTCGCGCAAGGCCCTGGTGACAATCTCCCGCTCCACCCGTTCCAACTCCCCGTCCAGATTGGATGGAAGGGCAGACGGCGTGGTCCGGGCAAGTTTGGGCCGATCCTCGAAAAGGTAAGGCGGCAGGTCGCCCACCTCCACCACCGGTCCCTGGGCGACGATGACCGCCCGTTCGATACAGTTCTGCAATTCCCGGATATTGCCCGGCCAGCGATAGGCCTCCATCGCCGCCAGGGCGGGGCGGGAAAACCCCGTCAGGCGTTTACCCATCGACGCCGCATGCCGGGCCAGGAAATGCAGCGACAGGGTCTCGATATCCCCTGCCCTTTCCCGCAACGCCGGGACATCGATGGGAAAGACATTGAGGCGATAATAGAGATCCTCCCGGAAACTGCCCTTCTCCGCCTCGCGCCGCAGGTCGCGATGGCTGGCCGCAATGAAACGGACATCGACCTTGATGGAACGGGTGCCCCCCACCATCTCGAATGTCTGTTCCTGAATGGCGCGCAGCACCTTGGCCTGAAGCGCCAGCGGCATATCCCCGATTTCGTCCAGGAACAGTGTACCGCCGTCGGCCAGCGCGAAGCGTCCCTCACGCGCGGATGTCGCGCCGGTGAAGGCCCCTTTGACATGACCGAACAGCTCGCTTTCGATCAGCGTCTCAGGAATGGCGGCGCAATTCACGGCTATGAAGGGTTTCTGGCGGCGCTGGCTATTGTCATGGATGGCGCGGGCGATCAGTTCCTTGCCGGTACCGCTCTCGCCATACAAAAGCACGGTGGCGCGGCTGTCACAGACCTCGGTGATTCGCTTCAGTACCTGCCGCAGCGGATCACTGCTGCCCACCAGGCGCCCGAAATCGAACTTGTCGCGCAGTTCCTGACGCAGGCGGCGGTTATCCTCCTCCGCCTCGCGCAGTTTCAGGGCGCGGCCGATGGTGGCGACCACATCCTCGATCTCGAACGGCTTGGCGATATAGTCGAACGCCCCCTCGCGGATCAGGGCCACGGCATCGCGGACCGAGGCATAGGCGGTCATGATGATGACGGGCAGTTCGGGCCGTGCCTCCCGCAGCATACCCAGCAGGTCGCGACCGGATGCGCCCGGCATTCGCAGGTCGGTCAGGACCAGCCTCACGGGATTTTCGTCCAGAAACGACAGGGCCGCCGCCACGCTGTCCACGGCGTGCGTGTCGAAGCCTCTTGCCTTCAAACCCGCCGCCGTCACCTGGCCCAGCCGCGCCTCGTCATCAACGATCAGGATCAAGACAGTTCCCCCCGCCCGGATGGTGCTTTCGGCAGCCGCAGGATGAAGCAGCTACCGCCGTCGGGACCGCTTTCGCAGGTCACTTCGCCGCCATGCTGTTCCACGATATGACGCACGCGGGCCAGTCCCAGGCCGGTGCCACGCGGTTTGGTGGTAACAAATGGATCGAAGATGCGGTCGCGCACCTCCGGGGCGATGCCGGCCCCCGTATCGGCGATGCGCACCTGCACGACCTCCCCCGTGGCCTCCATGCCGACGGTGATGGTGCCGCCACCGGCCATAGCATCCATGGCGTTCAGCAGGATGTTCAAGAACACCTGATGCAACTGTTCGGCATCGGCCTGAATGACCAGGGGGGCGCTGCCCCCCTCCCTTGCCACCCGGATGCCGCGCTGTTCCAGGTCGTGGGCGGCGAAGGCCAGCACGCCATCCAGTTCCGCCGCGACGTCCACCTGCGCACGGCGCAGCGTGCGGGGTCGTGCATAGTCCAGCAACTCACGCACCAGATGGTCGATGCGTTCAACCTCATCCAGCACAAATCCAACCAGCCTCTCACCCTCCGACGGCAGTTCGGAGGTCATACGCAGGACCTGGCTGGACGTCTTGATGATGCCAAGCGGATTGCGGATCTCGTGCGCCAGAACGGCCGCCGCCTCGCCGAGGGAGGCCAGTTGCTCGCGCCGTCGCACCTCTGCCTCACGTTCACGCATCATCTCCAGCCGCGCCGCCATCTCGTTGAAGCCGACCGCCAGTTCGGTCAGTTCGCCACCGCCGGCCACGGCAAGCCGTGCGCGGAAATCGCCTTCCCGCACGCGCCGCAAGGCGCGCGTCAGCCGCGCCAGGGGGCGGGAGATCAGCGTTGAGAGTGACAGGGCCACCACCAGGGAGATGAAGGCAGCACCGGCCGCCAGCGCCAGGAACAATTCCTGAGCGCGCACATGGGACAGCAAGGACAGCTGATTGGCCAGCCGGCAGGAGACGATACCCACCAGCACACCGTCTTGATCGCGCAGGGCGGCAAAACCGGCCGCCACACCCTTGTCGTCCTGCGGGGGGGCGATCAGGCTGCTGCTGCCCCCCGACAGGGTTTTCAGCACCACCTCCGGCAAGGGGGTCATCCCGCCGCTCACCTGCACAACCTTGCCCGCCGAAACGGCATAGACCTCGATCACCAGACCCGGAACGCCCTCGGTCATGTCCACCATGATCCCGTCCCAACGGTCGGCGACGAAGGCGTAGTAACGCTTGCCGTCCCGCTCGAACTGACGGGATGCGCCCATCAGCAGCAGATTGCTGCCGTCCGCAGCGGTCGCAACGAAGAAGCTGCTGCGCTCGGCATGCGGCAGCCAGGAACCGTCGCCCACCAGTCCCTGAACAAACAGCACCGGACCGTCCGCTTCATAGACGGCGACCGCGTCGTACCCGACAGAGGTCAGCAGATGCGCGCTGAAATCGACGGGTCCGTTGTTCAGTGTATCGGCACTGTTGGTCAGACTGGCGGCGATGATGCCGGCGGCTTGACGTGCTTCGGCCTCATCCTCGGCCGACCGCGCCGCGAAAAACACGGCGGCCTCCTCCAGCCACTTCTCCATACCGGACGCGAAGGAGGCGGAAATGATGTCCGCAGCGATGTAGCAGGCCAGCAGCACGGGCACCGCGCTGACAAAGATGAAGGCGATGACCAGCCGCCAGCGCAGGCGCATGTCGGGCAGCAGCGATGGTCCCACACCGTTCCATGGCAGCTTCATGCGCCGTCTCCGCCCGCACGGGCACGCAGTTCCGGGTCCCAGCGGTCAAAACCAAGATAGCGGGCCACCCGACGCAACAGGTAGTTCAAAACGACGCCGCGACAGCGCACGAGATTGACGGAAGGGATGAGCATGCTGGCGAACCGGAGCTTGGACGCGTAGGCCGTTTGTCCGGATTGTAGCAGCCGGCGGCCGGATTTCAGTGTGAAACGCACATTCTCCATCCAGCTCAGGACATAGAGATTATGGTCCCGCGCCAGCGGATATTCCATGCCCAGGAACTTGTCGATCACCCGGTCATCGTCCAGCAGCAACAGATTGAAGGCCGCCAACCGGTCCCCGACCCAATAAAGGACAAATCTGGCCCGGCTCCCGAGAGCCGCCGGAACATCGCGGAAATAGCCTTCCGGCAGTTCCTCGAACGCCCCGTAGCGCAGGCTGGAATGAGTTCGCGTACTCTCATAAAGCGCTTCGATCCGGGGCAGCAGGTCGCCCGCCACCGCGCGATGTTCGATACGCACGGCGCCGGCCCCGCGCTGCTTTCGTCTGATATCCTTGCGGGTGGCCGACGACAGGCGCTCCAGATAGGTTCCTTCGTCCCCGACACCCGTCAGGTCCAGCACGGCAACGGGCAGGCTGGTGACCGTGGTATAGCCGGCCGGTGTCAGCAGGGATGGCAGCCACCCGGCCTCACCCCCTGAGATGTCCTTGAAAGCGATCAGCCGCGCGCCCCGACGCTGTGCCTCACCCTCCAACAGATCAAGAAACAGACGGACAGCCCGCCGCCTGGTTTCATCGGGCAGGCCAGGACGCTGGATAAAGGGGCAACGTTCGGTCAGGGCCGACCCAACCCCCAGCAGGCGCCAGACCATCAGGCCCGGCAACAGACGGACCAGGGCCCCGGCGATGGACGCCGCGCGCCCGTCCTGGAATGGCGTGTCGAGCCGGTATTCAATCTCGAACAGGGGCGCGGCCAGTACCAGACCGTCGTTATCCAGGACCGCGGCAACCCTGACGCCGCAGGCCTTCAGATAGGCCCAGCCTTCCGCCTCGCCGGGGATACAGCCATTCCACTGGGACGGCGACAGCTCATCAACACCGCCCATTATCCCGGCCCGCAGGTCGCTGTCAGTCGCCATTGGCCACCTTGGCGCGCAGGGGCAATGGCGTGGTATCGGCCGCCAGGGCGGACAGGAAACCGTTGACGCGGGCCGCAACCAGATCGCGCTGACCGTCCACCGTGACCAGATGGTAGCTGTCCTCCAGCACCAGCGCCTCCACCCGTCCGGCGAGGCGGCGCTGCAGGTGCAAAGTGTTGGACAAGTCGGCGATATCGTCATGGCGCGCATGAACCAGCAATGCCGGCTGGCGGACCTGGGCCAAGTGCCGATTCACATCGTCGGTCAACCGCCACATCTCCCGGATGGCGCCAGAAGGTGTGGACAGCAGGCCGGCGGCGGCGCTGTTCCCGCTGTGCATGGCGCGCACGACGGCGGCCCGGATCCGCTCATCCTTGATGCCATAGGGCGGGCGCTCCACAAAGGACAGCCGGGGGCCGATCGGCGTATGGATCAGCACGCGCAGCAGGAACCCGTACCAGGGGATGGACCAGCCATCATGGCGCAGGGTCGGCGCCAACATGATCAGGCCCTGCACCTGATCGGGCCGCAAGGCCGCCAGCCGCGCGGCCAGCAAGGCCCCCATGGACAGGCCGCCGACAACGACCCGTCCGCAGTCGCGTGCCAGCCGGGCCAACCCCGCCTCCACCTCGGCATACCAGTCCTGCCAGGGGGTGCAGGCCAGTTCATCGGCCGTGCCGCAATGGCCGGGAAGACGACAGCACAGCACGTCGGCCCCCGCGTCGCGCGCCTTGCGGGCCAGGGGTTTCATCTCCACCGGCGTACCGCCCAGACCGTGGATCAGCAACAGACCCAGGCGTTGCCCGCCGACGCCGGTACCGGGCAGATAAATGGAATGGTCATTCGTCATGTCGGCCATATCCCTTCCCGCGCCATGGCGTCCGCTGCCGCCAGGATGCGCTGGTTGGTGCTGTCATTGATGGTGTCGGCCTGTGCAGCGTCGACCGGCGGGCGGGCTGGCCGATCGATGGCTGACAACAGCCAACGAAACGGGTCACGGAACCGGGGGGCGGAATAATCGCCGCACACATCCATGCCCAGAAGACGCCGCGTCCCGGCCAACCTCTGCACAAGGGCCAGCACGGGCTTCAATGCCATGCCGCCCTGATCCCAGTTGGTGACAGCCTCGTCCGCCGTCAGCACATCCTTGTCCAGCGAGACCCAGAACCCGCCCGGCGGAAGCCGCAGGTCGAGATCATCGGCAAACGCGGCCCAGTCGACCCCGTCCAGCGCGTGCCAGTGGATGCGTCCGTCCTGGGTCTGGCAGCCGGGGCCATTCACCGGCCGCCCCCAGACACGGCTTGGTGCCGCGTGCCAGGGATGCACCTCCAGCCGGCCGCTGCGGACGGCATCCAGGTTTGCGAACTGAAGCTGCGGCCGCACGAAATCGTCGCTGGACGGGCCGATGGTGACAACCCGCAGCACAGTCTGGTTCTCCAGCGCCCGGTTCACCCAGGCCCCACAGTTCCAGGTGGCGGGAAAACCCGTCCAGTCGGGGTGATTGTCGAAATGCAGAACATTCACCGGCTCCCTCACCCACTCCAGAAAAAGGGCGGCCAGATGATGGAAATCCCCCGATCCGTAAAAGATCAGCGGCGCTGCACGCCCGATTGCCGGGCACGTCGTCTCGATCCGCTTGCGCAATTCGGCCAGCGCGGTCCTGTTCGCGACGATGCGCAGGCGGGGGCCAAGGTCCAGCGCCGGGACCAGCACCGCCCCCTCCTCACGCAGGCGGCGGGACAGGCCGGCCTGTCCTGTCAGCGATCCGTCCAGGTCCAGAACGATACAGGCTGGTTTGCCATCCATGGCCGGTTTCATTCCGCGGCGGCCAGATTGCGGCACAGGACCGGCAGCCAGACATGGAACAGTTCGGTCAATTCCGTGAAGCCGGTGAAGGGAACATGGGGGATGCCATGCTCCTGGCAATAGGTGGCCAGCCTGCCCTTCGCGAAGACCCGGTCGGCGGCACCAGCGCCGCAGAAATCCGACCGGCCATCGCCGATCAGGATGGCCGGCCCGCCACGACGCTGTTCCGCCTCCAGACTGGCGCATTTGCAATTGCCGGCATTCGTCAGGCATCGGGCGTCGATATGGGGGAAGGTCAGGCGCCACCGATCATCGCCGGCCGGCTCCATGCGGTTCGACAGGACCGGCGGCGACAGGCCAAGGCGGCCCAGCACGCCGCGCGCCACCACGTCCAGCCCGTCAGACAGGATGGTGAAGGGCACATCCCAGTGCCGGCAGAGCGCGACAAAGCCCGCGAAGCCGGGATCGACCGGGATATCCAGCACCATCCGGTGCAACTCATCAGGTGTGACACGCAGAAGGGAGACCTGCCTTGCCATGCATTCACGCGAGCCGATCTCGCCCCGCTCCCACGCGGCCTCCACCGCCCGCCATTCCGGCAGGGCGAAACGCTCCAGGATCATGTCCGTGGTGTCCATGGCGGAAATGGTGCCGTCGAAATCGATATAGAGGCGTGGAGGTAGGGACATGAGGGAAGTCCTGGGCTGCGGGGAATGGCTGTCTGTTCCGCAAGGGCCATGCCAAGGGCGCAGGGGGACCGAAAATGGCGGTGCGGCTGGTCTGGCCGGCAGCCATCCCCCCGCGCGGCGTCCTACAAATTTTGTAGCTTCCCCCGTTTCACGTTGCGGGGGCTGATGGCGGGCGGCAGGTCGAAGAAGGGCTGGAACATAAGGCAAGGCCTGGCTTTGGCACCTGCGGAGGGCACGGTCCGCGCCCCTGGCATGACCGATGCAGATATGGGCAAGACCCGGTCGTGAACCGGTGCCGAAATCTTCTTCTGCAGGTGTCGCAGCATGTCCCAAAGCTACTGGCAACCCAACCGCTACCGCCGTAGCGCCGCCCTGTTCGACAAGGCCCGCGCCATCATCCCCGGCGGGGTCAACAGCACGGCGCGTGCGACCTGGGCCGGCTGGGACCCGCACCCGTTGTTCATCGATCATGGCACGGGGTCGAAGGTCACGGACATTGATGGCAACGAGTATATCGACTACCTGCTGGGCCTTGGCCCCATGCTGCTGGGCCATCGCCCGCCTGCCGTCACCCAGGCCGTTGTGGACCAGATCGAACGGCGCGGCACGGTGTTCGCTCTGCCCGCCGCCGACGAGACGGTTCTGGCGGAAAAGATCCGCCGCGCCGTGCCCAGCATGGAACGGGTGCGCCTGTGCAACACCGGCACGGAGGCCGTGCTCTACGCCATCCGTCTGGCGCGCGCTTATACCGGCAAGACCAAGATCATCCGGTTCGAAGGCATGTATCACGGCTTTTCCGACGGCATTTATTGGAGCAAGCACCCCAACCCGGAAACGGCCGGCCCCGAACTGGCGCCGCGCCCGGTGCCGCAGGGTCCCGGATTGCCACCCGGCGTTGGTGACGGTCTGATCATCCTGCCCTGGAACGATGTGCATGCCCTGCGTGAGACCCTGGCGCGCGAGGGCGACAAGATTGCGGCCGTGATCACCGAGCCGATCATGTGCAATACGGGCTGCATCCTGCCCGAGAACGGCTATCTGGATGCGTTGCGCACCCTGACCGACCGCCATGGCGTGCTGCTGATCTTCGACGAGGTGATCACCGGTTTCCGCATCGCCCTGGGCGGCGCGCAGGCCCATTACGGCATTACACCGGACCTGTCGGTCTTTGCCAAGGGGCTGGGTGGTGGTTTCCCCGTAGCCTGCATGGGCGGACGGGCCGACATCATGGCGCTGGTCGAACGGGGGAAGGTCTCCATGGCCGGCACCTACAACGCCAATGGCATCGCCGTTGCCGCGGCCAATGCCGCCCTGGATGTGTTGGCCAAGCCGGGCATGTACCAGCGACTTTACAATGTTTCCGATCGGCTGCGTGACGGCCTGACGCGCCTGATCCGCGACCTTCGGGTTCCCGCCCATGTCGTGGGGCTGGGCCCTGTCTTCCAGGTCTGGTTCTCACGCGAACCCATCCGCAACTATCGCGAAGCCGCCCGTTATGCCGACCATGAGGCGTTCCGCCTGTGGTGGGAGGGGATGCTCAACCGTGGTGTCCTGTTCCATCCCGGCGCCTATGAGAACTTGTTCGTATCCTTCGCGCACACGGCCGACGACGTGGACCGCACGCTGGCGGCCGCGCGTGAGACGCTGAGCGAAATGCTGGTCGGCTGACCGGGACATGTCGAACCAGACCCTTTTCCTCTGGCTGCTGAACATGCTGCTCGATACGGGCGGGCAGTTGGTTTTCAAGCATGCGGCCGGCGCGCCCGGCGACGGGCTGGACCGCTGGCGTGCCATGGCGTCGGCCCCTTGGCTCTGGTTGGGGATCGCCTGCTATGTGGGCGAATTCCTGGCCTGGACGGCCTTCCTGTCCACCGTCCCGCTGTCGCAGGGCGTCCTGCTGGGCTCCGTCAACATCATCATCGTGATGGTCGCCGGCCGCCTGCTGTTCACCGAACGGCTGAGCCGCCTGCGCGTCGCGGGCATTTTTCTGATCGCGGCGGGCGTGGCCTGCGTCGGCCTGGGGGCGTGATGCGTCGGGGAATAACCATCGGCTTCGCCTGCCTGCTGGGCTTCGATGTGCTGGCCCAGTTGGGTTTCAAGCTGGCGGGGGATGCCGCGCTGCCCGTGGAAGCCGATATCGGCTGGCTCCTGCGCCTGCTGTCTCAACCCGGCACCTACATGGCCATCATTGGATATCTGGGCGCCTTCCTCACCTGGATGTCCTTGCTGAAGCACGCCCCCATCGGCCCCGCTTTCGCCGCCTCACATCTGGAAGTGGTCGTGGTCATGCCCTTCGCCGTGATGCTGTTCGGCGAGACGGTGCATGGCCCGCAACTCCTGGGCGCCGTCGCCATCGTGGCGGGCATTCTCTGCCTCGCGATGGAGGGAAATCCCGGATCTCCCACCGCGTGATCTTCGACATGCATTGCCCGGCACCGTGACGTGAGTTTTGTGCAGACATCAGCCCTTTTTGGAGATTGATATGCCCCTCCCCACACCGATCGAGGAAGAAGAAGGGTCAGCCGACCCCTGGGATATATTCACAATACCGACTTCTGCTGTTCATTTTCGCGTTACAGAACAGGACAATTATAAAATTCCAGCTACTTCCAATGCAACCGTGCGCCCGATCTCCTCATTACCTGCTCACACCTCTCCCGCTGATTTGTCTTCCAAGAAGCCGTGAAGAGGCCGCCATGCGCATCGGTTTCCTTTTCAACCATGATCAGATTCATCAGGTCGCCCACAGCCTGCCCATCGCGCTGGCGTTGGCCAAGGGCGGCTTTGGCGGAGAGATCATCGTTGCCACCACCAGCGACCGCATGAAGCGGGAGGTGCTGCGCATGGCCGGTGATGCCATCGGACAGGGCGTCACCCATGTCGACCTGGACCTCGGCACCCGATCGCGCACGCTCTCACACCTGCTGGAATTCGCTGTTCCATCGCGCAAGCTGCTGGTCTATGGCGACAATCTGGATTTCTTCCGCAGCCTGGACATTCTGGTCGTCGCGGAGAAGACCTCGCTGGTCCTGAAATCATTGTACGGGCTGAAGGATCTGAAGATCGTCCATACCCGCCACGGTGCCGGCGACCGGGCCATCGGCTTCAACAAGGCCAGCGCCGGCTTTGACCATGTCCTCTGCTCCGGGCCCAAGATCAGGGAACGGCTGATCGCGGAGGCGGGCTTGGCGCCGGAAAGGGTCAGCATCGTGGGATATCCCAAGTTCGATGCGCCCGACCCCAGTGTCAGCCTGTTCCCCGTGCAGAACCGCAAGCCGGTGGTCCTCTACAACCCGCACTGCTCGCCCCACCTTTCTTCCTGGTTCCAGCATGGGCGGCAGGTGCTGGATTTCTTCCTGGAGAATGATGATTATCAGTTGATCTTCGCGCCGCACGTCATGCTGTTCGAACGCAAGCTGGTGGTTACGATCGACAAGCTGCGCATTGACCGGCCCGGCCATATCGACGAACGCTACCTTCGCGCCCCCAATATCCATATCGACCTGGGCAGCCGTGCGTCGACCGACATGAGCTACACATTGATGGCCGACATATATCTCGGCGATGTCAGCAGCCAGATATATGAATTCCTTGTGCGTCCGCGCCCCTGCCTGTTCCTGAACAGCCATGGGGTGCAATGGCAGGACAATCCCAACTATGCCCATTGGCGGGCGGGTCCCGTCATCGACCATCCAGGCCAACTGGCCGAAGGGTTGAAACGGGCCAGCGATAAATTCCAGACCACCTACCGCGCCGTACAGGAAGAGATGTTCGCCCGCAGCTTCGATCTACACGAACGCCCCTCATCCGAGCGCGCCGCCGAGGTGCTGATGAGGCTGGCCAGTCATAAACCGCACCAGACTGTCGCGCTGGGCATGTCTGCATGACGCGGCTTATCACCATCCTTCTGCCCTTCTTCAACGAGGAAGGCTGGATCGGGGCCACGATCGACAGTCTGACCGGGCAATCGGACAGGCGCTTTCACCTGCTGCTGCTGGACAATGGCTCCACCGATGGCGGGCGGGCCGAAGCGCTCCGGCATCTTGCATCCCTGCCGGACGCGATCACGTCCAGCATCATGGACGTAACGACCCCCGGCAAGGTGAACGCTCTTGCCGCTGGGCTGGCACAGGTCGACACGCCCTTTGTCGCGATCTGCGACGCGGACACACTCTACCCTGCCGGCTATATCGGCCGTTGCCTGTCGCTGTTCGCGGCATATCCCGATGCCGTTGCGACCATGGCCGTCGATCTTTATGATCCGGTGGGCACGCAGGCCGCGTACAGGCGCATCCGGAAGGTTGTGGGCAAGGCGCGGATGTTCCGCGACCGTTGCCATGCCGGCGGCTACGCCCAAGCCTTCCGCACGGACGCCCTGCGCCAGGCCGGCGGGTTTGACCTCAAGCGCTGGCCATTCGTGCTGGAGGATCATGAAATCGTGCATCGCATCCACCGGCTGGGTCGCTCTGTCTATGATCCCGGCCATTACTGCCACCCGTCGCCGCGCCGCGCCGACAGGCGCAGGGTGACGTGGACGCGGCTGGAACGATTGATCTACCGGTGTGCGCCACGGCGGCTGATGGATTGGTTCTTCTATGATTTTCTCTGGCGGCGGCTGGAACGCCGCAACGCCTTCTCCGTCGCCCTGAGGGAAAAGAATTGGACATGAGTGCGACCAGTGGCACCCCGCCACGCGGGGCTCTGCGCCGTATTTTCGGTGGGCTGGGTCTGGTCCTGGGCGGCAAGGCGGGGGCGGGGTTGATCAGCCTTGCCTATCTGGTCATCGCCACGCGCGCGCTGGGTCCGCATGATTACGGCGTGCTGGTGTTGATCCATGGCTATGTCACCACCGTGTGCGGCATCGTGGAATTCCCCGCCTGGCAGGCCATTGTCCGCTATGGCGCCGACGCACAGCGGGAGGGGAGCCGCCATAGGCTGGCCCGGCTGCTACGTTTCGGGGCGCGGGTGGAACTGTTGGGCGGTCTGGCCGCCATCCTGGTTGCGGCGCTGTGTGCCCCCATCGTCGGCCCCCGCCTTGGCTGGCCGGAAACGGCCCTTATGTTGGCTGTCCCCTACAGCCTGGCTGTCTTGGGTTCGGTCCGTTCCACACCGGCGGGATATCTCCAGCTTCTTAACCGCTTCGACCTGCTGGGGCTACATAATCTGGTGGCGCCCGGCGTGCGGCTGGCCGGGGCGGCGCTGGTGGCCGGGGCCGGCTGGGGACTGACGGGTTTCCTGATTGCCTGGCTGCTGGCCGCATTGGCGGAATTCGCCAGCCTCTGGACCATGGGCCTGTGGTGCGCCGCGCGCGAACTGGCGCCGGAGTTGCGGCGACCGGAAGCCGGCAGCCCCGTGGCCGATAATCCCGGCATCTGGCGCTTCATGCTGGCCAGCAATGCCGACGTCACATTGTCGGAACTGGCGGGCCGGGCGGCACCGCTGATCGTGGGATGGGTGCTGGGGCCGACGGCAGCCGGCCTGTTCTCCGTGGCGCAGCGGGTCACCGTGCTGATCGCGCAGCCCGCCCAGATCCTGGGCAACACGGTTTATCCTGAACTGGCGCGCATGGTGGCAGGCGGCCAGGGTGGGGTGGCCCTGCGCCTGACCTTGGGCCGTGTCGTCGCCATCGCATTGAGTGCCGCCCTTCCGATCATCGCCATCGTCTGGCTGTTCGCCCCCGAGATCGTGGGCATGATCGCGGGGTCAGCCTTCGCAGACGCGGCCAGCCTCATGGTCGTGCTGGTGCTGGCCCGCGCGCTGGCCCTGGTGGCCCCCCCTTGTTCGGCCGCCCTGACGGCGCTGGGTCGCCCCGGCTGGTCCATGAGCGCCAATCTGGCGGCCAACCTGCTGTTCCTGCCGGTCCTGCCGGTCCTGCTGCACCTGTTCGGGTTGAACGGTGCAGGCATTCAGGCCGTCGGTCAGGCGGCAGCCGCCAGCCTGCTTCTGCTGATGCTTGTCTGGAAACGGAGTGGCGCATCGTGACGGCCCCGCGTATCGCCTATGTCATCAATTCGGTGGAGGGCGGTGGGGCTGCCCTGCCCGTGCCCGCCGTCACCCAGGTGATGCGAGCGGCGGGTGCCACGGTGCGCGTCTTCGCCCTGACCCGTCGCGATGGCCGTGCCCTGCCGCCCATGCTGGCGGCCGGGTTGGACCCGCTGGTGCGCGACGGCGGGGTGTCCGATCATTGGCAGGCTTTGCGCTGGCTTGACCGGGAGGTTCGGGCCTGGGGTGCCACCCACCTCTGGACCTCGCTCAGCCGTGCGACCATTCTGGGTCTGCTGCTGGGACCACGCCTTGGCCTGCCAGTGATCTGCTGGCAGCATGCGGCCTTCCTGAAGCCATGGAACCGGCGGCTGATGCGGTTGCTGCAATCAAGAGCCCTGTTATGGGTAGGCGATTCCGCTTCCGTAACGACCCTGACGCAACAACGTCTGGGGGTGACGGCGGACAGGATGGCGACCTGGCCCATCTTCGCTGCCGATCCGGGACAGCCCATGGCCGCCGCCTGGAAACCGGGACAGGTCCTGCAACTCGGCAGTCTGGGCCGCCTGCATCCCGTCAAAGGCTATGATGTGCTGATCGAGGCGCTGGCTTTGCTGCGGCGCAAGGGCTTCACTCCGCCCTGCCCGATGCGCCTGACCATCGCGGGTGAGGGTGAAGAACGCATTAAGCTGGAAACATTGGCGCAGGAGCAGGGCGTCACGGAACTGGTGATGCGCGGTTATGTCGACAGGCCCTGGGATTTTCTGGCCGGACTGCATCTCTATCTTCAGCCGTCGCGTTCCGAGGGGTTCTGCATCGCCGCGCACGAAGCCATGGCAGCGGGCCTGCCCGTGCTGGCCTCGGCCGTGGGGGAAATCCCCTACAGTATCCAGGACGGCGTTACGGGCCATGTCGTGCCGCCCCGTGACGCGGCTGCCCTGGCCGACCGGCTGGGAACGATGCTGGCCGATCCGGGGCGGCTGCACGTCATGGGCATCCAGGCCCGACAGCATATTCTGGATCGTTTCTCCATCGACCGTTTTACCCGCACGGGAACGGAGATCATGCGCCGGATCGCCCCCAGCGCCGATTGATGTCCAGCCACAGCCCGGCCATAGACCGGTCGATATATTTCACGTCGATCAGCGTGACCCCTCCCCCGCCGCTCAAGGTATGCATGCCGTCACGATAGTGACCGACCGAGGCGGGCATGTCCAACGGGGGGGCGGGGGTGGCGGCAAACCCGGTCTCGTCCAGCCGGTCGATCCAAAGCGGACGGATCGCCCCGCCATAGGTGCGGGTACAATCCTGCGTGGGCAGCAGGATACGATTGCCGATGGCCAATGCCGTGCCGCCGGGCCGTGCAGAGGAACGGTCGATGCGCACAGGATTGCCCGGATGCGGAAACCAGGGCCCCGTGATCCGTTCCGCCCAGGCCACATGCAGATGGCCCACCTTGGTCGCCTTGCTATCGGCCGGGGAATAGAACAGCCACCACCGCCCCCCATGGTAAAGGGGTGTGGCATCCACCGGCACGCAATCAAGCCGGATCTCCGTCTCCCGCACCCAATCATGCGGGCCGGCGCTCATGCGGTAGAGATAGAGGGCGCCCGACCGGTGCGCCTCCGGCAGCATCCAGACCGCCCCATCCGCCTCGAACACCACCGGATAGGAGAGGTGCCAGGGCTCCGCCAGACAGGGCCGGCGCTCCCGAACCTGGAACCGTTCATCCAGGGTCAGCAACTCAATGGTGCCGTGGCGCGTGGCATAATCATAGACCTCGGCGAACAGGTGCAGATGATCCGCCCCGCGCCAGGCAAAAGGGTCGGCCAGAAAGCGGAAGCGCGGCTCCTCCGGCAACCAATGAACCTTGGCGCCGGCCATCCCTTCGGCCATGACGGCCTCCAGGGGCCGGGCGATCAGCCCGCATCTCCAGATATCCTTGCGGCGGGGCATTCCAACTCCTTACAGCAAACTCCGGTTATCAGTTCCCATCACCGGCTTCAACCATGGCCAGGCGGTTGCGGCTGGAAGAGGACAGATGAGCCATAAGCAAAATTGGGTACCTGGGCATTTATCATCATTGGACAATGATGCTGCCGACAGGCACTTCCTTCCCAAAACCATTGCCGGTCCGGTGCATCGCCGTCCGGCCATATTGATGTGAAGGGAGGAAGAGAATGACTTTCCAGCCGAACCGGCGCCATGGCCTGCTGGCCACCACCATGCTTGCCGCCGCGATGATGCCGGCACACGCCCAGCAGACCGAAGAGAGCTTCGTTCTGGAAGAGATCGTGGTGACGGCGCAGAAGCGGGCGGAGCGCCTGCAGGATGTGCCGCTGGCCGTCAGTGCGCTTTCCGCCGATACGCTGGCCAATTCCCAGGTCAGCAGCACGGCCGGCGTTGCCGCCCTGGTGCCGTCGCTGACCTATACCCAGTCGACCAGCGACCTGAACAACAATGTCCGCATCCGCGGCGTGGGTACCGCCCTGTTCAATGCCGGCCTGGAATCCGCCGTGTCCTTCGTGGTGGATGGTGTGGTCATGTCGCGCCAGGGCCAGGGTTTACAGGACCTGATCGATGTGGAGCGGGTGGAAGTGCTGCGCGGGCCGCAGGGCACGCTGTTCGGCAAGAACGCCACCGCCGGCGTGATTAACATCGTGACCAAGCGCCCGGCCCGCGATTTTGAAGGTGTCGCGGAAATCGGCATCGCCGAACAGGGCGAATACCGCGCCCGCGCCTCTGTCTCCGGCCCGATCAGCGAGACGGTGGGCGCCCGCCTGACCGGCTATTACACCGATAATCGCGGTTATGTTTACGATCATGGCCGGGGCAAGCATGTCTATGGCGGCCGTGACGTGGGCGTGCGGGGCAAGATCGACTGGCAGGCGACGGAGAACCTGAACATCCTGTTCACGGCCGATGCCCGCGACAGCGAAAGCGATTGCTGCCAGCCGATCCCCTATCAGACGACCAACACCGTGCTGGCCGGCATCCGGGGGCCGGTTGTCGCCTCGCCCGAAAACCGCAGCGTCAACAGCGGCGACACGCGCACCTTCGCCAATTCCGATCAGGCCGGCGGGTCGGTGGAGGCCAATCTGGACCTGGGCGACCATGTCCTGACCTCCGTCACTGCCGTGCGCAACTGGAAGATCGAGAATAATGTCGATGTGGACGGGTTCAATTCCGCCACGCCGCTCTATCTGCCATTTGGCAACGGCTATTTCGGGGTCAATGGCGGCACCGCCGATATCAGCCAGTTCACCCAGGAACTGCGCCTGTCATCCGCCGCGAACCAGCCGCTGACCTACACGTTCGGCCTGTTCTATTTCAACCTGGACCTGGACCGCGCCTTCACCCGTCGGGTGGGCGGCTGCGTCACGCCGGGCACCGCCTTCGGCCAGCCCTGCGCCACCTCCTTCTTCTCCTCCTCCAATCACGAGGCGAACACCAAGACGGACAATTACGCCGCCTTCGGTCAGGTGGAATATGAACTGACCGACGCGCTGTCGGCCTTTGCCGGTTTCCGTCTGCAGCGGGAGAAGGTGTCCTACAGCGGCACCCGTTTCGGCACGGCGCCCTATGCCGGTGACCGGCTGCTGTTCGCCGCCTCCACCGGGTCGGGCAGCGTGTCCGACACCGACCTGTCGGGCAAGGCCGGCCTGAAATATGAGATCGACCGCGATGCCCAGGCCTATTTCACCTGGTCGCGCGGGTATAAGGGCCAGGGCTATGACGTCGAACTGACGGCGAATTTCGCCAATCAGACGCCCGTGCGCCCGGAAACCGTGAATTCCTATGAACTGGGCTGGAAGCAGCAGGCGCTGAACGGCCGCCTGATCCTGAACAGCGCCCTGTTCTATGCCAAGTATCAGGACCTGCAGGTCCAGTCGACCATCGCGCCCAACGTGTCGGTGCCGACCAATGCCGGCTCCTCGGTCTCCAAGGGGGCAGAGGTCGAGTTCCAGGCCCGCGCCACCTCCGCGCTCAGCATCAATGGCGGCGTCACCTATCTGGATGCCAAGTTCGATGCCAACCGGATCGCCTGCGCCCTGCCGGCCCAGGCATCGGCCATCACTCTGGCGACGGGGGCGGCTGAACCGGTCAATAGCTGCTTCCGTCTGGGCAGTGGCACGGTCCAGAATGTGCGCGGCGGTGACCTGCCCAACGCCCCGCGCTGGCGCGGCAACATCAATGTCCGGTACGAGGATGAAATCGCGACCGACTGGAACGGTTTCGCCCAGGTCGGGTTCAACACGCAGAGCGGCACCACCTTCTCGCTGGAGCAGGATGCCGGCCTGACCCAGGGCGGGTACAGCACCATCGACCTGTCGGTCGGTGTGCTGTCGCAGGACGACACTTATCAACTGACCCTCTATGTCCGCAACCTGACCGACAAGCATTTCGCGACCGGCATGCAGCGCGACAACATCCTGACCAATGCCGCCAACCCCGGCAACATCCTGTACTTCACCTCCAAGGAAGCGGCCCGGTACATGGGCGGCACCCTGCGCGTGAAGTTCTGATGCCAAACGGCCGGCGGTCGCCACCCTGGCGGTCCGCCGGCCCCGTTCTTCACGAGAACCCCCAAGGCCGCCATGATCCATGACGTTGCCATCGTCGGTTGCGGTCCCGTCGGGGCCACGGCCGCCCATCTGTTGGGAAAGACCGGGCTGTCGGTCCTGGTGCTGGAACGCGAGCCGGACCCGCACCCCCTGCCGCGCGCCGTCCATATCGATCACGAGATGATGCGCATTTTCCAGGGCATCGGCCTGATCGACCGGCTGCTGCCCCTGATGCGCGAGACCGACGGGCACCTGCATATCGGTGCCGATGGCGGGGTGATCCGCTATCTCGGTTCCGCCGGACAGGCCCGTCCCTTCGGCTGGGCCAACGATTACTTCTTCTATCAACCGGAACTGGAAGCCGTGCTGCGCGGCGGTTTATCGGTCTATCCCGCCATCGACCTGCGCCTGGGCGCGGAACTGGTGGGGCTGGACCAGGGGGACGACCATGTCACCCTGCACCTGGCCGATGGCGGCCAGGCTCATGCCCGCTATGTCATCGCCTGTGACGGCGCGCGCAGCATGGTGCGCAAGGCGCTGGACATCCGCCTGGACGATCTGCGGTTCGAGGAACCGTGGCTGGTCGTGGATGCCGAACTGGACGGTCCGGTACAGTTTCCCGCCTTCACCGGCCTGCCGCCGGCGGCCAACCTGCAAAAATTATCGGTGATGCTGTGCGATCCACGTCGGCCCGCCACCATCGTGCCGGGGCGCGGCAACCATCGCCGCTGGGAATTCATGCTGCTGCCCGGCGAGGATGACCGGGAGATGATGCAGCCGGGGAAGGTGGCGGAACTGCTGGCCCCCTGGGTGGCGGGCATTCCGCACCGGCTGGTCCGCGCCGCAACCTACCGGTTCCACGGGCTGGTGGCGCTGGAATGGCAACGGGGCCGGGTGTTCCTGGCCGGTGATGCCGCGCACCAGACCCCGCCCTTCTTCGGGCAGGGCATGTGCCATGGCCTGCGCGACGTCGCCAATCTGGCCTGGAAACTGGAACTGCTCCTGTCGGGACGGGCGGATGCCGCCCTGCTGGCCACCTATCAGCCGGAACGCGATCCGCATGTGCGGGCGGTGATCGGTGCCGCCGTGGCCGCCGGTCGCTATATCTGCGAACTGAACCCGGCCAAGGCGGCGGCACGTGATGCCGAGATGCGGCAGCGCGCGGCCACACCCGGCGCCACCGCCGCCGATCTGATCCCACCCTACCGCGCCGGTGTCGTAGGGTCCGGCGGGGGGCCGCGCTTCATCCAGCCGCGCGTTACCGACGCCGATGGCAAGGCCCGGTTCCTGGATGATGTGACGGGCGGCGGTTTTGTGCTGCTGCGGGGACCGCAGGCGGGCGACGCCCCCCCGCCGACACCGTTGACGGATCTGGGTGTGAAGGTCTGCCGCATCGGGCGGGATATCGTGGATGATGGCGGCATGCTGGCCGCATGGTTCGACCGCAACGGGTTGGGCCCGGACGCATCCATATTGCTGCGCCCGGACGCCTATGTCTTTGGCGTCGCCGCCGATGATGGCGCCCTGACCGCCCTGGCGGACCAACTGGTCGCCACCCTGCACCTGATCAAGGAGAGCATCGCATGTCCAGCCTGACCCTGGCCGCCGCGGCCAATATCGTGGATGAGGCGCTGGCCGAGGCCCGCCGTCGTGCCTATGCCCCGCTCTGCGTCGCCGTGCTGGATGCCGGCGCGCATCTGGTGGCGTTGAAGCGGGAGGATGGGGCCAGCCTGATGCGGCCGCAGATCGCCATCGCCAAGGCCACGGGCGCCCTGGGCATGGGCTATGGCAGCCGGGAGCTGGCCCGCCGCGCCAACGCGTCGCCCACCTTCTACAACGCCCTGTTCGCGATCAGCGGTGGGGCCATGGCGCCGTCGCCGGGTGGTGTGCTGATCCGCGATGCGGCGGGCGCCTTGATCGGCGCCGTTGGCATCAGCGGCGATACGGGCGACGCGGATGAGGCCTGCGCCCTGGCCGGCATCGCCGCCACGGGCCTGATCGCCGATCCCGGCCTGCCCACCAGTTGAGGGGAACGGACCATGCGTCTGCGCAGCATCGAACTGAACCTGTCGGGGGCCGCCCAGGCCGCTGACTTCCTGACCGGCACCTGGGGACTGGCCCCTGCTGAAACCGGGGCAGATGGCACGCGCTATCTGCGCGGGTCCGGGCCTTTCCCCTATCTGGTGGCCTTGACGGAGGCGGACGGCCCCTCCATCCGCTGCACGACCTTCGTCTCTGATGAGGCGGTTGTGGCGGGGATTGCCGCCCGCGCCCGTGATGCCGGCTGGCCCGTGCAGGACACGGTGTCGGCCGATCCCGGCGGCGGGGCCGGCATTCTGGTGCAATTGCCGGAGGGGGAGGTTTTCCGCTTCCTCTATGGCGCCGGCGAGGTGGCCCCGATCACCGGCCGCGACCTGCCCGTGAAGCTGACCCATGTCGTGATGAATTCCACCGATGCGGAGTGGACGGCAACGACAGCGGAGCGGGTTCTGGGCTTCCGCGTGTCCGACCGCACCAAGGGCATGGTCTTTGTCCGTTGCAACACCTCCCACCATTCGGTGGCGTTCGCGCGGGCGGGGCACAGTTCGCTGAACCATGTCGCGTTCGAGATGCAGGACCTGGACGCCGTGATGCGCGGCATCGGCCGTCTGCGCGATAGCGGCATGGCACCCGCCTGGGGGCCGGGCCGGCATGGGCCGGGCGACAATGCCTTCGCCTATTTTGTGGCACCCTTCGGGGCCGTGGTCGAATTCTCCACCGCCGTGGAGATCGTGTCCGACGATTACCATGTCGGCGCGCCCGACGATTGGACCTGGCCGAAGAACCGCATCGATCAATGGGGCATTTCCGACAAGGACGTGGCGGCCCTGGCCGCCGCCGAACGCAATTTCCGTTACCGCCCCCTGACTGTCTGAGGACCCGTAAATCCATGAAACTGATCAGCTTTCGCCATGGCGCCATCGACAGTTACGGTCTGGTCGATGACCAGCAGGTGCTGGACCTGGGGGCCGTCGCCGGTGCCGAGGCACCCGATCTGAAGACGGCCCTGGCCAAGGGCCTGCTGCCCGCCCTGGCCGCGCGCCCTGCCCCCGTACTGCCGCTGTCGTCGGTGACCCTGCTGCCGACCCTACCCAATCCGGGCAAGATCTTCTGTGTCGGCCATAATTATGAAAAGCATCGGCAGGAGACAGGTCGGGCCAAGGTGGGCCATCCGTCCATCTTCACCCGCTTTGCCGACACGCTGACCGCCCACCGCGCCCCCATCGTCCGGCCGCGTGTTTCCACCAGCCTGGATTTCGAGGGCGAACTGGCCATCGTCATCGGCAAGGGCGGGCGCTATATCCCCGAAGACGAAGCGATGGCCCATATCGCCGGCTTCACCTGCGCCAACGACGCCTCCGTGCGCGATTGGCAGTGGCATACCCAGCAATTCACGCCGGGCAAGAACTTTCCCGCCACGGGCGCGCTGGGTCCCTGGCTGGTGACGCCGGAGGAGATCACGGACCTGCCCGCCGTGACCGTGACCACGCGCCTGAACGGGCAGGTGGTGCAGCAGGCGCCGCTGGCCGATCTGATCTTCCCGCTGCCCGTGATCGTGGCCTATCTCTCCAGCTTCACCCCCCTGTCGCCGGGTGACGTGATCCTGACCGGCACGCCGGGCGGTGTCGGGGCCAAGCGCGAACCCCCGCTCTGGATGAAGCCGGGCGACGTGGTGGAGGTGGATATCTCCGGCGTGGGGCTGCTCCGCAACGACATCGTGGATGAAGTGTAAAGAATGAGGGGGGCGGAAAATTCCGCCCCCCTTTTATTCCGTCCTCGTAATAATCAGCCATCACGGCCGAAGCCGGAGACATAGAGCGGCTTTTCGCTGTCCGCCGATACGTCCGGCAACTGCTTCTCCACAGCGTCCATCGAAGAGGGCAGTTCAAAGGGCAGCCGCCCCTGGAACCGGGCCTTGCCGGTCAGCATATCCAGCAGGGCGGCATCCGACGCGCCGAAATCGCCGATCAGGACGGATGCCTTTTCCTTGATGGGACCCAGGATCGCCGGACGGTCCAGATAGGTGCTGACAATCACCGGCAGGCCCGCCGCTGCCGCGCGTTCCACGGCCAGACGGTCGGGATTGTCTGCTGCGAAAGCCAGGGAGCCTTCATGGTGGCGCGAGCCGAAGAAATAGGCCGGCCGAGTGGTGAAGGGTGTTGCGATGCGCAGCAGGGCGATGTCGGCCTGTTCGGGGCTGTCCACCACCGTGAAGCCACGTTCGGCGACAAGGGCGGCATCCATCTTCCACAGCCAGACACGCGGCTTGGCCCTGGCATCCAGCGGCAGGGTGCCGGGTGCGGCTTCCAGCAGGACCAGCGACCGGCGCTGTGCCTCCATGGACTTTTCCCGGTCGGCCGGATTGCCGACGATGGCTTCCGCCGCGTCGGCATCGACATAGGGGTTTTCAAACAGGCCAAGCTGGAACATCACAACCAGCATGCGGCGCACCGAAACGTCGATCCGGTCGGGCGAGATGCGCCCGCTTTCGACCAGCCGCATCAGGATATCCGGGTCCATGACCCCGCCGAACTGGTCCACCCCCGCATCCAGGGCCTTGGCGAAGCGCTCCGGCTTGCTCAGTTCCTCAACGCCCCAGGGCATGCCGACCTCGTCATGCTTCAAGGTGCCTTGCAGGCAGGGCGTCAGGCAGTCATCGGTGATCTTCCAGTCGGTCAGCACGAAACCGTCGAAACGGTAGGTATCGCGCAGCAACTCCGTCAGCATCTGCCGACTGAACCCGGCCGCCACGGGTTCGGCGGGGCGGCCATTGATGGTGATATCGGTCGGCAGCTTGCCATAGGTGGGCATGACGCCCGTTGTTGCGGCCCGGAACGCCCCCTTGAACGGGGCCACATGCCGGTCGAACCAGCCGCCGGGAAAGGCAATGTCGCGGCCATAGGGATTGTGCGCGTCATAACCCTCGGGCTGCGCGCCATAGCCGGCCCAATGTTTCACTACGGTGGCGACGCCGCCGGGCGCCAGCCCGTCCGCCGCGCCCTGGAACCCCTCCACATAGGCCTGGACGAACCGTTCCACCTTGGCCGGATCGTCGCCGAAGGTGCCGTTGGTGCGCGGCCAACGGGGCTCGCTGGCCAGATCGGCCATGGGGGACAGGGCCATGCTGATGCCCATGGCGCGGTATTCCCGCGCCGCGATGCGGCCGAATTCCCGCACCAGATCGGGATCACCCGTGGCCGCCATGCCCGGCGGTTCCGGCCATTGCGTGGATTTGCCGGCACTGACGCTGAGGCCGAATGTGGCCTGGAAATGGTTGCGCGGATCGGAACTGATGACCAGCGGAATGCCCAAGGGACTTTCCTCCGCCAGTTTCTGCGCCGCATTGGCCATGCTGGCCATGGCGCGCGGGGTGACGGAGACGCGATTGATATAGAAGCGGATATGCCGGTCGCGGATCTGTGGCGCGATGGCGGCCATGTCCCACGGATTGCGCAAGCCCCCGTCCAGGCCCGGCGGATTGCCATGCATCAGCAATCCCGCCTTCTCCGCCAGGTCCATGCGGCCCGTCAGGTCGGCGGCGCGGTCGGCCGCGCTCAACCGCCAATCCTCGTACCGGTCCAGGCGGCCATTGCGGTTCAGATCCTTGAAGGACAGGCCATCGACCCTGATGACGGGCGTCGTGCGGTAGCCCAGCACGGGCTGGGCGGGGGTGCCGGCCTGCGCGGCGAGGGCCAGCGCCAGGGCGGCGGCGACGGATAGGCTCAGATGCTTTTTCATGTAAACCCTCAAGCGCCCTTGGGCGTGGTGGTCAGGGCCGGTTGCAGGGATTGCCGGCGGGCCAGGAAGATCAGGGCGGCGCAAAGCTGTGCGGCGGCCAGCAGCGACAAGGTGATCCACAGCGCGCCCGACTGCTGCTGTGCAACGCCGATGATCAGGGGACCCAGCACGCCGCCGATACGGTTGACACCGACGGCGACGCCAACGGCGGTGCTGCGCAGGCCCGTCTCATAGCTCATGGCGATGAAATTGTTCATCACAGCCTGCGCACCGAAGACACAGGCCCCGACCAGCGCCACCACGATCCAGGCCGTATTGGTGCCGATGGCGGGGATCAGCAGCAGCAGCGTGATCATGCCGCCCACAAAGCCGGCAGCCATGGCGTTGATCTGCCCATGCCGGTCGGCCAGCCAGCCGGAGAGCCCGCCCCCCACGATCTGCATGGCCATCAGCAGCGAGCCATAGGCAAAGGCCGCCTGCACCGGCGCCCCCTGTTCCAGGATGATGCTGGGCAGCCAGCCCGTCAGGCCATGGATGCAGAACAGGCTGAGGGCGCCCCCCACCCAGATGGTCAGCGTGACCCCGCGATAGCGGGGTCCCAGCAGGTCGGTCACCCGCGCCTTGCCATTGGCCGCTTCGCCGGACAGGAAGGTCGTGGCCTGACCATAGACATCCGCCCGTTCGGGCCGGGCGCGCGACAGGATGGCGGCGACATCGTCATGCCGCCCGCGCGCCACCAGGAACCGCACGGATTCCGGCAGCAGCCGATGCCCGATCAGGGCCATCGGCAGGGCCAGCGCCCCGATGGCGTACAGCCCGTGCCAGCCCCAGGTCGGCGCGATGGCAATCCCGGCCAGACCGGCGGCGATGCCGCCCAGGGAGAAGGGCAGCACGAAGGCCAGAGTGGCATAACGGTTGGCGCAACGCTGCGGCGCCCATTCATTGATATAGACAAAGGCCAGGGGCGAGATCATGCCCAGGCACACGCCGAGAACGGCGCGCAGGGCGCAGAAAATGACAAAGTTGGGCGCCCAGAGCCAGAGCGCCAGACTGGCCAGTCCCAACCCCGTGACAGCGGCCAGCAGCACGCGGCGCCGGCCCCAGCGGTCGGCCAGCGGCCCCTGCAACAGCGCACCCGACGCCAGACCCGCCAGCCCGATGGACAGCATCAACCCGATCTGGAACGGGCTGAGCGCCCATTGCGCCTTCACATAGGGGGCAACATAGGCGGCATTGAACAGGTCGTACCCGTCGATGAACAGGATGGCGCCCATCAGCAGCGCGAAACGGATATGGAAAGCCCCCAGGCGCATATCGCCCAGTTCACGGGCCACATTGATCGCACGATCGGACATTCATTTCCCTCCCGATGCCGGACTTCGCCAGCTTCATGGTTCAGCGTTGACACCGTTCTGTACCCCCTGTCAAATAATGATAAGAGGCATTGTCATAGGTTAAAGTTATGGCTGTTGAAGCGAGCCAGATCGCCAATTTGCTGGCCATCGCGAAATACGGGTCCTTCACCCGCGCGGCGGAGGAGAAGGGAATATCGCAGCCGGCCCTGTCCAACAGCATCGCGCTTCTGGAACAGCGCCTGGGCGTGCGCGTGCTGGAACGCACGCGGCGCGGATCGACCCTGACCCCCTATGGCGAGATTCTGGTGCGCCGGGCCGAAGGCGTGCTGTCGCTGCTGACCGATGCGGAAACGGAGGTGAAGCGCCGGGCAGCCGGGGTCGATGGGCCCCTGCGCATCGGCGCCACGCCCAGCGTGCTCTCGACACTGCTGCCCCGGGCGCTGCGCCTGTTGCTGGCAGATGCCGGCCCGGTCGATATCGAGATCGTGGACGGGCTGGACGATACGCTGGTGCCCATGCTGCGCTCTGGCGCCATCGATATCATCCTCGGCCCCGTGGCAGAAATGTTCGGCAGCCCGCCCGACATCCTGGAACATGTGCTCATGCGGGACCCCTTTGCCATTGCGGTGGGACCGGACAGCGCGTTTTTTGATCGGGACCAGGTGTCGCTGGTGGAACTGGCCCAGGCGAAATGGGTGCTGCCCCGTCCGGGCAGCACCTATCGCCGGCATGTGGAGGCCCTGTTCATGACCGCCGGCATCGCCTGGCCACAGAACTGCATCCTGGCCAACTCCCTGCCCGTGCTGGAAAGCCTGGTGCGGTTTTCCGGCTGCGTCACGGTCGTGTCACTGGTGCAGATCACCGAAGGAAATCGCGACTTCAAGGTTGTCAGCCTGGAAGGCGCGGGTTTCCGGTCCATCGGCTACAAGCTGCGCCGGAATATGCGACCCAGCCCCTTGCTCGAAAAGCTATGCGTAATCCTGTCTTCAGAAATCAGCACCCTTTATGGACATGAAGCGCCCTGATTGAGGGGGCCGGCCTGGATTTCGATGCAAGACAGTGCCGCCCACGCATCGAACTGCGACAGAAATACGCGGCCTGTAAGGTGTTTCAGAAAATCGGTCTGGTGCAACTGGTCCATGACGGGCCCCTTCACTTCCGACAGGTGAAAGGTGACGCCGGAGGTCGTCAGCCGCTCGGTAATAGCCTCCAGGCTTTCCAGGGCGCTGGCGTCGATCAGGTTCACGGCCGAACACATCAGCACGACATGCTTCACCTCCGGCCGGGCGGCGACCAGCGCCTGGATACGGTCTTCCAGATAGCGGGCATTGGCGAAGTAGAGGCTTTCATCGACGCGTATCGACAGAAGCGAGGGACATTCATCGACACGGTGCCGCCCGACATTGCGGAAATGCTCCGTGCCGGGGACCCGTCCGACAATCGCCATATGCGGGCGGCTGGTCCGCCACAGGAACAGCAGCACGGACAGGACGACGCCCGCCATGATGCCGCTTTCAACCCCGACCAGCAGCACCAGCGCCATGGTGGCCGCCTGGGCCGCGAAGTCACTGCGTGAATAGCGGAAGATGCGAGCCAGGGCACCCAGGTCGACCAGCGACAACACCGCCACGATGATGGTTGCGGCCAGGACGGCCTGTGGCAGATGGAAAAACAACGGCGTGAGGAACAGGGCGGCCGTGGCGATGCCGCCGGCGGTCAGCACGCTGGCCATCGGGGTTTGTGCGCCGGCATCGAAATTGACCACCGACCGGGCAAAACCGCCCGACACCGGATAGCCACCCGTCAGCGCGGCCCCCAGATTGGCCGCTCCCAGCCCGATCAGTTCCTGATCGGCATCGATCCGCTGCCGGCGCTTGGCGGCCAGCGTCTGGGCAACCGACACGCTTTCCACGAACCCGACCAGCGACAGCAGCAGGGCCGCCGGCAGCAACCGGCCCCAGAGGTCGGCATCGAAGGATGGCAGGGTCAGCGGCGGCAGACCCTGCGGGATGGCCCCCACGATCCTGACACCGGCCCGGTCCAGATCCAGCAGGATCACCGCGCCGATGGAGACAGCGATGGCCGCCACGGGACCGGCCTTGGCGATCATGTCAGCCGGTCGCGGGCCCAGCCCGACCCGGCGCAGCAGCAGTTTCAGCCAGCGCCTGACACAGAACAGGAAGCCGGTGGCGGCCACCCCGATGATCAGCGTCGGTATGTTGATCCGGTCCATGCCATGCCACAACGCCCCCAGCATGGCGGGCAGCGTGTCGCCGCCGGCGGGAATGCCGGTAATGTGCTTGATCTGGCTGACCGCGATCAGGATGCCGCTGGCGCTGATAAAGCCGCTGATCACCGGATGGGACAGGAAATTCGCCACAAAACCCAGGCGGAGCAACCCCATCCCCAGCAGGATCAGACCCGACAGCAGGGCCAGCAGCAGCGCCGCCGCCAGATATTCGGGGCTGCCGGGGGTGGCGACCTGCGACACGGCCGCCGCCGTCATCAGGGAGACGACGGCCACCGGCCCCACGGCCAGGGTCCGGCTGGTCCCGAACAGGGCGTAGAGCAGCAGCGGCGCCACACTGGCATAAAGCCCGACCTGCGGCGGCAATCCGGCCAGCATGGCATAGGCCAGGCTTTGCGGGATCAGCATGATGGTGACGATAAGCGCGGCCAGGGCGTCGCTGGCCATGGTCTCACGGTCATAGCGGCGCAGCCAGATCAATGCCGGCAACAGGCGGTCGGGCTTCATCATCGCACGCCCCCCGTCATGATCGGGGCTTGCTGTCGCGGGGTTCGGCCGGGTCGTGCGGAAGCAGGGTGGGAGAGACCAGCCATTCCCTGCCGCGCAGCATGGCGTCCCAGTAGAGGGTCGGCAGCAGACTGGCCTTCAACAGCCAGGCGGAGCGCCGGGGTCTGGTGCTGTCCCAGGGGAATGTCGGCATCAGCTTGCCGCCATAGCCGAATTCGGCCAGGACCACCTTGCCACGCTCCACCGTCAGCGGGCAGGAGCCATAGCCGTCATAGACGGCGCGCAGCGGCGTGCCATCCAGCACGGCCAGCACATTCTCCGCCACCACGGGCGCCTGCTTGCGCGCGGCGGCCGCCGTCTTGGCATTGGGCGTCGAACAGGCATCGCCAAGGCCGAAGACAGAGCCGTATCGGGTGTGGCGCAGCGTCACCGGATCGACATCGACCCACCCTGCCCCATCGGCCAACGCCGACTGCCGGATGAAATCGTGCGGCACCTGCGGCGGCACGGCATGCAGCATGTCGAAGGACTTGGACACGCGGGTCACGGGACCATCGGCGGTGGCGACGTCGAACCAGGCGGTACGGCTGGCCCCATCCACCGCCTTCAGCACCGAACCGAAGCTGAGATTGGCGCCATAGCGCTGCACATAGGACATCAGCGTCGGCACATAGGCGGCCACCCCGAACAGGCTGGGGCCGGCCAGATTGAAATCAACCTCGATATCCTTCAGCACGCCACGCTTCTCCCACGCATGGCAGGACAGGTACATGGCCTTCTGTGGTGCGCCGGCGCATTTGATGGGCATGGGCGGCTGGGTGAACAAGGCCCGGCCTTGCTTCAGCCCACGCGCCAGTTCCCAGGTGTAGGGGGCCAGATCGAACCGGTAATTGGAGGTGACACCGTTGCGGCCCAGCGTGTCGGTCAGCCCCTCCACACCGGCCCAGTCCAGCTTCAATCCCGCCGCCACGATCAGGACCGCGTAGCCGATACGCTCCCCCTCCTCCAGCACCACCCGCCTCTTCTCCGGTTCAAACCCGGCACAGGCGGCGCGCAGCCATTTCACACCGGGCGGCAATGCCCGGGCCATGGGGCGTTCGGTACGGGCATGTTTGAAGGCGCCGCCGCCGACCAGGGTCCAGCCGGGCTGGTAATAATGTTTGTCCGCCGGTTCGATGATGGCGATGTTCAGGCCGGGCCGGCGCGACAACAGCGACGACGCGACCGCGCAGCCCGCCGCACCGCCACCGACGATCACGATATCGAAACGGTTGGCGGGCAAGGTCGGGGCGTCGGCCAGCCGGTCCCGCCGCGCCGGTTCGCCACGCCGCCAAAGCGCCAGCAGCCTGGGTTCCAGGGCAGAAAGGTCGTATCCGGCCTCCGCCGCCACGCCCAGGATGCTGGTGGGTGCCAGATGCGCGGCTTCCGACAGGGCCCAGAGCGTGGTGGACCTTGTCCCCGTCCGGCAATAGGCCAGGACAGGGCACGTCAGGCGCGCCGTTGCGGCGGCGAATGCCGTGACGTCATCATCATTCATGCCGCCAGAGATGACGGGCATATAGACGAACTCCAGGCCATGCAGGGCGCAGGCCGCCCTGATCCGGTCGGACGGGGGCTGGTTCCCGTCCTCTCCGTCGGGCCGGTTACAGATGATCGCGCGGTAACCTTGCGCGGCCAAAACC
>NZ_JAGOGJ010000195.1 GCF_017996735.1 Niveispirillum sp.
GTCCCGCCATGTCGGTCGTCCTTCAATAAGGCCGAACCAAGCTTAGCAAACTGTCCGCTCACGGGGGACCAGCTCTATCCAGCGCGGCCTTGTCCCCGTCGGGGCTGAGCCAGGTCCGGTGCAAGCCCGTAAGGTGGCCGCCATCGTCGGTGACGGCAGCGATCAAGGCGGGCAGGCTGATGGTGCCGGACGGCTCCCGGCGATGGCAACGCGGATGAAAACGCAGCGCCGGTTCAGGGTAAGGCAGGATAATGCCGCGTCGCGCCAGATAGCGTTCCGCCACGGTGCCCGGCAAAGGTTTGCTGGCCGCAAACAGACGACGGCAGGCCTCGGGCGAGCCGGTGGGGGCCATCGCTGCGGCGACCGTTCCGCTGACCGGCAACGGCAGACGCAGCACCGCCCGTGCCTCCGCCATGGCGTCGCGGGTGGAAAGGCCCCGGTTCAGGGCGATCAGGTCCAGCAGGTCGCCATGCTCGCCGGTAGCGGCGTCGGTCCAGGACCCGGCGCGGGGGCCCGTCAGGCGGACATAGAGGCTGCGCCCGCGATGGCCTTGCACATCCCCAACCAGCCAATAGCGCCCTTGCCGCCGTCCATTGGGCAGAAACTGTCGGCAGATGGCTTCGGCGTCGCGGGCCAAGCGGCGGGACAGTTCGCCAGCGCTTTCCATGGGACACCTCCCCATAGGAAAGGCCCGGCACTGTGGCCGGGCCAAGGGTGGGGGGATGTCAGTTCACTCCGCGGCGACAGGCAGGCTGGCATCGGCAGCGGCGTCATCCACAGGCGTAACGACTTCCGCCTTCGGCTGGCCCGGCTTGCGCAGCAATTCCGGCAACCAGCCCGTGCCCGCCAGCAGTTCCTGCGCATGCGGTATTCGGCGAGGTACATCATCATCGCCCCCTCACGCCCGGAACCAGGGTGGCAGCCGCAGGTGCCGGCGGGCGACCTCCATGAACTGCGCGTCATGCCGGCAGGCCCAGGCGGCAAGGGCATGACCCAGCAGCCAGAGCAGCAGCCCGACCAGCCACAGCCGCAGGCCGAGCCCGACGGCGGCGGCCAGGGTGCCATTGGCGATGGCAACGGCGCGCGGGACGCCGGCCAGCAGGATCGGCTCGGTCAGCGCCCGATGGACAGGTGCATAGAAGCCGGGCACGGGTTCCTCCATCAGACCAGCGCTCCGCCCGCGAAGGAAAAGAAGGACAGGAAGAAGCTGGAGGCGGCGAAGGCGATGGAAAGCCCGAAGACGATCTGCACCAGCCGCCGGAACCCGCCCGACGTGTCGCCGAAGGCCAGGGTCAGGCCCGTGGTGATAATGATGATGACGGCGATGATCTTGGCGACCGGCCCCTCGATGGACAGCAGCACCGATTGCAGCGGCGCCTCCCACGGCATGGAGGAACCGGCGGCCCGCGCCGGCAGGGCTGCCAGCAGCGTGACGCCAGCCATCCCGGTCGCCAGCAAGGACCGGCGCAGTGAAGCGAAGATGCAACGGATCATGATCCCTCTCCCGGGTTGGCGGTGACGGCATCGGCGAGGACATATTCGCCGCTGGCGGACAGGCCACGGACCTCCCGCAGTTCGACGAGCCGCCGCGCAACCCCGCGGCCGGCCAGGACGGCGATCAGGTCGATGGTTTCGGCGATCAGCGCCCTGGGGACGGTGACGGTGGTTTCCTGGATGAGCTGTTCGAGGCGCCGCAGCGCTCCCAGGGCCGACCCGGCATGCAATGTGCCGATGCCGCCGGGATGGCCGGTACCCCAGGCCTTGACCAGGTCAAGCGCCTCGCCGCCACGCACCTCGCCGATAAGGATGCGATCAGGCCGCAACCGCAACGCCGTCCGCACCAGATCCGCCAGCGTGGCCACGCCGTCGCGGGTGCGCAGAGCCACGACGTTGGGCACGGCACAGCGCAGTTCGCGGGTATCCTCGATCAGGATAATGCGCTCGCTGGACAGCGCCTCCTCGGCCAGCAATGCGTTGACCAGAGTGGTCTTACCGGTCGAGGTGCCACCGGCGACCAGGATGTTCCGGCGCGCAGCCACGGCCTGGCGCAGGACGTCGGCCTGCGCCGCCGACAGGACGCGAGCGGAAACGTAGTCATTGAGCCGGAAAAGGGCGACAGCCGGCTTGCGGATGGCGAAGACGGGAGCGGAGACCAGCGGCGGCAACAGCCCCTCGAAGCGCTCTCTGGTTCCCGGCAGTTCGGCCGACAGGCGCGGATGTTCGGCATGCACCTCGATGCCGACATGATGGGCGACCAGCCGGATGATGCGCTCGCCATCAACTGCAGACAGTCCGGCGCCCGTATCGATCAGCCCACTATCCAGCCAGTCCAGCCACAGCCGGCCATCCGGGTTCAGCATCACTTCGGCAACAGCGGCATCTTCCAACCAAGCCGCGATATCGAGTCCAAGCGCGGTGCGCAGCATGTGGGCGCCACGTGCGCCCGCATCGGAGGGAATGGCAGTGAGCATTTCGATCCCCGGCACAAGCTGGCCGCACGGCACACCGCGCAGGGGATCATTAGGAAATACACTCGCTCGCCAAGCGCAACATGCCGGATGGGGGCGTAGGGCGATGGCGTGGAATGACAGGGGAAACGGCTACCCCTGATTGACGGCCAAGGTCTCCGGAGGTCGACAAAAAAGCCGATATCCAGCTTCACGCCAATTCAAGGAGATGACCACGGCTTCGGTTTCGGGAGCGCGCACCCGGCTGCATCAGGTCCCGATTTCAGCTGCACGTGCATCCCCCGTGATAAACGCAACGCATTTATCGAGCACCTCATCCAGCGGCCGGCGCGCTCTTCCTTTCAGGCTGCATTCCCAAACCGTTAAAACCCGCCACCCTAAGGCAATCAGCGCAGACATTGTGTGCTGATCACGAGCCCGGTTTCCTGCAATCTTGACCGCCCAGAATTCCTGGCGCGTGGCTGGCAGTTTAAAGAGCGGGCAGTCATGCCCATGCCAGAAGCAGCCATGCACCAGGACGACTGCGCGATATCGCGGGAAAACCAGATCCGGGCGCCCCGGCAGATCACGGACATACAACCGGAAGCGCAGGCCTTTGGCGTGCAGACCGCGGCGCAGCAGCATTTCCGGCTTCGTGTCCTTTCCCCGGATGCGACTCATATTGTACCGGCGCTGATCGGGAGTAAGGACATCCATGCTTATGGCGCTCCAGCGGCGGTGGCGTCAGCCACCAGCAAGCGCAGTGCATCACCGACTTCTGCCGTCGTCATGCCGGGCCGCAGGCTTACTGCGCCGAACCGGAAGCCGGAGCGGTAGGCCGGGTGAAACAACCGGCCAGGCATCGGCATATCCCTGTATCCGCCATTCAGCACCGGCAGGTGCGGTGTCAGCAGATAGGTCGCCGTGACAATCCCTTCAATCGCCCCGGACCCGGTCTCCCGCACAAGGGCATCGCGATAGGTGTGGATCGAACTGAGTGCATCGTTCAGGCCGCTGTCGATACGGTACTTTGCGTCGAGCACGATCAGGCTGCCGGTCCGGCCGGGTGGGGGCGGGTTGTGGGCAGCCACGATATCTGGCGTCATGGTCCGGCTGTAAGAACCGCAATTGTCGGGTTCGATCCAGAACTCCCGGTATTGTCTCTGAAAGCAGAGCTTCCAGTCACCGCCAACCGGAACGGTGACCGCCCCCGCCGCCAGCGTCACACCACCAGCCGCATCGGTGATGAACAGGTCACGCACATCCAGCCCGGCTGGACCAAACTCCTCCACCCCGGCCCGAACCAGCCGCAGGAAACACCAAAGCTCATAAAGTTCGAACGTCCGGGCCAATGGCAGGTTCAGGAAATCCCCGAACACTGCCGCAATGCCAAGATTCATATCCTGCCAGAGGCGATAGAAACGGCGATAGGCCGGATCATTGCGGAATACTGACGACAGGACGAGGCGAGGCGGAGCGTCACCCGCCTCGGCAAAAGGTGCTGCGGTGGCAAGATGGCCGACGCGACGACTGAGGCGACGGCAGCGTGCTGCCCAGACGGTCCTGCTCTGCAGCACTTCGACATCGCCACCCGCCCGGCCACGTTCCAGTAGTTCCGCCACCGCCGCCAGCCATGCCGTCCATGATCGCAGGCACGCCGCCATCTGGCGGTGTTCCGGCAGGTCGAGCGAACTCCGTCGTCGCCTGACGCGGATGCGCTCCGGCAAAAAGCCATTCAACTGTGCCGGCAATCGCGACGGCGATCCCTGTTCCCGTCCGATCCGTCCCGAGCGGAAAGAGCGCAGAATTTCAGGGCCGGTCGCACGATTGGCCTGGTGATGCGGGAGAATTGTTTCCTCGGCGTTCAGCATACGACGGGGATGACGCAGAATATCGGCGATCACTTTCTCCAGCTCATCGACCCGCGAGCGCAGAAACTCCAGCCGGGCAATAGCCGGCGGGCGGACACCACTGCCCTTGGCGACAGCCTTGCGGAAACTGCTGAGAGAAAACAGCGCGAAGGTATCATCGAGAATCTCGCGCACCATCGTATCGAAGTCGTCACGCGTCAGCTTTCGCTGGTCAGGATCGGTGACAACTTCGAACCGGCGGGGCGCCTGCCCCGGCAGCCGCAGTTCCACTTCGACGCTACCGGCATGAAAGCCGGGAGACCAGCGCCACAGCGCGACATCCGGGGCTGGTGCACGCAACGCCTCCAGCGCCACGTCATCAATCAGCAGATCAGCCGCCGCAACGTCTGCACGTCCGCGCAGTTCGAAAAGATAACGTCCCGTTTCCTGCACCGTGCCCGGTGCGACCGGCTCCGGATCGGGCCAGACCCGCCAGACTACGCCGGTCGCTTCACTCCGCATAAGCAGGACAGCCATGGCATCGCCTCAGCGACTTGCCTGGAAAGAACCGAACTCATCAAGATCATCGGTCAGATTCTTCAGAAACGCCTGTGAACGCGGCAAACCCGCAAGAACCCGGGTCAGGCCCGTGAGGAGCGGCCGCTGACGCTCAGCCCCGCGCAGTTTGACCAGGATTTTCTGAACCATCAGATCATCGGTCGTGGCCGCAGGGTCAGCCGTCAGATACGTGTCCGCAAAGGCATGATACCGGACCACTTCCTCTGCTACACGGTAACCGAACCCGAGACCATGTGAACTCATGATACTGTGGGCGGCCAGCATATGCGCCTCACAGGCAGCACGGGCGTTTTTCAGAGCCGGCTCGCGGGCTTCCAGTCCCGCCAGGAAGCCGGCCAAATCAACCGCTGACATGTCGATGACATGTGCCCGATCCAGCACCTTGTCGCTGACCGGATTGGTGGTTTCGTCAATGTTAATGGTGCCGGTGATGAAGAGGTTTGGCGGCAGGGGCAGTTCCGCCGGGATACTGGTGCCGGTTGTTCCCTCAAGAGGAACGCCGCTGTCATGAAGTTTGAGGGCCTTCCTCGTCTCCATGCATGAAAGCACATCGGAAAGATAATATTCCACTCGCGCAAGGTTCATCTCGTCGAGCACAACAAATACCGGTGTGTCGCGATGCGCCGTCGCCAGCAGAACGGCACCGAGGAATGGCGGGACGTTGTACCTGTTTGACAGCACATCGTAATAACCGGTCAGTCCGGTCGGATCGGTCCATTCCGGGCGTACCGGGCAGACAACCAGAAAGGGATCGGCACCCGGATTGTCCGAAATGACGCCGTGAACGGCCTGCGCATACTTCAAGGCCAGCTGTGTTTTGCCGGTGCCTGACAGTCCTGCAAGGATCACGAAGTGCTTATGCGGCAGGAAATTGAGCGCCGCATGGTAGCGGCGGACCTCCCCGCCCGGATAGTACCCACCCAATCCCGCTACTGCTGTTTCAATTTCGTTCACGGGGATGGACGAGGGCAACCGTCGCATGCCGGGGCTGACAGCAGCAGTATCGGCCCAGACCTGCAGTTCATGAACCTTCTCGCGGCCAATCAGACTGCCGAGATAACCGATGAACTCACGGGCCAGCAAACTTCGCCGCGCCGAGGCCGCAGGCGGATAGATCGCGACGTTGATCTTATCGACCGGGATAGCCGCCCCGTATGGCGTCAGATCATCCGGCAACTCATCCCAGAAACCCTGGTTGCGCAGATGGACGCTGCCGTCTGCTGCCAGTACGACAACAACGTTATTATTTCTGGCAGCATAACCGATCCGCTCTTCGGCCGCGTCATCCTCGGCCTGCGCCCCGTTACCCTCCGCCGGATTACCGGCACCCAGCCGCTTCATCTCCATCAGCCGCGCGATCATCGCGGGGGTGCCGGACCGCACATAGGCGGAAAAATAAACCTCATCTGCAGGCGGAAAGACCATGGTGCATGCAAACGCAAAGCCGTCAACGTCCGTTGCGACATTGTCGAGGTTAACCACTCCAAGCTGAAGGCCGCGCCCGATTACCTTGGCGCTGTTCGACACGCCGAACAGTTTGTGAAACTTGCTTCGCCTGGTAACAAGGGGGTCGGCTTTCGAGGCGGCTTCAAACTGCCGCCGCCGTTCGGACAGACTCATTCAGGAATTCCTCCCCAGGCTTTCCAAGCGCATGGATGATGGTCTTAGCCAGTGCCCTGGCCATGAGCGGTGGCACGGCATTGCCGATCTGGCGGAAAGCCGGATTCATGGTTCCGGAGAAGACGAACCCGTCCGGAAAGGACTGAAGGCGCGCTGCTTCGCGGACTGAAATTGTGCGCGCCTGCTCACTATCATAGTGGATATGACTATAACTGTCCTTACCGAGGTGCGCCATCAGCGTCCGTGCCGGCTGATCACGCCACATCTTCCGCCATTTGTTGGGGAACTTCCCTGCATCATAAGGCGGAACGATCGCGGCTTTCAGCCGATCATAGTCCGCCGACCCCTCATGCAGGACCTGTCCCTGCAGGCGAAGACCGGCAATGCGTTCTGCCAGCATATCGAGAGCATGCCGGTAAGCATCGGGGTACTGATCCCCAGGATTCAGGCGGGCAAACAGTTCGTAGTCCCGTGGCAGGTAACGAATGACGTGATCCCGGATGCCATCGGCCGGTGCCTCAAAACCTGGCCAGGACCGCATCAGCCGGGCATACGCCGACAACTTCCGCATCTTGGGATAGGGCAACAACTCATCAAACCGGCGTGCACCACGTTTCAGTTCGCCGGACGCAAGCTGCTGACGGGCATGGATTGCCGGCAGGTCGTCAAGAGCCTGCTCAGCGGTAACAGCTCCAGGCAGGTCCGGACTGGCGACCGGAGGGGCAATGTAGTCATGTGCATGTCCGGCATTGCCGTTCAGAACCTTCAGTGCAACGGCCCGTGACCCCTCATACCCGGGAGGCAGGACGGCCCAGTGCGTAGGTTCAGGAAAGGCAACCGGCCGATCAATCTCCCGCCGCAGAGCGATCAGAAACATACGTTCCCGCATCTGCGGAACACCGTAGAAGGCAGCGTTCAGCAGCGTGTAGCCGCAGACATAGCCTTTATCTTCGAGGACTTCACAAATCTCCTCAGCGATGTTCTGACCCCCATGGTTCAGAACATCCGGAACATTCTCGACCAGCACTGCTAACGGCTGGAAGGCGTCCACATAGCGCAGGTATTCCTGATAGAGCCGCGCACGCGGATCCTGCCGGAACGCCTGCGGATGTGCGTCAATCTCGCGGAGCTTCGGCCGGCCAACCCGGGCAAATGCCTGGCACGGCGGCCCGCCAACGATTACATCGAAAGCCTCCGCGACTGGTCCCAGCCCCAGCTCTGCAACCAGGTCCTCCGGCTTCGTCTGCGTAATGTCGCGAGCCAGACTGTGGCGGGGATCACCACCGTGAAAGTTAAGCCCATGCGAACGGGCCGCGTCGGGATCAAATTCGACGGCAGCACGCAAGGCAAACCCGGCCGCCTGAAACCCGAGTGACAAACCACCACATCCGGCAAACAGATCCAGAACCCGCGGCTTTCCACCGGCGCGCAGTCTGGCCAGCTTCTGTCGGGCAACCTCTTCCCGCGTCATGCCGCACCCTTACGGATTTTCGGCAATCGCAGGGGCAGTTCGGCCTGGTCACTATGCTCTTCGAGAAACCGGATAATCGCGGCCCGGATCATCCACGCCGCAGAGACATCGTTTGCGTCTGCAAGAGCCTGGATACGGGCATGCGCATCTTCCGGCAGGATGACCGAGGTCCGGACCGTCTTCTTTATGGGAGGCGCAGGCATGGCGAAGTCCGATGTGATATTTGCACCCATCTTATGCATCCGAGGTGCATGATGCACCACATTTCTACAGCCGGCTGAAACGTCCCCGGCAGATTGAACTACCATACGTTCTCTTTATGTTCCAGCGCCGGTTGTCAGTGACGGCCTGCCGCCAGCCGCTATGCAGAGTGCTCCCTCTGAGTATCGATCATCTCGATAAGTTCCAGCATCCTCTCACGCAGGATCAGAATCTTCATGTTGGCCAGCATCCCTTCCCTGTTCGCCATCACCAGGACGGCGGTCAGGACCATGTCGGAATGCCGCATCAAGGTGACGAGATGTTCTGCGCTGGGATGGTGTGTCCCGGCAAACCAGTGTTTAGCGGTCCGCTCGCTGGCCCCGGTCCAGCGCATGACCGTTTTAATGGCCTGATGGGTCAATCCAAGTTCCGCTTTCAAAGCGGCAGCAATCATCGGACCGAAGGTTTCCCCGACAGATCCGTCTTGCACCCGCCGGTGCAATTCCTTGCCCTTTTTCGGCAACATCTTTCCGCCTCTCCGCATCTACAGTGACAGTCAATGCGAAGACGGTGGGGAGTTGCCCGAGCCGTCACCGGATGTCCGGGGGAGCGCGCTTTTTTATGCCCTCCGGCGCCGCTGCCGGCGAAGGATGGCCCGTCGTGACAAACGGAAACCGACACCACGAAAACGACCGGAATTCAACGCCTGAAAAACCGTTACGCGCCGCTGAGTATGTCCGGATGTCGACCGATCATCAGCGCTATTCCACTGAGAACCAAGCCGGGGTTATCCGGAACTACGCCGCCGCACGAGGCATTGAGATCGTAAGAACCTATGCTGATGAAGGGAAAAGCGGACTCCGACTGGACGGACGTGATGCCCTGAAGCGGCTGATCGACGATGTCCAGAATGGCCGGGCCGATTTTCAGACCGTTCTTGTCTACGACATCAGCCGGTGGGGTCGGTTCCAGGACGCCGACGAAAGCGCCTATTATGAATATATCTGCAAGCGTGCCGGCATCACCGTCCAGTAGTAAGCGTCAGCCGAAGCCCGTCTTGCGGAACGTCTAATAACTGAGATTCTGCCGCCCCCTGATTTTGGTGGTGGCGGATGGTCGGGATTTTGGAAATGGACGGTCTTGGGAGTGCTCGTAAGAGCG
>NZ_JAGOGJ010000058.1 GCF_017996735.1 Niveispirillum sp.
GATCACCGGAAAGCGTGATGGCACCCGCATAATCCTGCAAACCGCTGGTGGTGACGCTGCCCAGCCGGACGGAAGAACCGCCGGCCGACAGCAGCGTCAGGGCGCGGCTGGAGCCTACGGCACCGGAGAAGCTGACCGTACCGGCGCCCGCATCGGCAACCAGCGCGTAGGGGCCGTTGACGGTACCCGCGACCTGGATGTCGTCATTTGCGAAACCGGCCGTCACGATGCTGCTATTGCCCGTCAGCGTGACCGGACCAGCCAGGCGGACGGCACCACCCAACGTGCTGACCAGATCGCCGGAAAGGGTGATGGCACCCGCATAATCCTGCAAACCGCTGGTGGTGACGCTTCCCAGCCGGACGGAAGAACCGCCGGCCGACAGCAGCGTCAGGGCGCGGCTGGCGCCTACAGCACCGGCAAAGGTCACTGCACCGGCGCCCGCATCGGCGACCAGCGCGTAGGGGCCGTTGACGGCACCCGCGACCTGGATGTCGTCACCTGCGAAACCGGCCGTAACGATGCTGCTGTCACCCGTCAGCGTGACCGGCCCGCCCAGGCGGACCGCACCGCCCACCGTGCTGACCAGATCACCGGAAAGCGTGATAGCCCCGGCATAATCCTGCAGGCCGCTGGTCTGCACGCTGTTCAGGGCGACGGTACCGCCAGCCACCGACAGACCCGAAAGCGCCTGTGCCCCGCCGACAGTGCCCAGGCGGACGGCACCGGCCCCCGCGTCGATGACCAGGAAGCCCGCCCCATTGGTGGCACCGGCCACGCCGACACCATCCGCCGCACCGCCCGCCGTCACGATGGTGGCAAGATCGGCCACGGTCAGCGCCCCGGTGATGTCGACGGCTCCCGACCCGCTGGTGATCAGATTGCCGGCCAGCGACAGGTCGCCATTAAAGGTCTGGCTGCCCGTGCTGCCGACCGTTACGCCACTGGACACGCGGATGGAACCGGCGCCGGGGTCGCGCTGCGCGGCGATGGCGGCTGGGTCATTCGCGATGGCGGTGAAGGCACCCTTCACATTGACATCGGCATTCAAAGCGACCGACCGGCCGGCCCGCAGGGTCAGGTCGCCGGCACCGGCATTGGCGCGGGCATCGACCTTGGCATTGACGCTGATATCATTATTGGCCTGCAGCACCAGATTGGCGCCGTTCAGGGCCGTCACCACATCGGCGGCGGCGATGGTGGCATCGGCGGCCGGATTCTCCGCAAACGTGTCGTTGCCGGCGACACCATCGACGCCCGTGGACGCCACGATGATGTTCTTGGGGTCCAGCAGCAGCGTGCCTTTCACGCCGCTATCGGATGTCAGGTCGGCAGAGCCGCGGTAGGTCAGCCCGCCCTGGGACGACAGGTCGACATCACCGCCCCGGCCGGTGCCGGCGCCACGGGCGCTGATCGCGCCGGTGAAGCGGACATTGCTGTCCGACAGGACCGTGATGGTCCCGCCATCGCCCTGGCCCACCGCGTCGGCGTTCAGGGTGCCGGAAACGGAAACGCTGCCTTCGCCACCATCCAGAATAATATCGCCACCTTCCTGGCGAACGCCGCGCGCCTGGACCACGCCCGTCATGTCGATGACATTATCGACCACGCGCGCCGCCGTGGCGGCCGACAGCAGGACGGACGCGCCCTGGACCAGACCCGCCTGTTCCAGCTTCGCCCCGTCCACGGCCGATCCGGCATCGAAGCTGATCAGCCCGTCGCCGGCCAGATCCAGCGTGAAACGCTGGGCCGCACCCAGGGTGACGCGGCCCAGATCGGCACGGATGGTGCCGCTGTTGCGCACCTGCGGCGCGACAAGGGCGGCCATGCCGGCATCGATAGTCCCGGCATTGCTGATCGCGGCGCCGGCCACCGGTGACGCGATGTCGAACCGGTAATCACCGGACAGGAAGCGGTCATTGGCGATATTGGCCGTGCTGGCAACCAGTCCGCCCACATCCACCACCGAACCGGCCCCGAACAGGATGCCGTTGGGATTGATCAGGAAGATGCGGCCATTCGCCGTCAACGACCCGTCGATGTGGCTTTGCTGACCGCCCGTAACACGGTTCAGCGCGATGGAACCGGCACCCGGCTGCACGAAGTGTGTCGCCTCCCCGGTGCCGATATCGAAGCCGCGCCAGTCGATGATGGCCTTGTCGCTGCCCTGCCGCACCTCCAGCACCGGACCATTGCTGCTGAAACCGACGGTGCCATGCACCACGGTGGGGTCCACGGGGTTGGCGGCGGCGGCGCCTGCCAGGGCCAGGACCACGCCGGTCAGCGCGGTGCCGGCCAGCAGGCGGCGGCGGGAGTGCATGTCACGGGCCATGGGTTCGTTCCCCTTGTGCATCAGGCGATTTTGCATCGGGCGCACGGATCAGAAGCGGGTGGTGACGGAGAGGAAGAAACGGGCGTCGCGATCGCCCTTGGTCGCCACGTCGCGGCGCAGCGGCTTGGCCACCTGCAGGTCCGCGGACATCAGGTCGTCCAGATTGGCGCGCAGGCCGGCGCCGACCGACGCCAGTTCGACATTGTCCATCTGCGTCACCGGATCATCGTTCCAGACCTTGCCATGATCATAGAAACCATAGAGCTGCGCCCCAACCGCCTCGCCCACCGGCAAGGCCCAGCGCAGTTCCAGCAGCCCCGCAACGCCCTGGTCACCCGATAGTTCGCCATCATCGAAGGCCCGGCCGAAGGCGGCCCCGCCCAGCTTGAATTCCTCCTGCGCCAGCAGCGCGCGGTCGGCGATCTGGGCGGAAAAGGCCAGACGGGCCGACAGGCCGTTGCCCAGCGCCTGGATACGTTCGGCATCGAACGTCATGCGCGTGAATTCGGCCGAGCCGGCGGCGCGGGATTTGTCCGGCGCCCCGTCCCGGCTGGCGCCCAGCACATCCAGCCCCTGCACGACACGCGCAGCGAAACGGTTGGTCCCCCCCGCCTTGTCCAGCAGGGTGAAATCCGCCCCCAGCGACAGGGTCCGCACGACATCCTGGGCAAAGCGCTGGCCGAAAAAGGCCGTGCGGGTTTCGTAGGCGTTGAATTCGGTATCGATCACCAGGCTTTTTGCCCGGCTGCGCAGGAACGGATGGGCCGCGCGCAGGGTCAGGCCACTGTAACGGGTGGTGACCTCCAACGCCTCCAGGCTGTCGCCCGGCTCGCCCCGCTGGATGCTGCCGCGCACGCCCAGCAGGGTGCCCTCCGACCCGACCTGCTGATCCCAGGACAGGGTCAGCCCCTGCTGTTCATCGGTATCCTCCAGCGCCGTCAGGCCGGAGATGGTGAACCGCCCGCCATTGGCGGCATCGTTGAAGGCGGCACCGGCCATCAGGCGCCAGGGGCCGGTATAGACCGACCCGCGATTATCGATGGCGGCATAGGCCTGCACCACCTGCCGTTCCACCTTCAGCGTCAGGATCGACCCGCCCGTCTGCCCGGCGGCGGGCGACAGCACGGCACGCGCAGCCACCCCCGGCAGGTCGTTGACCAGCAGCAGCCAGCGTTCCAGGTCGGCGATGTTCAGCGCCCCCTTGGTTGCCGTCAGATGGTCCAGATAGGACTGGATGCGGGCGGCATGGGCGCCGGCATCACCTTCCACCACGGTCTTGGCGATGAAGCCCTCCACGACGCGGATGGTGGCGACGCCGTCGCTGATGCGCTGCGCCGGCACCACCGCCCGCGCCAGGACCCAGCCGGCGGCGCGATACCGCGCCGTGATGGCGTCCGCCGTGGCGTACAGGTCGGCCAGCGTCACCGGCTTGCCCGTGATGGCGGCCGTCAGGTCGTCGAACGCCCCGGCCGGCATGGCGCCCGCCCCTTCCACCACCACACGCGACAGGGTCAGCGGTGTCGTGGTGGCACCGGCCACGGGCGCCGCACCGGGAGCCGGCGCGATCTCGATCCCGCCCAAGGCAGGTCCCGCCGGCAACGACGGAACCGGCAGGTCGGGCCGTTTCGGTTCCGCAACCGGCGGCAGCGCCTGCTGTGCCAGGGCAGGCCCCGTCAGCAGCATCAGCAGGCCGGTACCGGCCGCCAATGTCCGACCCAACCGGCGGGAACGATGCGAAATCGACTGAATGCCCATTGTGGCCGCCATCGTGAGATGAGAATGATGGAAAAGCATCGCCGGGCCAGAACTGGCCGGACGCTTCGAATAGCAATGGCTTCTAACCGGAATTTGTTACGGATTAATGGAAGTTTGTGGATGTATAGGAACTTCCTGAACCCTGATATCAATTCGATATGATTTCCCTCATACAACAAAACTGACGCATAAACTTCACGCATCTCCAAAATTATCGTCTTGTTCACTGGTGTAGTTGAGGGGCAACCAAGCGGCCCCCGCCTCTTGTTTGGTGATCTATATCCAGGGAGCAAGTCCGTGAGCCAGATCGACGTCCCCGAAATCGACCGCGAAGACCTTGAAGAGCGTGGTATCGGCGCGGACAAGACCTTCGACAAGGTGCTGGAGGCGAGTGTCGGCCGCCGCCACTTCCTGCGCGGTTCGGCCGCGACGGCGGCGGCCACGGCGGCCCTGACGGCCCCCGGCATCTTCCTGACGGGCAAGGAGGCGCAGGCCGCCACCCTGCCGCTGACCTTCACGTCCGTTGCCGAGACCAAGGCCGACAAGGTGACCGTGCCCGCCGGGTACGAGGCGCACACCCTGATCCGCTGGGGCGACCCGCTGTTCCCCGGCATGGCGCCTTTCGATCCGACCAAGCAGTCCCCCGCCGATCAGGCCAAGCGCTTCGGCTTCAACTGTGACATGGTCGCTGTGTTCCCGGAACGGTTCGGCGCGCCGGCCAAGATCGGCCGCCTGCCCTACCCGTCCTACATCATGTGCGTGAACCACGAGTATACCTCGGGTCCGAACATGTTCGAGAATTACAGCGCCAGCGAGAACGAGGCGCTGACCGAGATCGAGGCGCACGGGGTTTCCGTCGTTAATGCCCGCATCCTGAACGGTCGCTGGAGCTATGACGTCACCTCCCCCTACAACCGCCGCATCACGGGCACGACGCCGATGCGCGTCACGGGTCCCGCCGCCGGGCATGACAAGCTGAAGACCCCGGCTGACCCGACGGGCACGCTGGTGCTGGGCACCTTCAACAATTGCGCCGGCGGCTTCACGCCCTGGGGCACCTATCTGGCGGCCGAAGAGAATTTCGACCAGTATTTCGCCAACCGGTCGAAGATCACCGACGCCAAGGTGGCGCTCGACCACACCGATTACACGGTCGGCAGCGGCGCCTCTGGCCGCAAGTGGGAGAATTACGTCCCCCGCTTCGACTGCGCCAAGCCGGAAGGCGTGAACGAGCCGTACCGTTTCGGCTGGATGGTCGAGATCGATCCCTACGACCCGACCTCCATGCCCAAGAAGCGCACGGCCCTGGGCCGCTTCAAGCATGAAGGCGCCACCATCGCCCTGACGCGCGGTTCCAACAAGGTCACGGCCTATTCCGGCTGCGACACCGTGTTCGAATATGTCTACAAGTTCGTGTCGTCGGGCACCTACAATCCGGCCAACCGCGCGGCCAACATGGACCTGCTGGATGCCGGTACGCTGTATGCCGCCCGCTTCAATGCCGACGGCACGGGTGTGTGGCTGCCGCTGGACCTGAACGACCCGGTGTCGGGCCCGCTGCTGGCCGCGTCCACCTATCCGGACGGCACCCGCCGGTTCCAGACCCAGGCCGACGTTCTGATCAACAGCCGCCGCGCCGGTGACGCGGTCGGCGCCACGCCGATGGACCGTCCGGAAGATCTGGAAGCCACCGTCGACGCCGATTTCTACGGCAATGGCAAGATGTTCATCATCCTGACCAACAACAGCTCGCGTCAGGCAACCAGCAGCACGGCCAACGTCACCAGCGGGTCGCGCGCCGGTGCCGGCCGCGCCGTGCCGGCCAAGGCCGATGCCGCCAACCCGCGCGGCCCCAACCGGACCGGTCATATCATCGAGGTGACGGAGACCGGCAACGACCATGCGGCCAAGACCTTCACCTGGCGCATCTTCCTGCTGGCGGGCGATCCCGCCGCTGCGGCCACGGCGGCGGACAATATCTCGCTGAACGGCGCGTCGACCTTCACCGGCGACCGGTTCGGCTCCCCGGACAATGTCACCTTCGACACCAGCGGCAATATGTGGATCGCCACCGACGGCACCCCGTCCAACTATCCGTTCAATGACGGCATCTATGCCATGCCGCTGTCGGTGACCCCGGGTCAGCCGGTGCCGGTGAAGCGCTTCCTGTCGGTCCCGGCCGGTGCCGAATGCTGCGGCCCGCTGCTGTCGCCGGACAACACCACCTTCTTCATCGCCGTCCAGCATCCGGGCGAGGATGTCAGCGGCCTGTTCAGCAACAGCCAGTCCAAGTGGCCGGACGGCGATTATCCGCGCCCGTCGGTGGTCACCATCCGCCGTACCGATGGCGGCCGCATCGGGTCGTAAGCACCTGACCCGACAGGGGGCCTTCCGCCGCAGGGTGGAAGGCCCCTTTGCCTTTCTGAGCGGCACTGGCCTTTCTGGATAGCGTCAGGTGAGCGCTTCCAGCACCGTCCGGAAATCGGGCGGCAGGGGGGCGGGACGGCGCGTCTCACGCTCGACATAGACATGGGTGAAATGGCCGGCCGCTGCTGCCGTTTCCTCCCCCGCCTTGAACACCCCCACCTCATAGCGCACGGAGCTGTTGCCCAGATGCGCCACGCGGATGCCGATCTCCAAAGCATCAGGGAAGGCGACGGAGGCGAAATACCGGCAGCCCGTTTCCACCACCAGGCCGATGGTGGCCCCGGCATGGATGTCCAGCACACCCTTTTCCACCAGATACGCGTTCACGCCCGTATCGAAATAGGAATAGTAGGTGACGTTGTTGACATGACCATAGACGTCATTGTCCATCCAGCGCGTATCCAGCCGCCGGAAATGGCGGTAATGCTCACGAGAGGGGGCGGCGGGTCGGGACATATCCGGCGTTTCCTGTGGCTGTAGCGGGGGATCAGCGCATGCGGCGGATGACGCCTTCCTGTGCTGTGCTGGCAATCAGGCGACCGTCACGATCGAAGATGCGGCCATGGTTCAACCCGCGCCCGCCGCCCGTCCAGGGGCTGTGCGTGCTGTAGAGCAGCCAGTCATCTACCCGGAAATCCAGCTCATGGAACCAGACGGCGTGATCCAGGCTGGCCCCCTTGGCCGTGCCCGACATCCAGTTGATGCCATGTGGCAGCAGCGAAGACCCCAGCAGCACCATGTCGGTCATGTAGGCCAGCGCCACCCGGTGCAGGTCGGCATCGTCCGGCATGGGGGCAACGACGCGGAACCAGACATGCTGAACCGCGTCGTGCGGGCGGCCATCCGTGGGATCGACCCGGTTTACATGCCGAAGTTCCACCGACCGCCGCCGTTTCAGAAAGGCCTGGGTGGGGGCGGGCAGACGCTCGATGAAGCTTTTCACCACCTCGGATTCGGGTGGCAGGTCTTCGGGCATCGGCACGGCGGGCATGCGGTAATCGGCATGCGCCAGCCCTTCCTCCGGCCGGTGGAAGGACGCCGACAGGGTCAGGATCGGTTCCCCGCCCTGGATCGCCTCCACCCGGCGGGTAGCGAAGCTGCGTCCGTCGAAATCGCGATGGACGCGCAGGTCGATAGGGTAATCCTCATCCCCGCCGCGCATAAAATAAGCATGCAGCGAATGGGCGACGCGGCCGCCATCGACGGTACCGATGGCGGCGGCCAGCGCCTGGGCCACCACCTGCCCGCCAAAGACCCGGCCCCGGCCGCCGATCTGCCGGGAGCCATGGTACAGGTCGGGACCCACTTCCGTGACCGTCAGCAGACGGACCAGACGTTCCACCATCTCCGCCGGGCTGGGGCCGTTGCCTTCTTCCGGGCCGGTGGCGTCGTTCGTCACTTCCATGGCGGATGTTCCTTGTTCAAACGTGTGTATCACTATTCGGACGCTTGGCACCCCTGGCAAGCATGGTGGCGGCATGGGTGATTTGCTTGTAGAAGGATGCCGCAACCGACAAACCCGCCCTGGCCGGAATGATCATGGATCAATTGATGATAAACGCCGCCGTCCGCCCCCTGATCGACGGCGCCCCTGCCGTTTCTGCCCTGGGCTGGGGCATGTGGCGCTATCACGGCGACGATGTGGCCGCCGCAACGGCCCGGTCCATGGCAGCGCTGGAGGCGGGGATCACCCTGTTCGATACGGCCGACATCTATGGTTTCGGCCATGAACACGGGTTCGGTGCAGCAGAAGCCCTGTTCGGCCGTGTGCTGAAGGCCAATCCGGGTCTGCGCGACCGGATCGTGCTGGCCACCAAGGGCGGTATCCAGCCGCCCATCCCCTATCATCAGCGCGGCAACCGGTTGGTTGAATGCTGCGAGGCGTCGCTGCGCCGGCTGAATGTCGATTGCATCGACCTGTATCAGGTGCACCGCCCCGACCTTCTGGCCCACCCGGCAGAGGTCGCGGCAGCGCTGGATAGGCTGCGCCAGCAGGGCAAGATCAAGGCGGCGGGTGTCTCCAACTACACCGCCGCCCAGGTGGCGGCCTTGTCGGCGCACCTGCCCTTTCCGCTGCTGTCGATCCAGCCGGAATTCTCCCCGCTGCATATCGATCCGCTGTTCGACGGGGTGCTGGATCAGGCGCTGGAACGCGGCCTGACCGTCCTGACATGGTCGCCGCTGGGTGGCGGCAACCTGCTGGGCGACGCGGGGGATGAGCGCACGGGCCGGGTGGCGGCGGCACTGGATGCCATCGCAATCCGCCAGGGGGCTACGCGCGCCGCCGTCGCCTATGCCTGGGCCATCGCCCATCCCGCCCGCCCCATCCCCCTGGTCGGCAGCCAGACCCCCGCCCGCATCCGGGAGGCGGCGGATGCCTTCACGGTGCAGATGACGGGGGCTGAGTGGTACGCGGTGCTGGTCGCCGCGCGTGGGCAGCCGATGCCCTAAACGCCCGGCCGCCAGCGCCGCAGTAGCAGGGCGTTGGCGACCACACAGACGCTGGACGCCGCCATGGCCGCCCCCGCCAGCATGGGGTTGAGCAGCCCGGCCATGGCCAGCGGCACGCCGACGATATTATAGATGAAGGCCCAGAACAGGTTCTGGCGGATCTTGGCCACCGTGCGCCGGGACACCGAAATGGCGTCGGCCACCAGCGACGGGTCACCCCGCATCAGGGTCACCCCCGCGGCCCGCATGGCAATGTCGGTACCGGTGCCCATGGCGATGCCGATATCGGCGGCGGCCAGGGCCGGCGCGTCATTGATGCCGTCCCCCACCATGGCGACGACCCGTCCCCCACTGCGCAGCTTCGCCAGCGCCTCCCCCTTGTCCTGGGGCAGCAGTTCGGCCAGCACCTCGTCCACACCCAGTGTGGCGGCTGTCGCGGCGGCGGCCCCCGCATTGTCGCCCGTCAGCATGACGGTACGGATGCCCAACGCTTTCAGCCGCGCGATGGCGGCGGGTGCCGTGTCCTTGACCCGGTCGCCAAAGGCGATCAGGCCCAGCGCCACCCCGTCGGACACCAGATAGGACAAGGTCCGCCCCTGGGCCGTCAGACCCCGCGCCACGGTATCCAGCGCCGAAATGTCGATACCCCGGTCGGCCATCAGCCGGGCATTGCCCAGCAGCAGGGCGGCACCCTCCGCCCGCCCCTCCACGCCCAGGCCCGGCAAGGCACGCATGCCCTCGGCGGCGGCAACGTCAGGCATGGCATCGCGCACAGCCACCGCCAGCGGATGGCTGCTGCCGGCCTGCAAGGCGGCGGCAAGGCGCAGAACCTTGTCCTTGTCCCCGCCCGTCACCGGCTGCACCGCCACCACGGCGGGCTTTCCCTGCGTCAGGGTGCCGGTCTTGTCAAAGGCCACCACCCCGATCTCCCGCGCTCGTTCCAGCGCCTCGGCATCGCGGATCAGGATGCCGGCGCGGGCCGCAACCCCGGTCCCCACCATCAGGGCCGTCGGTGTCGCCAGACCCAAAGCACAAGGACAGGCGATGACCAGCACCGATACGGCATTGATCAATGCCACCTCCACGCCGGCCCCCGCCAGCAGCCAGCCGGCCAGGGTCAGCAGCGCCAGGACCAGGATCACCGGCACAAAGATGGCGGACACCTTGTCGACCAGACGCTGGACCGGGGCCTTTGCCGCCCCCGCCTCCTCCACCATGCGGATGATGCGGGACAGCGTGCTGTCGGCGCCCAGCGCACCCACCGTCACGGCGATGAAACCGTCCAGGTTCATGGACGCGCCCGTGACCGCCGCCCCCGGCCCCTTGGCCACGGGCAGGCTTTCCCCCGTCAGCATGCTTTCGTCCAGATGGGTGGAGCCTTCCAGGATGGTGCCGTCGACGGGAACCTGTTCTCCCGGCCGGACCAGCGCCACATCACCCCGTTTCAACTGCGCGATCGGCAGGGTCACTTCCCCGCCGTCACGCCGCACCCGCGCCACCTGCGGCCGCAGGGCCATCAGCGCTTCGATGGCCGCGCCCGTCTTGCGCTTGGCCCGTGCCTCCAGCCAGCGGCCCAGCAGCAGCATGGCGATGATCACCGACGCCGCCTCATAATACAGGTGCGGCGCATGGCCGGGATGGGCCGTCATCCACATCCACCCCGACAGGCCCCAGGCCGCCAGCGTACCCAGCACCACCAGCACATCCATGCTGGCCGTCCGGTGTTTCAGGGCGTTCCAGGCCCCGGCATAGAAGGGCCAGCCCAAACCGAACTGGACCAGGCTGCCGAGGGCGAACTGTGCCCAGGCCGGCAGGGACGGCCCGCCCAGCATGGGCAGCAGCAGCGGCACGGACAGGATCAGCGACAGGGCGGCCCGCGCGCCTTCGCCCAATCCGGGAGCGCGGGTTGCGGCAGGCGGTTGCGCAGTGGGTAGCGGTTCATCCTCCGCCCCAGCCACCCCATAACCGGCGGCAACCACAGCAGCGGCAAGATCATCATCGCTGACATCGGCGGCGTCGATCAGGGCCGTGCTGGTAGCCTGGGATATCCTGACATCAATGACGCCGGGCACGGCCCGCAGCGCCTTTTCCACCTTGCCGACGCACCCGGCACAGCGCAGTCCCGTCAGCGTCAGCCGTTTCGGCTCGACCACCGGGGTGAAACCCGCATCGGTAATGGCGGCGACGACGGCAACCGGCATTTTCATGTCGGCGTTATCGCTGGGCGTGACCAGCACACGCTGCGCCGACAGATTGACGGTGACGGCGGCCACACCGGGCAGCTTCGCCACGGCCTTCTCAATCCGCCCCGCACAGGAGGCGCAACGCATGCCCTGCACGGGCAAAGACAGGATCGCGGACGACATCCCAAACCCCTTCCGGCCTCTGGCCGGTCATCGGATGAACCAGGAAGGAAACAGCGGGCGGCAGCATAAGGGCAATGACCCAGCGCAAACCCGCCCTCCCTTCCGGCAACGTCCAATGTTTGTGAACCTTCCCACAATGGGAAGGTCAAGGGGTTCTTTCAGCGTCAATCCGCGATCAGGGACAAAAGCGCGTCGCCCGTCGTCACCGGCCGGCCCGCCCGACAATGAACGGCACCGATCCGGCCCGCCGCGCGGGCATGGATCGCGAATTCCATCTTCATCGCTTCCAGAATGACCAGCTTCTGGCCCACCTCCACCACCTGCCCGACCTCCACCAGCACCTTCCAGACATTGCCGGAAATGTCGGCCTGGATGGCGTTATCATCGGCGACGGGCGGTGGCTCGTCATCGGTGGCGGCCGTGGTGTCGTCCGACTGCCAGCGCGCCACCTCTGCCGTGAAGGCCGCGTGCTGGCGGGCGCGGAAGGCGGCGATATCGTCGGCCTCCGCAGCCCAGACCGCCTCCTGCGCTTCCAGATCGAATACATCCTCTTCCACCCGCACCTGCGCGCGGCCGGAACGGAAATCGGTGCGGAAGCGGTCCAGTTCCGCCTCCGTCACGGGATGGAAGCGTACCCGGTCGAAGAAGCGCAGCAGCCAGGGTTCGGCCCCGAACTGCCGGTTGGCCAGGAACTTGTTCCAGATGGGCACGGTGCGGCCGACAAGCTGGTACCCGCCGGGGCTGTCCATGCCATAGATGCACATATAGACGCCGCCTATGCCCACCGTGCCTTCGGCGGTATAGGTGCGTGCGGGATTGTATTTGCTGGTCAACAGCCGGTGGCGCGGGTCCAGCGGAACCGCGCACGGGGCGCCCAGATAGACATCGCCCAGGCCCAGCACCATGTAGCTGGCATCGAAGATGGTGTCGCGCACCTGCTCGCGGCTGTCCAGGCCGTTGATACGCTGAATAAAATCGACATTGTTGGGCAGCCAGGGCGCCTCACTCTTCACCGTCTCCTGATAGCGGGTGACGGCGCCCAGGGTGGCACTATCCTCGAACGCCATGGGCAGATGCACGATGCGGCTGGGCACCTTCAGCCCCGCCACACTGCCCAGCCCCTCCTCCAGTTCCAGCAGCTTGGCGACCAGTGCCGCCTGGGTGATCACCCGGCTGTCATAATGGATCTGGACCGACCGCACCCCCGGCGACAGTTCCGCCACGCCGGGAACCTTGGCCGCCGTCAACGCCTCCATCACCAGATGGATGCGCAGACGAAGGCGCAGGTCCAGGATATTCTCTCCATATTCCAGCAGGAGGTACTTATCGCCCGCCTGCCGGTAGGTGACCATGGGCCGGTCGGTGGTGGCGGGCAGACGGGTCAGGATGCAGGTGTCGGGCGCGATGGGGTCCGGCACCGGCAAGGCCGTGTCGGACAGCGCCGCAATAGCCGCATCCTGCGCCTGTTCCAGGGCCAGCGCATCGGTGAAGCTGACAGGACGGAACCGGATCGTGTCGCCCGGCTTCACCTGCCCCACCTTCCACAAGTCGGCCTTGATGATGGTGGCGGGACAGACGAAACCGCCCAGGCTGGGCCCGTCGCAGGTCAGGATGACGGGTGTATCGCCCGTGAAATTGATGCTGCCAATGGCATAGACGCAATCATGGATGTTGGATGGGTGCAGCCCCGCCTCCCCGCCATCGCTGCGCATCCATTCCGGCTTCGGCCCGACCAGCCGCACGCCCAGGCGGTTGGAATTGTGATGCACGCGGTAATCGCTGCTAAAGAATGTCTCCATCGCCTCGGACTTGAAAAAATCCGGGGCGCCATGGGGACCGTACAGCACCGCGATATCCCAGTGCTTGCCATAGGCGGGGATCAGCGATGCCGGAACCTGTGCGGGATCAAAAGCCGGGGCTGGCGTGGTGCAGGCAGGCGATTGCGGACGGCTGACCGGCAACACGTCGCCCACGCGCAGGGTGCGCCCGGCATGGCCGCCGAACTGTCCCAGCACGAAGGTGGACTTGCTGCCCAGATAGTCGGGCACATCAAGCCCATTGCGGATGGCGATATAGGTGCGGCAACCACTGGCCGCGCGGCCCAGGCGCAGCACCTGCCCGGCCGAGACCTTGACAGGCGTCCAGAAGGGCAGCGCCTCCCCGTCATCAAGCGTCGCCGCCATCTCGGCCCCGGCCAGGGCGATCACGGCATCGCCATGAAAGCGCAGGGTCGGGCCTTGCAGGGTGCATTCAAGACCGGCCGCCGCCGCATCATTGCCGACAATGCGGTTGGCCAGACGGAACGCGTAATCATCCATCGGACCCGATGGCGGCACGCCGATATCCCAATATCCGTGACGGCCCGGATAATCCTGCACAGTGGTGTAGGTGCCGGGCTCCACCACCTCTACCACCGGCGACACATGGTGATAGCTGTCCAGGAACCGGGTGGACATCCTGGCGTCGATGAAGGTCGAACCCGACAGGATGCCGCGCAGATAATCCAGATTGGTGGCGATGCCATGCAGGCGCGTTGCGTCCAGGGCCGCCAGCATTTTTTGCCGCGCCGCCTCCCGGTCCGGGCCGTGCACGATCAGCTTGGCGATCATCGGGTCATAGTGGGCCGAAACCTCCGTGCCCGTGCGCACCCAGCCATCGACCCGAACACCTTCGGGGAAGAACACCTCCGTCAGGGTGCCGGGCGAGGGTGCGAAATTGCGCACGGGATTTTCGGCATAAAGCCGGACCTCGATCGCGGCCCCCTGCGGTTCGGGCAATTGGCTGAAATCGGGCGGGTCGCCGGCGGCGATGCGGATCATCCATTCCACCAGATCCAGGCCCGTCACGGCCTCCGTCACCGGATGCTCGACCTGCAGCCTTGTATTCACCTCCAGGAAATAGAAGGCGTCGCGGGCCGCATCATAGATGAACTCCACCGTGCCAGCCGAGACATAGCCCACCGCCTGACCCAGGCGGACAGCGGCATCCAGCAAGCGGCGGCGGGTGTCGGGCGGCAGGCCGGGGGCGGGCGTCTCCTCGATCACCTTCTGGTTTCGGCGTTGCACGGAACAGTCACGTTCCCCCAGGGCCACGACATTGCCCCGCCCGTCACCGAATATCTGCACCTCGACATGGCGGGCGTCCGACACGAACCGTTCGATGAACACCCCGCCATCCTTGAAAAAGGACCGGCCCAGCCGCTTCACACTGTCGAAGGCCGCTACCAGTTCCGCTTCATCCAGGCAGCGCTGCAGGCCGATGCCGCCGCCGCCAGCGGTACTTTTCAGCATGATGGGATAGCCGATCTCGGCCGCCGCCTGCTTGGCCTCCTCTACATCCTTCAACAGGTCGGTGCCCGGCGTCAGGGGCACACCGGCGGCCTTGGCAATCTCCCGCGAGGTATGTTTCAGGCCGAAGCGGCGGATCTGGTCCGGCGTGGGGCCGACAAAGGCGATGCCGGCGGCGGCGCATTGTTCGGCGAAATCGGTATTTTCCGACAGGAAGCCATAGCCGGGAATGATGGCCTCTGCCCCCGTTTCCCGCGCGATCTGAATGATCCGGTCGCCACGCAGGTAGCTTTCCGCCGGCGTCTGCCCGCCCAGCGACACCGCCATATCGGCCATGGCCACATGCAAACTGTCGGCATCGGCATCTGAATAGACCGCGACCGAGCGGATATTCATCTGCTTCAAGGTGGCGGCGATACGGACAGCAATTTCACCGCGATTGGCGATCAGGACGGTCTTGAACATATTGAAGAATCTCCTTTTTCCCTTAATCGCCGGGGCCGCTGGCCTCCCGATCAGGCGGCATTCTGGGCGCGCAGGCGCATATAGGCGCGCCAGCCGCCCAGGCTGGTAATGTCGGCGGCGTCACGGGTGGCCCAGGACTCGCACAGGAACCCCTGCACATGCCGCCCATCGACCAGTTCCAGGGTGCCGATGCCCAGCGGTGGCGGGATCAGCGCCACGAAGGACCCGTAATGGGCCACCGGCATGTCCCAAAGCTCCACCGCGATGGGCATGCCTTCTCCCGTGCGCACCAAGCCCGGCTTGGGCGGGGTCGTGCCGGGCAGGGCGTAAAGACGATAGGCGGCAGAGGTCAGAGTGCTTTCCAGCAGCACGGCCCCGCGTTCGGTCAGTTGACTGTTCAGCGGCATGCCCGACAGGTGCGCACCGACCACGGCGAGCGTGACATGCCCATGCCTTCCGTCGGCGACCCGTTCCGCCTGTGGCAGGGCCAGGGTGGAGGCCCCCCGTTTCCAGGGGCTGGCCGCCTGCCACAGCCGGCCGAACTCCACCAACCGCGCCTCGTTCCAGGCGGGCGCGATCAGGGTAATGCCGGCGGGCAGCCCGTCCGGCCGCATGCCGCCCGGCAAGGCGATGGCGGACCAGTCCAGCAGGTTCACGAAATTTGTGTACAGCCCCATGCGGCTGTTGACGCCCACCGGGTCGGCCATCACCTCCGCGATGGTGGGCAGGGTCGGGGCCGTGGGGACCAGCAGCCCGTCCAGCCCGGCGATCATCCCCTCCACCCGCCGTGCCAGTTCCATGCGGCGGTACTCGGCCTTGAACCCGTCGGCGGCGGTGAAATTCCGCGCCTTTTCGATGATGGACCGGACCACGGGATGCACCGTTTCCGGCCGTTCGCGCATCACCTGCTCAATCGCAGCATAGCGCTCGGCTACCCACGGGCCGTCATACAGCAGGGCAGCCACATCCCACAGCGGTTGGAAATCCAGCGGCCGAAGCTCAACGCCCAGGGATGACAGCCGTGCCAGGGAGGCCTGATAGGCAGCCGCCGCCCCCTCGTCCCCGAACCAGTTCGGGGTCTTGGGAATGCCCAGCACCGGTCGCGCGGGCCAGGCCGTGGGCGGGGCACCGGCCTTGCGCGAATAGGCATCGGCCGCGTCATAGCCCTGCATATGCTCCAGCACGGATGCCGCATCATCGACCGACATCGCCATCACGGTGATGCAATCCAGCGTGCGACAGGCCGGCACCAGGCCACGGGTGGAGACCAGCCCCCGTGTCGGCTTTAACCCGACCAGATTATTGTGCCCCGCCGGTACACGCCCTGATCCCGCCGTGTCGGTACCCAGCGCGAACGGCACCAGCCCGCGCGCCACCACCGATGCCGACCCGGAACTGGAACCGCCGGAGACATGGTCGGCGCTGAAGGCATTGGGCACCACGCCATAGGGCGACCGGGTGCCGACCAGACCGGTGGCGAACTGATCCAGGTTGGTCTTGGCAATGACGACGGCGCCCGCCGCCTCCAGCTTCGCCACAGCGGCGGCACTGGCATCGGGCAGATAAGTGAAGTCGGGGCAGGCGCAGGTGGTGGGCAGGCCGGCCGCGTCGATATTGTCCTTCACGGCAAAGGGGATGCCGTATAGCGGGGCCGACGGGTCCAGCGCCTGGATACGCGCCGCCAACGCATCGGCCCCAATCAGGCTGATCCAGGCCGGATCATCGGTGGACAGGCGGGCCAGCAAGGCGGGCAGAAGGTCCTCAGGCCTGGCACCAGCCCGATAGGCCTTTGCCCAGTCCTGTAAGGTCCAGAATTGGGTCGCAATAGTCTCGCTCATGGTCCGGCCCGATCCAATGTCCCCGTTTCGAACGGTTGGACCAGTATGCGGACCCATGCTGCACTGCCATATACGCAGGATGACGTATTGGGGGATCACTCCATGACCCGGATAAGCGACACCCAATCGGACGGACAGCGCAGCCGGGATTTCCCCGGACTACGCTTCGCCAATATCGCTTCCGCCGCCTGCCCCTCAGCCTGCCTTGTCGGCCGGCACAACAAAGCTGTCCATCACCTTCTTGATGCCGGCGACATCGAAGCTGATTTCCAGCTTGTCATTCTCCACACCCTTGACCGTGCCATAGCCGAATTTGGTGTGGAACACCCGGTCGCCGGGGTTGAAGGCGCGGTCGGGGCGCTTGCGCGGGGTTACATCAATGGCCGTTCCCTCGATCAGACGGCCGGACCGTGCCGGGGCCTGCGCCGCCTTCTGGCCCATGCGGTTGAATCGGTCACCGAAGCCACCCCCGCCCCAGCCACCGCCGAAACCGCCACCATAGGCACTTTCACGCATACCGCCGCCGAAACCGGACCCGCCAATGCCGGGGTTGTTTTCCGTCTCGATATGCTCGGCCGGCAATTCATCGACAAAGCGCGACGGGATGGCGGTGGCCCAGGTGCCATGGATGCGGCGGTTGGCGGCGTGGCTGATATAGACGCGTTTGCGCCCGCGCGTGATGCCGACATAGGCCAGCCGGCGTTCCTCCTCCAGCCCCGCAATGCCGTTTTCATCCAGGGTGCGCTGGCTGGGGAACACCCCCTCCTCCCACCCCGGCAGGAAGACAACATCGAACTCCAGGCCCTTGGCGCCGTGCAGGGTCATCAGTGAAACCTGTTCGTCGCCCGACCCTTGCGCGTTTTCCATGACCAGGGAGACATGTTCCAGGAACCCTGTCAGGTTCTCGAACTCCCCCATGGCGTTGATCAGTTCTTTCAGATTGTCCAGGCGGCCGGGGGCTTCGGGGCTCTTATCCTCCTGCCACATGCGGGTATAGCCGCTTTCATCCAGGATGGTCTGGGCCAGTTCCGTGTGGGGCACCCGGTCGATCTGGGCGCGCCAGCGGAAAAAATCCTGCGACAGGGCAGAAATGGCGCTGCGCATCTTGGGCTTCAACTCGTCCGTCTGCGACAGTTTCCAGGCAGCCTCCGTCAACGGCACGCCGAGCGTGCGTGACGCCACGTAGAGGCTCTGGATGGTGGTGGCCCCGATACCGCGCTTGGGCGTGTTGATGATGCGCTCAAACGCCAGATCATCCTCCGGGCTGACCAGCACGCGCAGATAGGCCAGGGCATCGCGGATTTCCTGACGTTCATAGAAACGCGGGCCGCCGATCACGCGGTAGGGCAGACCCAGCGTGATGAACCGTTCCTCGAACTCACGCGTCTGGAAACCGGCGCGGACCAGGACCGCCATCTGGCCCAGGCTGACGCGTTGGCGCTGCAACGCCTCAACCTCGTCCCCGACCCATCGGGCCTCTTCCTCGGCATCCCAGAGGCCGCGGACACGCACCTTCTCCCCGCCCTCCGTCTCGGTCCAGAGCTGCTTGCCCAGGCGGCCCTGGTTATTGGCGATGATGCCGTGGGCGGCCCCCAGGATATGGGCCGTAGAGCGATAGTTCTGTTCCAGGCGGATGACCTGGGCGCCGGGGAAATCATGCTCGAACCGCAGGATGTTACCCACCTCCGCACCGCGCCAGCCATAGATCGACTGATCATCGTCACCCACGCAGCAGATATTCTTGTGCGCCTGGGCCAGCAGTCGCAGCCAGAGATACTGAGCGACGTTGGTGTCCTGATACTCATCCACCAGGATATATTTGAACCGATTCTGATACTCGATCAGCACGTCGTTATGCTGCTGGAACAGCGTGATATTGTGCAGCAGCAGATCGCCGAAATCGCAGCAGTTCAGGGACAGCAGCCGTTCCTGATATTGTTTGTAGATTGACAGGATGCGGCCATTGGCGGCGTCGCCTGCGTCCTGCGGCTTCAGCTTGTCCGGCGTCAGCGCCCGGTCCTTCCACCGTTCGATGATGGACAGCAGCATGCGGGCGGGCCACTTCTTGCTGTCGATATTCTCCGCCTCCATCAACTGTTTCACCAGACGGATCTGATCGTCGGTGTCCAGGATGGTGAAGCTGGGCTTAAGGCCGACCAGTTCGGCATGGCGGCGCAGGATGCGGGCGGCCAGCGAATGGAACGTGCCCATCCACCAGCCTTCCGACTGGCTGCCCAGCAGATTGTCGACGCGGTCGCGCATTTCCCGCGCCGCCTTGTTGGTGAAGGTCACCGTCAGCACGTTCCACGGACTGATCCGCCGCGACAGCAGCAGATGCGCCAGCCGCGTGGTCAGCACCCGCGTCTTGCCGGTGCCGGCACCGGCCAGGACCAGGACAGGCCCGTCCAGCGCCTCCACCGCCTGCCGCTGGACCGGGTTCAACCCCTCCATATACGGGCGGTGCGCGGTGGCGGGCGGGTGCGTCGGGTACGGTTCGTCGATCAGATCGTCAATCATGGTGGGGAGAACATATACAGAATTCTCCGCCCTGACAAACGGGTCCGACCGGTCTTTCAGGTCATTCCTGCACCCAGCGCGACATCACCGGATAGGGCGGCAGGACATTGCCGGCATTCATCATGGCGAACAATCCCGCCGGACCGGTCATACCGACCCGCGCCAGGGCCATTGGTCCGTAATGGGTGCCCCTTTCGATCCAGCGCTCCATGGGATGCTGGCCTTCGTAATCATGATGCTTGTAGGAACCGGGAAAAAAGACACAGGCCGGCGGAACACCGATATGCAGGGCGGCGGCATAGGACCAGGCCTGGGCCATCAACTCTCCCTGCTGATACGGGGCGGCCAGAATCGGGTCGTCGGGAATGCCGGGCCCCACCTCTTGCTCGATCAACCGATGCAAGTCGACTTCAAGATCGGTGCCCAGCCCCGAGCGAAACCGTTTGGGCAGCACCGCGATATGCCCCGCCTCATGCAGAAGGTCGCCCGATCCGGCCAATGTGTGGGGATCGACATGGATCACGCCGGCATGGATGTTCACCCCCGGCAGGAAACCGTTCTGCGCACCGGGGCCGAACTCCACGCCGATACCGATGCCACGCAGGAAGGCGACGATGGGGTCCAAAGCGTCCGGGTGATACATCGATTTCCCCTCCTGGTTTGTCGGCAGAGAGGATGATCGCGCAAAAAACATCATAACGGCAAGTGGTATAGGTGAGGCCAAAGGCCACCCGTATGAATACAAGGCAATGATTGTACATAGGTCAATTCGAAGCGACACCGAAGCCCTTACAGCAAAGGACGTGCTGTAAGGGCTCACAAGTGCTCAACCTGTCCTGCGCATCACACCAGTTTCACCAATGCATGGCGCTTCTTGCCGGCCGACAGCTTGATGACGCCGTCATCACCGACATGGGAGGCGAACAGCTTGTAGGCCTCGTCCGACACGGCCCCGTCATTGACCTTGACGCCATTGCCCTTGATCAGGCGGCGCGCCTCGCCCTTGCTGGCCGAAAGACCGGCCTGGACCATCAGGTCGGCCAGATAGGCACCATCGGCCAGGGCACCGGCCGCCACCTCGATCGTGGGCAGGCCTTCAGCGGCCGCCCCTTCCTCGAACGTCCGGCGGGCAGTTTCGGCGGCCTGCACGGCGGCCTCACGTCCGCGCACCAGGGCGGTGACTTCCGTGGCCAGGATCTTCTTGGCCTCGTTGATCTCCGCGCCCTGCAGCGCCTCCAGCCGGGCGATCTCATCCAGCGGCAGATCGGTGAACAGCTTCAGGAAGCGGCCGACATCAGCATCTTCGGTATTGCGCCAGTACTGCCAGAAATCCAGGTTGGACAGCCGGTCTTCGTTCAGCCAGACAGCACCGGCCGCCGTCTTGCCCATCTTGGCGCCCGACGCGGTGGTCAGCAGCGGGGAGGTCAGGCCGAAAAGCTGGGCATTGGCGATACGGCGACCCAGTTCGACACCATTGACGATATTGCCCCACTGGTCCGACCCGCCGCACTGCAGGGTGCAGCCGAAGCGGCGCTGCAGCTCCACGAAATCGTAGGCCTGGAGGATCATGTAATTGAATTCCAGGAAGGTCAGCGGCTGTTCACGGTCCAGGCGCAGCTTGACGCTGTCAAAGGTCAGCATGCGGTTGATGGTGAAATGCCGGCCCACATCGCGCAGGAACGGGATGTAGCGCAACTCGTCCAGCCAGTCGGCATTGTTCGCCAGCAGCGCATCGGTCGGCCCGTCGCCGAATGTGATCAGCCGGTTGAAGGGCGTCAGGATGCCCTGGATATTCTGGTCGATGACCTCGTTGGTCAGCAGCGGGCGCGCTTCATCCTTGAAGGTCGGGTCACCGATCTTGGTCGTGCCGCCGCCCATCAGGGCGATGGGACGATGACCCGCCTGCTGCAACCGGCGCAGGATCATGATCTGGATCAGCGAGCCGACATGCAGGCTGGTCGCCGTCGCGTCGAACCCGATATAGCCGGTGACGATCCCGTCCGACAGTTGCTTGTCCAGCGCTTCAAGGTCGGTAGCCTGATGATAATAGCCACGCTCCACCATCACGCGCAGGAATTCGGACTTGATGTTCGCGGGAACGGTGGTCGTGCTCATCTTTCATAGACCTTGAAGTTCAGGAATGGCCCAATCGGCCATGGGCGTGGTAGCACATCCAAAGCGTTAGAGCATGGTGCGTGATGGCATTGCAGCGTTTCCTGACCGTTGGATTGATGAGCGGCACGTCGATGGACGGCATCGACGCGGCCCTGCTGCGTACCGACGGGCATGGCTGGGTGGAACCGGTGGGCTTCATCTTCACCCCATACGCCCGCACCTTCCGAGACCGGCTGCGGTCGGTGCTGGGCGGCGTCGGCGATGTGGCGGGCGTGGAGCAGGAACTGACCGACCTGCATGCCGAGGCGGTGGCCAGCCTGCTGCGCGTGTATGAGGTCGAACCGGCGAACGTGGACCTGATCGGCTTTCACGGTCACACCATCCTGCACGCCCCCGACCGCCGCCACACCTGGCAGATCGGTGACGGGGCGCGGCTGGCGGCGGCCACCGGCATTGATGTTGTGCATGATTTCCGCACGGCCGATGTGCAGACGGGTGGTCAGGGGGCGCCGCTGGTGCCGCTGTACCATCAGGCGCTGGCCGGTGATATCGACCGGCCGCTGGCCATCCTGAATATCGGCGGGGTTGCCAATATCACCTGGCTGGGCGAAGGACCGCTGGATGTCGTGGCCTTCGATACGGGTCCCGGCAATGCCCTGATCGACGATCTGGTCCTGTCGCGGACGGGCGAACCCTATGATGATGGCGGGCGCATCGCGGGGGCCGGAATGGTCGATGACGACATGCTGGCCCGTCTGCTGAACCATCCCTATTTTGCCGCCCCGCCGCCCAAATCGCTGGACCGTGACGCCTGGGCAAAGGCGGCGATGACCAACCTGTCAACCGAGGATGCGGCCGCCACCCTGACCGCCTTCACGGCGGAGACCATCATCCGCGCGTTGGACCATGTGCCGGCACGACCCAGGTGCTGGCTGATCTGCGGCGGCGGGCGGCGGAACGAAACCTTGATGTGGATGCTGGCCGACCGGCTGGACGGGGTGCCGGTGGCACCCGTCGATGGGCTGGGATGGAACGGTGACGCGTTGGAGGCGGAAGCCTTCGCCTATCTGGCGGTGCGATCACGGCTGGGCCTGCCCTTGTCGCTGCCCGGCACCACGGGAGTGCCGGAACCGATGACGGGCGGGCGGTTCAACGCCAAGGCCTGATGCCAACCACCGTGATTTGTCTCACGCGCATAAGGGGGCAGAACGGCACGGGTCAGGCGGTCCGGTGGCGCCAGATCAGGCGCAAGGCCTCCAGCACGCCGGTGATGACCAATGCCTGGGTCAACAAGGTGGAGAGCTGGAACAGCGGCTGCTGGTCCAGGCGGTTGAAATATTGCCACCAGAAGCCGTTGATCTTGGTCCGCATCGGCGTCAACAGCGCATCCCAGGCATCGAACAGGGTGTCGGGAATGCTATCGCGCAGGACCATGGGCAGGGTCAGGAACAGGATGACGCCGATCAGCACGGCGATAATACGCAGCAAGCCCCACATTCCGGTCTCCCCTCCCTGATGTCCCTACCCGTCTGTCACCATAAGGTGCGGCGCTGGCGTTCGGGAAGGGCGGCGTCATAGGCGGCACCCCCTTCCCTTCCGTCGCTGGCCTCCGCCGTCATCTGCCCGGCCGTGGGGATGCCGGGCGGACGGCCACGCGCCCCCAGGGCCCAGAAATCGGACCGGATCAGCGCCCGGGCGCATTGGAAATAGACCTCGTCAATCTCCAGCCACAGGACGGAACGGGGCTGTTGCCCCTCCATGGCCAGACGCTGGCAAAGGTCGGGATCGACGCTGATCGCCGCACGTCCGTTGATGCGCAGGCATTCATTGACGCCGGGGATCATAAAAAGCACCGCCACACGCGGATCGGTCAGGATATTGCGCAGACTGTCGATACGGTTGTTGCCGCGCCGGTCAGGAATCAGCAGCGTGCGTTCATCCAGAACCGTCACGGCACGGCCGGCATCCCCCCGCGGAGAGACATCCAGACCGCCAGGGCCGACGGTACCCAGGGCGAAGAAGGGTGATGCCTCCACCCAGGCGCGGTAAGCCCTGGTTAGATGGGGAGACACCTTGGCCAGGGACGGCGCCGCCGGCGATCCGTAAAGCGATTCCAGCAAGGCGATATCTGTCACCAGACCAGGCGGATTGGGGCGAAGCGAGGACATGGCGAACCCTTGCAAGGAGAAAGGATGGCTTTTGGGACTTTCCATTCCCGCTACGATGGAAGATGCTGCTTTTCCAGGCAAGGGCCATCGGGGCCGGCGCTGATGGGAACGGGGAACCCATGCTGAACGAATTCAAGACCTTCATAAGCCGCGGCAATGTCGTGGATCTGGCCGTCGGTATCATCATCGGTGCCGCCTTCACGGCCATCGTCACTTCCCTGGTGAACGATATCCTGATGCCGCCGATCGGTTACCTGATGGGGGGGATCGATTTCTCCGACTATTTCGTCAGCCTGTCGGGCGGCGATTATCCCTCGCTGAAGGCTGCCAAGGATGCCGGCGCCACTACGTTGAATTACGGCCTGTTCATCAATGCCGTGATCAAGTTCTTCATCGTCGCCTGGGCTGTGTTCATCCTGGTCAAGCAGGTGAACCGCTTCAAGAAGAAGGAAGACGCAAAGCCGGTCGAGCCGACCAAGAGCGAAGTCCTGCTGACGGAAATTCGTGACCTGTTGAAAACCCGCGACTGACACCGGCGGCGCAACGGACTCTGGCACCCAGCCGGGCCGTTGCGCCGCCTGCTACAGCCATTGCTCTATGTCGCGACGATATGGGCCTGGGCCGGCCTTCCACCGGAACCTTATTGCGCCATGTCCGGGAACAGGAAATGGCGCAATGCCGTCCAGGTGGGCTGGTCGCCGGCCATCAGGATACCGCCGCTGACATCGCCGGGATGATAGGGACTGCCATCCCATTTCGCGACATGGCCGCCGGCTTCGGTATAGGCCAGCGCTCCGGCCGCATGGTCCCAGGGCATGGTGCGGTTGTACACCGCGAACTGACCCTGACCGGTCAGCAGGTTCAGATATTCATGCGCGGCGCAGAACAGGCGGTAGGTGGAGGCAAAATGCGGACGCAGGCTCTCCATCCGTTTCTTTTCCTCCGCCGGAAAAAACTTGGTGGAGAGCGAGCCGCGCAGGTCGGGTATGGCGCCACCGGGCCTGGCACGCAGGCGCGTGCCGGCCATCCAGGCCCCCTCTCCCGCCTGGGCGATAGCCATACGCTCGCCCAGCGGATCATAGATCCAGCCGGCGACCGTTTGCCCCTTCACGGCCAGCGCCAGAAGAACGGCGAAGGTCGGACGGCCATTGGCGAAATTGCTGGTGCCGTCGACGGGATCGATGATCCAGACAGGCTCCGACGCCGCGTTGAGGCGCGACAGAATGGTGGGATCGGCAGCGCACGCCTCTTCCCCCACCACCAGGGACCCCGGCAGAAGATCGGCCAGACGGGCTGTCAGTACCCGTTCCGCCGCCTCGTCGGCGATGGTGACCAGATCACCCGGGCTTTTTTCCCGGATATCACCTGCCGACAGGGCGCGAAAGCGCGGGACGATCTCCGTGGCCGCCACCTCTCGGATGATGGCGGCCACCTTGTCAGGGTCGGGAAGGCTCATGACGCCAGGGCCTGTTCGCGCGAACGGTAGGGGAACCGGTCCTGGAACCGTGCCAGATCGGCGGGGTCCAGGCCGACACGCAGGCGGGCATGGCTGTCGTCATCCTGACGGTCCAGCACTTCCCCCTTGCCATACAGCCAGGCGATGGCGGCACCGTCGCTGACGTCGATATCGAACTCCACCACCTCGCGCCCCGCCACCATGCGGCGGTCGATGGCGTCGAATAGCGTGTCCAGACCGTCGCCGGTCAGGGCGGAGATGGCGATACCACCATTGCGGCGCGCCTGGCGCAGCAGGGTCTGCTGATCCTCTTCCCCCAGGCGGTCCAGCTTGTTCAGGACCTCCATCACCCGCTCATCGGTATCGACCTCGATGCCCAGCCCCTTCAATACCGACTCTACGTCGGCCTTCTGCGCCTCGGTATCGGGGTGCGACACGTCGCGCACATGCAGAATGATGTCGGCGGCCATCACCTCTTCCAAGGTGGCGCGGAACGCCTCCACCAGACCGTGCGGCAGGTCGGAGATGAAACCCACCGTGTCGGACAGGATGATCTTGCGGTTCGACGGCAGCATGATCGACCGCATGGTCGGGTCCAGCGTCGCGAACAGCAGATCCTTGGCAAAGACGTCAGCGCCGGCCATGCGGTTGAACAGGGTGGACTTGCCAGCATTGGTATAGCCGACCAGCGCCACCACGGGATAAGGCACCTTTTCCCGCGCCTTGCGATGCAGGCCACGGGTACGTCGCACCTCCTCCAACTCGCCTTTCAGCTTCACGATCCGGTCGCTGATAAGGCGGCGGTCCATTTCGATCTGGCTTTCGCCGGGACCGCCAAGGAAGCCGAAGCCGCCGCGCTGCCGTTCCAGGTGGGTCCAGGAGCGGACAAGGCGCGAGCGCTGATAGGTCAGGGCCGCCAGTTCCACCTGAAGCTGGCCTTCGCGCGTGCGGGCACGCTTGCCGAAGATTTCCAGGATCAGGCCGGTACGGTCGATGACCTTGGCCTTCCAGTCACGCTCCAGGTTGCGTTGCTGAATGGGCGTCAGCGACTGGTCAACGATGACCAGACCGATTTCGGCATCCTTCACCAGCGCAGCCACCTCCTCCACCGCACCGGTCCCCAGCAGGGTGGCCGGGCGCGGGCGGGTGACGCGGATGGCGCGGGCGTAGGCAACCTCAAGGTCAATGGCGGCGGCCAGACCCATCGCCTCTTCCAGGCGGGATTCGGGGCCGCGGGCGTCGTTCCGGTCCTCGGGCAGGACGGGATGCAGGACGAGGGCGCGGGTGGGTGACCCGCGCCCCTCGTTATTTACCAACTCAGTCGTGGTCGGTCTCCTTGGCCGGCGGGTCGAACAGTTGGATCGGATGCGCCGGCATCACAGTCGAAATGGCGTGCTTATAGACGAGCTGCGAATGGGCATCGCGGCGCAGCAGCACGGAGAAATTGTCGAACCAGGTGATGATGCCCTGCAGCTTGACACCATTGACCAGGAACACGGTCACCGGTGTCTTGCTCTTGCGGACATGGTTCAGGAACACGTCCTGTACGTTCTGGGATTTTTCTGACATTGGAGCAGCCTCGCTTATGCTCGGGTTATTGGGGCACCCATCCGACGGGGGCCCAAGTTTGAACAGAATATCCGACAATCGCCCTTTCAGCCAACAGTGCGGATATCCGTCGATATGGTAGCAGCAATCTCCCTAACCAAGGATGAAATCGCCGCACATCCGACAAGACTTACGGCAGGGGGAAAACGGTCCAGTCCGTCACCGACATGCGGCGTATCACCGACCAGGACGGGGGTCAGGCCCGTGCGGTGCGCGATCTCCATATCGACATCGGCATCGCCCACGAACCAGATGTCGGGGCCGGGTTCGAAGCCCGTGGGTTTCAGCGCCAGATGCACAGGCGCCGGGTCCGGCTTGTCCGCCACCGCATCCGTGGCGCCGACCAGCGCATCGAACAGCGGCGCCCAGCCCAGCATCGCGGCTTCCGCCCGCAGGAATCGGCCCGTCTTGTTGGAAACAACGCCCAGGCGGATACCCAGCCCGTGCAGGGTGCGCAACATCTCCTCTGCCCCGTCCAGCACATCGGTGTGGGTCAGGTGGTTTTCCTCGAAATGCGCATAGAAAATGTCGCGGGCGCGCGGCCATTCCTCCCCGAAAATCTCCGGAAAGCTGTCACGCAGGGACTTGCGGATGCGGCCATAGCTTTCCTCCAGCGTCCATTCAGTCTTGCCGAACGCACGCAGCGCCGCGTTCACCGAGGCATGGACGCAGCGCCAGTTGCTGATCAGTGTATTATCCCAGTCGAACAGGATGGCGCGCGGCAGGCGGTCGAAGGGCGGGGCCAGTTTGTCGATGCTCACTTCACACTCACAGGGTCGGTGGAACCGATATGGTCCATATAGGCTTGGCGCAGACGCAGGCTGAGGGGGCCGGGCTTGCCATCGCCGATGGTTCGTCCGTCAATGCGGGTCACCGGCAGGGCAAAGGTGCTGGCGCTGGAGATAAAGGCCTCCCGCGCGGCACAGGCTTCGGCGACGCTGAAGGCCCTTTCCTCGAATGCGATGCCCAGGTCGCGGGCGCAGTCGAGAATCGACAGTCGGGTGATGCCGTTCAGAATCTCGTTGCTGGGCTGTCGCGTGACCAATTTGCCGTCTTGGGTAACGATCCAGGCGTTGGACGAACAGCCCTCCGTGATAAAGCCCTCGGCATCCACCATCCAGCCCTCGAACGCACCAGCCTCCGCCGCCTTCTGCTTGCCCAGAACCTGCGGCAGCAGGCTGGTCGATTTAATATCGCGGCGCAGCCATCGGATATCGGGCATGGTGATGACCGCAACGCCCTTTTCCAGGGTCGATGCCGGCTGAAACGCGGTGCGGCGACAGGTCAGGACCAGGGTCGGTGCCGGGTTCTTCGGGAACCGGAAATCACGCAGCGCCACCCCGCGCGTGATCTGAATATAGAGCAGCGCATGGCGGGCGCGGTTACGCCGGACCATCTCCCCCATGATGAAGCGCAGGGTCGCGGGCTTCACCGGCCAGGGAATCGATAATTCCTTTAGCGACCTCGCCAGCCGCGTCAGATGCCCTTCCGCGTCGGCCAGCTTGCCCTCGACAATGGTCACCACCTCATAAACACCATCGGCAAACTGAAACCCGCGATCCTCGATATGCACGTTGGCATCAGCGTGCGGCAGATAGCGGCCATTGACATAGGCGATGCGGGGCATGGCGGGCGGGTTCCGGTGATGAAAGCTGAACCAGATGTCGCGCGTCCGGACCGGCATGGTCAAGGGTCGGAATTGTCATTGCGGCACTTGCACTTGGTGATGAGGTCGGATGTGCTGTTCAAGGGACCATGCAAGGAGATGATATATGCGAGGGCTGGCTATCATTCCGGGTATCGGCAACTCGGGCGAAGCACACTGGCAGACACAGTGGGAACGCAAGCTACCCGATACAAAGCGGCTTTCGGTGACGGATTGGAACCAGCCCGACATGGATAATTGGGTCACGGCGCTGGACCGGTTGGTAGCCGGTTTCCCGCAACCGCCCCTGCTTGTGGCGCACAGTCTGGGCTGTCTGCTCGTGGCGCACTGGGCAGGACGGGCGGCGGTTGCCGGCGCGCTGCTGGTTGCCCCACCCGATCCAACCGGACCGACCTTTCCATTGGAAGCTGCCGCATTCGGGCCGATACCACAGCGCGCCCTGCCCTTTCCGGCCATCGTCGTCGCCAGCAGCAACGATCCCTATGGCAGTTTGACCCACGCGGAAGACGTGGCGAAAGCATGGGGGGCGGATCTGGTCCTGGCCGGTGCGCTGGGTCATATCAACGGCGCCACCAATCTGGGCGATTGGGAAACAGGGCAAAACCTGCTGCGGCGGCTGGGGTAGACCGGCTCAGAAGAATTCCAGCCGCACCGCGAACATCTTCTCCACCTTCTTCACCTGCCCCACCTCGGCCAGGATAATGACCCGGTCGTTAGGCTTGATGACGGTGCTGGGGCGCGGGATGATCACCTTGCCGGCGCGCACGATGGCACCGACAATGATGCCGGCGGGCAAGTGGATATCCTTCAGCGGTGTGTTGATCAGGGTGGAGGTTTCCAGCGCCTCCGCCTCGATCACTTCGGCGAAATTCTCGCGCAGGGAATGCACCGCCTTGATACGGCCCCGGCGTACATGCTGCAGGATCGACGACACGGTGATCGACCGCGGGCTGACCACCGCGTCGATGCCCAGCGGCAGGACCAGCGGCTGATATGTGGTCTTGTTGATCAGGGTTATGGCGCGTTTGCAGCCGTTGCGCTTGGCCAGCAAGCTGGCCAGGATATTACCCTCGTCGCTGTTGGATACGGCGACCACCGTCTCTGACGCGGCCACATTCGCCTCTTCGAGGATGGCGGGGTCCAGGCCATCGCCGTGCAGCACCATGGTGCGCTTCAGCTTCTGGGCCACCAGGGTGGCGCGGCGGCGGTCCACCTCGATGACACGGGCTGACACGCCGGGCTGGTTCTGCTCGATCTCCTCTGCCAGGCACAGGCCGATATTGCCGCCGCCGACGATGATGACGCGGCGCGCCTGCCGCTCCTCATGACCAAAGGCGGCCATGGCGCGGGCAACATGGTTCGTATCGGCAACGAAATAGACCTCGTCACCGGGCAGCATCTGATCATTGCCGCAGGGGATGAACTGCCGGTCGCCGCGGATGATGGCCACCACCTCGATGGCGAGATCGGGGAACAGGCCTGTCAATTGCCGCAGCGGCGTGTTGATGATGGGACAGCTCTGGCTGCAGACAACGCCGATCACCTTCACCAGACCATCGGCCAGGGGGATCATGTCGAAGGCACCCGGCACCTGCAGACGCCGCGACACTGCCCGCGCCACCTCGATCTCCGGCGAGATGATGAAGTCGATGGGCATATGTTCGCGGGAGAACAGATCGGCCCAGATGGGTTGGAGGTAGGATTGATGGCGCACGCGCGCGATCTTGGTGGGTACGTTGAACAGGCTGTTTGCCACCTGGCAGGCAACCATGTTCACCTCGTCCGCCAAGGTAACGGCGATCAGCATGTCGGCGTCGGCCGCACCCGCCGCTTCCAGCACATTGGGGTGGGAGGCGAAGCCGACCATGGCCTGAACGTCCAACGTATCGCTGATCTTCTGGATCAGTTCGGGCGACTGGTCGATGACGGTGACATGGTTGCCCTCCGACGCCAGATATTTGGCGATGTTGGACCCGACCTGACCCGCGCCGCAGACGATGACTTTCATGAAGAATACCCTGTCAGGCGGCCGATTGCGGGCGATAGGTAGGGGTTGGGATGGGATCCCCATGCTTACGCGCGGAGTGCAGCCATGCGTTCATGGCTATCTGCACTTCGCGCACAGCCGTTTCAGGCGTTTCACCATGGGCGGAACAGAACCGCAGGTCGGGAACGTCCGCGATCCAGCACCCATCCTCGTCAGACCAGAAGACATTGATATGGTAATGGTCCATTACTGCCTCCCGCTACGCAAAGACAAGCCGTTGGCCTTCGCTTCCATCAACACTTGCCGCGCCTGATAGGTCTTGGCGTCACCGCTTTGATCCGGCTGTAGATTGACACGAACAGCCAACGTGGCATGCCGGAAAATATGGTGGCTGCCCGAAATATGATCCAGTTCAAATCCCAGCTCACGCAGCAAGGCCACCAAATCCCCAAAGGCGATATTCGCGAAATGGCCGGCTTGTAGCTTCCGCCATACCTTCTCTGGGTTCATGGGCCTCACTCCACCAGCTTCAACCCGTTCTTGTCCGAGCCATGCACGCCCAGCGATTTCAGCTTGCGGTGCAGGGCGGAGCGTTCCATGCCCACGAATTGCGCCGTGCGGGAGATATTGCCGCCGAAGCGGGTGACCTGGGCCAGCAGATATTCACGCTCGAACACTTCCCGCGCCTCGCGCAGGGCCAGGCCCATGATCTCCCCGCCCTTTTCCCATTTCAGGACGGTCGGCGTGATGGCCCCGATCTCCGGCGGCAGCATGTCGGCGCGGATCGGTTCGGCCGGGTCGCCCGCCACCATGATCAGCAGCCATTCAACCGTATTGCGCAACTGCCGCACATTGCCGGGCCAGTCATAGGCCTGCAACGCCGCCATCGCATCCTCACCGAACACCCGCAGCGGCAGGCCCGCAGTCTCTGCCGTGCGCTGCATGAAATGCCGGGCCAGCAGCGGGATATCCTCCCGGCGCTCTCTCAGCGGCGGCATCTTCAGCGGCACCACCGACAGGCGGTAGAACAGGTCCTGGCGGAAGCGGCCGATCTCGATCTCTGCTGTCAGGTCGCGGTTGGTGGACGCGATGACGCGAACATCCACCTCGACCCGCGACGTACCGCCCACCCGCTCGAACGTCTGTTCCTGCAGTACGCGGACGATCTTGCCCTGGGTTTCCAGCGGCATGTCCGCCACCTCGTCCAGGAACAGGGTGCCGCCATGGGCCTGTTCAAAGGTGCCGACCTTGCGGCCCCCGCCCTCGAACCCGTGTTCGGTGCCGAACAGTTCCACCTCCAGCCGGTCGGGCCGCATGGTGGCACAGTTGAGCGCCACGAACGGCCCGTCATTGCGGCGCGACTTGGCGTGCAGCATGCGGGCCACCACCTCCTTGCCACTGCCCGGCGGGCCGGAAATCAGGACGCGGCTGCCGGTCGGTGCCACCTTGTCCACCGAATGGCGCAACTGGTTCACGGGCAGCGAACGGCCGATCAGATCGAAATCGGCCCCCACCTTCACCCGCAGCTCCCGGTTCTCCCGTCGCAGCCGGGCTGCCTCGATGGCGCGTTCGACCAGCAACAGCAGGCGGTCGGCCTTGAACGGCTTCTCGATGAAATCATAGGCACCCGACTTGATGGCCGCGACCGCCGTTTCGATATTGCCATGGCCGGAGATCATGACGACGGGCACGTCCGGGTGGTCGCGCTTCAGCTCGGCCAGAACCTGCAACCCGTCCAGGCGGCTGCCCTGCAACCAGATATCCTGGATGACCAGGCTGGGCCGGCGGGCGGCGACGGCGGCCAGCGCCTGGTCCGCATCCGCCGCCTCCCGCGTCTTCATGCCTTCATCCTCCAGGATGCCGGCGATCAGCATGCGGATATCGGCCTCGTCATCGACGATCAGAATGTCGTGCGCCATGTCTTCTCAACCCCTCCGCGCTTCGGCGGTGTTCATATCCGGCGTGACCGTGGCCGTGGGTGCGATGTTGCGGGGCAGGACCAGCGTGACACGGGCCCCCCCGCCTGGCCGGTCCTCCAGCAATATCGCGCCGCCATGGTCTTCCATGATCTTCTTCACAATGGCGAGGCCAAGGCCTGTGCCCTTGGCCCGGGTAGTGACATACGGTTCGGTCAACCGGTCCCGTTCCTCGGTATTCGGCAAACCCTTGCCATTATCCTCAACCGCCAGCAGGACCCGTTCATCCTCTACCCGGATGCGGGCCGTGATTTCACCCGGCACCTTTTCGGCATCCTTGGGTGTATCCTCCAACCGGCCTTCGATGGCTTCGCCGGCATTTTTCAACAGATTGGTCAGCGCCTGCCCCAATTGCCGGCTGTCACAGGTGACGACAAGCGGGGCATCCGGCATCTCGCAGGTGAACTTGATGGAAGGATAGGCTGATGCCTGCAACAGCACCGATTGCCGGGTCAAATCCTGCATGGCCGTCGGTTTCATCACCGGTTGCGGCATGCGGGCAAAGGCCGAGAATTCATCCACCATGCGCCCGATATCATCCACATGCCGCACGATCGTGTCGGTCATGGCCTTGAACGTATCGGGATCGCTGGTGATTTCCTTCAGATATTTGCGCCGCAGCCTTTCCGCCGACAACTGGATGGGCGTCAGCGGGTTCTTGATTTCATGCGCGATGCGCCGCGCCACATCGGCCCAGGCCGCCTTGCGCTGCGCCGACATCAGTTCGGAGACGTCGTCGAAGGTAACGACATAGCCCTTGACCTCGCCCCCCACCATTTCGGCGGCGACGCGGACAAGAAGGGTTTTCTGCTGTCCGCCGCGGCGGATCTGCACCTGTCCTTCGACCTGTTTGCCGCCGCGCCGACGGATATTGCCCATCAGCTCATCCAGTTCGGGCACCACCTCCAGCAGGTCGCGCCCGATCAGGGAGGAGGGGTCGCCAACCGACAGAAGGTTGGCCGCCGACAGGTTGGGCAGGTTGATGCGGCCATTCTGGTCCAGGCCCAGCACGCCCGCCGACACACCAGCCAGCACAGCCTCCGTAAAACGCCGCCGCAGATCGAGTTGCCGGTTCGCCTCCACCAGTTCGGACCGCTGGCTTTCCAACTGGCTGGTCATGCGGTTGAAGGCGCGCGACAGGGTGACCAGTTCATCCTCCGGCTCCAGCCCGCTATCGGGCACGCGGGCCGTCAGGTCACCGGCGCGGATGCGTTCCGCCGCCGCGATCAGCGACGAAATGGGGGCCACCAGATATGTCGCGAAATTCAGGCCCAGCCAGATGGCGGCCAGCAGCAGCAGCACCGCCACGCCGACAAAGATCACCGCCATGCGGGTCTGCAGCGCGAAGCGCTGCTCCTCCATATGGCGATATTCCTGCACGGCACTCTGCGTCACATCCATATGTTCCAGCACCCGGCTTTCCACCGGGCGGCCGATGAACAGGAAGCGGTCAAAATCCTGATCCAGCAGGACGATGGCATTCACCCGGTTGCCACCCTCACTGACGATCAGCACCACCTCACCCTTGCGCGCGCGCTCCAGATCCTCGTTATGGACGGTGGTGAAATCGAAGGCAAAGCCCAGGCCGAATACCGCCGTCACCTGCCCCGTGCCGTCAAAGATCACCGCCTCCGTCACATTGCGCATCAGGGCCTGTGACTGGAAATATTGGCGGAACCGCGGCGGGTCCCAATAGATGTTGAGCGGCAGACGCGCCAGATCGTTGCGCATCACCTCCGCATCGCGGGAAAGCGTCTGCTGATGTTCCTTCAGATAGCCTTCGGCCACCGCCAGGCTTTCATCCACCACCAGCCGCACCCGGTCGGAGAACCAGCTTTGCAGGCCGACATAGAAGAACAGGGCGGAGAAGATGGCCATGATGATGGCCGGGGCCACCGCCAGGATGGAGAACACGGCCACCAGCCGCATATGCAGCCGTGACGCCGCCAACCCCTGTCGCCGCTCCACCCACAGCGCCACAATCCGCCGCGCCACCACCGCGCCCAACAGCAGCAGCAGCACGCCATCCAGCGTCAGTAGCAGCATCAGGGTATTCTGATCAATGGCGACGGGCAGCGTCTCCGTAAGCGCGGCATAGGTCGCCGCCCCGGCGGCAATGGCCGCGATGATCAGCAGGATACCGGCCAAGGTGGACAAATGCCGCCCCCGCGACCAGCGCACAATGCGCCGCCAAAGCCCATCCGACCGGGGGGCGATGCCGGGTGCCGTTGCCGTCATGCGGGGACACCGGGGAAGTGACTGCGGAAATGTGACGATCCAGAACGGGGCAAAGCGTCTGCCTTGGGCTGTCGGAACCAGGGAGACACTGTTACCAGAAAGCTACACCGGACGCCAGCCCGCAACGTGATAAAGCTGCAACAGGGTGTGGTGGGGGATGGGAAAGTTGAAAATACCGAGATTCTGTTCGTTTTTGTATTCCTCCATGTGGCTATTTAATGGTAATAAAAAACTCTTTATCGTCTGAAACAATGCTCGGAATAGAGTTATGGTGGATATCCAAGATGAGGGCGGCAATCTGATCACGCCATCTGAAGCGCTTAATGATTACCGAGAAATTTATAATTTAAAGGATATGAGGATTAAGCCAAATAATACTGATGAAATCATTCAGATGACAGCGCAAAATGGTATGATTGATTTACCAAATTCAATTTTAGATGAGGACAGCATTAAGCTTTGCACTACAATACCAAAGGACAAAGCGTCAGCAAGTGAATCTAGGTATCTTTGGGTGATACGTGAAAATTGTGCTCCAGTAGCAATCGAAAATTGCGAGTGGGGAAAAGGGTTAAAAAGTGAAATCATTAAGCATTCAAACTTGACCGGGGGGAAGCCAGCGTATTCTGGTGGTGAACTATGGTTTATTGCTCGGGATAAAATCGCGGTAAACGGAAATTCTGGGCGGTATGGACCGGAATCCGAGGAGGAGCTTGACGCCATAGTAAATGCCTTGCGCCGTTCAGGATACCATGTCGCCTCCATGGGATTTGACATAGACAACCCGAGCGTACCTAATTCAGTGTTTCCTGGGAACCCAACTTGGCAGAACCCAATATGAATGACGAAACCAACGAACTTGATGCTGTTTTTGGTCACGGCAGCTCTGGGATTGATGCCGCTGTACGAGCTCAATCATCAAACGCGCTGTTCGTTCGAAGTCAACACCAGTTGTCTCGGTACAATCATAACTCACGTGGGCGCATACTAAATGCCAAGGAGGCGCTGCGCATTTTTGGATGGAGTTTATTACGAGAATTGGCCGATAAATCCGCAGTTACAACTATTAGGGATGGAAATAGTGTCTATGAATCCATTAATGCTCAAATCAAATCGTTGGGCCTTGATTTGCCTCAAGTTGCAAAACAAATTAAATTATCAAAAGACAGTCAGAGCCGTTTTTTAAACAAACAACAGGTACCATTTAAGGATCTGGCAAGGCTGGTTCAGAAAATTAATTTGAATGAAAATTTGCTTGGCATTGCCGCTAATTCAGCCAGTGATTCTCGTTTGGCAAATCGTCTGCGCACACTGAAAACCGTCGAACCACAAATCTTCACCCCCTCATTGGTTCTCGCATTCGCTGAGGCTGCCTGGGTCATTAATCAACAATACGATTTGAAAAATATTGTAGAAGAATCAAGCTTCAGATTCACCGATAAATTTACTACCTCTGATGACTACGGCAATAAACTAATGCCTGACTATCAAAAAGGCTATCAACTTGCAAACGAGACGCGTAGATTATTGGACATCGGCAGCCATGAACCAATTCATTCAATTACAGAGTTGATCGAAAATCGGCTAAACATCCCAGTGATTCAGATGGAATTCAATTCTCATATAGGCGGAGCAACAATTGCGTCTGGAAGAAACCGTGGTATCGTTGTTAATACTAAAGGTGATAACCAAGACCCTTTCATTAGGCGGATGACCTTAGCTCATGAATTGGGGCATCTTCTTTGGGATCCAGATCCTAAACTCAACCAAGTTGTAGTTGATCGCTATGATCATATCAAATCTGATACCATGGCTACGTCTCTTGATCACGTTGAACGTCGTGCTAACGCATTTGCTATTGAGCTTCTGGCTCCGGGAGATGCTGTGATTCGAGAGTTTGAGAAGAACGGCAGTGGCCCAGAAGCTGTTGAGAAAGTTATGGCTAGTTATGGAGTGGGAAAAACTGCACTCACCTATCATTTGAGAAATAGGAGCCACAATAGAATTGATATGATAGGCACAAGCATTAACCACGTTTCCACTGAAGACTGGGAGGGCAGAGAATCTCTTGCAACACCTCTTTTTCCGGCAAGCGTTCCGCTGTCTAGACGTGGCAAGATATCTTACTATATAATGATGGCTCATCAACACAGACATATCTCTGACGATACGGCAGCAATTCTCTTTGGTTGCGAAATAGAGGATCTCATGAAATCTATAAAGTGTGCGCAAAACTATTGACCGCACAACATATTTTTTTATGTATCAGCAATCTCTTCACTAGGCATCAGTTGCGGTGACCATTGGCTCATTCCTCGCGTCCCCTGTTCGACAGATTGTGGATGGGTAAAGTGGGCGTAAGACGACCCGGAGAAAACACCATGCCTGTCAGTGTTCGTCTGGATGCCGATATCGAACAGCGCCTTGATGCCCCGGCCCGTGCCACGGGCCGGACGAAGGCATCCTATATCCGTGAGGCCCTTGAAGAACATCTTCAGGACATGGAAGACGCCTATCTGGCCCAGGCGGAACTGGATGCTGTCCGGGCTGGACGAAGCGAGACGGTTTCATTGGAGACATTGCTAAAACGTCACGACGCCGCCGGAGGCTGTCTGGCTTAGATTCAATCGGTTGGTGCCTGCCCCCCAGCGTCATCCCCGCGTAAACGGGGACCGAGCGAGAGCAGCGGTAGCTGCGACATGACTTCATATCGGCGCTAACCGCGCCTGACGCTGGGTCCCCGCTTGCGCGGGGATGACGGTGGGGAGGCGGGGATAAGTGGATGCAATCTTGAGCCAAACGGCTTTGGCGTGTCTTGGCAACGTTCGTCCCCATGGCCCCTGGGTCCCGGCTTTCGCCGGGATGACGAAAAAGGGGCGGGTGAAGGGGATGACAGGGGCTGTTACTTCAACCCCCGCACCACCTGTATATCCAAATCCCTGATCTTCTTGCGCAGCGTGTTCCGGTTCAGGCCCAGCATATGCGCCGCCTTGATCTGGTTGCCGCGTGTCGCGGTGAGCGACAGGGACAGCAGCGGGCGCTCGACCTCTCGCAGGATGCGGTCGTACAGGCCCGCCGCCGGGATACCGTCCTTATGCGCCGCGAAATATTCGCGCAGGTGGCGTTCGACCGCCGCCGACAGACCCTCATTCACCGGTTCCTGAACCGGGGCCGCCGCCGGGTTGGCTTCGGCCAGTTCGGTGTCGATGACGTCGAGGCTGATCACCTCTTGCGAGTATAGCGCCGCCAGACGCTGGACCATGTTTTCCAGCTCGCGCACATTGCCGGGCCAGCGGTAACGCTTCAGCCGGTCCATGGCCGCATTGTCCACCGTCTTGGCGGGCAATCCCTGTTGGGCGGCCTGGTTCAGGAAATGGCGGACCAGGGCCGGCACATCCTCTGTGCGTTCGCGCAGGGGCGGCAGGCGGATGGGCACGACGTTGAGGCGGTAGAACAGATCCTCACGGAACAGGCCCTGACGGATCAGGGTGCGCAGGTCGCGGTGGGTGGCCGCCACGATGCGGACATCGGTCTTGATGGGCGTGCGCCCGCCGACGGTCGTATACTCGCCTTCCTGCAACACGCGCAGCAGGCGCGTCTGCGCCTCCAGCGGCATGTCGCCGATTTCGTCCAGGAACAGGGTGCCGCCCTGCGCCTGCTCAAACCGACCCGTGGAGCGCATGGTGGCGCCGGTGAACGCCCCCTTCTCATGCCCGAACAGCTCTGACTCGATCAGTTCGCGCGGGATGGCGGCCATATTGATGGCCACGAACGGGCCGCCCCGGCGCTTGCCGTAATCGTGGAGCGCGCGGGCCACCAGTTCCTTGCCGGTGCCGCTTTCACCCGTGATCATCACCGTCAGGTCCGTGCCCATCAGGCGGGCCAGGACGCGGTAAATCTCCTGCATGGCCGGCGACCGCCCGATCAGGGGCAGCGCCTCCTCCTCCGGGTCCTCCACCGGTGCCGGTGCCGCAGGCGCGGTCGGCGTCGGCGTGGACAGGGCCTTTTGCACAATGGCCATCAGGTCCTTCAGATCGAAGGGCTTTGGCAGATAATCAAAGGCCCCGCGTTCCGCCGCCTTGACCGCCGTCAACAGCGTGTTCTGCGCGCTCATCACGATGATGCGCAGGTCGGGACGCAGTTTCTTGATGCGCGGCACAAGGTCGAGGCCGTTCTCATCCGGCATCACCACGTCGGTGATGTCCAGATCGCCCTCCCCCTCCTGCACCCACCGCCATAATGTGGCGGCGTTGCCGGTGGTCTTCACCTCATGCCCCAGGCGGGCCAAAGCCTGGGTCAGCACCGTCCGAATGGCCCTGTCATCATCCGCTACGAGAATGGTTGCGCCCATTTTTTAGGCACCCTCTCCGTGACCGTTCTGGTCGGTGACCGGCAGGGAGACCTTGAAGATCGTACGCTTTGGTACGCTTTCAAAGTCGATGACCCCACCATGGTCACCGATTATCTTTGCCACCAATGCAAGACCCAGGCCGGTTCCATTCATCTTCGTCGTAACAAAGGGATCGAACAGGTTGGCGCGGATATCTTCGGGGATGCCGGGGCCGTTATCGCCCACGCAAACCAGCAGCGGCAACTGCATCCGGCTGTCCGATCCGGAAACGGCCAGACGCACCCCATGCTGATAGGCGGTGGTCAAAAGAATCTCACCGCCCTGCTCCGGGCAGGCTTCTGCCGCGTTCTTGACCAGATTAAGGAAGACTTGCACCAATTGATCGCGGTTGCCCAGGACAGGCGGCAAAGACGGGTCGTATTTCTCGATAAAGCGGATATGGCGGGCAAAGCCGGTCTGGGCGATGCGGCGCACATGTTCCAGCACGGCATGGATGTTGACCGCCTGCCGCTCCAGCGGACGGCCATCGGTGAACACCTCCATCCGGTCGACCAGGGCCACGATGCGGTCCGCCTCGTCACAGATCAGGCGGGTCAGGATCTGATCATCCTCGCTGGCATTTTCTTCCAGCAACTGCGCGGCACCCCGGATGCCGGACAGCGGATTCTTCACCTCATGCGCCAGCATGGCCGCCATGGCGACAACGGAACGGGCAGCCCCGCGATGGTTCAGTTGCTTGTCGATGCGGCGCGCGATGGAACGTTCATGGATGGTCAGCACCACAAAATCCGGCGGATCGCCCAGGGGGGCCGCCTGCATGGTGACGGAATGCGGCCCGATGCGCGCCGTTTCCACCGAGACACCATATTCACAGACGGTGGCATGGGTGATGCGCGCCTGTTCCAGCAGGCCCAGGACGGGGCTGTCCTCCGGGATCAGCTCCGTCAGTTTGGTGCCCAGGACGCGGGTCGCGGACACGTCGAAAAATTCCTGGGCTTCCAGATTGATGAAGCGGATCAGCCCCTCGCCATCCACCACCATCACGGGGTCGGGCAAGGCAGCCAGGATGGAGGTCGGATCGATATCACCGCCGATGCGGCGGGCAGCGGGCATCCGCGCCATCAGGCGGCGATCCGCTCGGTGACGCCGCGATCCAGCGCGGCGGAATAGAAGGCGATGATCTGCTGCTTCATCTGTTCCGGGTCCTCGCTGGTCATGATCTGATGACGGTAATCGGCCGACCCGTTCATGCCCTTGGAATACCAGGCGACATGCTTGCGGGCGATCTTGATGCCGGCATCCACCCCGTAATGGGCCAGGATGGCATCGTAATGTTCCAGGACCGTCTGCATCTGTTCGGCCAGCGGCGGGTCGGGCAGCTTTACGCCCGTGCGCAGGTAATGCATGACCTGGGCGATGAACCAGGGGCGGCCATAGGTGCCGCGCCCGATCATGATGCCATCGGCGCCGGATTCCTCCAGACAGCGGACGGCATCCTCAAAGC
>NZ_JAGOGJ010000196.1 GCF_017996735.1 Niveispirillum sp.
GGCTTGCCTCTATGTCGGGTCTGCCGACGGACGCGGGCTGCCCGGTGCCCTGGCGTAACCGGCTAATGCCGATCATGAGGGCAGGTGTCGTTGACGCGGTCCATTTGCCGCCCGTGGCTGCTTCTCCCGGCCGCCCTTGCGGCGGTTTTGCTGCTGCCGGCCCCGGATGCCGGGGCGCAGGAGACGGGCACCCCGGTCTCAACCGCCACCCCTTCCGTGGTCAGCGTCGTTTGCGGTCCCCTGCCGTTCGTGTCAGATGGTGGTGCCTGCGATCGCGGCATCGGTGCCGAACTGGCGCACGCCGCTTGTGACCGGGCCGGGCTGAAATGCGCGTTCCAGCAGCTCCCCTGGCCGCGCGCCCAGAAGGAGGTGGAGATGCGGCAGGCCGATATCCTGATCGGCCCCTTCCACACGCCGGAACGCGATGCCTGGCTGGACTTCAGCCGGGAGCATTTTTATGTCGACCAGATGTGGCTGTTCCGGCATCCGCCCGATGATGGGAGGATGCCGGACGAGGCTTCCATTTCGACCATCGGCGTGCCGCTGGGCTGGGCCGTGGGGGGGGACCTGGACAGGCGCCCCGGCGTGCGCCTGGAAACGGTGCGGACCGTCGATCTGGCCCTGAATCTGGTCCTGTCCGGGCGGCTGGATGCGGTGGCGGCCCATGCGCGCGCCGTGGCCCGTTATCATGACGAACATCCCGGCATCCGACTGCTGCCCGTGGGCCGGCCGCTGTCGGTGCAGCGTTCCTATATGGGATTTTCCAAGCTGTTTGCCGGCACGCTGGAACGCCGCCTGTTCGAAGCGGCCTACGAGTCGCTGCTGGCGGACAGTCAGTATGGTGAAATCCTGGCCCGCAACAAACCCTTCCCCGACATGCGGACAGAAGTGGCCACACGCGGTCACCAGTTTCCGTCGGCGCCCTGACGCAATCCCTTTCGGCGCCACGCTGACCGGCGCAATCGGCCCCTGTGCCCGTCGGCTTCGGGCCATAGGATGCGACCGGTCGATCCGTATCGGAAAGGATTTGTACGATCATGTCCGGCAAGGAACATCATTACGCCGTTACCGTCACCTGGACCGGCAACCAGGGCACGGGTACCAGTGGTTATCGCGCCTATAGCCGCGATCATCTGGTCAGCGCGGGGAACAAGCCCGCGATCCCCGGCTCGTCCGATCCATCCTTCCGGGGCGATCCCGCACGCTGGAACCCGGAGGATCTGCTGGTCGCCTCGCTGTCGGCCTGTCACAAGCTCTGGTATCTGGGCCTGTGCGCCGGTGCCGGCATCGTGGTGACCGATTATGAGGACCGGGCCGAAGGCTGGATGGTGGAGGAGGCCGGTGGTGCCGGGCAATTCACCCGTGTCCTGCTGCGCCCGCGCGTGACCCTGGCCCCCGGTTCTGATGTGGAAAAGGCCGCCCATCTGCATCACAAGGCGCATGAGATGTGTTTTATCGCCCGTTCCGTGAATTTCCCCGTGGAGGCGGAACCCTCATTCGTTTGATACCAAGGTCAATAAGTGTTGACCTTGGTATCCGCGCCGACTGGCGCGGCGCGGCCCGTGCCGCCGAAGTCATTAAATTCTGACGGGTCAGAATTTAATGACACGTATGAAGGGCAGGTTGGGTGGGGAGCCGGTGCCGGCCCCCCACCGCCTACATCTTCGCCCAGCACTCCACCTCCAGCAGGGCGCCCAGGGCCAGGCCGCTGCTGCCGAAGGCCGAGCGGGCCGGCAGACGGTCGGGTTTGAAATAGGTGATGTAGATCTTGTTGAAGTCGCCCCACTGCTTCATGTCCTGCATCATCACCGTACATTTGAAGACGCGGTCCATGGTCAGGCCGCGTCGTTCGACGGCGGCCTTGATGTTTTCCATGACCTGACGGGCCTGCGCTTCCATGCCATCGGGCAGTTTCAGGGCGGCGTCATTGCCCAACTGACCCGACAGGTAAAGGATGCCATCCACTTCCACCGCCTCTGAGAAGGGGGCGCCGGGAAAGGCCTTCTGGAAGCGGATATCGTCGGCGGCCTGTGCGGGAAAAGCCAGCAGGCCCAACGCCGCAAGCAGCATCCATTTCTTCAGCATGGTCATCGCCCTCAGCCCCAGGTGTCGCGCGCGAAGCGCAGGTAGTTGCGGCCCAGGATCTTTTCGACCTGGGCGGATTTCAGGCCACGGGCCAGCAGCAGATCGGCCAGTTTCTGGAACTGTCCGGGGCCGCGCAGGTCCATGATGAAGGGGGTGGTTGTCGCGGTTTCCCCCGGTGCGGCGATGCCCAGGCGCACGCGTTCGGCGTTTTCCTTCCGCAATTCCTCCATATAGGCGTCCATATCGTCATAGGAGGTGACATAGCCGTCGGTGCCGATGCCGATATGATCCTCCCCCGCCACCTTGACCGCATGCAGGATATGGTCGGCCACGTCATTGGCGGTAGCAATACGGCCCTTGGCCAGGAAGGGCATGAAATAGATACCGATGAAGCCGCCCTTGTCAGCCACGCCGCGCAGTTCCGCATCCGTCTTGTTGCGGGGCAGGTCGGTCAGGGCGCGGCAACCCGTATGGTTGATGGACAGGGGCCGGGTGGCGGCCGCGATGGCGTCCAGGCAGGTCTGGCGGTTGGAATGGGACAGATCCACCTGCACACGGTTGGCCTCGATCCGCGCCAGAACCTCGCGGCCCAGCGGGGTCAGCCCCTGATCGTCCGGCATCACGCTGCCGGACCCCAATTCGTTGCGGATATTGTAGGTCAGTTGCATGACCCGCACGCCCATATCGGCAAACAGGTCGACGCGCGACGGGTCGGTGCCGAACATGGCACCGTTCTGGAAGCCCAGGATCATGCCGATGCGGTTGCCGGCGCGTGACCGTTCGATATCGGCGGCGGTCAGCACCAGATGCAGATCGTCCGGCTGGCTGCGGATGCGGGCCAAGTTTTCGGCCACGTCCCGCACGCTGAATTCGAACGGGTCGCCATCGCCAGCCACCCAGCCGATGGTGACATTGACGGCGTTCAGGCCGGCGCGGCGGGCATCCGCCAAGGCCCGTTCATCAACACGGTTACGCTGCGCGCGCGGCGTATCCTTGGTCGGCGGCGGCAGGTTGGGATTTTCCAGCCCGCCCAGCACATTGACCACCAGCATGTCGCGGATGCCGACCGCCCCGGCCGGGCCGGGAATGGGGGCCGGGTTGGCGGCACGGGCGGCGGCGGGCAGCAGGGCTGTGGCGGTCCCGGCCAGCAGCAGGTGGCGGCGGGCAATCTCACTCATCCTCTGGCATCTCCTCCGGGCGGATCGGTTGATAGGCGCTGCGGTCCAGGCGGGTGCCGCGCTTCACGGTAAAGCGGATGGAGCGCAGGTTGGACAGGTCGGCCAGGGGATCGCGGTCCAGCACGACCAGATTGGCCAGCTTGCCCACCTCCACCGACCCCATCTCCGCCTCCTGTCCCATCACCTTCGCCCCTTCCAGGGTGGCGGCGCGGATCACGGCCGATGGCGGCAGGTGCGCATGACTGTGCAGCAATTCCAACTCATCATACAGCGCCGGCCAGGGATGGTTGCGGCCGGGAACGCCATCGGTGCCGGTCACGATGGTGACGCCCGCGCGGAAGGCCTGGGCCGTCAGGGCAGCGGCAACATCCAGCGGGCAATAGGGGCGCGGCTTCATCGACGGGTTGGCGGCCAGACGGCGATCATATTGCTGATAGACGCGCAAGGTGGCGTCCAGGACGATGCCGCGCGCCGCCATGTCGCGGAACAGGGCCTGCATCTGCGGATTATCGCCGTTCTTCAGCTTCTCCACCTCCACCAGCCGCCGGTCCTTATAGGTGGTGGGGCGGGGGTCGGAGACCTGATAGGCCAGGTAACAGGTGTGGGAAATGCTGTCGACCCCGGCCGCCACCACGTCGGCCGGGGCGGTGGGAAACACCATGCCATGGGCCCAGACGCGCATGCCCTGGCGGTGCGCCTCCGCCGTGATATTACGCACGTCCTGTGGCCGCAGATTGTCGTAGAGCTTGATCGCCACCGCCGAGGTGCCGCGCGCCAGGGTCACCACCTCCGCCAGGTTGGTGCCATCATCCACGGCCCGCATCCACGGCACGCCACCGGGTTTCACCCCCTCCGCCGCCGCTGCGGTGCGCGGATCATCGAAGAAGTCGGGGCCGGCGAACAGGGCGGCGGCGAAGATGTCGGGCCCCGGCACCTCCCCCACCCGCGCGGCGCGGGCATATTCCATGACGGCGCGCAGATCATCGGCCATGTCGCGCACGGCCGTGATGCCGCCGAACAGGTCGCGGCGCATCTGTGCTTCGGCCTGCACCCGATTGGGCGGGGTCGCCATATGCTGATGCGCATCGATCAGGCCGGGCAGGAGATAGGCGCCGGCCAGATCGATGAGGGTGGCGCCGTCGCGTGCGGCGGCGTCCAGCTTGGCCATGGGCAGGATGTCGGCGATCCATTCGCCCAGTGTCACCACCGCCATGCCGGGCCTTGCGGGGCCACCGAGCCCGTCGATCAGGACGGCATTGATGTAGATGACCTTTACCGCCTGTTCGGCGGGGGCGAAGGGGCGCGGCATGGCACCGGGCGGGGCGGCGGCCAGGGCGAGGGGACAGGTCAACATCGTCCATGCCAGCAGGCCCGCCTTGAACGGAAACCGCATTTTCCCCCCGGAAAAAAGTTACCCTTGATTGGTAACGTAAATCCGGGGGTAAACCAAGCCGGTCAGGCCGCGTCGGACACCGTTTCCGCCAATCCCGCCAGAACCAGGGCGCCCACGGCGAAATGTTCGGCGGTCTTTACCGGGGACAGGTTGTAGAAACCTTTCCAGGCGGCGGCCTGGTTCACCTCCGCCTGTCCCGGATGGGCCAGACGCCAGTGCCGTTCCACGGCGGCGGCGATGATCCGGTCGGTGGAGATCAGGCCCGGCAGGCGCACATTGCTGTGGACGGACAGCATCTCCGACACGGCCCACAGCGCCTCCACCGTCAATTGCCGGTATTCCGGCGCCATGATGCGGTCCAGCCGCGCCTCCACCTCCCGCGCGAAATCACGTTCGCCCGGTGTGCGGTCGGCGCGCAGGGTGGCGCTGTCCAGGCGCATTTCCTGATGGTTGGGATCGGCGATGATCAGGCCGTCACCATGACGCAGCAGGCCCCAGACCCGCTGGAAAAACGCATCGGGCACCGGCAGCAGCGTGCCCGTGGTATCGCGCCATCCCCACCAGTCGCCACCGGTCAGCACCGTGGCCGTCCAATCCTCCATGGCGAATTCCGGCCGGTCCACGGCGCTGCCGCGCGACAGGACGGGCAGGCAGAAATCCCCCGTCATGCCGGGGCAGCGCGAGATCAGGCGGCGCAGGCGGGTCAGGATGGCATGCGGCCCCTCGGCCTTCAGCACCTCCAGCGCCGCCGCGTCCGACAGGCCGCGCTGGCGCGCCACCGACCGGACCAGCAGGCCCAGAAGATCGGCCGGGCGCAGGGACAGGGTATAGCGGAACAGTTCCGGGCTGGCCTTGATCAGGGTGCCGCTGAACAGCAGCATCTCTTCGCGCAGCATCAGGGTGGCGGGGTCGCCGCCAATGGTGGCCAGACGGCTGGAGATGTCGGCATTGGCCAGCGGCCGGTCCACAATGCTGGCGCCCAGGATCACATGTTTCTGCCGGACCACGATTTCCTTCACCGCGTCCTGCAGCCGTTCATCATGGCGGTTCAGCATGTGGGCCAGCGGGCGGACAAGGTCCCAGCGACCGGCATGGCCGGCGGCACGGTACAGGTTTTCCGCCCGCTGCCACAGCGGTACGCCGCCATCGGGCACGAAGTCCCGCCCCTGGCGTTCCCACAGCAGAAGCAGCATCAGCATGTACCAGTCGGCGCGGCGTTCGCCCTCCAGCGACTTGGCCAGCCAGGGCGTATCCCCCTCCTCGATCCAGCGGCGATCTTCCCCGCCGGGCGGCGGCGCCTTGAAGTCGAAGGCGTCGTCGCCGGCCCAGGCGCGCACGGGCCGGGCCGTGACGGGGCAGGAGGGGGCGATCTCCTCGAACGAAACGATACGGGCGCCGCCATAGGCATCGATCAGGTCGCTGCCCCGCACCACCAGATCGGGCACGCGGCCGGAGACGAGGTCGGCCAGCGTTTCGGCCAGTTCCGCGAAACCTTCGCCCGCCGCCATGCCCTTCGACACTGGGAAGACCAGCAGCGGCGGCTTGGTGAAGGTCCAGGTGCGGTTGATATAGGCGATTTCCGACAACAGCCGGTCGACCAGGAACCGGTGGTCATAGGTGAAATAGAAGCCGTCCTGTTCATCGACAAAGGTGGGCACGATCACCGCCGGCTGTTCGGCGAAGCGGAAGCCGCAGGCCGTGATCAGCGTGCCCAGCCGGCGCGGCGGCCGCCCCGACAGGCCCAGGGCCTCGCACCGTCCCAATTCAGCCAGCGCCCCGACCAGCACATCGACATGGCAGATATTGATCGACCCGCCGGCCTGGGCCAGCGTCTGGCAGGACAGGCCATGGTCCTTCAACTGGCCCCGGACCTTGTCATCCTCCGCCAGAACGACAAGGCGCACAGGCACGGGCGGCTTGGGCTTCAGCTTGGCGCGGCGGTTCAGCGGGTCGACATCGCCCGGCGCCAGGAACCCTTCCTCGATCAGCAGGCCCATGATGAACAGGCTCTGCGCCCACAACAGGGGTACATTCTCGTTGGGCACGCGCTTCTGGCTGCCGGGATGGGCGCGCTCCGCCGCCACCGCCTCTTCCGGGACAACGAACAATTCGGGCAACAGGGCGTCGCCGCCGCGTTCCACCAGCAGGCTTTCCAGCTTGTCCCGCCAGGACGCCGCCCCGCGCGCATCGCCGGTCAGCAGGGCCGTCACATAGAAATAGGTATAGAACAGCGGCCATTCGCTCTCGATGCCGCGGAAGCGTTCCAGCTCACCCGCCTCGTAATGCAGGCGGGTATGGTCCTCCAGCACCGTCTGGTGCCCGTCGGTCAGGAAACGCTTGCAGCCATAGGGGCCGGCCAGCTTGGTCAGGATCTCGTTGCGCGTGCGTTCCACCAGATCGGGCGCATCGACGGCGAAAGCCGGCCAGCCGATGATGCCCAGCGTGGCCGCGTCCACCTCCTTCGATCCGGATTCGCGGGGCAGCAGCGCCTCCACCGTGGCCCTGGCGCGCGCGATCTCGTCCGGGACGGCATGGATGACGGCGACACGGCCCCCATCCTCCCCGAACAGGTCCAGGCCCTGCATCGCCTCCATGGCGGCCTTGGCCATGCCGATGGAACTGGCGTTCAGTTCAACGGCCCCGTCATTGATCTTGCGCCCGCGTTCCCAGATGCCGAAATCGGCGATGCGGTAGGCAGGGCCGATGTAGTGGACAAGGTTCTGGACAAAGGCCACCTCGTCCATCGTGTAGATGACCGAGGTGCCCGACCGTGTCATCTGCGCCAGCATCAGCAGGAACAGAGAGGTGGCGTCGATCTGCAGATGACCCCAGCCATCATCGGCGGCCACTGCTTCCCCCGTGCTGGCGGAATAGATGGCGTGCAGGCTGTCCAGCGGGGCCTGGCTCTGCTTGAACCGTTCCACCTTGGCCGCCTGTCGCATCATGGCCTGCAACAGGCCGCGCATGGTCTTGACGACGCTCTGTTCCAGCAGCCGCGCGCGGGCCGGGCTGTCGCCCCGGCGGCGATAGGCCAGCGACAAGGCCCAGGGACCGATGATCGAATAGACGTTATCGCGTACCCAGGCATGGGTGTAATTGCCATGGACCGTGACGGCGGTGCTGGCCGGCAGCAGGCCGGTGATCGGGTGCTGACGCACCAGGATCACACGGTTCACATGGTCGAACAACCGGTCCAACGCGGTCTTCACCGCCTGTCCACCCTGCTTGCCGATTCCCCGCGGCAATGGCGATTCCGGCATCTGGCACCCCGTAACAAAAACGCCCCGAACGCATCCCCCATTAGAGTAACAGCGTTACACGTCAGCGCAACTGTTGCAATGCAGCATGGCTTACGAAATCATGGGCAGATTGGGTCGGGATGATAGGATCACGACCCAGCCCCGGCCCCCAGTGGAAAGACCCGCCCGACCATGAATATTCAGCGTGCCAGCGGCCTTCTTCTGCACCCGACCTCGTTGCCCGGCGGGCATGGCATCGGCGATATGGGGCCCGCCGCCCGGACTTTCCTGGCCGACATCCAGGCGGCGGGACAGAGCGTGTGGCAGATCCTGCCGCTGGCCCCCACCAGCCTGGGCAACAGCCCCTATTCGGCCCTGTCCAGCTTTGCCGGCAACCCGCTGCTGATCAGCTTCGACGATCTGGTCCGCGACGGGTTCGCCGATGCATCCATCCTGTCGCGGCTGTCGGGGAACGACGCCGAACGGGTGGATTATGACGGGGTGGCGGCGACCAAGCTGGCGGCGCTGGACGTGGTGGCGGGCGACTTCCTGAAACGGTCCTCCCAGGATGATGAATGGGGCGATTTCGAGCTTTTCCGCGCCCGCAACGATGCCGAATGGCTGGATGATTACGCGCTCTACACCGTGTTGAAGGCCAGGCATGGCGGGGCCGCCTGGATGGACTGGAACGCGCTGTATGCCAGCCGTGACCCCATCGGCATCGGGGAGGCGCGGCACACGCTGTCCTTCGAGATCAAGAAGATCAAGGTGCAGCAGTTCCTGTTCTTCCGGCAATGGCTGGCCTTGAAGAAGGATGCCAATGCGCGCGGCATCCGCATCATGGGCGATATCCCCATCTTCGTGGCGGGCGACAGCGCCGATGTCTGGTCGCGTCGCGACCTGTTCGAACTGGACGGGTCGGGCCGGCCCACCATCGTGGCCGGTGTCCCGCCCGATTATTTCAGTGCGACCGGTCAGCGCTGGGGCAACCCGCTTTATCGCTGGGACGCGCACCGGGCCGAAGGTTTTTCATGGTGGCACCGGCGCATCGCCAAGACGCTGGAAACCGTCGACATGGTCCGCATCGACCATTTCCGGGGGTTCGAATCCTATTGGGAAATCCCGGCCCACGAAGAAACGGCCATCAATGGCCGCTGGGTGCCGGCCCCCGGCTATGAACTGTTCCAGTCCTTAAAGGACCGGTTCGGCGAACTGCCCATCATCGCCGAAGACCTGGGCGTCATCACACCGGAGGTGGAGCGGCTGCGCGATCATTTCGGCTTCCCCGGCATGCGGGTGCTGCCCTTCGAATGGGGCGACCATTTTGAACCCTGGCATTACGATCCCAACCGCTATGCCGCGCATTCCGTGTTCTATACGGGCACGCACGACAATGACACAATCCTGGGC
>NZ_JAGOGJ010000059.1:0-1425 GCF_017996735.1 Niveispirillum sp.
GCGCCAATGATATCGCGGGCTATCGCACAGTCATCGGCAGCAGCGGCGCGGACGTGGTGACCTTTACCTCACCCTCCACCATGTCGGTTGAGGCCGTCGAGACCCTGATCGGCTCCAGCGGAACCGATCATGTCTCTACCACCGGTCCGTCCGGGGCCACCATGCTGGTCTCCCTGATCGAAAACCTGAATGGCGGCGCGGGGCTGGACCATATCCTGATGGGCAGCAGTGGCGGAACCATGTCGGTGTCGGCCGTGGAAAGCCTGACCGGTAATCTTGGAACGGATGTCGTAACTCTGGACGCGGCGGGCAACACCATCGCCGTATCAATGGTGGAAAGCGTTGAAGGCGGGGCCGGCAAGGATGTCGTCACCGGCTTTGGCGGCGGAACCTTTGTCGTGAGCCAGCTTGAAACCCTGATCGGCGGGTCTGGCACCAATGTGGTGACCAGCACGGGTACCGGCGGTTCCACCATGCTGGTGGGTGGGATTGCCACTCTTGCCGGCGGGACCGGCATCGACGACATCACCCTCTCCTCTTCCGGCAATACCATCACCATCGGCGGGGTTGAAAACCTGCAGGGCGGAACGGGCACGGATGCGCTGACCGTCGCGACCGGCGGCGCCACCTTCGCCATTTCACTGATCGAAACGCTGACCGGCAGCACCGCCACGGACGCGGTGACCAGCACCGGCACCCTGGGCACCACCCTGTCGGTCACGGCGATCGAAACCCTGATCGGTGATATCGGCACCGATATCGTCACCCTGGCCAGCAGCAGCGGCAACACCATCACCGTGGCCCTGCTGGAAACCCTGGCCGGTGGAGCCGGACAGGATGTGGCGCAGTTCCTGGACGGTCACGACACGACGCTGCTGGCTGTCGGCCTGGAAACGCTGATCGGCGGCACCGGCACCGAGATTGTCGCGCTGACCAGCAGCGGCACCACCACCACCGTATCGCAGATCGAGTATCTGCAGGGTGGGGCGGGAACCGACATCGTCGCCCTGGCGGCGGCTACCACCCTGTCCGTGACCATGGTCGAAACCGTCGCCGGCTCGGCCGGTACGGATGTCATCAACGGCACCGGCACGCTGGGATCGACCCTGTCTGTCAGCGCAGTTGAAACCATCATCGGTGCCGGTGATAAAGATGTCGTGACGCTGACCGGCAATGGCAACACCGTCACGGTCAGCCTGCTCGAAACGATTCTGGGCAGCGGCGGCAAGGATGTGGTTCTGGCCACCAGCAGCAGCGGCAACACCTTCGTAATCGACGCGGTCGAAAGCGTGACCGGCGGCGCGGGCACGGATATTGTCACGGCGTCCGGTACGAACGGCAACACGCTGGCCATCGAAAAGATCGAAACCTTCTTCGGTAGCTCCGGCACCGATGTGGTCACCCTGGCCGATGGCGGCAACACCC
>NZ_JAGOGJ010000059.1:1525-40433 GCF_017996735.1 Niveispirillum sp.
CCGGCACCGATGTGGTCACCCTGGCCGATGGCGGCAACACCCTGTCGGTCACCGTGCTGGAGACGCTGACGGGCGGCAACGGCACCGACGTCGTTCAGTTCGGTAATCTCGGCAACACCACGTCCGTGTCCGCACTGGAAACGATGCTGGGTGGCAGCGGTACCGACATCATTACCCTCACCGATCTCGGCAACAGCGTCACCATCAGCGGGCTGGAGACGCTGACGGCCAGTGCCGGTGTCGACGTCATCACCTTCGGCTCTCTCGGTAACACCACCGCCGTCCGTTTCGCAGAGTCCCTGATCGGCGATACGGGCACCGATGTGGCCATCCTGGACAGCGCCGGCAACACGCTGTCCATCAGCGGCATCGATCAGGTCATCGGCACCGGCACCGGTGAAGATCTGATCACGCTGGCGTCGGCCAGCACCCTGGCTGTCTCTCACCTGGAAACATTGATCGGCACGAGCGGGACCGACGTTGTCAGCAGCACGGGGACAATCGGTTCCACCATGCTGGTGTCGGCGTTCGAGACCTTGACGGGTGGCAACGGAACCGACGTGGTCGCCCTGTCCAGCGGCGCGACCGTCACCATCTCGGGGCTGGAGACGCTGATCGGCAGCTCCGGCAATGACCATATCGGCGTGCAGGCCGGCGGTATCACCCTGTCCGTGTCGCAGGTCGAGACCATCACCGGCAATTCCGGCAATGACATCATCACCAGTCAGGATACCGCCGGTGGTACGATGTCCGTGTCCCTGGTCGAAACTCTGATCGGCAATGGCGCCAACGATGTCGCTCTTCTGGCCAGCGGCGGCAACACGATCTCCCTGACCGGGTTCGAGGCCGTAACCGGGGGCAGCGGCACCGACATTGCCTATGTGGCGGGCAGCACCCTGACCGCCACGCTGGTTGAAACCCTGATCGGCAACAACGCGTCCGCTGCGGTCGTGCTGTCGACGAATGGCAACACCGTGACGGCCTCGGCGTTGGAGGCCCTTGTCGGCGGCGCCGGGACCGACGCGGTCACCCTGTTCGGCGACAATCAGACCACACTGGTCGATTTTGAATCCGTCACCGGGGGCACCGGCGTTGACAAGGTCACCCTGGGTAGCGGCGGCAACACGCTGCTGTTCCAGGCGCTGGAGACCCTGGCGGGCGGCGTCGGCACCGATGTCGTCACGGCGGCGGCCAGCGGCACCTTCGCCATCGCCCTGCTGGAAACCCTGACCGGCGGCAGCAATGTCGATGTCGTCACCGACACCGGAACCGCCGGCATCACCCTGGCCATACAGGGGATCGAGACGTTGTTGGGCGGCACCGGTACGGATGTCGTCACCCTGACCAGCACCAGCGGCAATAGCATCCTGGTCTCGCAGGTCGAAACGCTGACCGGCAACACCGGCATGGACAGCGTGACGCTCGGCAGCAGCGGCAACCAGATCATGGTGTCGCAGATCGAAACCATCATTGGCGGCATCGGCACCGATGTCGTGACGCTGGAAGCTTCGCTGGTCACCGTCGGTAACGTCCCGACCCTGTTGAGCAATGTCAGCGTCACCGGTGTCGAGACCCTGATCGGCAGCAAGGGCGCCGATACCGCGACCCTGGGCGGCGGCAATGATACCGTGACGGTATCGTTGATGGAGACGATCGATGCCGGCGACGGCATCGACCATATCATCATGGGCGCTGGCGGCACCCTGACGGTGACCCATCTGGAAACGCTGACCGGCAGCAGCTTGCATGATGCCATCACCCTGGGCGGCAGTTCCGGCAACACCATCACGGTCGCCGCGTTGGAGGAACTGACCGGCAGTGCCGGCACCGACATCGTGACGCTGACCAGTGCGGCCACCGATGGCAACACGCTGGCCGTCTCGCTGATCGAGACCCTGACCGGTGGCGACGGCTATGATGTGGCAGTGCTGAAAGGTGTGAATGTCGACCGGCAGATGCCCGACGGCAGCGCGACCGTGACGGTCACGATGCTGGAAGCCCTGGTCACCGTCAGCAATATCGAAGAGGTCATCGGCGCCGACGACACGGTGGACATCGTACAGTTGGGCGCCACCGGCGGCAGCACCCTGTCGGCCGTCGGCCTGGAAACGCTGATCGGCAACAGCGGCAATGACGTCGTCACCTTCACCGATAACGCGGCCACCATCCTGGTATCGGGGGTGGAGACCGTCTATACGCCCACCGAAACCCTGTCGCTGGGCGGTGCGCTGACCACCGTAACCATCTTCGTTCCCTCCGCCGTCCTCCACCTGCCGTCCACCGGCTCGACGGTCAGTGTCGATGCCTACCAGACCATCGTCGGCAATGTGGGCAAGGATGTCGTCACGCTGACCAACACTGCCGGCTCGCGGGTGGCGGTGGACCTGCTGGAGACGCTGACCGGCAGCAGTGCCGTCGAAAATGTCACCGTCATCAACACCACCGGTTCCTCCATGCTGGTCTCCCTGCTGGAGACGCTGACCGGCAATCGCGGCGAAGACCTGATCCAACTGGGCAGCGGCGGCAACACGATGGCCGTCTCGCGGCTGGAAACGCTGATCGGCGGCTCCGGCACCGATGTCATGCGCGCCAACGGCACCCTGGGCTTCACCATGATGGTGTCGCAGGTGGAAACCCTGATCGGCAGTGTCGGCACCAATGTCGTAACCGGAATGGGTTCTGGCGGCAGCAGCATGCTGGTGTCGCAACTGGAAACCGTCGTCGGCGGCGCCGGTCTGGACATGGTCACCCTGTCCACGGGCGGCAGTATGACCGTCTGGCTGCTGGAAACCGTGATCGGCAGCACCGCAGCCGATGTCATCAGGGTGGCAACGGCCAATAATGGCCTGTTCACCACGGCAGGCATCATCGACGCCGTGCTGGATGGTGGAGCCGGCAATGACACGCTGACCGGTGGGGCCGGTAACGACACGCTGATCGGCGGGGCCGGCTCCGACCGGCTGACCGGTGGCGGCGGTATCGACCTGTTCGATGTGAACGATGGCGACACCGTGACCGACCTGTCGGAAAATGAGCAGTTGCGCATCACGGGCAGCGTCTACAACGAAAGCCAGATCACGATCGTTGATAGCGGCGCCAATGCCGTGCTGACCGTCAATGGCAGCATCACGGTGACGCTGCTGGGTCGCGCCGGACTTACGCTGGACAATCTCTACACGCGGGAGAGCGCTGGCTCGACCCTGATCACCATCGACACGGTCAATCCGACCGCCGCCTCGTCCCGGCCCACCACCGCCTACGCCGCGACCGTTTCTTCCATGAGCTTCGAGGTGAAGTTCTCCGAAGTGGTCACCGGCGTGGATCTGTCGGACTTCGTCATCACCGACGCCTCCGGTTACAACCGGCCGATTTCCTACAACATGATCTCGGTCTCGGGCGGCGGCGACACCTATACCGTCACGCTTGACCAGATCGACGGCGAAGGCCAGTTGCGGCTGGATGTGCTGTCGGGCGGCATCAAGGATCTTGCCGGCAACCTGCTGACGACCCCGTTCAACGGGACCAGCGTGCATTTTGTCGACACCAAGGCGCCCAGCGATATCGCGGGGCAGTTCAGCTCCGTTCTGGAAGGGGCCGCGACCGGCACCGCTGTGGGCTCAGTCACCGCTTCCGACGTCAGCACGGTTACCTACAGCCTGTCCGATGATGCAGGCGGCCGCTTCACCATCGACCGGGTCACCGGTCTGGTCAGCGTCGCCGACGGAAAGCTGATCGATTACGAGACGGCGACCAGCCATGCCATCACGGTGGAGGCTTCCGATGGCCGTCTGACCAGTTCCCAGACACTGACCATCAACGTCGCCAACGTTCCCCCGACCGTTCCGGTCGATGCGGACCCGACCTCAAACAGCGTCGTTGAAGGGGCTGCCGCCGGCACCCTGGTGGGCGTCACGATGGCCGCCACCGATCCGGGCGGCGCCAAGCTGGTCTACAGCCTGACCGACGACGCCGGCGGACGGTTCCAGATTGATGCCACCACGGGCGTGGTCTCCGTGAAGGATGGCAGCAAGCTGGACTTCGAAACGGCGGCCAGTCACACGATCACGGCCATGGTCAGCGACGGCAAGGACAGCGTCAGCAGCCAGACCGTAACCATCGCCGTCACCAATGCCCCGCCGACCGCACCCGTGGACAGCGACAATGCCGCCAATCAGGTGGCGGAAGGGGCGGCGGCCGGCACGGTGGTCGGGCTTACCGCTCTGGCGGTCGATCCCGGCCAGTCGCCGGTCACCTATAGCCTGACCAACGATGCCGGTGGCCGCTTCGCCATCGACGCCACCAGCGGTGTGGTCACCGTGAAGGATGGCACCAAGCTGGATTATGAAGTGGCGGCCAGCCACGCCATCACCGTCCAGGCCAGCGACGGGAAGGGCGGTGTCAGCAGCCAGACCTTCACCATCGCCGTCACGAATGTCGCCCCGACCACCCCGGTGGATAACAACAACGCGGCCAACAGCGTGGCCGAAGGGGCGGCCGCCGGGACGGCCACGGGCCTGACCGTGCGCGCCACGGACCCCGGCGCCACCGCCCTCACCTACAGCCTGACCGACGATGCCGGCGGCCGCTTTGCCATCGATGCCACCAGCGGTGTGGTCACCGTGAAGGATGGCACCAAGCTGGATCATGAAACGGCGGCCAGCCACGCCATTACCGTCCAGGCCAGCGACGGGAAGGGCGGTGTCAGCAGCCAGACCTTCACCATCGCCGTCACCAACGTCGTCCCGACCGCGCCTGTCGACACGGACGCATCCGCCAATCAGGTGAAGGTGGGGGCAGCGGCCGGTACGGCGGTGGGCATTACCGCCGCCGCCACCGATCCCGGCAACTCCCCCGTCACCTACAGCCTGCTGGAAGATGCCGGTGGTCTGGTTGCCATCGACACAACGACCGGTCTGGTCACCGTCAAGGAAGGCGTAACCTGGACGGCCGACATCAGCGGCGACCGGACCGTGACGGTCCAGGCCAGCGACGGCAGCGGCGGTCTCAGCCAGCAGAGCTTCACGCTCTCCATCCTGACCCAGACCAAGGCGCCATCCGCCCCCGTCCTTGCGGCGGGCAGCGATCTCGGCGTCTCGGCCAGCGACGGCATCACCCGGACCGGCAGCCTGCTGCTGACCGGCACGGCGGAGGTCGGGGCCACGGTCAATCTGCTGATCGGCGGGACGGCCAGCGGCCTGACCGCCGTGGCCGGTGCCGATGGCACCTACAGCTTCACGGTCGATGCCAACGCGGCCGGGACACTGGTGTTCAGCGCCACGGCCACCGGCAAATCCGGTCTGGTCAGCGACCCCAGCGCCGGCACCGCCATCATCGTGGACGGCACGGCCCCCACAGTTACCGGTGTTGAACTGTTGGGCAATCCGGCCAGCGACGCCAACAGCGTCACCTGGCGGGTCACCTTCTCCGAACCGGTGGGCGGTGCCACCGCCGCCGCCTTCGGACTGACCAGCACGGGCACGGCGACGGGCACGATCGGTGGCATCAGCCTTGTTGATGCCCACACTATCGAGGTCACGGCATCCGGCCTTACGGGTGGCGGCACCGTTGCCCTGACCGTGCATGGCAGCGGCATCACCGACATTGCCGGTAACAACCTTGCCAGCGCGCTGTCCGGCGCGCCCTTCATCGTGGGTCAGACGCGGATCACGGCCACCGGCCTGTCACAGGATCTGTCCTATGTGGAGGATAGTGGCGCCATCTCCCTGGCGGGCGCCAGCCTGATCGAGGCTCCGACAAACGCCGTCCTGACGGCGACGCTGACACTGGCCGATCCCGCCCTGGGACGGATCGAGGGTGGTGGCACCTATGACCCGGCAACGGGTGTCTGGACGGCCACGGGCACGATCGCGCAGATCAACGCCGCCCTGTCGGCAGCCGGTTTTGTGCCGACATTGAATAATGACCGGTCGACCAGCGTTCTGTTGCTGGTCACGGACAATATTGCCGGCAATGCCCCGGTAAGCGGCACCATCAACCTGGCCGTGACGCCGGTGAATGATGCGCCGGTCATTGGGACAGCCATCGGTGACCAGGCGTTGAGCGAAGGATCACCCTTCACCCTGGCACTGCCCGCCAACGCGTTCGTCGAGGTCGATACGGGCGATGCCATAACCCTGTCCGCCACGCTGGCGGGTGGTGGTGCCCTGCCCTCCTGGCTGGATTTCGACGCCACGACGGGCCGGTTCAGCGGCACGCCGGGCTTCCAGGATGCGGGCACGCTGAGCGTGACCGTGACCGCGACCGACAAGGCCGGCGCCACGGCGTCGCAGACCTTTGCCCTGTCCATCGCCGACGTCAACCAGGCCCCGGTGGCTGGGGACGACACGGGCCGCGTCAATGAAACGGGCGTTCTGGTCGGCTCCGGCCTGCTGGATAACGATACCGATATCGACCAGGGCGACACGCGCACCATCATCGGCGTCAACGGCACCGGTGCGGTGGGCAGCACCCTGACGCTGGCGTCGGGTGCGAAGCTGCAGGTCAATGCTGACGGCAGCTATGTCTATGACCCCAACGGCGCCTTCAAGTATCTGCCGTCGGGCACCACGGGCCAGGACAGCTTTACCTACACCATGGCCGACAAGGGTGGGCTGACCTCCACGGCCACCGTCACCATCATCATCGATGGTGAGAATAACGACCCGCTGATCCAGGCACCCAAGCAGGTCACCATCGCCAAGAATTCCGGTGCCATCGGCCTGTCCATTGACATGCCGGTCGATCCGGACGGCAACGCGTTGTCGGTCACCATCGGTGAATTGCCCAGCCACGGCGTGCTGCAATATGCCGATGGCCGGCCCGTGGCCCTGGGATCGGTGCTGTCGGCGGCGGAACTGGCGGGGCTGACCTTCCGCGTCGATCCCGGCTTCTCCGGCTCGGCGGGCCGCGTCACTTATTCCGTCAGCGACGGGCAGAAGGATTTGACCAGCGCGGTGGATATCGCCATCGCCGAGGAGCAGTTGATCTCCATCGCCGTCAAGGCGGGCACTTCGTCCGTCCAGGTGGAACCGACGGCGGATGAACTGGTTGCCTACACCTTCACGATCAGCCGCACGGCGGGTCAGACGGCGGCCACCGACGGCACGGTCAGCGTCAACTGGCGCATCAATGCGGGCGGCGGCATCGACCGGTTCGACTTCGCGGGCGATGTGCTGCCGTCGGGCACCGTCACCCTGGCACAGGGTCAGTCCAGCCAGGATATCACCATCCTGGTCCGGGCCGACTCCCTGATCGAAGGGGACGAAACCTTCACCGTGGCGCTGGATGGGCTGACCGCGACGGGCTTGGTCCTGACACCGCGCATCAACGATCCCTCCACCGCCAGCGGCACCATCCTGGACGGTGTGCGCGACCGTCTGCCGCCGCAGGTGACCGATGTCGGCGCACCGGCGGGCGGGGTCCGCTTCCCCGGCGACAGCATCGACATCACCCTCACCTTCAGCGAGGCGGTAACCGTCACCGGCACCCCATCCCTGGGCCTGTTGATCGGGGACGCGGCGCGTCAGGCCGTTTATGTGGGTGGATCGGGCGGCAATGTCCTGACTTTCCGCTATGTGGTGGGCAATGGCGATGTGGATGGCGACGGTATTTCCGTGGCCGGCCTGATCACCGGTGCCGATGGCATCCGCGACGCGGCCGGCAATACCGCCGTGCCGAACTTCAGCCTGTCCGGTGCTGATTTCGCCGACATCGTGGTCAACTATGTCCGTGGCAAGACGGTCGACGGCTATATCAGCGGCGCCCAGGTCTTCGCCGACACCAACGGCAACGGACTGTTGGACGCGGGCGAGGTCAGCGCCATCACTGATGCCGCCGGCAATTACGCGATCGCGGGTGGCAGCGGCGTCTACATCATGGTGGGCGGTACCGACATCTCCACGGGCCAGCGCTTCGAAGGCGTTTATGAGGCCCCTGCACGTGCCACCGTCATCAACCCGCTGACCAGCGCCATCGTCGGGCTGGCGGGTCGTCAGGCGACCGTCGAGGCCAATCTGGCGGCGGCGGCACAGTTGAAGGCGGCGTTGGGCATCGATGCGGGTCTGGACCTGCTGAATGTCGATCCGTTGCAGGCGGCCACCGCGCCCGGCGCCACGGCGACCCAGGTGGCCCGCGCGGTGGAAGCCCAGGCGGAGGCCGTGAAGATCGCCAATCTGATCGTGGATGGCACGGCCGTGATGAACGGTGCAGCCACCGCGACGCTGGCCCCCGGACAGGCGGGTCAGGCGGTCCTGGACGCACTGGCCGACGCCATCCGCGCGCTGCCGGCCGGCGCCACCCTGGATCTGGCCGACAGCGCCACGCTGGCCGGCATCCTGCGCGGGGCGGCGGCACGGCTGCCCGGTGTCGACGCGGCCAAGGTGAACAGCCTGTCCGCCGCCGCCGGCACCATCATCGCGGCCGGCAATGCCAAGATCGAAGCGGCTTCCGCCACTACCGATCCGCTGGCGGCCCTGACTGCCATGGCCCGTGTACAGGTCGTGATGCAGACAGATGCCGTCACGGCCCTGCGCGATGGTGTGGCTGCCGGCAGCCTGGAGGCAGCCCTGGCCAGCCTGACGGGCGCCAGCCTGGATGCCGCCATTGCCGGGACAAACGTGGGGACCATCATCCCCACCCGCCTGTCGATCACTGCCCTGGACAGCGTCAAGGCGGAAGGTGACAGCGGCATCACCGCCTTCACCTTCCAGGTTACCCGCACGGGCGCCGACCTGCGCGCCGCTTCCGTCGATTACCATGTCAGCGGCAATTCCGGCCTGGATGCGGCTGATTTCGGCGGCATCCTGCCGTCGGGTACCGTCAGCTTCGCGGCTGGGGAGACCACGAAGACCATCACCATCAATGTCAGCGGCGATGGTCTGGTCGAAGCGGATGAACGGTTTACCGTCTCCCTCTCCAACGCCACGGGCGGCATGGACATCCAGGGTGGCCAGGCCAGCGGCATCATCCTGAACGACGACCCGGCCAGCCCGCGCGTCACCGCCCCGGATGCCACCGCCGTGCTGGCGGGCCGCAGCAGTCTGGTCAGCGGCATCGCCGTCCAGGCCGCCCGCAGCGGCACGGTCATGGTGACCCTGACCGCGACGGGCGGGGCCATCACGCTGGTGGGTCCTGCCAGCCAGAGCCGGGGCAGCGGCAGCGTGACCCTGACCGGCACGCTGGCGGATGTGAACGCCACCCTGGCCGGGCTCTATTTCACGCCCGATGGCAGCGGCGCCGCCGGCTCGCTGCGCATCGTGGCGGGCGACGGTTCGGTCCCGCTCAGCGACGACCGCACCATCGCGGTGCGCGTGGCGGTGGCACCGGAAAATATCCTGCCGGTGAAGCCGACCGTGGTGGCCGGCGTGCCGCAGGAAATCATCGGCATCAGTGTCGCCGATACCGACAGTCCTGCCCTGACCGTCACCCTGACGCCGACTGACGGCATCGTCACGGTCACCCGCTTCGGTGATGTGACAGTTACGGAAGGGGCGAACGGCGCCCTGATCCTGGCGGGCTCGACGGCCGCAGTGCGGCAGTCGCTGGCCAGCGTGGAATTCACCGGCCTGCTGGGCCGTCCGACGGCCACACTGCGCATCGAAACGGATGACCGCGACGACATCACGCCGAATGACAGCGATCTGATCACGATCGAGGTGCTGCAACCGCCGCAGACCACCGCACCGGATGGCGTCACCGTTCCGCGCGGGGCGGCGACCGCCATCACCGGTATCAGTGTGGCGGATGCGGACAGTCCGGTCCTCTCCGTCACCCTGACCCCGACCGACGGCACTGTGGCGGTGACACTGGCCGGAACCGCCAGCCTGACCCAGGTCAGCGACACCGTCATCCGCATCACGGGCAGTGCGGCGGACGTTAATGCCACACTGGCCACCCTGCTGTTCACCTCCCGCGACAATGTCGCCACGGCGCAGCTTCTGGTTCAGACTTCCGATCTCGACGCCCGCACGGCCAACAGCGAGAAGGTCGTGACCATCACCGCCGTGGAGGATGTGTTGCGCCTGCCGGCCTCGGGCGCCACGCTGTCCGTCGACCGCTATGCCACGATCATCGGCAATATCGGCCAGGACGTGGTCACCTTCACCCGCACGGCCGGCACCACCATGGCGGTGACCCAGCTTGAAACGCTGATTGGCAGTGCGGCCCATGACGTGGTGACCAGCACGGGCACCAGCGGCTTCACCATGAATGTGCAGATGCTGGAAAGCCTGACGGGGTCGCCGGCCACCGACCTGATCTATCTGGGTGGCGGGTCCGGCACCATGTGGCTGCAGGGCATCGAAAGCCTGGTGGGCACCGCGGGTCGCGATCACATCACCCTGGGCGATGGCGGCAACGACATCGCGGTGACGGGCCTGGAAACCCTGATCGGCGGTGCGGGCATCGACCGCGCCACCCTGGCCGGCAGCGGCGCCACGATCAGCGTCGAAGGCATCGAAAGCCTGATCGGCGGTGCGGGCACCGACTTCGTCTTCACCGGTCCGGCTGGCGGCTCGCTGTGGGCCAAGGGCATTGACGTGCTGGTGGGTGGCAAGGGCATCGACAGCGTGCAACTGGCCGATGATGGCAACAGCCTGTTGGTCCGTGGGCTGGAAACATTGTTGGGCGGTGCAGGTACCGACATCGTGACGCTGGGCAATGGCGGCGCGACTATGCTGGTCAGCGGCATCGAAACCCTGATCGGCGGTGCCGCGAAGGACGTGATCACCCTGGGCAGCCAGGGCGGCATCGTCCGCGTCAGCGGGATCGAGACCCTGACCGGCGGCACCGGGGCGGATATCGTCACCGTGGCCGACACCAAGGCCATCCGCTTCGAAGGCGGGGCCGGGGCCGACCAGATCACGCTGGGTACCGGCAATGCCGCGGACCAGATCGTCTATCGCAATGCCGATGATGGTGCGCTGGCGGGGGCCAATACCGGCTTCGACCAGATCACCAACTTCCAGACCGCGAGGGACAGCCTGGTTCTGGCCGGTAGCCTGCGCAGCCAGTTGGACCGCAACGGCGACGGCGTGGTCCAGGGGGCGGACCGCGCCACGGGCCAGATCAACATGGCGACGGACGAGGTGGTGCGCCTGACCACCGCGACCAGCAGCCTGAACGATGACAGTCTGACCGCCATCCGTACCGCCATCGGCGCCCTGAACAATCCGCAGGCGGGCGGCAGCGTGATGGTGCTGGCCAGCGATGACAAGGACACCGGCATCTTCGTGGTCACGAAGACCAACGGCGACCAGAACATCGCGTCCAGCGAAATCAAGCTGCTGGGTGTGGTGTCGAACGCCAGGCTGGGGACGGGCAACATCACCTTCGGGGGATGATCCATCTTGCTGACAAAGGGGGCCGACCGGTGCCAAGGTACCGATCGGCCCTTTTTTATCTGATGCCCCATCGGTCAATAATCTTGACCGATGGCATCCGCGCCGATGGGTGCGGCGGCGGCACATGCCGCCGAAGCCTTTGATCCCGATCAGTCGGGGATAAAGGCCGCTGGTATGTGGTTGCAGTTGGGGATTGGGATTGGCGCAGAATCTGGCATTGACCTGGCAATTGACGGAGATTCACGGTTGGGGCCTGGTGGGTGTCCATACCGCCCTGTGTCTGGTGGACCGCCATCAGCCGCCGCTGCTGCTGGAAAAGCCGGCCTTCATCACCATGCGCCCGTCCACCCGTGAAAGGCTGGAAGGCCTGATGGAGGGCTATACCCAGATCAGCGCACTGTCGGCCAAACATGGCGGCAAAAAGCTGAAGCTGCATGACTGTACGGCGCTGCATGCCCTGGGTAACGGCTTCACCCCCGGCCCGCCATCGGAGCTGTATCGTGGCGGGGACGGCAATATCGGCGTGATCGCGTTCGAGGATACGCGGCTGGACACCGCCACCCTGAACCGGGCGCGCATCTACGACCGTATCATCGTCCATTCCAGCTTTAACCGCGACCTGCTGCTGGACCGTGGCCTGCCCGATGTCCGCGTGGCGCTGCAGGGCGTGGACCCATCGGAAATGCCCCTGCTGCCGGCCACCGGCCTGTTCGGCGACCGGTTCGTCGTCTTCTCCGGCGGCAAGATCGAATATCGCAAGGCCCAGGATGTGGTGCTGGCCGCCTTCCGCCTGTTCCAGGCCCGCCATCCCGACGCGCTGCTGGTCACCGCGTGGCACAATGCCTGGCCCCACACCTCCGCCGACATCGCGGAATCCCCGCTGACGCCCAAGGCCCCGCGCATCGACCCCACCACGCACAAGCTGCGTATCGCGGAATGGGCCGCCGATCATGGGGTGCCGCCGGAAAGCTTCGTCGATCTGGGTTTCCTGACCCGGGCGCAGATCGCGCCGATCCTGGCCGAATGCCATGCCGCCCTGTTCCCCAATCGCTGCGAAGGGGCGACCAATCTGGTGGCGATGGAGGCCATGGCCTGCGGCGTGCCCGTGATCCTGTCGGCCAATACCGGCCACCGCGACCTGATCCGCGACGGCAATTGCCTGCCCCTGACCCAACAGACACAGGTGCCCGACCGACATGGCAACCGCCAGGGCTGGTGCGACAGTTCGGTGGAAGAAGCGGTGGCGCATCTGGAGACCCTGTACGCCGACCGCAAGGCCGCCCGCGCCATGGCCGACCGTGGCAAGATCTTCATCCGCACAGAACGCACATGGCGCGATTTCGCCGAAAGCTTTATCGATGCGGCAGCATGAACAGGTGGGGGTGATGCCATGACCGCGTTGACCATCATCACGGGCGGGGCCGGCTTCATCGGCTCCAACCTCGCCGCCGCCCTGGCTGAGCGCGGGGAAGAGGTCGTGATCTGCGACCGGCTGGGCCGTGGCGACAAATGGCGCAACCTGGCCAAGCACCTGATCACCGGCTTCGTGGCGCCGCAGGAACTGCCCGGCTGGCTGTCGGCGCGGGCCGGGTCGGTGAAAACGGTTATCCATATGGGGGCCATCTCGGCCACCACGGAAACCGATGCCGACCTGATCACCGACACCAATATCAAATTCTCCACCCTGCTCTGGGACTGGTGTACCGCGCATCAGGTGCCGCTGGTCTATGCCTCTTCGGCCGCCACCTATGGCGACGGGGCGCAGGGTTTTTCCGACGACAATGATCCGGCGGCCCTGGCCGCCTTGCGCCCGCTGAACGCCTATGGCTGGTCGAAACTGGCCTTCGACCGGTTCGTGGTCGATCAGGTGCGCCGGGGCCGCCGCCGGCCGCCGCAATGGGCCGGCCTGAAATTCTTTAACGCCTATGGTCCCAACGAATATCACAAGGGCGAGATGATGAGCGTGGTGGCCAAGAACCACACCATCGCGGCATCCGGCGGGCGCGTTCACCTGTTCAAATCGCACCGGCCCGACTATGCCGATGGCGGACAGTTGCGCGACTTCGTCTATGTCCGCGACTGCGTGGACGTTGTCCTGTGGCTGCTTGACCATCCGGCGGTCAACGGCATCTTCAATGTCGGGTCGGGGCAGGCCCGGTCCTTCGCCGACCTGATGGCCGCCCTTTACCGTGCCGTAGGCCGCGCGCCCGCGATCGATTATATCGACATGCCGGAGCCTCTGCGCGCCAGGTACCAGTATTTCACCCAAGCAGACCTGGGACGCCTGCGCGATGCCGGTTACACCGCACCCATGACAGGGCTGGAGGAAGGGGTGAGCGACTATGTCCACCGTTTCCTGTCGCAGCCCGACCCGTACAGGTAAGAACATGGACGCCTACGCCCAGGCCGTCGCCCATCACCGCGCCGGACGCGGCCCGCAATCCATTGCCGCCGCACGGCAGGCGGTGGTGGAGGCACCCGACGATCCGCTGGCCCACAATCTGCTGGGCGTTTGCCTGACCTCGACCCCACCGACGGCGGAGGGTATCCAGGTTCTGCGCGCAGCCGTGGCCCGCTGGCCCAACCATGAACATCTGGTCACCAACCTTGCCCTGGCGCTGCAAAGCGCTGGGGAACAGGGGGAGGCCTGGCGCTATCTGCGGCATCTGCTGGTATTGAACCCGGCCAGCGCCCTGGCCTGCGACCGGCTGGGCTTTCTGTGCAATACCTGGCGCGGCGACCGGGAACAGGCCGCGCGGCTGTCCGACCGGGCCGCGCGCCTGTCGCCGCAGGATGAGGGCATCCGCATCAACCAGTCCCTGGCCTGGGCACCCCATGATCTGGACCGGACCATCCTGGCGCTGGATGCGGCCACCATTGTGAACCCGCAGAACACCTACCCCTATGTGCAACGGGCGGGCGCCCTGCTGCGCCGGGGCCGCTGGCAGGCGGCCCTGCACCCGCTGCGCCGCGCGCTGAAACTGGACCCGACCAACGACGACGCCATCAAGCATGCGCTGCGCTGCCAGCGCTACCACGCGGCCAGCCAGTCGGCCGCCGCCCAGGGGCCGGGCCCCGGTGACGGCCTGCTTCTGCGCGGCCCCTTCTCCACCGCCAGCGGCTATGCCCACATGGGCCGTCGCTATATCCAGACCCTGCGCCGGCAGCAGGTGCCGTTGCAGGTGATCGGCGTCTTCGGGCATGAGACCTGGGCCGACGAACCGCTGGAGGCACCGGTGGGGGCCAAGGCCGCCATCAACATCATGGTGCCGCTGGCGGTGGAACCGATCCCCGGCCTGGCCACCATCCTCTATTCCATGTTCGAAGGCCCCCGTATCTCCCGCACCTGGGCGAAGCAGAGTCTGGCCGCCGACATGGTGATTGTGCCCACGGAAAGCTCCCGCGTCGCCTGGGCGTCGCAGGGCTATCCGGAGGACCGTATCCGCGTCTGCCCGCTGGGCGTGGATGCCGAACCGGCCGCGGCCGACGCCCCGCCCCTGACCCTGGTGGACGGCCATGGCCGCCGGGTCGACAGCTACCGCCACCGGTTCCTCAACGTCTCCGACGCCATTCCGCGCAAGAATCTGGACGGGGTGCTGCGCGTCTGGCTGCGCGCCACCAACCGGGACGACGATGCCGTGCTGATCCTGAAACCCGGCAAGGGCGGGACCGAGGCGGCGCGCCGTCACCTGCAAAACATCGTGCGGCAGACACAGGACCATGTGGGCCGCGCCTTCACCGACGCCGCCCCCATCGTGCTGATCGACCAGCCGTTGAGCGAGGCGGAGATGACGGGCCTGTTCCGCACCGCCAACCATTATTTCAGCCTGTCGCATGGCGAGGGCTGGGACCTGCCGCTGTCCAAGGCAGGGGCCATGGGCATGGGTCTGATCGCGCCGGCCCATTCCTCCTACCTGGATTATCTGGATGAACGGTTCGCCCGCCTGATCCCCTGTACCACCGGCCCGGCCCACCTGCCCTACAGCACCGAGCCATGGGAACCCTTTTTTGGCCTGGACTGGTGGAACCCGGATGAAACGGTGGCGGCCGGGATCATTTCGGACATCATCGCCGGCCGCGACAAGGGCCTGCCCGATGCCAGCGCCCATCTGCTGGGCAATTTCACTTGGGACCAGGCCGCGCGCAAGCTGCGCCGCATCCTGGCCGACGCCGGCCTGCTGCGCCAGGGGGATAGATCGTGAGCAACCTGTTCGAAACCGCAGTGGCCCACCACCGGCAAGGCAACCAGCGGGAAGCCGAAAACCTTTACAAGGCGGTCCTGACGGAGAACCCGGACCATCCCTTTGCCAACAATAACTATGCCATCCTGCTGCGGTCACAGCGGCGGTGGGAAGAGGCGATAGCCTGCTATGGCCGCGCCATCCGTGCCAACCCCGACGATGCCTCGGTCTATAACAACCTGACCTGTCTGCTCACCGACCTGGGCCGCGACACCCAGGCCGCCAGGGTTGCCATGATGGCCATCGCGCTGAAGCCCGACTATGCGGAGGCCTGGTTCAATCTGGGCAACATTCTGCGCAATCTGGGCGGCGGCGATCAGGCGCAGCAGGCGTATCGTCGTGCCATCCGGCTGCGCCCCGACATGGCGGAGGCCTGGTCCAACCTGGGCGATATGCACAAATCGGCCTCCGAACTGACCCAGGCGCTGGAATGTTATCGCACGGCCATGCGCCTGCAGCCGAACCTGCCCCAGCCTTATGTCAATCTGGGGGAGGTGTTGAAGGAACAGGGACGCGTTACCGACGCGATCACCCTGTTCCAGCATGCGCTGGAAATGCATCCCACCCTGCCCTTGCTTCATTCCAACATGCTGTTCGCATTGCACTACACGCCGCATGTCCCGCCAGAGGTGATCTTCCGCGCCCATCGCCATTGGGGGGAGCGTCATGCGGCGGCACTGGCGCCGGAGGCCCCCTACCCCTTCGTCAACGACAGGACGCCCGGTCGTCGCCTGCGCGTCGGTTACGTCTCGCCGGATTTCTGCGGCCACGCGGTCTCCTGCTTCCTGGAACCGCTGCTGCGCGGGCATGACCGGTCCCAGGTGGAGATATTCTGCTATCCGCTCTCCAAACGGAATGACGCGGTCACCAACCGGTTCCGTTCCATCACGGGTCACTGGTTCTCGCTGACCGACCTGACCGATGAAGAGGCGGTGGACCGTATCCGTGCCGATGGCATCGATATTCTGGTCGATGTGGCCGGTCATACCTGCGACTGCCGTCTCCTGATCTTCGCCCGCCGGGCAGCCCCGGTGCAGGTCACCTGGCTGGGCTATCCCGATGGCACCGGCATGACGACCATGGATTACAGGCTGACCGACGCGATCGCCGACCCGCCGGGCGTCACCGACAAATGGTATCTGGAAAAGCTGGTTCGGCTGGAGGATGGCTTCCTTTGTTTCCGGCCCGCCCTGGACACCGCACCCTCATCCGATCTGCCGGCGCGTCGCAATGGCTATGTGACCTTCGGATCGTTCAACAATAATGCCAAGATCACGCCGGAGGTGGTGGCTCTCTGGTCGACGCTTCTGAAGCGGGTGCCGACCGCCCGCCTGACCCTGAAAAGCCGTTCCTTCGCGGACCCCACCACCCTTGCCCGCTATCGAAACCAGTTTCGGGACGCCGGTATCACGGATGAGCGGGTGGACCTGTTGCCGCAGATACCGGACCAGAGCGACCATCTGCGCGCCTATGACCGCCTGGATATCGCACTGGACCCGTTCCCCTATAACGGAACGACGACCAGTTGTGAGGCGTTGTGGATGGGCGTGCCGGTCGTCACCCTGCTGGGCACCCACCATGTCGCCCGCGTAACGGCCAGCCTGCTGCACCGGATCGGGCTGGACGATCTGGTGGCACCGGACATGGCGGCCTATGTCGATATCGCCGCCCGGCTGGCAAGCGACCTGGACCGCCTGGAAACACTGCGCCGGACCCTGCGCCCGCTGATGCAGGCCAGCCCGCTTTGTGATCCCTATGGTTTCGCGGCGCAGGTCGAACAGGCCTACCGACAGATGTGGCGGGACTGGGGGAAGCGCTAAGGCGTATCGCTGGCGCCGCGTCCGGTTAACCGAATGCAGTGCCAGAGGAGTTTGGGAGAGAAGGACGCTGTCACACGACGCGCGTCCGGCCAACCTCCAGCGTGCCAAAATCCGCCTCCCCCAACCCGTGCGCGGCGCGGGCGGTGGCAAGGGCGTTGACAGGATCGTCGATGCCTTCGTCAGTCAGGCCTGCAAAGGTCCCATAATGCATGCCGATGCTGCGGCGGCTGCCCAGATCCAGGTGGGCCTGCACCGCGTCGGCAGGGTCCATGTGCATCTGCCGCATGAACCACCGCGGCTCATAAGCGCCGATGGGAAGCAGTGACAGATCGATGCCGGGGAACCGGGCCCCGATCTCCAGAAAGTGCGGGCAATAGCCGCTATCCCCGCAGAAATAGACGGTACGCCCCTGCGCCCGCAGCACGAACCCACCCCACAGCGTGGCATTACGATCGAACGGGCCGCGCGCGGCAAAATGCTGGGCAGGGACATAGGTGATCTCCACCTCGCCAACAGGGTGGGATTGCCACCAATCCAGTTCCGTCACCACTTCCGGACCGCAAGCCGCGATCAGGGCGCGGTTGCCCAGGCTGGTGACAACAGGTGCCTGAAAGCGGCGATCCAGTTCTCGCAATGCCGCCCGATCCAGATGGTCGTAATGATTGTGGCTGACCAGGACACCATCAAGCCGGGGGAGATCATCGAATGCCAACCCCGGCGCCCTCACCCTTTTGGGTCCCGCAAAGGGCACGGGGCTGGCACGGTCGGCATAAACCGGGTCGGTGATGAACCAGCGCCCGCCAATGCCGATCAGAAAACAGGCATGGCCGATAAAGGTGACGGAGATGGCATCAGACGGGACCGGGTTCGGCAGCGGCCAATTTCCGTTTTCCACCCAAGCCGGCCATTTGACCGGTTTACGTTCCCTCATCCAGCGCCAGACATCGCCGATCCCTTTCTCCCGCCCCACAATGTGGGGGTTGAAGAAGCGCTTGCCGTCAAAATGATCGGAGGCTGGATGGGAAACGGCACCGGCATCAGCGGTTCCGGACGGGTCATCCGCAGCGAACCAGCTACTGGAGAGACGGGCAAACGCGGCGCGGCATGTCATTGCGGTAGATATCCGTCCGTTCAAGGAAATAGACGGACAAATTGAGGCAAAGATCGACAGCCCCGCTGTGGCAATGCGCACAGCGGCGAGATATTGCCCCCTTTTTACCTCAACTTCATCGAAACCAGACGGGTCAGGCCGCCGTCGGCGCCTTGTCCATGCCCATCATGATCACTTCCCCTCCGGGACCAGGAAAATCTGGCCGGGATAAATCAGGTCGGGGTCGCGGATCTGACCCTGGTTGGCCTCGAAGATCACGGTGTAGCGGATACCCTCCCCATAGGAGCGGCGCGCGATGGCCCAGAGATTATTGCCCGGCACCACCACCACGGCGCGGCCGGCCAGGGCCTGATCGGGGATCGGCTTCTTGTCGAAATTCACCTCGGCCCGGCTGATCACCTTGCTGTCGGGGCCAACCTGATCGACACGCAGGCTGTATTGACCGTCATCGAAGATGCGGTCCGGCGTGATGGACCAGCGGCCATCCGTCCCCACCTTGGCCCGGCCTGCCAGATTGTTCTGAAGATAGAGCATCACCTCCGTGCCGGGCTTGGCCTGTCCGCCCACACTGACCTTGCCGCCGCGATCGTAATCGACGGTGTCGATGGTGATCTCCCCCGCCGGGCGCGGCGCGGCGCCCTGGGACAGGGCGCGCGGGGCCTGCAGGACCCGGCTGCCATCGCTGCCCGACAACACGGCCAGGGCATCGCCCTCCCCGCGCCGGCCGGCAAGGTCGCGGTCACGTTCCGGCACCGCCAGCACGACGGAGGACAGGCCCTTGGTCACGGCACCGTCGCTGCCCACCTGCTCCAGACGCAATTCACGCGCACCGGGGGCCAGCGGGTCGGGCGGCAGGAAGGTCCAGTCGCCACGCGCGTCGGCCGTGGCAGTGCCCAGCAGCTTGTCCCCATCCAGGATGTTCACCTTGGCCCCCGGCAGGGCGCGGCCGGCGATCACCGCCGTGCCCGACGGTTCCACCCGCACCACGTCGAAGGCCGGCAGGCTGGTCTTTTTCGGGGCCGGCGCCTGGGCCGACGGGCGCGTACCACCACCGCTGCCGGGCGCCTGCAACTGCCAGGCAGCCACACCCACGGCGGCAACGGCCAGGATTGCGATGGGGATCAGGATCTTGCGGTTCACGGAGACAAAAGCCTTTCTCGTCCGGGGAGAAACGGGGGACGGAACGGGACAGGATGGGCCGGGACGGTCAGGCGTAACTGACCAGGGCCCAGATGGTGGTGGCCGATAGTGCCGCGACAACCAAGGCGCGGACAAGGGAAACGATCCGGGGGCCGGGCATGTTCCCCGGCACGGCCGCGCGGCCCGTCACCATGGGGCGCACCAGATCCAGCCGCTTGAACAGCGCATAGGCCAGGATCGCTACGACATGCAGACCGGCCATCGCCAGCAGGATGTTGAAATTATTGAGATGGATGGACCGCATCAGCGACGCGGTGGAACCGCTGACCCGCTCCACCAGCGGACCATCGGTCAGCACCCCATCACTGGTGAACAGACCCGATCCCGCCTGGACCGCAACCACCAGCAGCAGACCCAGCACCGCCAGCGCACCCAGCGCATTATGGCCCATATGCGGGTGCATGCGGCCGGGCTGCCGCAACTCGGCAATATGCTGGCGAATGGCGGCGGGGCCACGCACGAACTGTGCGAAACGCGCCGTGTCACTGCCCACCAGACCCCAGAGGATGCGGAACAGCACCAGGCCCAGTATGGCATAGCCGAAGCGCATGTGCCAATCATACGCCTCGTTCTCGCCCGTAATCCAGGCACCGGCAATACACAGAACCAGCAGCCAGTGGAACAGCCGCGTCGGCAGGTCCCAGACCAAAATCTTACGCATGGGCCGATCTCCCACGGCAGGGGCGGAAACCGGTCCCCGTTCCGGCGGAACGGGGACCGGGCCGGACATCATCAGTCGGCGCGATAGGATTCGTGGCAGGACTTGCAGGTCGCCACGGTCTTGCCGAACTGGGCACCGATGGCGGCCTTGTCGCCACCGGTGGCGACCGTCACCAGGGCGGCGGCCTCGGTCTGGAACGCCACCGTCTTGGCCTTGAAATCATCGGCCTTGGTCCAGATCTCGGGCTTCGCCTCGCTCTTGGCCACACCGACGGCGGTACCGGCCGGCCACCAGTCCGGGAAGGCCTTGGCAGCGGCGTTGATGGTGGCGGCGGCGGCCTGCACATCGGCAACGGTGCCGGTGCCATCCTTCAGGAAGGCGCCGATGGCCTTGGTGGCCCCGCCGGCCTTCTTCAACTCCGCCTTGCGGGCGTCAATCACGGCCGTCGGGTCCTGGGCCTGGGCAGTCACGACGAAGCCGGTCAGGCTGGCCGCGGCGATGATACCGGCGGCAAGCGCGCCGAAACGATGCTTCATCACTCGTAATCCTCCATCAGATCGCCCGAGGGCGCCAGTGACGGCCCGGGCCGGGGGTGACAAGGGGCGCCGTCCGGTCAAGGACGCCGCATTGGAGATGGGGTGCGCTTGTGTCCGGTCAACAGATGGTGTAGGGCCGAAGGGATCGACAGCGCACCCATATCGCACATTGCGGAGAGTGCCCGTTGTCGGGGTCGATTTGCAAGCCGCGCCACGGGGCGCGGGCCCGGTTTAAGTGCAGGAAAGTGTTCATCCATGTCGTCCATCTCCACCGTATGTGTTTATTGCGGTTCCTCCGACTTCGTCGCCGACAGCTTCAAGGACGCGGCGCGGCGCACCGGCGAACTGCTGGCCACCCACGGCTATGACATCGTCTATGGCGGCGGGCGCGTCGGCCTGATGGGCATTGTCGCCGATGCCGGCCTGAAGGGCGGGGCCAAGGTCGTGGGCATCATCCCGGAGCATATCAAGCGGTACGAGGTGGACCATACCGGCCTGACCGAACTGATCGTGGTCGAGAGCATGCATGTCCGCAAACAGATGATGGTGGAGCGGTCCGACGCCTTCATCATCCTGCCCGGCGGTATCGGCACCCTGGACGAGATGTTCGAGATCATCACCTGGCGGCAGTTGCGCCTGCACGGCAAGCCGGTGGTCATCGTCAATACCCAGGGTTTCTGGAACCCGCTGCTGGCGCTGATGGACCACATGACCGAGACGGGGTTCATGCGCAAGCCGAACCTGCCGGGCGCCGAGGACCGGCTGTACCACGTAGTGGACAGTGTGGAAAAAGCTGTCGATCTGCTTGCCCGCCTGAAAGAGGCGGCGCATAAGGTTCAAACTGATCGCATGTGAGGGTGCGGGCTTTGCCTTTGTCGCAGGCCAGCCCCGCATTCCGAACGAAAATTACCCGAGCAGGCCCGGTTGCGACCCTGTCGCGAATGGGCTTTATTGACACCGCCGGGCCGGACGCTGGATCGCCGCCGGTACCTTTCACCCCTGGGAGAGCGCCCCCATGTCGAAGATCAAAGTCGTCAATCCGATCGTGGAACTCGACGGCGACGAAATGACCCGCGTGATCTGGCAGTTCATCAAGGACCGCCTGATCCTTCCGTACCTGGACGTGGACCTGAAATACTATGACCTGGGCGTCGAACATCGCGACGCCACGGATGACAAGGTCACCGTCGAGTCCGCCGAGGCCATCAAGCATTACGGCGTGGGCGTGAAGTGCGCCACCATCACCCCGGACGAAGACCGGGTGAAGGAATTCAATCTGAAGCAGATGTGGAAGTCGCCCAACGGCACCATCCGCAACATCCTGGGCGGCACCGTGTTCCGCGAGCCGATCATCTGCAAGAACGTGCCGCGCCTGGTGCCGGGCTGGACCCAGCCCATCGTCATTGGCCGCCATGCCTTCGGTGACCAGTACAAGGCCACCGACTTCATCATCCCCGGTGCGGGCCGTCTGTCCATCACCTTTACCAGCGCCGACGGCACCAGCAACATCCGCCACACCGTGTTCGATTTCGACGGGCCGGGCGTTGCCATGGGCATGTACAACGTGGACGAATCGATCCGCGGCTTCGCGCGCGCCTGCATGAACTATGGTCTGCTGCGCGGCTACCCGGTGTATCTGTCCACCAAGAACACGATCCTGAAGGCCTATGACGGCCGCTTCAAGGACCTGTTCCAGGAAGTGTTCGAGGCGGAGTTTGCCGACAAGTTCAAGGAAGCCGGTATCACCTATGAACACCGCCTGATCGACGACATGGTGGCCTCGGCCCTCAAGTGGTCGGGCAACTTCCTGTGGGCCGCCAAGAACTATGACGGCGACGTGCAGTCGGATCTGGTGGCGCAGGGCTTCGGCTCGCTGGGCCTGATGACCTCGGTCCTGATGACCCCCGATGGCAAGACGGTCGAAGCGGAAGCCGCCCACGGCACCGTGACCCGCCATTATCGTGAGCACCAGAAGGGCAAGCCCACCTCCACCAACCCGATCGCCAGCATCTTCGCCTGGACCCAGGGCCTGACCTATCGCGGCAAGTTCGACGAGACGCCGGACGTGGTGGACTTCGCCAAGACCCTGGAGCGCGTCTGCGTGGATACCGTGGAAAGCGGCTACATGACCAAGGACCTGGCCACCCTGATCGGCCCGGACCAGAAGTGGCTGACCACCCAGGACTTCCTGGCCAAGCTGGACGAAAACCTGCAGGCCGCGCGCGCCAAGTAAGGCCGCTGGACACAGGTTCGCGTATTGAAACCCCGGCCGTGGCGACGCGGCCGGGGTTTTCTTTATTCGGCGGGCTGGGTGGACGGACCATCCAACCCCAGCATCTGCATCATGCCCGCCGGTCGGGCCAGCAGGTCGGCCAGGGTGACCTCGTCCAGGACCGCCAGAAAGGCCGCCAGGGCCTTGCCCAGCACCTTTTGCAGACGGCAGTCGCTGGTGATGGGGCAGGTGTTCCCCGTCTCGAAACATTCCACCAGGGACATGTCGTTTTCCAACTGCCGCACCAGGGCGCCCAGATTAATCTCCGCCGGCGGGCGGCCCAGGGCCATGCCGCCATTACGGCCGCGCACGGTCCGTACATGGCCCAGCCGCCCCAACTCATTGACGATCTTGGTCAGGTGGTTTTCGGAAATGGCGTAACGGGCGGCGATTTCCGGGATGGTGGACAGGCCCTCGCGCTTCATCCCCAGATAAAGCAGCACGCGCAGTCCATAATCCGTGTAGCGGGTCAGCCGCATCGTCCCATCCCCATGACATGAACCTTCTGCATGCCATCCACCGCCGGGGCCGGACAAGCCTTGACGGCGGGAGGGCTGACATGTCGGCGGCTGAAACAAAAGATACATTCAAAATATTGCTTTTCAAGATCCATGCCGATAAGATGCACAAGAAATACCTCTTTAGTCACCTGTCCAACCAGCCAAACGAGAATCCCGATGCTGTCGCCTGAAACAATTGCCATCGTGAAAGCCACCGCCCCGGTCATGCACCAGCATGGGGAGACCATCACGCGACATATGTATGCCAAGCTGCTGCGTGATCCGGCCATCCGCGCCATTTTCGACCCCACGCATCAGCGTAATGGCACACAGGCCCGCGCCCTGGCCGGGGCCGTCGCCGCCTATGCCGACAATATCGACAATCTGGCCGCCCTGGGTCCGGCGGTGGAACGGATCGCGGAGCGGCATGTCAGCCTGCATGTGCAGCCGTACCATTACGACATTGTCGGCACCAACCTGCTGGGCTCCGTGGCCGAAGTGCTGGGCAATGCCGCCACGCCGGCCATCCTGCATGCCTGGACGGAAGCCTGGATGGCCCTGCGCGATATTTTTGTGGGCGTTGAACAGGCCAAATATCGCGACAGCGCCCTTGCCCCCGGCGGCTGGTATGGTTGGCGCCGGTTCAAGGTGGTGGATGCCGTGGCAGAGAGCAGCGTCATCCGCAGCCTGTATCTGGAGCCGGTGGACGGCGGGCCCATCCTGTCCTTCCGCTCCGGCCAGTATCTGACCCTGAACCTGTCGGTGCCGGGCCATGGCCCGCTGCTGCGCCATTACAGCCTGTCAGACGCGCCCAATGGCCGGTCCTACCGCATTTCCGTAAAGCATGAAGCGGCACCCGAAGCCGGATTGCCCGACGGGCTGGGGTCCAGCTTCCTGCACCGTCAGCTATCGGTGGGCGATATCGTGGAGGTGGCCCCGCCGGCAGGCAGTTTCACGGCACCCCACAGCCTGTCGCCCCTGTTTCTGCTGGCGGGTGGGGTTGGTATCACGCCCATGCTGTCGGTGGTGGAGACGGAACTGGCAAATGGCTCCGACCGGCCGCTGCACCTGTTCCACGCTGTGCGCGACCGCGCGCATCAGGCGTTCGGCCGTCGTCTGCGCGACCTGGCCGGCACGCATGACAATCTGAGCGTCAGCATTTTTTACGAACAATTGTCCGAAGATGATCAGGCGGGCCGGAACCATGATTGCGTCGGCCGCCTCGACCCCGCCGCCATCGCCGCCCTGCCCCAGGCCGCGACAGCGGACTTCATGGTTTGTGGCCCCAAAGGGTTCATGACCAGCATCATACGGGGGCTGCGCGCCGCCGGCGTGCCGGCAGACCGGATCAGGTATGAATTCTTCGGCTCGCACGAGGAAGAACTGCTGGGCTGACCCGGCCCGGGCTTCATCAATGCGGTCAGTCCAGCGCGGAGAACGGATCCTCCTTCAGGTTCATACTGAAGCCGAAATAATCCCAGGCTGGCCGCATATGTTCCGGAAGCGGAGCGGTCACATCGACGGTGCCGCCCCGCGGATGGGGGATGATGATGCGGCGGGCATGCAGGTGAAGCTGCCGCTTCATGTCGGCACCATCGATGAAGGCCGCCTGCCCTGCATATTTGCCATCGCCCAGGATCGGCGTGCCAATGGCATCCATATGCACACGCAACTGGTGCGTACGCCCGGTGCGCGGCCACAGGGCCACGAAGGCGGCCTTGCGGTGGGCATGTTCCAGCACGGTGTAATAGGATTGCGCCCGCTGGCCGTTGCGTTCATCGACCATCATGCGCTCACCCCCAGCCGCCATCTCCTTTCCAATGGAAAGGTCGATACGGCCCTGGTGCGGCTCGGGCACGCCGACGGTGATGGCCCAATAAATCTTGCGCGCGTCACGGCCCCGGAAACTTTCCGTCAGGCGGGATGCGGCGAAGCTGTTGCGGGCCAGAACCAGGCAGCCGCTGGTATCCTTGTCCAGACGGTGGACCAGCTTGGGCCGGCCCGGCGCGTCGAATTTCAGCAGGTCCAGCATGGCGTCCAGGTGCTTGGCCTGGCCCGTCCCGCCCTGCACGGCCAGACCCGCCGGCTTGTCCAGGACGATGACGTCGGCGTCCCGATACAGGACGCAGGCGCGTAAGGCCGCCACTTCCTTGTCGCTGAACAGCGGCTTGACAGCCTTGGCCGCCCCCGGCCCCTCTGCGGGTGCCGGGGTGGCGTCCGGCAATGGCGGGATACGGACCGATTGCCCCGGCAGCAGCCGGGTATTGGCGTCGGCGCGCTTGCCCTCCACCCGCACCTGTCCCGTGCGCAGCAGTTTCTGCAACACACCATGGCCGATCTGCGGATAATGCCGCTTGAACCAGCGGTCCAGGCGGATATCGGCCTCGTCCTCGGCCACCAGCTTCGTCTCTACGATCTTTGCGGGACCGCGCGTTTCCCCGGCATCGCTCATGCCGTCACCATCCGTACCATATAAAGCCCGGCGAACAGCCCGCCGATGCCGACAATCAAGGACGACAGCACATAGGCCGCCGCCAAACCCAGATCCCCCCGTTCCAGCATGGTCGCCACATCCAGGGAGAAGGTGGAAAAGGTCGTGAACCCGCCCAGGATGCCCACCGTCAGAAAGGCACGAACCTCCTCCGGCGGCGACCATACATGGGCCATCAACCCGACCAGCAATCCCATGATGAAGGAGCCGACGATATTCACCGTCAGCGTCGCCCAGGGAAAGCTCATGTCGAACAGCCGACCGAACCACTGCGCTGTCAGATACCGCGCCACGGAGCCGAACGCACCACCGATTGCGACATATAACACCATCTTCATGCGCCGACCCCGAAAATCCAGCCCTCGCGCCGGGCAATGTCCCGCGTCATGCCGGCCGGGTTCCAGGCCGATGCCCGCTCCCCCAGCCGGGATAGCCCGGCCGCCGTGATGATGGCATCCCCGATATGATCGTCAAACTGTTCCGGCAGATCGGGCGACAGCGTGCAGCCGAAATGCGCCAGGGCCCCTACTATCGCTGCCCGCCCCGTGATCTTGCGCACCCCGCCCAGCGCCTGCTTGCGGAACAGGGTGGGATAGATCTCCATCACCACGCTCTGCCCCGGTGCCGGCTGCTGCACAGGCCAGACGGCAAGCCGGTCGCCGGTCAACGTACGCAGGCGCCTCAGGGTGCGCATGCCGGCCAGCGACGCTTTGCCCACCTGCTTCGACGCGGCCGCCAGCTTGAACAGCGATACCGGCGTGCCGGCCCCCGTCTCTGCCGCCACAACCTCCACCCGCCGCCGCTTGGTCGACCCGTCGCCCCAATGGGCAGGTGTGGGGCCGTTGACCCAGAAGCTGGGTAACAGACGCGGATCATGGACCGCGGCACCGGCGAAATCATCCTCCGCGTGGTTACTGGCCTGATCGATCAGGTCCCAAAGGGCAAACATGTCGGTGACATCCGGCACCCGACCGTCCAGATAGCCGACGCCATCGACCCACGGCATGGCGAATCCGAAATCAAACCCGGCCAGCACACGCCGCCCCGCATGGACCTGCGCCGCGATCCAGTCCGCCACCTCCCGCCTTTGCCAGAACCGGTCGCGGGGCCAGACGGGGCTGACCAGACCGGACGGATCACAGGCCGCCACAGCCACCGCACGGGCCGGCTGTGCGCCTGTCCAGTCGATGCCCACGAAAAGATCGAACTCCATCCCTTCCCCACATTGCCAAGCGCCCCGCCCCGTCGCATCATCGCGCACGATCAATGGGGAGGGTGTTCATGACCAGTATTTATGACTTCAGCGCCAAAACGCTCGACGGCAAAGATGTGTCACTGGGTGACTGGCGCGGCAAGGTCATGCTGATCGTGAACACCGCATCGAAATGCGGCTTCACCTATCAATATCAGGGGCTGGAGGCCTTGCACCGCGATTATGCGGCGCGTGGTCTGGCCGTCCTGGGCTTTCCCTGCAACCAGTTCGGGCAGCAGGAACCAGGCGACGCGGCGGAAATTGCCAATTTCTGTTCGCTGACCTATGACGTCACCTTCCCCATGTTCGCCAAGATCGACGTGAATGGCGACAATGCACATCCCCTTTACACCTGGCTGAAAACGCAGAAGCGCGGTTTTCTGATCAGCCGCATCAAGTGGAATTTCACCAAGTTCCTGGTGGACCGGTCGGGCAATGTGGTTGCCCGCTTCGGGCCGACGACGAAGCCGGAGGCGTTGCGGACGGCGATCGAGGCGTTGTTATAACCGCCTCACCCCGCGATCAACTGCGCCTGCCGGATGGCGAACCGGTCCGTCATGCCGGCGATATAGTCCATCAAGGACCGGGTCCAGCCAGAGCGGTCATAGGGAACCTGCCGGATGCCCGGAACCGTTTCCAGCAGCGAGGCGAAGCGGCGCGGCAGGTCGGCGCCCGGCCCCAGCTTTTCCCGCGCCAGCAGCGCCTCGCCATAGGCATCCAGCAGGGTAGTGACGGTACGAGCCGCCACGATGTCGGTCTCACAACGCTGATGTCCGCGATAGATCTGGGTATAGGAGACGTCGGAGATGTCCTTCAGCGCGTCCGTGCGCTCGATCATCTTCAACAGCGGACCGACCGCCTTGCCCTCCATGATGTCGGGCAGCTTGTCCAGGAAGGCCGCCGCCGCATCGGTCACCAGCCGGTCGATGGCACGGGCGCGCAGATAGATCAGACGGCGGTCTTCATCCTCGATCCCCTCATATTCCGCGCGGTCCCAGTCGATCAGCGGTTCCAGCAGTTCCTCTGCATCGGCGAAGGACAGCATACGCATCTTCACCGCGTCCTCGATATCGACGACGGAGTAACAGGCGTCATCCGCCGCCTCCACCAGATAGGCCAGCGGATGACGGCACCAGGCGTCGCGGCCCGTGGGGATCAGGCCCAACTCACCCGCCACTTCCGCCATCAGCTCCGTCTCGCTGCCCAGGAAGCCATATTTGCGCTTATGCGGCCGCTCCTCGCCGGCGAAGGCCGGGGCCGCCCAGGGATATTTGCCATAGGTGCCCAGCGTGGCCGCCGTCAGCTGCAGCCCGCCCTGCGCGCGCCAGCCCTGCAGGCGGGTCAGCACACGGAAACCCTGGGCATTGCCTTCGAAATTGGAAAGCTCGCTGGCCTGCTGCCCGTCAACGCCCGACAGGATTTCGCGGCCCAGGGCGGTGCCGGCGAACCAGTCGGAAATGATGTCCTCTCCCGTATGGGCAAAACAGGGGGTGCCCAGGTCATGGGCCAGGGCGCCCGCCCCCACCACATCGCCGATATCGGCGGCGCTGGCGGGTACAGCATCCTGACCATAGCGCCGGATGATCTCCGCCCCCGCCCAGCTTCCCAGCGAACGGCCGACACGAGCCGCCTCCATCGAATGGGTCAGGCGCGAACGCACATAATCCGATCCGCCGATGCCATGCACCTGCTGCTTGTCCGACAGGCGCCGGAAGCTGGTGGAAAAGGTGATACGGTCGATATCGATCTCAAAGGCGCTGCGATAAGGCAGTTCCGGCGCCAAACCGTCCTTGGCAAGACGCTTGCGGGATAACAGGGACTGCCAACGCATCATCGCGGTATCTCCAGCGCATGCCATGCCCGCCTTTGACGGACACGCCTTCGCCGCTTACATAGGGTGTAAGCGTTTGTCCAGTCGTTAGCAGACAGGAACCATTCAATGAGCACAACAACAGCCATCGCGGACAGTGCCGGCACCCCGCCGCCCGCCGCCCGCGCCATGACCCTCTCCGACAGTGCCGCCCGCCGCATCGCGAAGCTGGCGGCGCTGGAGGGTAATCCGGACCAGATGCTGCGCCTGACCGTGTCGGGCGGCGGCTGCTCCGGCTTCCAGTACGGCTTTTCCTTCGACACCGTCACCAATGACGACGATCACGTCTTTTCCAAGGGCGAGGCGAAGCTGGTTGTCGATGACGTCTCTCTCGACCTGCTGGCCGGGGCGGAACTTGACTTCGCCGAGGACCTGATGGGCAGCTATTTCAAGGTCAACAACCCCAATGCCGCGTCTTCCTGCGGCTGTGGCACCAGTTTTTCAGTTTGATCCTTCTGGCGCCGGGGGCCACCATGCGGCGGCCTGGCTCATGCCGCGCGAGCAGTCGGCGGCCTTCGCCGGGCACGAACCCGCCCGGCGGCTCAACGGATAAGGCAAAACGAACGTGAAGATCGCCACCTGGAATGTGAACTCCGCCAAGGCCCGCCTGCCCAACATCACCGATTGGCTGCGCGAGGCCGCACCCGATGTGGTGCTGTTCCAGGAGATCAAGTGCGAGACGGCCGCCTTTCCCGCCGCCGCGTTCGAGGACCTGGGCTATCACGTTCATGCCGTGGGGCAGAAGGCCTATAACGGTGTCGCCATCCTGTCGAAGATGCCGGTCACCGACATCATCACCCGCCTGCCGGGCGAGCCAGACGACGAGCAGGCGCGTTATGTCGAGGGCACGGTGGAAGGCGTGCGCATCGCCAGCCTCTACCTGCCCAACGGCAACCCGGTCGGCACGGAGAAGTACCCCTACAAGCTGCGCTGGATGGAACGGTTGCGGCTGCATGCCGCCGATCTGCTGAACACAGGGCAGAAGGTGGTGCTGGGCGGTGACTATAATGTCATTCCCGCCGCCGAAGATGTGTACGACCCGGTCGGCTGGCGCGAGGATGCCTTGTTCCGGCAGGAGACTCGGTTGAAATTCCAGGAAATCCTGGCGCTGGGCTACACAGAGGCGTTCCGGTCCCTGCATCCTGGGCTGGTCCCCGCCTATAGTTTCTGGGATTATCAGGCCGGCGCCTGGCCGCGGAACAATGGCCTGCGCATCGACCATTTCCTGCTGTCTCCGCAAGCCGCGGACAGTCTGGCGACGTGCGAGATCGACAAGGGGCCACGCGGCCGGGAAAAGGCATCTGATCATACGCCGGTGGTTCTGACGCTGGCCTGACCGGCCCCCCCCCGGGGGCCGGTTGACGGTGGAACCAATCTGCCCTGCGGGGTGTTTCCTTTCTGTCTCGATGACGAAAGGAGCCAGCCATGACCGACGAATCCCAGGTGCAAGCCCGCGCCTTTCAATTGTGGGACGGCAAGGGACGCCAGCCCGGTTTGCTGAATATCTGCCTGGAGCAGGCCCGCCGGGAACTGGCCGAAGAGGCGCGGCTGGATCACCTGTCCGCCGACAAGGCAACGGCTCCGCCCGCCAGCCAGACCCGGCCCGGCCAGTTGTTCCGGGACCCCAAGGAAGACCAGCCGGCCATCGACCGGCGGGGGCGGACCATTGAAACCGATGACAGCCCGTCCCTGATGCGCACCGAAACCCAGGGCGTTCCGCAGGACTGATCCGTTTTTCTGGCCGGGCCCCCGTCCGCTTGGTATCAAGGCGGAAAGCCAAGCGATATCCGGGGAGCCGCCAGGAATGAAACGTCCGGTCCGACGCACGAGCCATCTTGCCCTGCTGCTGTTGACACTGGGTCTGACGGCCTGCGCTTCCCGTGAACCTGTCGCAACGCCGCAGGTCGCGGCCCGGCCCGCCTGGGCACTGGCCATTCATGGCGGTGCGGGGGTGATGGACCGGGAAACCATGGGTCCGGAGACCGAAGCGTCATACCGCGCGGCCATGCATGCCGCGCTGGAGCGTGGCCGGGCCGTGCTGGAAAAAGGCGGTTCGGCGCTGGATGCGGTCGTGGCGGTTGTGCGCGGGCTGGAGGATGACCCGCAGTTCAACGCGGGCAAGGGGGCGGTCTTCACCGCTGATGGCCGTAACGAACTCGATGCGGCCATCATGGATGGTTCCACCCTGAAGGCGGGCGCCGTGGCCGGTATCACCGGCACCCGGAATCCCATCACCCTGGCCCGCGCGGTCATGGAAAAATCGCCCCATGTCATGCTGATTGGTGCCGGCGCCGAAAAATTCGGGCGGCAGGCGGGGGTGGAACAGGCAGACCCGTCCTGGTTCTTCACCGAGCGCCGCTGGCAATCGCTGAAAAAGACACTGACCGAAAGGGGCCTGCCCCTGCCCGCGCGCCCGCCGGGCGTGGGGCCGGAACCCGCACCGCTGGCATCGTCCGACATGGCGTTCGAGGATCGGAAATACGGCACTGTCGGCGTGGTGGCCTTGGACAATCAGGGCCATGTCGCGGCCGGCACCTCCACCGGTGGGACGACCGCCAAATTGTGGGGCCGGGTGGGCGACGTGCCCATTATCGGCGCCGGCACCTATGCCAACGACAAATCATGCGCGGTATCCGCCACCGGGACAGGCGAATATTTCATCCGCCTGGGTGTCGCGCGGGCCATCTGCGATCTGGTGGAATTGAAGGGGATGGGGTTGCAGCAGGCCGCGGATGAGGTGATCCAGGCTCGCCTGACGGCACTGGGCGGTGATGGCGGCATCGTGGCCGTCACACCCGATGGTCAGGTGGCCTGGTCCTTCAACACATCGGGCATGTATCGCGCCCGCCAGGTGGCGGGCGGTGAGCCGGTGGTGGGCATCTTCAAGGCAGACCCCTGAACGGGCCCCCCCGTCAGCAGGGGGGCTTGATGGCCTTTTCCAGCGTCTCCAATTCCATGGAGACGCGGAAATCGCCGTAATCCACCAGCATGGACCGGACAACCCCGTTTTCCTGTAGAACCATGTTGGTCTCATAATCCGGCAGCGGTTCGCCCGGATTGATGGGGAAGAAAGCCAGCGACACCTGCCAGGCCTTGGCGGCCAGCAGATCGGCGTCCTTCACCTTCATCACCGCGGGGGTCCGCAGCTTGCCCACGATGGTGTTGACGGGACTGGCCCCATCCGCCTCCGCCCCGTCGAACACGGGGACGGAGAACAGGTTTTCCGCCGAGCCGGCCTGTTTCAGGACACGCAGCGTATGCGCCGTGGGGAACATGGTGCCGGGCTTCAGGTCCATCGACCGCGCGTCCGGCTTGTCATAGCGGACGCTGCCCCCACCTTTTCCATCCAGCGTGGCGCCGCCGGACAATTCCTCATCCACCTCGCCATTCACCAGCTTGCGCACGTTGAAACGATAGGCGGAGCCGTCCTTGGCCTCCCACGTCGCGTAGTTGGTGACCAGATTCATGTCCTCCCCCTCCGCATAGGAGAAGCGGACCTGGAACCGCTGATCGATGGTCCAGCCATCGCAGGCGTCGTTCCAGGAAAAACTCATCTGACCCGCCACGTCGGTGATGCCGCTCTGCAGCCGGGCATGATCGAGTTTCAGCCGGTAGGTGGCCTTATGCGGTGCGATGTCGATCCCCGCTCGGCCAAAGGCCGGCACCGTGCCGCCTCCCCCCAGCAACAGGGCAAGGGCGAACGCGGCAACGCGTCGGGCGGGACGGCGGGTATGGCTTGAAACGGTCACGTGGGCACAGGCCTGGATCGTGGCGATGATCTTCATTTTGCGCCCGGCGGCGTTCCGCCGCAACGGCCATTCGTTGCAGTGCGCCGCAATCACCCGGGGTGGGCAGCAAATGCCGCACTGCACTGCCCGCGCCGGGCAATAACTGCCGACCGGCAAGGGGAACGGTGGGTGCCCATAATTCAATTCATTGTTTTTAAATGATTTTTTTACTGGCACGGCAGTTGCTGATCACGCCGCGGAGCAACAGCCCGTTTTGGGAGCCGATCATGAGCCTGTTCAATTCAGTCCCGACCCGTCCGTCGACGATGTCCAGGGGCATGGACCGCGCCATCGGCCTCCCCGGAACACCCCCCGCGCATGGGCAGGTCAACAATCTGCAATCCCTGGCCCGCGCCGTCGCCGGCGGGCTGGGCGGTACCGTGACCCCTGGACTGGCGCCTGTTTCGATGCCGGCCGACACTTATGTGTACCTGCTACAGGACACGATCATGCGTCTGCGCGAGGCGGAAGCGACGATCGCGGAGCAGAAGGACCGAATCGAACATCTGGAAACCTTGTCCATGACGGACGAGTTGACCGGATTGCTGAACCGTCGCGGCCTTGTGGAGGCCTTCCGCCGTGAACTCTCCTCCACCCGCCGGAGCGGCCTGGGCGGCGTGCTGGTCATTGTCGATCTGGACGGGTTCAAGGCCATCAATGACATGCATGGCCACCTGTGCGGGGACTGGTACCTGCGGCAGGCTGCCCGCACCCTGAAGGACAATGTGCGGGCCCATGACATCGTGGCCCGGTTCGGCGGCGACGAATTCGCCATACTGCTGACCCACACCGATCAGGCCCAGGGGGTGATGCGCGCCGAAGCGCTGTCGGATATCTTCAACGCCGGCACCTGTCAGTGGCAGATGCTGAACCTTCCCCTGCGCGGCAGCTTCGGCATCCAGCCCTTCGCCGCCGGCGATCAGGAGGAGGAGGTGATCCGTCGCGCCGACGCCGGCATGTACCGGGCAAAACGTCAGGCCAGGGACGGACGCTGATCCTCTGATGCTGCCGCCGCTTCTTGGCGGCCCTCCCCTCCCGTGACAAAATGCGCACGGGTTAAAGATGTATATTATTTGCCTCTTTATGCCTGAACGATCATCCTGGCGTTCTCTAACGGGAGAAATGTCATGGATGACGGACAGCTTGCCCTGCTTGTCGACCGATTCTACGCGAAGGTTCGGCAAGACGCGGAATTGGGGCCGATTTTTAATGAAACCATCACCGATTGGGACCGCCACCTGAAACTGCTGCACGACTTCTGGTCGTCGGTGATGCTGACAAGCGGACGCTACAAGGGCAACCCGATGGCCGCCCATCTGCGCCATCGCGAGCAATTGTCACCGGCGCTGTTCGCCCACTGGCTGGTCTTGTGGGAAGAAATCGCGCGTGAGGTCTTATCACCGGGCGACGCCGCCGCCATACACGCCACCGCCAGCCGCATCGCCCGCAGCCTGCAACTGGGTATCCAATATATCGCCGCCTGACGGTTCCGCGCCTCGCCGTCCTGGTTGACCGGTGATCGGCGTGCATTGTGACTATGGGCGATGTGCCCCGCAATCGGGGCGACGGGCGCGGCCTGAACGCTGATAAGGCCGCCCTGCCTTTGGCCTTGCCGACGTCTGGCGGTAACCATGATCGATGCCATCGAAAGGACCTAGCCCATAGCGCCTACTTCTCCTTATCCATTTAAGCCATTAGGGTGCCATATGAAGCGGCATGCCCGGATTTTCTGAGGTGGCGATGGTTCTGGTCAAGAAATCGCAAGTTGATTTACGTCACGCACCTGTAATGAGTGGAACGGATACTGCCGCACCGCCCGACGCCTCCATGGAAAGCGCCCGGCGGGACCGCAGGCGCAGCCAGGGCCGCCGGCAGAAGATCGCGCAGCGGGTGGCCAGCGCGTCCGTGGAAATGGCGTCCGGTATCACTGAGGGGGCTGCGGCGGCCCACCAGCTTGTCACCGCCATGGGCCAGATCTCGCGTGGCGGTCAGATGGCCGCGTCCGCCGCCCAGCAATCCTTGGCCGCCGTCAACCAGATGGCCAACCTGTTCGTGCAGGCCCGCGCCAAGGCGGGCATCTCCCAGCGCAAAGCTGAAAGCCTGCAGGCGATGCTGGCAGAAAGCGGCATCCAGATCGCCGCCTCCATCGCCGGGATCGAGCAGAATGCCGAACAACAGGCCGCCGCCGCCAACCGCGTGCGCGAACTGGAAAACCATGCCGCCAATATCGGCAAAGTGGTTGAAACCGTGGCCTATCTGGCCGACCAGACCAATATGCTGTCCCTGAACGCGGCGATCGAGGCGACAAGGGCTGATGCGACCGGGGCCGGATTCGCCGTTATCGCCGATGAGGTGCGGCTGCTGGCGGAGACGGCTGAAAGAAATGCCCAGCGCGTAGGCGAACTGGTGGCGGAAATCCGGGTGGAGGTGACCAGTGTTACCGACACCATCACCGCTGCCGCCAAAGCCGCGCTGGGCCGGGCGCAGAATGCGGCCATCATCACCACGCATCTGGAGGAAATACGCCGCGCCTTCACCGCCATCGCCGGGAACAGCCAGTCCATCTCCATCGCTTCCCAGGAGGCAGAGCACGCGGCGCGGGAGGTGCAGCGCACCGTGGAGCATGTGGCCGCCGCCGCGGAAGAGCAGTCGGCCGCCACCGAACAATCGATGCGCAGCCTCAGCGAACAGAGCCAGGCCCTGAGCCAGGCGGAAACCGCCGCGCAGGAACTGGCCACCCTGGCCGATACCCTGCGTGACAGCCATATCGGCAGCAGCCGCAATGCGGAGGAGGTGGCCACCATCTCCGAGGAATTGTCGGCCACGGTGCAGGAATTGTCCGGCGCGGCGGCGCAGATTATGACCGCTATCGCCCAGATCAGCCGGGGCACGCAGCAGCAGGCCGCCGCATCACAGGAATGCAGCGCGGCCCTGGGCCAGTTGGAACGCAACGCAAAGCAGGTGGAGAGCGCGACGCTGGACGCCACGACCCGCGTCCTGCAGATGTCGGGTTTACTGTCGGAAAGCGAAGCCGCGATCCGCGATCTGGTGACCGGAGTGGAGGCGGCCCTGGCGGAAGGGCATAAAAGCGCGGTCAAGCTCGTTTCCCTGGAACGGCTGGGACGGCAGGTGGAGAAGATGGTGAATGCCATCAATACCCTGTCGATCCAGACCACGATGCTGGCCATATCCGGCGCGGTGGAGGCGGCGCGCGCCGGAGAGGCAGGCCGCGGCTTCGCCACCGTGGCCGCCGATATTCGAACCCTTTCGCGCGAGGGGGACGCCCATATCGAGGCGATCCGCGATACGGTCCGCGACATGCAGGATCAGATGCTGATGGCGCGCCGCGACCTGGAGGTGCTGGTCACCAACGGGTCCGCCGGTGTGCAGCGCAATCAGTCTATCCTGCCCGTACTGGCCACCATCGTCGCCGACATCAAGGCCCTGCACGCCGACAATGAGGAGGTGAACCGGGGCATGGGCATCATCCTGCGGGCGGCAACCGAATGCGCGCGCGGCATGGAAAACACCGCCTCCGCAGCGGAGGAGGCCAGCCTGGCCACGTCCGAGGCCGCCGCCGCCGGGCGTCAGCAGGCTCAAGGTGTGGAGGATCTGGCAGCAGCGGCGGAAGAGATCGCGTCGCTGGCGGACGAACTGCTGCGCAGCGAGGAATAAGGCCATGTCGCCGGGCATCGCCGACATGGCACCACCGCCCGACGACACGGGTGCGCTGCATCTGCGCTTCACCATCGGGGGCCGGTCATTGGCGCTGCCGCTGGACCGGGTGTTGGAAGTGACTATGCCGCCGGCCCATGTTTCGCCCCTGCCCCTGGCACCCGCCGCCGTCCGGGGGCTGGCGCATGTGCGCGGCCGGGTGACGGCCATCCTGAATGCCCACCGGCTGCTGGACCTGCCGGAACCGCCAGCGGCCGGAGGAAGCCGACTGCTGCTGCTGGGCCATGGCGGATTGTTGCTGGGTCTGCCGGTGGATGAGATGCAGGGCATCCATCGGGAGGGATCGGCCGTCTGGCTGGACCTTCTGCTGGACAGGGCGCTGTCCCTGCCGTCACGCCCGCCGATCCGGGACCTGCGTGTTGCTCCGACCCGCGCCGCAAGCGGCGGCGGAATGGCGCGTTCCGGCCGCGCCCTGGTCAGTTTTATGGTCGCCGATCAGGAATATGCCCTGCCCGCCAATCTGCTGCGCCGCGCGGCCCCTCTACCCGATCAGATTGTGGCTCTGCCGCACGCACCGGCCGCCGTGCTGGGCATGGGCATGGTAGGCGACAGGCTGTTGCCGCTGGTGTCGCTGCGGGCTGTGCTGGGCCTGACCCCGGCCGCCATGGGCCGGGTGCTGGTGGTGGCGCGCGACGGGCTGCTGTTCGGGCTGGTCGTGGATCGGCTGCGTGAATTGCTGCGCGTTGATGAGGCCAGCGTGGAGCCTGTGCCGGCCCTGTTCAGCGACATGGGGCGCGAGGTGGAGGCCCTCTGCCGGCTGGAGGGGGGGCGGCGTCTGGTGTCGCTGCTGTCACCCGCCCATCTTCTGGCCCGCGACGATATGGAAAGCGCGCTGTCCGGAACCGGGGCAGAGACGGTGGAACCAGCCTTTGAGGTGGCGAGGGCGGTACGCCGGACGGCGCTGCTGCGCGTGCGGGCCGGTGACGGTGAATACGCCCTGCCGCTGGCCCATGTGACCGCCGTCAACCGTCCGGGTCCCCTGACCCGCGTTCCCCAGGCGCCGGATATCCTGGTGGGGATCGGCAATGCCGACGGGGTGGCGCTGCCTGTCATCGATCTGCGCCGTCGCCTGGGTCTGCCGGCCAATGACCGGGGTGCGCGTCACGTCGTGCTGGTCGCGGTGGCGGGACGACGCTTCGGTGTGCTGGTGGATCTGGTTCTCGGCCTGCGCCATGTACCCGTCGATGCCATCGGCCCCGCCCCCGCCCTGTCGGCGGCACAGGCGCGACTGATCGCGCGGGTGGTGGAGGATGCCGGCGCCATGCTGCCCATCCTGGAACCGCCCCTGCTGGCCGAAGCGGCGGGGATGGCTTCATGACCAGACTGCTGATCGCCGATGACAGCGCCCTGATGCGCAAGCTGCTCTCCGCCATCTTTACCGAAGAAGGTGATTTCGAGATCGCGACGGCCCGCAACGGTGCCGAAATGCTGGACGTGGCCCGGGCCTTCAAGCCGGAGGTGGCAACGCTGGACATCCACATGCCGGTCATGGACGGGCTGGAATGCCTCAGCCAACTGATGCTGGAAAATCCCTGTCCGGTGGTCATGGTCTCTTCCCTGACACGGGAGGGCGCGGCGACGACCCTGGATGCCCTGGCCCTGGGCGCCGTCGATTACGTCGCCAAGCCCGACGGGGCCGTATCCCTGCATATCGACGCACTGCGTCCCCTGCTGCTGGACAAGGTGCGAACGGCGGCCGGTGTCCGCCTGCGCCCGTCGCTGCGCCTGCGCGAACGTGTGCAGCAGCAGATACGGACGGCCACCGAACGGGCGGCCGCCATTACCGCCCGGCCCCGGACAGCCCCCCGCCTGTCCGAACCGGGTCTGGTCCTGCCCCCCTCCGCGCCCCCCACTGCGCGCGAGGCGTGGTCGGAGAGGCTGGTGATCATCGGCGCGTCCACCGGCGGCCCGCACGCATTGGAAGTCATCCTGTCCGATCTGCCGGCCGACTTTCCCTGGCCGGTCGTGATCGCCCAGCACATGCCCCGGCAATTCACAGGCATCTTCGCCGAACGGCTGGACCGAACCTGCCCGTTGCGGGTGGTGGAGGTCAGCCAGCCCACCCTCCTGGCGCCGGGTCACGCCTATATCG
>NZ_JAGOGJ010000060.1 GCF_017996735.1 Niveispirillum sp.
ACACGCTTGGCCGTCCGGTGGCCCTGCATGTGACGGCGGGCAATGTTTCCGACATCACGATGGCCGAGACCCTGCTGGCTGAGGTCGATGACTGCCGCTACGTCCTGGCCGACAAGGGCTATGACAGCGACAAATTACGGGCCAAGATCAAGGAAAAGGGCGCGAAGCCCGTCATTCCCGGCAGAAAGTCACGCAAGAAGCCCATCCGCTTCGACAAGGTCAGGTACAAATTCCGATGGATGGTCGAGGCGGTCTTCTGCCGCCTCAAGGACTTCAGGCGCGTCGCCACCCGGTACGACAAGCTCGCCAGAAACTTCCTATCCACCATCGCAATCGCAACCATCGTGGCGTACTGGACCTGATTGAGTCTGGACCCTAAGGAGACAAATCAAGAACGGTTTTCCCCTGTCCATCAAACCTCCGTTTGGCGGACAGGTGGCGGTTTTCCGGTTTGCGCTCCATTTTGCTGTTCGCGGGGATGGTTGGACCGACTGAAAGCGGACTTAGCAACGTACGACCTGAAGGGGTGTGCTGGAATCGTACAGGTGAAGACCGAGATCGTCGAACCAACGCTCTGTCTATAGGCCTCAATGGCCTCACTGCGCACGTGCGCCGGGCCGGCGGTCGCCGGCCTGATACGACCAGCACGAGTCAACAACTCATGCCGGTCGTATTACAGCATCGTCGTAATCGCGGCCGACAAGCTCGAATTTCCTGTTTCCTGCTCTCCGGCCATGCCGAGGGCCGCGCTTCCATCGTCGACACCGCGTGGCTGGGCTTGGCCTGAACCGTCGGCGGCGGGGAGGGGCTCGCGCGATCCCTCCCCGGTTGCCTGTGCCTTCTGCCTGGCCTTCAAAACTGGTCGCTGCCGCCGGAAAGCCCGATGTCGGCGACTGCGTCCACTGAGAGCATATCCAGTGCGTGTTCGAACCATGTGACGGCAATATCTCAAAAATGGTGTGTCGTCTGAAATATGCATCGGCGCGCCACTTCATAATAGGAATGAAAATACTCATAGAATCGTAGTAAAAATAGATCATCACATGATCGCAGACCGCCGGAGTGTCTCTGGCGGGTTTTGTTTTGAAGGAACCGGTCACTTAATGGTCACGGGTCTCCGATCGTAACTTTTCATGGAGGAATTTGTTCTGATGGTGATGATTTTTCATTTGCATAGCTATTGTTAGTGATATAGATGATAGTCATAAAGTTACTTATGTATTTTGACGCTCCGGCCCTACTGTCCCCCTCAAGCCGCGGCAGCAGATTATCTGTCAGCCAGGTGAAGGCCATGAACGGAGCTTCTGATGCCTACCAACTTCGCCATCCAACAAGATTTCATCCCCTATCCCCCCATCAGTGACCGGGACCCCGTCATCGAAGGGAATGACGACAGCAATCATCTGCTGGGCACTGCGTCGGGCGACATCATGATCGGTCATGCCGGCGACGACACGCTTGCCGGCGGCGGCGGGTTTGACGTCATGACCGGTGGTGCCGGCGATGACTGGCTGCACGGCGCGGCCGGTACCGATGTCGCCGTCTACCGTGGCGCGCTGGCCGATTACAGCTATGAAGTCATCGGCGGCACCGTCACGCGGATCACCGACCTGCGCCCAGGTTCGCCCGACGGGTATGACCGGCTGACCGGCACCGAATTTCTGGTTTTCGGCAAGGAAACCTATTTCGCCTCCTTCATCCCCGGCGCCCCGTCCGGCAATGCCGGCGCTCAGGCCGCTCCCGCAGAAGGTGGGATCAACCTGCAGGCCAGCGCCGGTCCCAATGGCTGGCTGCTGGACCAGGAGTTCTACCTGAAACAGAATGTCGACGTGGCACAGGCCGTCTCCAGGGGCGAGACTACCGCGCAGGCTCACTGGGAAACCTATGGCCAGTACGAGGTGCGGTCACCCAATGGCCTGTTCAATGCCAACTATTACCTGGCCAACAATGCCGACCTGTCGGCGGCCTTCGGTACCGATGAGAGGGCGGCACTGAGCCATTGGCTGACCTATGGCATCGAAGAGGATCGCGACTCCACGGCGATGTTCAACAGCGAGGCCTATCTGGCGGCCAACGCTGACGTGGCGGAGAGCGACTTCACGGCGGTGGAGCATTTCCTGCTCTATGGCCATAACGAGGGTCGCACGGCCACCGTCGACGGCGCGTGGCTGGGCCTGGCCTGATCACTGGCGGCGGGGAGGGAGCTCGCGCTATCCTGCGGGTCCCCTCCCCGTTTCGCCTGTCCATTGATGACCGACCTTCACCGCCTGATCGACGCGTTTGCCGGCACCCGCATCCTGGTGGTGGGGGATGTCATGCTCGACCGGACTGTCGAGCGGCAACCGGCGGCGCACTCGTCCATTGGCATGCGTCATGATGGGTCGCCGGGCGGGATATTTTTGATGGGTTCGCGCAGGCTGCCGTTGAGCCGCCGACAATCCCGGCCTTGGGTCAATTGAGACCGTTGCAGTTTCCAGTGGACGCCGCTAGATTGAGTTGTGAATCATTCTCAACTGATATGCGGGAATGAAGCGGAGGTGGCCTTCCGGCTTCTGCGCGCAGCAATGGTACCCGGGCCGTGCCCCAGTCGAACAAGATCCTCAGCCTTTACACGACCCATCGCGGGGAACTGGTAAACTACGCCACCAACATCACCGGCGACCGTGCCGCGGCCGAGGACGTGGTGCAGGAAGCCTGGATGCGGATCAAGGCCATGTCCTGCCTGCGTCCGTTGGAGGAGCCGGCGGGTTATCTCTATCGCATCGTCCGCAACCTGGCCCTGGATGGCCGCCGGCGCCGCCAGTTCGAAAGGCAGCATTTCACGGAAGGGGTGCCGGACCAAGCCGAACAGGCCGCCAGCGAAGCCCCAAGCCCGGAGGCGGCCACGGTATCGCGTGACGACCTGCGCCAGGTGCTGGAGGTGCTGGAGGGACTGCCCGAACGTATGCGGATCGCGGTGGAGATGCATCGCCTGGGGGGCGCCAGGCTGAAGGACATCGCCGCCCGTCTCGACGTGTCGGTCACTGTTGCCCATGAACTGGTCGCTGAAGGTGTCCGGCGATGCCGGGACCGGTTGCGTCCCCCCCATGGATCAGGCTGAGCTCTTTTTTTACGAAAAATCACGGTCCCCAGACGTTCAATGGAAGGGGGAGTCCGTTCCGGATTCCCAGCGCATCGGGACGAAGGACCCGAGGGAGAGGCATGGCGGAGGCATCGGACATTCCCGGCGACAGCGACCCCGGCGCGAAGGCGTGCGCGCGCGCCGACCGGGAGGCGACGGACTGGCTTATCCTGCTGCAGGAAGTCGGCGATGATGCGGGAACCCGGGCCCGTTTCGATGCCTGGCTGCACGCCAGCCCACTCAATGCCGCCGCCTGGGCCGAGACGCGCCATGCCGCCGCCGTGATCGAGGGCACGCCGCCTGCTTATACCGGCTATTGGATCGATTTGCCGGGCGCGGCCCCCTCCCCTTCCCTGCGGCCCATCAATCGGGCCGGGACAAGACGGACGTACCAGCGGCGTGCGCCATGGGTGGCCGCGGCTGCGGTCGCGGCCTGCCTTGCCGTCGTTGCGGCACCCAGCCTCCTGCTGCACCTGCGTGCCGACTATTGGACGGGCACGGGCGAGATGCGCAGCGTGCATCTGGCGGATGGCAGCAGCGTGTTTCTGGGTGCTGCCAGCGCCCTGGCGGTGGATTTTGCCGGCGGGAACCGCAAGGTCCGCCTGCTGAAGGGCGAGGCTTATTTCGAGGTCCGGCATGATCCCGACCATCCCTTCCGTGTCGCGGCCAACGGCGTGGAGACGACCGTTCTGGGCACCGGGTTTGAGGTGCGGGTGAAGGAGGAAGGGGTGGAGGTGGCGGTTCGCCACGGCCTTGTCCAGGTTGACGATCCCGACGCTGCCCGGCCCTTGTCGGAACGTCTGGCTACCGGCGAGAAGATCAGCGCCATGCGGACGGGAGACCCGGAACGGGGGCAAACCAAGCCCGATCAGATCGCCGCCTGGACCCATGGCCAACTGGTCGCCAATGACCGTGCCGTGCAGGAGGTCATTGATGCACTGCGCCCCTGGTACCGTGGCGTGATCATCGCCACCGGCGACCGGCTGGACGGGGCGCGTGTCACCGGCGTCTATGATCTGCACGACCCGCAGGCCGCCTTGCAGGCCCTGGCGCACGCCCATGGGGCGGCGGTGCAGCAGATATCACCCTGGGTCACAGTAATTTCCTTCAATTAAATCAGTAAGTTATAAAATATTTCTCCCCGGTGTCAATTTTTTGCCGAAAGCCGCCGCCCCCCGTTCGTTAAGGAATTGGGAGTGTGCGATTGACACGCAGTTGCAGTTGATTGGCGCTCCATAGCGACATATCAATCCGGGGGAATGGATCGTGGCATCGGGAATGAAGGGATTTGCGCCGGCGGCCGTGCGTCAGGGCATGCTGGCCGGCTGTCTGATGGCGACGACGGCGCTTGGCGGGTTCCCGGTGGTGGGTGTGGCCTTGGCACAGGCGGCCGTTGCCGCTGAGGCGCGCGGTTTTGAGATCCCCGCCCAATCGCTGGCCGACGCGCTGACCAGCTTCGGCCTGCAATCGGGCCTCCAGGTCAGCGTGAATGCGGCCGAGATCAGGGGCGTGACGTCCCCCGGCGTGTCCGGTTCGCTGCCGCCGGATCAGGCGCTGGGCCGGCTGCTGGCCGGCACGGGTTTCAGCTTCCGGATCAGCGGCACGATCGCGACCCTGGAACGGATGCCGAAGATCAGCGACGGTGTCATCCAATTAGGGCCGCTGCGGGTGGAAGGCGATGCCGGCTTTGCCGCCAGCAGCGATGCCGGCGCCACGGAACATACGGGTTCCTATACCATGACCGGCCCCGCTGCCACGGCCACGCGCCTGCCGCTCACCTGGCGCGAGACGCCGCAATCGATCAGCGTCGTCACCCGCCAGCAGATCGATGATCAGCAACTGACCAGCATCAGCGAACTGCTCAAACAGGCGCCGGGCGTCACCATCACCCATATCGGCAGCGAGCGGTTCTATATCGTCTCCCGGGGCTTCACGCTGGGCGATTATCAGATCGACGGGATCAATACCGCCACCTTCACCGGCAACCAGAACGTGCCGCAGGGCCTGGTCGACATGGCGATCTATGACCGCGTGGAGGTGCTGCGGGGGGCGGCCGGGCTGCTGACCGGCGCCGGCAACCCGGCCGGCGCCGTGAACCTGATCCGCAAGCGGCCGACCGCCGACATGATTGGCTATGTCTCCGCCAGCGTCGGCTCCTGGGAAAAGGTGCGGGTGGAGGGCGACATCTCCGGGCCGCTGACCGACAATGGCAAGGTGCGCGGCCGTCTGGTCGGCGTCTACCAGCATAATGAGAGTTTCCGCGACGCCGAGCGGCTGGAGAAGAAGATCGCCTACGGCGCGGTGGAGGCCGACCTCACGGAGACCACCGTGCTGGGGGCCGGGATCGACTATCTGGATTACGATCCGCATGGCGTGCATGGGGACGGCGTGCCTCTGATCTGGAGCGACGGCACCCAGGCCGACCTTCCCCGTTCCTTCAATCTTTCCGCCCGGCAGGCGGTGGACAGGAAGCGCACCTACAACATCAATCTGCGGCTGGAACAGGAGATCGCCGCAGACTGGCGGTTCAAGCTGGCGGCCAACCATCTTGACGGGGACCGGGATTTCGACACGGGCGGCGCCTTCTTCGCCGCCGGCTTCCCGGACCGGGCGGCACCGGTTGTGAATGTCGGCGGCGAGCTTTCCCAGGGCACGGGGCGGCAGCGGCAGAATGGCGTCGATGCCATGATCCAGGGCAGTTTCCCCCTTTTTGGTCGCCTGCATGAACTGGCCACCGGCTTCAACTATACCGACTACAAAAACCTGCACACGGCCAACACAGCCTGGGTGGAACCGGTGACCGTGCCCCTGTCGGCCTGGAATCACAGCCAGTCACTGGACGCCGAGCATATTTTCTGGGGCACATTGTCGGACCGTGTGCAGCAATATGGCGGCTATCTGACCGCCCGGCTGAAGCCGGCCGACGGCTTCTCCGTCATTCTGGGCAGCCGGATCACGCATTACGAATATGACAATATTCTCGATCTGCGGCAGCGGTACGGCTACTACGCCGAGGAGAATTACCGAACCCGGCGCCGGCTGACGCCCTATGCCGGCCTGGTCTACGACCTGACCGGCACCCTGTCCCTCTATGCCAGCTATACCGACATCTTCAGTTCCCAGACAGTCAAGGACCGCAATGGCAACCTGCTGAAACCCGTGATCGGGAGCAACCTGGAAGCGGGCGTCAAGGCCGGTTTCCTGGATGACAGGCTGAATGCCAGCATCGCCGTCTTTCGCATAAAGCAGGACAATTTCGCCGAACTGGACCCCGGCTACACTGTGCCCGGCCTCCCGGATACGGCCGCCTATCGCGCGGTCAGCGGCGCCACAAGCCGGGGCGTGGAGGCGGAGATCGCCGGGGAACCGGTGCCGGGCTGGAACATCAGCGCCAGCTTCAGCCACAATGCGCGCAAGAACCCGGATGGCAGCCGGTTGACAACGACGGCGCCGGCCGACACCGCCAAGCTGTGGACGACATGGCGGACCCTCGCAGATCGGCTGACGCTTGGCGGAGGCGCGACCTGGCAGAGCGGTACCTATGTTGTCGGCACGCCATGGCAGATTGAGCGGGAGGTCCGGGCCGAACAGGGGGCCTATGCCGTCATCGGCCTGATGGCGCGTTATCAGGTGACCGACAGCCTGTCCGCGACCCTGAACGTGGACAACCTGTTCGACAAGAAATACAGCTCGCTGGAAGGCCAGTTCTATTCCGGATATTACGGCCAGCCGCGCAGCGCCCTGCTGACCGTCAAGTACGATTTCTGACGTCGGCCGTGATGCGCGCAATACTGACGGCCCTTCACCGCTATGGCGGGTTGGCGATGGCGGGTTTCCTCATTATCGCCGGCCTGAGCGGCAGCATCCTGGCCTTCCGGTTCGAACTGGATAGCGGGCTCAACCCCCATCTGTTCCGGGTCGAGCCGGCCGGAGCGGCGCTGCCCGTTTCCCAACTTGTGGCCCATGTCGAACGTGCCGATCCGGCGGTTGCCGTGCTCACGATCCTGCCCGCCACCAAGGCAGGGGAAACCGCGTCGGCCTATGTCGGCCCGCGTGACGGCAGGGTGGTGGACTATAATCAGGTCTTCCTTGATCCGGCGACAGGGCGGATCCTGGGGCGGCGTATGGATGGCGCCTTCCGGCTCGACCGCGCCCACGTGATCCCCCTCCTGTACCGGTTCCATTATTCGCTGCTGATCCCGGGCTGGGGCACCCTGCTGATGGGCGTGGTGGCGGTGGCCTGGCTGATTGATTGTTTCGTGGGTTGGGTTCTGACCCTGCCGCGCGGGCGGCCCTTCTGGAGGAAATGGCGACCGATCTGGGGTATCAAGCAGGGGGCGGGGGGATATCGCCTCAATCTCGATCTCCATCGGGCGACGGGTCTCTGGCTCTGGCCGGTGCTGTTCCTGCTGGCGCTGTCCAGCATGGCCCTGAACCTCAATCATGAACTGTTTCGGCCCGTGCTGTCCGCCCTGCTGCCCACCAGCCCCAGCATCTGGGACCGGCCGTCGCCAGCGGAACCTCCCGCCATGGTTCTGGACTGGGACGCGGCGGTGGCGGCGGCACAAGCGGAAGCCGGGCGGCGCGGCCTGGACGGACCCGTCGGCATGATCTATGCGGCCCGCGCCCAGGGTTTCTACATGCTGCGCGTCGGTCACCGCCACGCGCCGGGCTTCGGCACCTCCGCGCTGTTCATCTCCGGCGTGGACGGTTCCATCCTGTCGGTGGACGAGGCGGGCGGCGGCCAGGCCGGCGACAGGATCGCAGGATTGATGTTCCCCCTTCATTCCGGGCAGATCGCCGGCCTGCCCGGCCGCATCCTGATCTGCATTGCCGGCCTGGCCGTCGCCATGCTGTCGGTCACCGGCATCTATATCTGGTGGAAGAAGCGGGCGGCGCGCCTGTCCCGCAAGGCGTCGGCGGCGGGCGTTCCCCGGCAAAGCCACCGGTGATCCGGTGATCCCTGACGCCGGTGGCCAGCGGCGTCAGGGCTCCCCTCCCCTGTCTGATCGCGAACAGGTGGGCCGGGTGGAAGTCAGCGGTCGCTGGCCGCCAAGGGTCACGTCCCATGGACCTTTGGCGCAAGGCGCCAGAGCGCATTTCGGGTGACCGGAAACAGCTCTAATTTACACGATGAGCTACAAACAAACAGGATCGTTACCTGTTGATAAAATCTGCGCAGGCAACGCAGGTTGCATCATGATTTTCCCAATATGCGGTAAGTATAGAATTAATCTATAATATAGATGCATTATTAATATTTTTATGGCATAGGCGCCACCCTGACATTATGCATATCCAAAAGACATATTCATTCGGTCCTGAAAGAATGCTACCAGAGTTTTTATGGTGGACATTTAGGAAACAATGGCCACCTATTACGCGAAAAAATTATTGGATAGAGAAACAAAGCCACCTGCCTTGCCCCCGAAACGGTCAGTCATGGATAAGGCGTGGCGTCCGGTGTTAGGGACGGGAGAGGCCAATTGCTTGTGGATTCTGGTATAACGGCCAGTACGCTGCGGTCGGATGGGGCAGGAAATACGTCTTTTCCATTGCCCAAAAAATCGTTTCCCAAGGCGGGGCTGCTGGCTTGCATCGTGATGATGGCGGGCACCGCGACGGCTGTGGCACAGGTTGCGCCCGATGCCGGCAGCCTGCAAAGACAGTTGCGGAACGGTATCCCCGACATCCGCCCCCAACCATCACCCACAGCCCCGGCCGTGACCCCGGAACCACGCGACGACGGCCCACGCCTGCGGGTAAAGGGCTTTGTGATTGAGGGGGCAAGCCTGATCCCGGAGGCCGAACTGAAGGCCATGATTGCGGATCAGACGGATCGGGACCTCAGCCTGGGCGACCTGCAGAAGCTGACGGCGCGGATCAGCGACGCCTACCGGCAGCGCGGCTACTTCGCCCGCAGCTATTTGCCGGCGCAGGAACCGCGGGATGGCATTATCCGCATCACGGTGATTGAAGGCCATTTCGGCAAGATCATCCAAGCTCAGCCGCCCCGGCGCGCGAATGCCGAATTCGTAACATCGGTTGCCGGTTCCCGCCTGCAGCCGGGAGCCCCCTACTCCGCCGATGCGCTGGAACGGGGGCTGCTGCTGGCCAACGATTTGCCCGGCGTCACCGTGGACGGGACCCTGAAGGCCGGCAACGCCACGGGCACCAGTGATCTGCTGCTGGAGATTACGGACGACCCATTATTGTCCGGCTATGTCAGCGGCGATAACAGCGGCACGCGGGCCACCGGCCATTATCGCGGCACGGCCGGTGCCTACCTGAACGGGTTGACCGGGTTCGGGGATCAACTGTCCCTGCTGGGCCTGGCCTCACACGGGCTGACCTATGGGCAGGTGGAATGGAGCGTACCGCTGGGCCATGACGGGCTTCGCGCACGGGCGGCCCTGACCGGCCTGGATTATGATCTGATCGGCGATTTCAAGGATTTGGATGCCGAAGGAACGGCGGTGACGCAGCAGGTGGAGATATCCTATCCGCTGCTGCGCAGCGACCGGCACAGCCTGTGGGCCCGGCTGAATTATGAACATGGTCGGTACGATGATGACACGCTGGGGCTGGCCCTGCACCGCAAGCGCATGGACAAAGGGTCCATCGCCGTGGAGGGCAACCGGGCCGATGCCTGGGCCGGTGGCGGCACCAGCTATTATGGCGTCGCGCTGACGATCGGCAGTCTGGATCTGTCGCGCCTGCGGGCTGATGCGGCCCTGGATGCGGCAACCGCCCGCACCGACGGGACCTTTACCAAGCTGGCCATTGATCTGCGCCGGGATCAGGCGCTGGGCGGCGCATTCTTTCTGCGGGCCCGTCTTGTCGGGCAATGGAGTGGCCGCAACCTGGACAGTTCGGAACAACTGGCCCTGGGTGGTCCGGTCGGGATTCGGGCCTATCCGGTGAATGAAGGCATTGGCGACAGCGGGGCGATCGCCAATGTTGAACTGCATTATCCCATCAGGTCCGGGCTGGCGTCCGGCCTGGATGTTTTCGGCTTTGCCGATGCGGGGCTGACGCGGCGGCATGCGGATAAATGGCGGGGCTGGAACGCCGGCAGCAATGATCCGAACAGCTATCCGCTGTTCGGTGCCGGCATCGGCGCCACATACATCAGGGCTGACGGCCTGGGTGTCACTCTGGTGGCAGCGGTGCCTATTGGTGCCAACCAGGGGGCCCCATCCGGTTTGAACCAGGATGGCGGCAAATCCGACCCGCGTATCTGGTTCTCCTTAAGCAAGAAGTTTTGAGCGGGGGCGACGATGTTCAACCATGGTGGCAGCAATCGGGCCTATCGCCTTATCTGGAACCGGGCCAAGGGCCGCTGGATCGTGGCCCCTGAACGCGCGCGGGGCGGTGGCATGGCGACAACCGCCGTTTCCGCCGTTGCCCTGCTGGCCATGATCGGCACCGCAGAGGTCGCGAAGGCCGAGGGCCTGCCGACCGGGGAGCAGGTCGTTGCCGGGCAGATCACGATCGGCACCCAGGGCAACAGCATGACTGTTGATCAGGGGTCTGCCCGTGGGATCATCAACTGGCAGGGGTTCGATATCGCTGCCGGTTCAAGCGTCACCTTCCGTCAGCCGGATGCATCCGCCGTCACCTTGAACCGGATCACCGGGGGCAGCGGCACCACCATCGCGGGGCGCATTGATGCCAACGGCAAGGTTTACATCGTCAATCCCAATGGTGTGCTGTTCACCCAGGGGGCCCAGGTAAATGTCGGCGGGCTGGTGGCCGCGGCGGGTGATATTGCCGATACGGATTTTCTGGCCGGCATTGATAAATTCACCATGTCCGGTGCCGCCGTTATCAATCAGGGCGCGCTTGCTGCGGCGGATGGTGGTGCGGTTGTGCTGCTGGGCGGCACTGTATCGAACCAGGGCTCCATCAAGGCCGATGGGGGGGATGCCATCCTGGCCGCCGGTTCCACCATGCGCCTGGATGCCGGGGCCGGTGGTCATCTGAAGATCGAGGTGGATGGCGCGACCACGGCCACGCTGGTGGAAAATGGCGGACTGATCGCCGCCAATGGCGGCCAGGTTGTGATGACCGCGCAAGGGGCCAGCGCTGCCATTGCATCCGTGGTTTCCAATAGCGGTACGATTGAGGCTCAAACCCTTGATAACAAGGCCGGCACAATCCTGCTGCTGGCCGATATGGAAGGGGGCGAAACCAAGGTCGGCGGCACCCTGGACGCTTCCGCCCCGGTGGGTGGCGACGGCGGTTTCATCGAAACCTCGGCGGCCAGGGTCAGCATCGACCCGCAAGCCGCAATCACTACCAAGGCCAGCGCGGGTGCCACCGGTACCTGGTTGATTGATCCTTATGATATCACCATTTCGTCGTCAGCCAGTAACAACGTTTCCGTTGTTGTGGGATCGAGCCCTTGGCAAGTGACCCCGACCAGTACCGGCTCCAACATCAATAACTCGACGCTTGCCACCTATCTTGCCAGCAGTAACGTTACCATCAGCACGGTCGGTGCGGGTTCGGAAGCGGGCAACATTACTGTAAGCGCTGCGGTCTCGTGGTCTGCGGCGACAACCTTGTCGCTGATTGCCGATGCCAGTACCGGGGGCATTTTCATCAATGCCAATATCACCGGCAGCAACGCATCAAGCGGGCTGACGTTGAGCGCCGGTTCCGGCGGTATCAGTCAGGCTGGCGGCGCGACCATCCGGACCGGAACGTTGCAGGCGACGGCGGCCAATGGCGGTTCCATCTCACTGACCAACAGTGGCAATCTGGTGGGCACGCTTGGTACGTCCAGTGCGGCGGGCTCCTTCGCCTTTACAAACGGGCAGGCGCTGACGGTTTCCGGCCCTGTCGCCAGCAACGGCACGCTGTCGCTGATCACCACAGTGGGCGATCTGACCATCAATGGGGCCATCAGCGACAGCCATGCCAATTCAAGCCTTACCCTGACGGCCGCCGGCAACCTGATTATCGCCAAGAACATTACGCAGAGCGGCACCAACGCGGCAGCCAGCCTTAACTATGGCGGAAGCTACAGCCTGACGAATGGTGCGCGGCTCTCCCTCTCGGACAGCGGGGCCTCCCTGTCCATCGGCGGCACGTCTTATACGCTTATCCATGATGTCGCCGGCCTTCAGGCGATGGCCGTCGGCACCAATTACGCACTGGCCAACGATATCGATGCCTCGGCGACCAGCTCATGGAATTCGGGGGCGGGGTTTGCGGCCATCGACAGTTATGCCAATACCTTTGCTGGCCTCGGGCATATTATCGACAGCCTGACCATCAACCGGCCCTCCAATTCGCAGCAAGGGCTATTCGGGATCATGTCCGGGACGGCCCGCGATGTTACCCTGTCCAACGTGTCCGTCAGCGGCAATGGCACAGTGGGCAGCATTGTGGCCCGGCTCTCGGGCGGCACCATCACGAATGTCCATGTTACGGGTAGCGTGGCTGGCGCTTCCGGCTTGGTCGGCGGACTGGTCGGCTGGAACGATATTGGATCGATCAGCCTGTCTTCCTCTGCCGCCAGCGTGTCGGGCGCGGGCGAGGTTGGCGGCCTGGTCGGGCGAAACCGGGCCGGCTCGATTACCGCCTCCTATGCCACCGGCTCTGTGACGAGCACAAGCAGCGGGGCCGGGGGGCTGGTCGGCACTTCCGTGCAAGGCAGCACCCTGACCGATGTCTATGCCAGCGGGCTGGTGACCGGCAGCACCGGCACCGGTGGCCTGGTCGGCAGTCAGGATGCCTCGAGCATCACGGCGAGCAATGCCTATTGGGACAGCAATACGACCGGGCAATCGACCAGCGCCGCCGGTACCAGTATCACCAGCGCCAATGCCCGCACCCAATCGACCTACGCCGGCTTTGATTTCACCAACACCTGGGTGATGATCGCCGGCGAAACCCGGCCCATGCTGCGGAATGAATATTCCTCGGTGATCGCCACCCCGGCCGCGCTGCAACTGATGTCGCTCAATCTGGCCGGCAGTTACACCCTGGGCGCCAATCTCAATCTGACCAGCGCTTTCACCGCCGACAGCAATGGTTACTATGCCGGCCTGTGGGGCGCTTCCGGTTTCGCGCCCGTGGGTAACAATTCAACCAGTTTTACCGGCAGTTTTGATGGCCAGTCACACACCATCACCGGCCTGACGATCAACCGCAGCGCCACAAACTATGTCGGTCTGTTTGGCTATACCAACAGCGCAACGATCAGCAATATCAAGCTGACTGGCGGCAGCATCAGCGGGAATGACGATGTTGGCCCCTTGATCGGTTACATGCTGGGCGGCTCCGTATCCTCGGCCACGGCCAGCGCGACAGTGTCGGGGGCAAGCACCGGGGAGGTCAACAGTGGCGGTTTGATTGGTGCTGTTGATGCTGGTGCGGTCAGCGGATCATCCGCTGGCAGCAGCGTCACCGGTGCTGGTTATAATATTGGCGGCCTTGTGGGCTATCTCGTCAATGGCGGCACAATCACCCAATCCTATGCCACCGGTAATGTGACAGGCACCGGTTCCTCAGACGGCTATGTGGGCGGCCTTGTCGGCGGCAATGGTTACGCCGCAAGTGATGGCGGTACGATTTCCCGTTCCTATGCCACCGGCACAGTGACCGGCGCAAGGGGGCCGGTTGGCGGGCTGGTTGGGCATAATGAGGGGACAATCACCGATTCCTACGCCACCGGTCGTGTCATCGGGCTTGCTGGTGCCAGCAATATCGGCGGTTTTGTGGGGGTGAATTTCACCCATGGTGTGATCACGAATGCCTATTCAACTGGTTATGTAACCGGCAGTTCACTGGTGGGCGGCTTCGCCGGCTATAACAATAACAGCGCTTCCGCCATCACCAACGCCTATTGGGACACACAGACCAGCGGCCAGTCGGGCGGCATTGCCGGTGGCTCAGGCTCGATCACCGGCCGCACAACGGCCCAGTTGCAAGGCAGTCTGCCTGCCGGTTTTTCCAGCGCCATCTGGGGTACGGGGACAAACCTTTATCCCTATTTCGGCTGGAATTACAGCACCACACCGGTCGCCGTGACCGGTGTCGCCTACAGCGATGCCGGCACCACCAGCCTGGTGGGCGCCACCGTGACCGCCCTGTCCGGCGGCAGCGCGATCGGCAGTGCGGTAACGGGCGGCAATGGCTATTACTATATCCTCGGCACAGCCTCCTCCCTCGCCTCTTCCGGTGTGCTGACCTATATTGATAATGGGGCCACGAAAGGGGCCGCCTTCTCTGACAATGCCGGCACCAACGGTATCCAGAACCTTTCCATCTATGGAATGGCGGCGCATATCATCACCGGCCAGTCCACGCTGACCGCGACCCGGACCAATTACCTCGCTGCCCTTGGCAGCTATAGCGACACGGACCTGTCCTTCCTGTCGTCGGCCAGCTTTGCCCCGCTGACCACAACAGCGGGCTATGGCGTCTATCTGGATACCAGCGGTAACTACGCACTGAACACCAATCTTGGTTCCAGCGGCCTGTTGACCATCAACAGCGGCGGCACATTCGGTGTCAGCGGCACCATCACGCTGTCGGCGGCCGGGGCGCTGACCATCGCTGATGCCGTTTCCTGGTCGGATGGTTCCAGCCTCACCGTCTCTACCACCAGTTCCGGCAATATCAGCCTTGGCGGTGCTGTGACAGGGACAAGCGGCACGCTGATCGTGAATGCGGGCGGTACCGCCACGACCGCGAGTGCCGTTGATGTTAGCGCCTTCAACCTTGCCAACGGCACCTGGAGCCAGATTGCCGCCACACTCCCCAGCTTCAGCGCCACGAGTTTCGCGCTGGCCGGCGGCACCACCTTCCTGCGCGTTACCGGTGGTGACGGCGCGGCGGCGACGCCCTATCAGATCGCCGATCTCTACGGCTTGCAGGGGGTTGGCTCCACCAGCCTGCTGTCGCAGAATTTCGTCCTGACGGCGGATATCAACGCCACACCCACATCCAGCTGGAATTCCGGCACCGGCTTTGCGTCCATTGGTGGTTCCAGCACTGCTTTCACCGGCAGCTTCGATGGCGGGGGTTACACAATCGGCGGCCTTGTTGTGAACCGCCCGACCATTGCCGCCGGTCTTTTCGGCTCCATCGGCAGCAGCGGGAGCGTGAGCAACCTTACGGTTGCGGGATCCGTAAAGGGTCTTTCCGCTGGTATGCTGGTGGGTGACAATAGTGGCTCCATCAGCGATGTGACCACCTATGGCAGCGTCGGCAATTCGGGGGCTGCCAGTGCCGGCAGTCTTGGCGGCCTTGCCGGACAGAATACCGGTACGATCAGTGGTTCCAAATCATCGGCCAGCATCACGGCCAGTTCCATATCCGGCAGCAATGTCGGCGGCCTTGTGGGCAGCAACACTGCCGGCGCCACGATCAGCGGTTCATCCGCGACGGGTGCGGTGACAAATTCCGGCACAAGCAGCGGGACGGCAGGCGGACTTGTCGGGTCGAATGCCGGCAGTGTCAGCAACGCTTACGCCACCGGTTCCGTCACCACCGGTTATTACGGCGGCGGCTTATCCGGCCAGAATAGTGGAACCATCACCAACACCTATGCGACCGGGGCCATTTCTGGCGGTCAATATAGCGGTGGCCACACCGGCGACAATTCCGGAACCATTGCCAACAGCTATTCAACAGGGGCGGTGACATCCAGCACAGTTGCCGGCGGATTGATCGGAAACAATGCCGGGACCATCACCGACAGCTTCTGGAACACGACCAGTTCCAGCAACAACATTGGGGTTGGTGCTGGATCAGGCACCGGCGCCACCGGGCGGACCACGGCACAGATGAACAGCCTGTCCACCTTCACCGGTGCCGGCTGGAGCATTGATGATGCCGGCGGCACCTCCTCTGTCTGGCGCATCTATGATGGCTACACCGCCCCGCTATTGCGCAGCTTCTTGTCCAGCCTCACCATAACCGGGGGCAGCGGCACCAAGACATATGATGGTTCAGCCTCCTCCACCAGCGTGGGAACCCTGGTCTATAACCCCAGCGGTTACACAACGTCGCTGGTGTCCGGCACCGCATCCTATACGGCAAACAGCGCCAATGCCGGCAGCTATTCCGGCTCGAACCTGACCCTGTCCGGCCTTTATTCAAGCCAGCTTGGCTACGACATCACCTTTGTGGCCGGCACGTTGGTGATCGACAAGGCGGCGCTGACCGTCACAGCCAGCAATGCCAGCAAGACCTATGACGGCGCCGCCTTCAGCGGCGGCAACGGCGTTACCTATAGCGGCTTCGTCAATGGCGAGACAGCCAGTGTGCTGGGCGGCACCCTCTCCTATGGCGGCACGGCGCAGGGCGCGGTCAATGCCGGGACCTACACGCTCACCGCGTCCGGTCTGACCTCCAGCAACTACACCATCAGCTATAATCCCGGCCAGTTGACCATCAACCCGGCGGCACTGACCGTTACAGTCAGTGTCAATGATGCCAGCAAGACCTATGATGGCATCGCCTATAGCGGCGGGAATGGGGTCAGCTATAGCGGCTTTGTCGGTGGTGATACCGCCGCCAGCCTTGGGGGAACGCTCACCTATGGCGGCACGGCGCAGGGCGCGATCAACGCCGGCACCTACACCCTCACCGCTTCAGGCCTGACCTCCAGCAACTACACCATCTCCTATACTGCCGGTCAGTTGACCATCAACCCGGCGGCACTGACCGTTACGGCCAACAATGCCAGCAAGACCTATGATGGTACCGGCTACAGCGGCGGCAACGGCGTTACCTATAGCGGCTTCGTCAATGGTGAGACCGCCAGCGTGCTGGGCGGCACCTTGTCCTATGGCGGCACCGCGCAGGGCGCCACCAACGCCGGGACCTACACGCTCACCGCTTCTGGCCTGACCTCCAGCAACTACAGCATCAGTTACAATGCCGGCCAGTTGACCATCAACCCGACGGCGCTGACCGTCTCGGCCAACAATGCCAGCAAGACCTATGACGGCACCGGCTACAGCGGCGGCAATGGCGTTACCTATAGCGGCTTCGTCAATGGCGAGACGGCCAGTGTGCTGGGCGGCACCTTGTCCTATGGCGGCACCGCACAGGGGGCCACCAACGCCGGGACCTACACGCTCACCGCCTCCGGCCTGACCTCAAGCAATTACACTATTTCCTATACAGCCGGTCAGCTGAACATCAGCCCGGCGGCGCTGACCGTCTCGGCCAACAATGCCAGCAAGACCTATGACGGCACCGGCTACAGCGGCGGCAACGGCGTTACCTATAGCGGCTTCGTCAATGGCGAGACAGCCAGTGTGCTGGGCGGCACCCTCTCCTATGGCGGCACGGCGCAGGGCGCGGTCAATGCCGGGACCTACACGCTCACCGCGTCCGGTCTGACCTCCAGCAACTACACCATCAGCTATAATCCCGGCCAGTTGACCATCAACCCGGCGGCACTGACCGTTACAGTCAGTGTCAATGATGCCAGCAAGACCTATGATGGCATCGCCTATAGCGGCGGGAATGGGGTCAGCTATAGCGGCTTTGTCGGTGGTGATACCGCCGCCAGCCTTGGGGGAACGCTCACCTATGGCGGCACGGCGCAGGGCGCGATCAACGCCGGCACCTACACCCTCACCGCTTCAGGCCTGACCTCCAGCAACTACACCATCTCCTATACTGCCGGTCAGTTGACCATCAACCCGGCGGCACTGACCGTTACGGCCAACAATGCCAGCAAGACCTATGATGGTACCGGCTACAGCGGCGGCAACGGCGTTACCTATAGCGGCTTCGTCAATGGTGAGACCGCCAGCGTGCTGGGCGGCACCTTGTCCTATGGCGGCACCGCGCAGGGCGCCACCAACGCCGGGACCTACACGCTCACCGCTTCTGGCCTGACCTCCAGCAACTACAGCATCAGCTACAATGCCGGCCAGTTGACCATCAACCCGACGGCGCTGACCGTCTCGGCCAACAATGCCAGCAAGACCTATGACGGCACCGGCTACAGCGGCGGCAATGGTGTCAGCTATAGCGGCTTCGTCAATGGCGAGACGGCCAGCGTGCTGGGCGGCACGCTCTCCTATGGCGGCACGGCGCAGGGGGCGGTTAATGCCGGGACCTACACCCTCACCGCGTCCGGCCTGACCTCCAGCAACTACGCCATCTCCTATACAGCCGGCCAGTTGACCATCAACCCGGCCGCGCTGACCGTCACGGCCAACAATGCCAGCAAGACCTATGATGGTACCGGCTACAGCGGCGGCAACGGCGTCAGCTATAGCGGCTTCGTCAATGGCGAGACGGCCAGCGTGCTGGGTGGCACCCTGTCCTATGGTGGCACCGCGCAGGGCGCGATCAACGCCGGCACCTACACCCTCACCGCGTCCGGTCTGACCTCCAGCAATTACACTATTTCCTATACAGCCGGTCAGTTGACCATCAACCCGGCGGCGCTGACCGTCAGCGCCAACAATGCCAGCAAGACCTATGACGGCACCGGCTACAGCGGCGGCAATGGCGTTACCTATAGCGGCTTCGTCAATGGTGAAACCGCCAGTGTGCTGGGCGGTACCCTGTCCTATGGCGGCACGGCACAAGGGGCGACGGATGTAGGGGATTACATCATCACGGCCTGGGGTCTCTTATCCAACAATTACACGATCAGCTTTGAACCCGGAACCTTGACCATTGCCAGATCGACCAATGACGGCAAAGAAAACGCAAGCATGCTTGCCTTGGCAACGAAAAATATTCTTGCCGAGCAAGCAAAAATTGCTTCAATGACAGACAATAAAATCAAAGGAAAGAATATTCTCACAACACTGACCATATTGCCTGATTACATACAGCTTCCCCCCTCTGCACCATGAGCGGAATTGACCTGTTCCCGAACACTGCTTTGCCAGAAAGGGGCGTCTTGTCCGAACGGCATGGGCGATGATGGTCTTTCGTACCGATCTTTTCGCGCGCATCGCTCAGCACCTCTGGCGCGGCGCCAGTCGCCACCGTGCCACCTGAGCCATAGCATGAGCATCTTGCCCTTATCGAACGTTCGGCAATAAAGGCGGCAGATCCGCCGGGACCGGTGAAACGTCTGCGGCTGCACCGCCCCAGTCCCTGCCCTTCTGGGGTTGCATGCAAACCCGGCCCATGTGTGCAATGCTGCGCCCCGGGTCGGCTTCTTTGAAAAATCGGCACCGGCACGCTTTTGCGTGGAATTTTCTCGTATCTCAGATGCGTGATAATTCTTGTCTGGAAGGGCAATCCGTGGAATTATCTCGCATCTGAAATACGGAATAATATTCATGCCTATTCATCTCGTTGGCGAAACGATCGATGCAAAGCAGGCGTTTCAGCGCGCTCAGACAGGAGAACTTGTTCAGCTCCTGCGAGGAATTTACATCGACCAGAACGACGATGTCGACGCAGTCGTGTTGGGCCATGCCATCCGTATTGCCCACTATCTCTACCCGAGCGCCTACCTGTCATCGGCAAGTGCCGCCCGGCAGGCCCCCACAGCAGATGGAAGGCTTTTCATCAGTGGGCGGCGGAACCAGCGCACCCGGCTACGCGGTCTGGAGATCATCCAGAACGAGGCCCCCCCTCACCCATCGACCACTACGGTGATCGTCGGCGACGATCTGGGCGAAATGCGGATCGAGGCATCGTCCCCCCGCCAGCGCCTTCTGGAAGCCTTCCGCCTGCGCAGCGAGCATGCCAGCGCCATTGACACGGAATTGCGCCTCCAGATGGCCGAACGCCTCATCGAGGAGTTCGGAACGCCCAAGGACGCGGCCGATGCGGTCTGGGCGTTAGCGCGCGAGAACGGCTGGTACCGGGAGGGTGAAGGGGCCGAGCGCTTCCTGCTGTCGCGGCCAGGAGCCGCCAAGGCACCGGCCAACAAGGCCGCCTTTGAACTCGTGATTGCCTGGCATGGTGAACCGCTCGGTCGGTTGGCCCATGACGGCTTTGAATGGCGCTGGAAGGCGTCCCGCCGATCCGGTCCGGCGCTGGTGCGCGACACCACCCCCGGCAAGCTGCCGGCCTTCATTGAATCGCTGCTGCCTGAGGGTTGGCTAGCCCAGGTACTCAATCAACGCGATGAGCGGGATGCGCTTCGTCGCGGTCGACGATACATGTCCAACATCACCGTGGTCGAGGCTCGCCAGAAATTGCAGAACCTGCCAGCCGACATCCTGGTGACCAGGCTGGCAGACTTCACCGATGGCGGACGCTTCACCGGCCATTACGAGGGCCCTGCCCGTCAGACCCTCGCCGACAGCTTCGAGCAGAACCTTTCCCGGATCTTCGCCCGCGCCGAAACCCCGCGCTTGTCGGGTGTCCAGATCAAGGCACCGATGCACCTGTCGCCGGAGGGGGCGCTGCTCCCCGCTATCGACCTTCCTTTCACCCACATCCTCAAGCCTGCTGGCACGTCCGGCTTCGAGATGCTGCCGATCGTGGAGTGGCTATGCCTGGAGCTTGGTCGGGCCGCCGGCTTCAGCGTACCCGGTATCGCCCTGGTGCCCATGCCGGATACCATGCCCCCTGCCCTGCTCGTGGAGCGTTTTGATATCCGTCAAGGCCCCGAAGACCAGCGTCGGCTTGCGCTGGAGGATTTCTGCTCGGTCCTCGACCTCCCGGCATCGGCAAAATATGACGGCACCATCGAGCGCATGGCGCGTGGCATGCGCCCCCTCTCGACCGATCCGGCACCCGACCTCAACATCCTGTTCCGCCGCGCCCTCTTCGCCTGGCTGATCGCCGATGGTGATATGCACCTGAAGAATCTGGCCCTGCTGAAAATCGCGGCCCCTTCAGCGCGGACCTTCACCAATGTCCGGTTCGCCCCCCTCTATGACGCCGTCACGACACGTGTCTTCCCGGGCCTTGCCGGCGACCGTATGGCCCTTAAAGTAAACGGCAAGGACGATCGGCTGACCCGGCGCGACTTCATGGCGCTGGCCCGCACGATCGGCGTGCCCCTGGGCGCGGCAGAGGATGCCATCATCGAACTGGTGAGCAATCTCGTAAGGGCCCTGGAAACCGTCTGCTTGCCGACTTTCGCACTCGACAGCAAAGCTGCGGCCGATATTCAGGATCAGGTCCTGTCCCTTGCCCGTGAACGGTGCGCGGCACTTGGCGACGAGGTCGGATAAGGAGCCGCTCCCCCCCTGCCCTGCCCGCTTTCACCGCTGGGCGTGTCGCTGATACTGGCTGCGCGGGCTTTCTCTTGTTGGCCAGATCTCCCGCAATCCTGGAATGAAAGCCGGTTGCTCATCGGACCGGCGTTGAAAAGGTCCGATAATACCGCCGACGGTAGATATGCCGATGACGTGGCAAATCATACCACCTGTATAAAACCACTTCCGACGTCGGAAGTGGTTATTCCTCTGCCAGGACCATCTCAATCGCGGCCTTCAAAGCCAGCAACTGCTCCCGTTCCTCTACGCTCAAGCCAGCCCCTTTTACGGCCTGCAGGCTGCGTGTCCATTTGCGGACGGCTGGTAGTCGCGATGATGCGGGGGCGGCAGCCGGGGCAGGGGAGGGGACAACACCGTCCTCCTTGGCCTGGCGGGCCGTGCGGACATTCAGCTTGCCATCGCGGGCCAAAGCCCACAGCATGGGCTGCTGATCCGTTGGTGCGCGGGCGATTTCAAACAGCGTGCCCCGCGGTACGGCGGCGCCGATATCGCTGCCGAGATCGGACAGGATGACGGCGGGAAGGGCGAGGATCTTCAACAGGCTGCTGACCTGCACGGTGCTTTTGCCAACCAGCGCCGCGACCTCCTGTTGCTTCAGCCCGCGTTGGCGCATCAACCGCTCAAGGCCCCGCGCCTCTTCCAATGGGGTCAGATCGACACGTTGCAGGTTCTCCACCAGAGCCGCCGTATCGGCATCCCCGTCAAAGCGCAGGGCAACCATACTTGTCCAGCCGGCAAGCCGCGCCGCCCGCCAGCGACGTTCGCCCGCCACAAGCACATAATGGTCGGGACGGTCCGGGTGTGGACGAACAAGGATGGGGGATAGTTGTCCGACGCGCTTCAAACTATCGGCTAGTGCCGCCAGTTCGCCTTCATCGAAATGCTGGCGGTTCTGGGCCGGGTCGGGTTCGATCCTGTCCAGTGCCAACTCGAAACTATGATTGAAGCGGCTGTTAAGGGCAGTCAGAGATGTGCTGCCTTGCGTCAGTCGGCCCGAAAGCGCCGCCAGCGCGGGGGGAGGGGTCTTGCTCTTCGCCATGGGATCAGCTTCCCGTCATGGTGGAGGGCTGGGCCAATGGAAGGGCCCGACCTGCGGCGATGGCCTCTGCCAGGTCGCGGTATGTCGTCACGCCGGCAGCATCAGGATAAAGATCCACCGCAGGCTTGTAGTTCAGGTTCGCCTTGCCAAAGGCGCTATTGTCATCAATGGGCGTCAGAACCGGCACCGTGGCCCCCAGACTTGCGATCAGCAGATCCAGGATTTGTCTGTCGACCGACTTCCGACGTCGGAACTGTGTCGGCAGAATGCCAACAAGGCGCAAGCCGGGATTGAGGCGGCGCTGCACCTTGGCAATGGTCTCCTGCATCAGAGCCAGCCCCATCGTGTCCATCGGCTCCGTCCGCACGGGTACAAACACCTCGTCTGCGGCCGTCAATGTCATCAGGGTCATCATGCCCAGATTGGGCGGCCCATCAATGATAATATGGTCGAACCGTTGGCGCAGCGGGGACAGACATTCCCTCAGCAGCATTTCTGTCCCCGGTTCACGCACCCCATCGGCCTTGGCCAGGTCGATATGCGACGGCAGCAGCGTGAAGTTGCCGACCTGGATCAGCGCGTCGTCAACCGTTGCCGCCTCAAGCAGCACATGGGCGAGGGTGCGCCGTTGCCGGTACAAATCAACCAGCGGCACGCCCAGGGTTTCGCTTGCACTGGCCTGCGGGTCGGCATCGACCAGCAGAACCTGCCGCCCGCCACGGGCCAGCGCAGCAGCGATATTGATGGCTGTTGTGGTTTTCCCGACACCACCCTTTTGGTTGGTGAAGGCCATGACCCGGGCGGGCAGATGCTGGCTTTTGATAAAGGCGGCAATTTCCTTCGGGATACGCTCGCCACCGCTTTCCCACTTGCTGATGCGGGCATTGTCGATGCGCTTGCCCAGTTGATCGTTAAGCCAGTGCGCCAATTGCTCCTGCGTCAACCCGCCCAATCTGTGGCGGAATACGCGCAATTCCTCGCCCGTCATGGCCCAGCCCTTTCAATTTCTGATCAGGGCTATGGATGCCTCCTTGTTACAAGCAGGTCAACATGATTTGTAGGTGAGGGGGTTTTACCGGACTTTCTCAACGGGCGCGGCGACGCCCTATATTGGTGGTATCAGACCGCCAGCTTCTCTTCTGCCACCACCGTCTCGGCGATGGTGGGAACCCACTTCTTCAGGTTGCTGGGTGCTGTGGCCGCCGCGGGCAGGGTGACGCCCAATTGTACGGCCCGATCGGCCCAGGCCTTGCGTGTGGCGAAATCCGCCGCCTCCATCCAGCGCAATGCGGCGACGACACCCCGTTGCTGAAACCGCCGTGCCTCCGCGGCTGCGGCAATTCTCTCCGCTGCTTCACCTTGGCGCTGCACCTTTGGCTTGGCGGCGGTTTTCACAGCCCGTTCCAGCTCGCCCACATCCTTGCCACGCACGCGGAAAACCAGGCCGACGACCCGACCGCCGTTGCCGCCCCGACCCTGCCGGATCTCGTCCATCTCGACGCTGAATTCCGCCAGCTCGTTGATCTCCTGCACGGCGGGATCAAGGGCCTTCTTCCGTAAGTCCTTAAAATCCTTCAATTTATCACGACATCCCAGGACATCGCGAACATCGTCGACCTTCGCACTCCAGTAAGGTTCGGTTGCCTTGCGATCGGCATAGCGCTTCAGGATTTCGTACAGGGTCAGCGCATATTTGCTGGTGAACTGATAGATCACCGACAATGACAAGGCGGAGTATAGAGCCGGTTCAACCAGACGCTGGGCGATCTCTTCAGGAAACTCAAAGGTCAGTTCACCCGTCACCTCATTGATCGTGACCCGCCCCAGCAAATGGTCAGAAACCCAGGTGCGACCATCGGACCCCAGGACGTCGTACTGAACCAGCACCTTTTGCAGCCGGGTCAAACTTTCCTTCAGCCAGAAATTTGTATCCCCGTGCGATGCGGCGTCGCGTGCCTCTGCGGCAAACCGCCGGATGTCCGATAGATAGGTGCTGTGGCGGGTTGTTTTGCCGATATTCGGGGCCGCAATGGCCAGCAGGTGATTGAACAGTTTGCGATCGGACAGTCGCAAATCCTCGTTGCCTGTTGCCCGCACTTCCACCAAAGCGGTCGCCTTGATCAAGGTCCCGCTCAACTTCTTGCGTCGTGCCGTCTGCGTCGCCACAATGGATAGTGATGGTTCCGACACGAAACCCGCTCCTGCTATCAGTGCAAGCAGTTAGGCATAACCCGGACCAGAAGCCAAGAATTGAGTCCGTTGAAAAGGTCCGTTGAAAATCTGCCTTGTCTTTGATTCCTTAGTTCCTTAACTTCCTAAGGTCAAATATGTTATATTTTACAATACGTTATCTCCCATTCCCGGACAAATCCAACGCTTCTTCGGACATCTTCAACGCTTCATGGGGAGGTTCTCTACGCCCCGTTCCAACCAACCCGGACATCTTCAACGGTGTTGTTTGATATCAGGGATTTATGCCCCACCATCGGACGTCTTCAACGCTTAATCGGACCTTTTCAACGGTGTCGCGGGACCATGCTTCACCGGACCTGCCCAACGGGGACCGTGGACCGCATGCGAATCAAACCATTCTGATTCGGATTTCCCGGACCTTTTCAACGGGTCACCGGACTTATCCAACGCCCCTTCCAATGCCAGTGCGGGTGTTTACCGGACATTCTCAACGGGGGGAGGGCGGGCTTTAACGGACATTCCCAACGGGGCAGGGGAGCTTTATCGGACATTCCCAACGGGGTGTGATGCCACTATCAGGGTGCTTGATCGGGACAATTACTATCCATCTGATCATAAAAGTGAATCTCAGTTCAGAATAGAATCCACCTCTAATGCAGCGCGGTTTTGCCCAGCGCCCGTCGGCGCCATTGCAGGGCCGTGCTGCCGGTCCAGCGCTTGAACGCGCGGGAGAAGCTGGCGGGTTCCTGGAAGCCCAGCATTTCGGCAATCTGTTCCACCGTCAGCATGGAGCGTTGCAGCAGGTCGCAGGCCCGCTGCTGGCGGACCTGATCCAGGATCGTGCCAAAGGCCAGTCCCTGTTCGGCCAGCCGCCGGTGCAGGGTGCGTTCCGACACGGCCAGATGTCTGGCGGTTTCGATGGCGCTGGGGAAGTTCCGCGACGAGCGGACAAGGACCGCATAGACCCTGGCCACAAAGGGATCGGTCACGCGCGCCTGACCGATCAACTCTGTGCACATGCGCTGATAGGTTTCTTCCAGCAGCGGGCTGCCCATGGGCAGGGGCTCGGCCCCCGCGCCGGGTTTGAACACCCAGCGTGTCCGCGCCTGGCCGAAATGCACGGGCACATGCAGCAGCCTGTCGCAGTCCATCCAGTTGGGCGGACGGACCAGGACGCTGTCGATCCGTTCTAGCGGAAAGGGCTGTTGGCGCATGTCGTGCAAAAACATCGTGGCCGATCCCAGCGCCCGTTCATGCAGGAATTCCCAGACATCGGGGGGCGCCATGCTGTCGTCTGCCACCATGGCGACGGGTTCGTCCCCCTGCAACTCCACCCGATAGATCATCAGTGAATAGGTCAGCGCCTGGAACGCATCCAGCACGCGCAAGCCTTCAGCGATATTGGCCGCCGCCATGACGGCCAGACCCAGCGGTCCATAGGACATCAACCGATAGCGCATGCCCGTCTTCAACCACAGCCCCGGTATATGCCGGGTCGCGGCGGCGAAGACCTGCTGGAACCGCAATTCCTCCGGCCCGCCGACTTCGCCGTGCGGATCATGGGCCAGGATAGGGTCGAGACCCGCCTGCCGGAACAGCGGCGCCAGGGGGATGCCAACCTCTGTCAGGATGGCCGACATGATGCGGATGCTCTGGTTCGAGAGGCGCACCGTCAGCAGGGAATCACTGCGCATGGACGTCGTCCCTGATCATAAATTCAGATGGCAGTTAAAGACAATTTTTTGGCGGTTGCGGCCATTCTTTTTTCAGCGCTCCCGGATGAATATTCTTCTACCAAACAATCGCCCCCGGTGAAGAGGGGCGATGTCAGGGAGGAAAATCAGATGGATCAGCGTTTGACGCTGCCGCAAGATGGCACCATGTCCGGCCCGCGGGGCTTTGCGCAATGGGACAGTCCGCCGTCGGTGAAGCTGGGCCCCCTGGGGGCGGAACCGCCCCTGCCGCCCACCGTTGCCGCCCTGCGCGACAGTTTGCAAAGCCTGGCCGACAAGGTCATGCGTCCCATCGGCCGCGACCTGGACCGGTTGACGGCCGAGCAGGTGGTGGACAAGGGCTCCCGCTATTGGGAGTTCCGCCGCGAATATGCCAAGCTGGGCATCGACGTTGCCGGCCTGGCCGATTTCCCGGCAGAGGAACTGCCGGCGCTGTTCACGGTCCTGTTCGAGGAGTTGGGCCGGGGCGATGCGGGCTTGGCCATCTCCATCGGGGCCGGCATGCTGCCGCACTATATGGCGGCGAAGTACGGCAACAGCTTTGTCGCCAAGACCTATCCGGAGACCCTGACGGGCTGTTGGGGCATCACGGAACCCGACCATGGGTCCGACATGCTGGACACCACCAGTGCCATTGCCCATGCCAAAGGTGTCTATGGACGGCCTAACTGTGTGGCCCGGATCAGCGACGGGAAGGTCACCATCCGGGGGCAGAAATCCGCCTGGGTGTCGAATGGGCCCATTGCCGATCTGTGCATCCTGTATTGCCTCGCGGAGACCAAGGATGGCCGCGTCGATCCCGCCCGCGGTGCCGTGCTGATCGTGCCGCTCGACGCGCCGGGCGTATCGAAGGGCAAACCGCTGGAAAAGATGGGGCAGCGTGCCCTGCCGCAAGGGGAATTGTTCTTCGACAATGTCGAACTGGACATCGATCACCTGCTGCTGGCACCGGAGGATTACAAGAAGGGCGTCTATGCCATCCATACGGAGGCCAATGCCCTGATGGGGGCGACCTTCACGGGATGTGCACGCTCGGCGTATGAACTGGCCTTCGCCTATGCCCATGAACGCAAACAGGGGGGCGTTCCCATCATCCGCCATCAGGACGTGGCCAAGCGCCTGTTCCATATGGCGCGCAAGGTGGAATTGTCGCGCGCCATCACCCGCCGGGTGACAACCTTCAACATGATGAACGACCAGCCGGCCCTGCAGGCTGCCATGTTTGCCAAGGTCACAGCCACCCAACATGCTGTCGATGTGGCCAGCGATGCCGTGCAGATGTTCGGTGGCAATGGCGTGACCCTTGAATATCCGGTGGAGAAGATCTTCCGCGATGCCCGATCCTCCCTGATTGAGGATGGCTGCAACGAGATCCTGTCCATCAAGGGCGGAACCCTGATGGTCGATCCGGACCTGCTGCCCGCAACGGTGTAAGGGCGGGCCTGTTCCCCACACCCGTCCCTTTTGCCCTCACCCTCGCACGTTCGTGGGGGAGGGGCAGGAATTCGCGTTATAGCTGATTTCGCCCCTCTCCCGTCTGGCGGGAGAGGGAGGGACCCGCCGCGAAGCGGTGGGAGGGTAAGGGTCGGCAGCACCGACAATAGTTGTTTCCCAAAAAGAACCAACGGACCTTCAAGAAGGATTCCGCACATGAAGCAGCACGCCCTTATCGCCGGTGTGGGCATGACGCCGTTCGGCCGCCATCTGGACCGGACCCTGTCCAGCCTGGCGCATCAGGCCATCCGTGAAGCGCTGGACGATGCCGGCATCGATATCGGCCGCGTCCAGGCCGTTTGGGCCGGCAATGCCGGCGCCGGTATCATCACCGGTCAGGCCTGCGTGGCCGGGCAGGTGGCCTTGCGCGGCCTGGGCCTGGGTGGCGTGCCGGTCGTGAACGTCGAAAATGCCTGCGCCACCGCGTCCACAGCCTTTCAGCAGGCGGCCAGCATGGTGACGCTGGGTGTCTATGATGTGGTCCTGGCATTCGGGGTGGAGAAGCTCTACCACGCGGACAAGGACCGGCCCATGCGCGTCTATATGGGCGCCACGGATGTCGATCATCCTGAACAGTTGGATGCCTATCTGACGGGTGATCTGTCTGAAGCGGACAAGGCCGCGGCGCCGAAGGACCGGCGGTCGGTCTTTATGGACATCTATGCCCGCATGGCCCGCGATTACATGGCTGCCAGCGGGGCCACACAGCGCGATTTCGCCGCTGTCTCCGCCAAGAACTCGCGCCACGGTGCCTTGAACCCGTTGGCCCAGTTCCGTGATGAACTGACGGTGGAACAGGTGCTGGCGGCCCGCGCCATCTCCTTCCCCCTGACCCTGCCCATGTGTTCGCCCATCGGCGACGGGGCGGCGGCGGCCGTGATCGTTTCGCCCCGCGCGGCGGCCGAACTGGGCCTGCGGGCACCGGTGCATATCCGCAGTTCGGTGCTGAACAGCGGCTTCGATCCGGCGCCGGGCCGGGCCTCGGTGACGACGGAGACGGCGGACCGGGCCTTCGCCCTGGCCGGTATCACGCCCGGCGACATCGACTGTCTGGAACTGCATGACGCCACGGCTCCGGCGGAATTGATCTACTACGAAGCGCTGGGGCTTTGCCCACCCGGCGGCGGGCCCGACCTGCTGCGCAGCGGCGCTACGACCCTGGGCGGCCGTGTCCTGGTCAACTCCTCCGGGGGACTGGTGCGCAAGGGCCACCCCATCGGGGCCACGGGACTGGCGCAGATATTCGAGCTGACCCGACAGTTGCAGGGCCGCTGCGGCGCCCGGCAGGCGGAGGGCGCACGGGTGGCGGTCGCCGAGAATGGTGGCGGCTGGATCGGCAGCGATGCCGCCGCCATTGTCATGACGGTGCTGTCACGATGAGTGCGCTGCGATCCCCCCTGACGATGGTGTTGGATGGCGTGGCGGCCTTTCCCGACCGCGATGTCCTGACCTTCGTCGATGTCGCCCCCGACGGCACCTTGCAGGAGGAGGTGCGCACCTATGCCGGATTGCTGCGCCAGGGCCGCATCATGGCCGGTGCGCTGCGCGCCGCCGGGATGCAGGAAGGTGACGCCTTCGCCCTGGTCATGCGCAACCATCCGGAATTTGTCGATGCCATGGTGGCGTCGGAAATGGTGGGCACGGTGTTCGTCCCCATCGATCCGCGCATGAGGGGCAGCAAACTGTCCTTCATGCTGCGCTTCGCCGCTTGCCGGGGGGCCATTGTTACCCCGGATGTGGTGGCCGAACTGCGTCCGCTGCTGCCGCACCTGCCGTATCTGCGCTGGGTCTGGGTATTGGGCGGAGTAGGGCGGGAGGACATCTTCCAGCCGCTGTCCAATGTGCTGTCCGGGGCGGAGCCGTTGGAGGATCCGCGCCCGCGTCCGTTGGGCGATCCCATGCAGATGCTTTATACCTCTGGCACGACAGGCGATCCCAAGGCCATCCTGGCCCCCTATGCCCGCTTTGCCGGGGTGGCGTCGCTGGGCCCGGTCATTGGCCTGACGGCGGAGGACCGGCCCTATACCGGCCTGTCGCTGACCCATGCCAATGCACAATTGATTACGCTGGGCAATGCGCTGTCCATGGGGCTGCGGCTGGTGATCAGCCGGCAATTCACCAAATCGCGGCTATGGCCCATCCTGCATCGCTATGGCTGCACCATGTTCAACCTGTTGGGGGGCATGGCGACGGCCATCTTTGCGGAACCGCCGGCCCCGCACGACCGCGGCCACAAGGTGCGTTATGTGCTGAGTGCGGGGATGCCGGCCGCCCTGTGGCGGGAGTTCGAGGCGCGGTTCGCCCTGCGCGTGTTCGAGTTCTATGGTGCGGCCGAAGGGGGCCTGACCTTGAACCCGCCGGATACCGGCCCCATCGGTTCCATCGGCAAGGCCCCGCCCGGCACAATCTGCGCCATCCTGGACGAGGAGGGGACGGAGTTGCCGGCCGGCAGCCTGGGCGAAATCTGCTTTCGCAACGCCGATGGCGGCGTCGCCCCCGTCGCCTATTATTGCAATCCCGACGCCAGTGCCGCCAAGACGCGCGGCGGCTGGTTCCATACGGGTGATATCGGGTTCACGGATAGCGCGGGCTGGGTCTATTTCTGTTATCGGGCTGGCGACAGCATTCGCCGCAATGGCGATTTCATCAATGCCGTGGATATCGAAGCCGCGGTGGCCCGCCTGCCGGAAGTGGCCGATGTCCATGTTTACGGTGTCGCCACACAGACCAATGCGCCGGGGGAGAAGGAAGTGGTGGTCGCCCTGGTGCCGCAGCCGGGATACGAATTCGATCCTGGCCGCATTTTCAGCCATTGCGCCGCCGCCCTGGGTTCCACCAGCATACCCAGCTATGTCCAACTGGTCGCGGAGATCCCCAAGACGGCGTCGGAAAAACCACAGGCCCGGCATCTGATCGCCCTTCTGGGGGCGGATGACGCGGTCATTTTCAACAAGGAAGGGCCATGCACAGTGGCCGTGAACGGGAGGATGTCGAAATGAGCGCACCTGTCATCGTCTATGGGGCCAGCGGCTATACCGGCAAGCTGATCATGTGGCACCTGGCCGAGGCCCGTATCCCCTTTATCGCCGCGGGGCGCAGCCTGGACCGGTTGCGCGAACAGGTGGCACTGGTGCCGGAACTGGCCGGCGCGCAGTATGAAATCCGCGCCGTGGCGCATGAGGAAGGGGCGCTGACCGACCTGTTCCGCGGTGCCCGCGTCGTCTACAACGTCACCGGTCCCTTCATGCAGTTGGGCGAGCCGGTTGTCCGCGCCGCCCTGGCCGCCGGCTGCCACTATCTGGACACGACGGGTGAAGCCGACTGGATGTCCCATATCCGCGATACATATGGAGAGGCATTCGCCGCCAAGGGCCTGTTGCTGTGCCCCGCCGCCTCCTACATGTGGGCGGCCGGCAATATCGCGGCGGAAATCGCGCTGGAAACCCCCGGCGTGGACAGTCTGGATATCCTGTATCTGGCCGACAGCAATACCTCGGTGGCGTCGACCAAATCCTTCCTGCGCATGTGTACCAAGCCGCAATATTACCTGGAGCACAATGAACTGGTCATGTGGCCCTACGCCACGGCCTATGATGTGCGCGGGCCCGACCAGCATCGCACCTTCAAGGCGCTACCCTGGTCGGGCGGGGGGGAACCGGTCTGGTACCAGCACGACCCCCGCGTAGCCAACTGCCTGACCCTGGTCGCCTTCAAGAACCAGGCGATGTTCGGCGCCGTGCTGTCGGTGTTGCAGACGTTCGAGGAGAAATACCGCCACCTGTCGCCCGAGGAACAGGAGCAGGTGACCAACGAGCTGGGCGGCAATCTGACCAGCGTGGAACCTGGGCGGGAGGACCCCGACCGCAACCGTTCCGTCATCTCCTGCATCGGGCGCGGCAACATGACGGGCGTGTCCGTCGTGCTGCGCGGCAATGCCCCTTACATGCAGACGGGGGCCCTGGCGGCAGAGGCCTGCCGCCGCATCCTGGACGGTCGGCTGCTGGCCCATGGTTTCCAGTCGCCGGCCAAGGCCATCGGCGCCCGCGCCATCCTGAATTGCTGGGCTGAACGCGGTTATCACGCCTGGGAGGCGCGGGCGACGTAAGCCCCGCCCGCCTGTTCCATCCCCATCCATGAGACGGGACGCCCCGCCGCGGCCAGGATGCCGCGGCGAAAGGAGAATTGCGTCCCGGACAAACGAACGAACGGGAGGTTTCCACCATGAAGGCATGTTTGAGGTCCGCCTCTACCCTGGCCCTGTTGCTGGGTCTGGCGGCAACCGGTTCTGCGGCAGCGCAGGAAGCGGTGACATTGGAAGAGATTGTGGTCACCGCGCAGAAACGCGCCCAGAATTTGCAGGAAGTGCCGGTGGCCGTGTCGGCCGTCAGCGCCGATACGTTGCAAAGCCGGGGCATCACGGAGACGTCGGACCTGATGGGCGCCATGCCCAGCCTGCAGGTGACCACGCCTTATGGCCGCACCCAGCCCAATTTCTCCCTGCGCGGCATTTCGGTCGCCAACGAGTTTTCGGCCTCTACCGCGTCACCCGTCGGCGTCTATGTCGACGAGGTTTATCAGAGCTTCCGGGCCAGCCACGGACAGCAGCTCTATGATTTGGACCGGGTGGAGGTGCTGCGCGGGCCGCAGGGCACGCTGTATGGCCGCAACACGACGGGCGGTGCCGTCAGCTTCTTCACCAAGCGTCCGTCCCTGCAGGGTGATGAAGGTCACCTGACCCTGGGCTACGGCAATTACGACACCAAGACGGCGGAAGGGGCGGTGGAGGCCACCCTGGCCCCGGACAAGCTGGGTATCCGTCTGGCCGGCACCATCGCCAAGGGCGACGGCTGGCTTTACAACCCCGTGCAGAAACGGGATATCGGCACCACCAATTCCGCCGCCGGCCGCGCCACGCTGCGCTGGCAGCCGTCGGATGCTCTGGATGTAACCGTGAAGCTGTTCGCGGCCCGCGACAATCCGGTGGCGGCCACGCCCTATGCCCAGGGACAACTGGGCGGGGGCAAGGATGCGTTGGGCTATTCCCGCTTCGATCCGCAGCCCCTGCTGGGCGGCCGGAAGCTGGGCGAGAACGAGGTGGCGGCCGACCAGGGCGGGAATTATTTCAGCTCGTCCCGCGGCGGGTCGTTGACGGTGAATTACGATATCTCGGATGCGCTGTCGCTGACCTCCATCACCGGCTATGACACGGGCAAGTACCGGAATGCGCCGTTCGATTGCGATGGCTCGCCCAACGACCTTTGCTCCATCCGCTATTATTCCTCCAGCAAGAACTTCAACCAGGATATGCGGCTGACTTATGAGGGCGACAGGCTGCATGTCATCGGCGGCGCCTATTACGGGCAGGATCAGGTCTATACCCATAACCAGCCGGATTTCTTTGGCGTGCTGCGGCCGCTGCTGCTGGGGGCCGGTCTGCCCGGTTCCTATGGCAACCCGGCCGTCGCCACGCCGGACAGTATCGGCATCGTCCCGGCCTTTGCCGTCAATCCATCCCTGAAACCCGGCGATGCCGGTTTCTGTGCGCCTGTGACCATCAATCCCAAGGGATTCCTGGATGCCCGCTCGCTGCTGGCGCTGCTGGCTGATATCGCCGCCAACAATGACAGTGGCGGCGGCTTCGGCGGGGCAATCTCGGCGGCCTGTCGCACCGCCGGCGCCCCGCCGTTCGCCCCCATCCTGGGCGATCAATATTTCACGGTGAAGCGCCCGTCCAAGGCGATCTATGGCGATGTCAGCATCGATCTGACCGATGACCTGAAACTTGCCGTGGGGTTACGCTATACCTGGGACAAGGTGAAATACCTGAACGGCCACACCGCCCTTCTGGACCTGGCCGGCAAGAATATCATCGCCAGCACCATCCCCTATTCCTACCCCTATAACGGATCATTGCCGGCGGTGAACCAGACGGAAGGCGCCAACCGCCTGACGGGGCGGGCCAATCTGTCCTATGATTTCACGGACGAGGTCATGGGCTATGTCAATTACAGCCGCGGCTACCGGTCGGGCAGCTTCAATGGTCTGGCCTATCAGGGCCTGAACCAGGTCTATTATATCCACCCGGAAAAGGTGGACGCCTATGAGACCGGTCTGAAAACACGGCTGTTCGATCGGCGGGTGCAGTTGAACCTGTCCGGTTTCTACTATGACTATGCCAACCATCAGGTCACCCAGATCATCGGCGCCACCGCCTTCACCCGCAGCGCGAACGGCCGGCTTTATGGGGGCGAGGCGGAATTGACGGTGCAGGCCGCCGATGACCTGCGCCTGGATGCAACGCTGGGGTTGCTCAATACCAAGTACAAGGGCAACCGCATCGACCCCACCAATCCGGCCAGCCCCACCATCAATGTCAATGGAAACCCATTCCCCAACGCCCCCAAGACCACGTTTTCCGGCGGGTTTGACTGGGATGTCGCCAGCTTCGGGCCGGGTGATCTGAAGCTGCGCGGCGATACATCCTATATGGGCAAATATTATTTCGATCCCTTCAAGGATTACGGGCAAAGCCCATGCGACAAGCCGGCGCCCGGTTCCAATGTTCTGCAGGCTGGCCCTGCCATTGCCTGCGGTAATCCCAGCTACTGGCTGTTCAACGCCCGTCTGACCTATGACACGCCGGACTGGTCGGTGGCCCTGTGGGGCAAGAACCTGACGAACAAGTATTATTACAATTACGGGCTGAACATCAGCATCTTCGGCCTGGACTATCTGAACCGGGGCATGCCCCGTACCTATGGTGTCGAATTCACGGCGCGCTTCTGAAGCGGGGGGAGGCGAATATGAACAGGTTCCAGGATAGGGTCGTGCTGGTCACGGGCGCCGCCAATGGCATCGGCCTTGCCGCCGTGGCGGAGTTTGCCCGCGAAGGGGCGGTGGTCGTGGCCAGCGATCGGGATGAAGGCGCGCTTGCCCGCGCCATTGCCCCTGTTCTTACCGCCGGAGGGCGGGTGGAACGGATTTTTCAGGATGTAACGGACGAGGCAGCGTGGGATGCAACCATTGCCGACATCATCCGGCGGCATGGGCATCTGGATGTGCTGGTCAATAATGCCGGTATCGGCATCATGGCCGATGCCGAACATTCCAGCCTGGATGTCTGGCGCAAGACCATGCAGGTCAATCTGGAAGGTGTCTTCCTGGGCACGCGCGCCGGTATCCGCGCCATGAAGCTGCGCGGTGGGGCCATCGTCAATGTCGCCTCCATCGCCGCCAATGTGGGGGAGCCGCTGCTGGCCGCCTACAACGCCTCCAAGGGTGGGGTGGCGCAATTGACCAAGGCGGCGGCCCTGCATTGTGCGGCCGAAGGTTACCCGATCCGCGTCAATTCCCTGCACCCCGGTTACACCGTGACGCGTCTGGTCACCGATGCGGTTGCCAGCCTGGGGGATGCGGCGACGGCCTTTTCTGCCTCTGTCCTGTCGAAGATCCCCCTGGGCCGGATGGCCGACCCGCGGGAGATCGCGCGGCCCCTGCTGTTCCTGGCCAGCGACGATGCCAGCTACATGATGGGGGCGGAACTGGTGGTCGATGGCGGTTATCTGGCCGCTTAAGCGCCGGTCATGAAGGATGACAGGCGGTATAAACAACGGGAGGGAAGGCAAGCCATGGACATGGAATTGCGCGGCACCTGGCTCTATGACGCCCGGATCGATCTGGGCACGCCGATCATGGTCGGGCCGACGCCGGAAGGGGTGCGGGCCATCTTCCCGGTCACGGGCGGATCGCTGGAAGGGCCGCGCCTGAAAGGACGGTTCCTGCCCCAGGGTGGGGATTGGGCCCGCATCCGGGGCGACGGCTCCATCGTGCTGGATGTGCGGGCCCTGGTGGAAACCGACGATGGCGCCCTGATCCATGTCACCTATGGCGGGCGGCTGGTCATTCCGGCGGACATCCAGGCCCAGGTGCTGGACCTGACCAACCCGGACCCGCTACCGGGGGACCGGTACTATTTCCGGACCCTGCCGCTGTTCGAAACCGCCAGCCCTGCCCATGCCTGGCTGAACGGTATCTGCGCGGTTGGTATTGGCCGGTTGGTCACGGGCGGCGTCGCCTATCGTGTCTTCGCGGTTGATTGAGGGAGGAACCCATGGTCGATGCAGCCCTTACCCCCACGACGGAACGCGAACCGGTGCCTGCCTGGGCGCGGCTGATGCTGTGGATTCACAAGCATCTGATCTTCGAAGCGGCGGGCCGGCCGCGCATCAAGATCGCCACGGCCGTGAATTTTCACAAGATCGCCACCGTCTTCATCATCTACGCGATGATGAATCATTATGGGAATTTCAGCACCGGCGCGTGGATTTATCTCTCCCTGCACGGGGTCTATGGCTATTGCTGGCTGATCAAGGATCTGGGGTTCCGCGACCATCAACTGGACCGGGATACGGCCTGGTGGGGTGCCCTGAACATGTATCTGCTGCTGGTCGCCTGGTATTGGCTGATCCCGTGGCTGTTCATTTCCCGTCAGGTGGACCCGTCGGGGCCGGTCCTGGCGGCAGCGGTGGCGCTGCATACGCTGGGTGTCGTCACCATGATTGCGGCCGATGGCCAACGTCATTTCACGTTGAAGCATAAGAGCGGCCTGTTCACGGGCGGGCTCTATGCCTATACCCGCAACCCCAATTATCTGGGGGAGATCATGCTCTATTCGGCGTTTGCCCTGCTGGCCGACCATTGGCTGGCCTGGGCCATTGTCGGCTGGGCGACGGTCTCCACCTTCCTGCCGCGCATGTATCAAAAGGATCATGCCATTTCCCGCCACCCCGGCTGGGCGGAATATAAGGCGCGGACCGGATTGCTGATCCCCTGGGGTCTGCTGAACGGCCGCGCCCTGGCTGCACGGCTGCGCCGCCCCTGACCCGACCGATCCTCCGGAAAGGAGAAAAACCATGTCGCAATTTCCTGCCATCCTGGTCGATCAGGACCAGGAAGGACGCCAGCGCGTGTCCTTCACCCGGCTGTCGGCCGCCGATCTGCCGGATGGTGATGTGACGGTGGCCGTCGATTATTCCACCTTGAACTACAAGGACGGTTTGGTGCTGACCGGCGCCATCCCGTTGATCCAGCGCTTTCCCATGGTGCCCGGCATCGATCTGGCCGGCACCGTGGTGGAAAGCCGTGATCCGCGCTGGCGGCCGGGAGATCGGGTCATCGCCAATGGCTGGGGCCTGGGGGAACGGCACTGGGGCGGCTATGCCGGGCTGGCGCGGGTCAGCGGCGACTGGCTGGTTTCCTGCCCGGCCGCCTTCACCACGCGTCAGGCCATGGCCATCGGCACCGCCGGCTATGCCGCCATGCTTTGCGTGCTGGCGCTGGAACGGCAGGGCGTGCAGCCCGGTGACGGTGAGGTTCTGGTCACGGGGGCCAGCGGCGGCGTCGGTTCTGTTGCCACGGCCTTATTGGCGCGTCTGGGACATCGCGTTGTCGCCTCCACCGGTCGCCCGCAGGAGGCCGACTATCTGCGCCGTCTGGGGGCGACGGAGATTATCGACCGCGCCACCCTGTCCAGCCCCGGTGCGCCGATGCAGGCGGAACGCTGGGCCGCCGCCATCGATACGGCCGGCAGCCACACGCTGGCCAATATCTGCGCCAGCCTGCGCTATGGCGGCGTGGTGGCGGCTACGGGCATCGCCCAGGGTGTCGATCTGCCGGCCAGCATGTTGCCGCTGGTGCTGCGCAATGTGACCCTGTGCGGCGTGGACAGTGTGATGGCGCCGGCAGCGCTGCGCCGTCAGGCCTGGGAACGCCTGTCGACGGATCTGGATACTGGCTTGCTGGAGACCATGGTCACGGAAATCAATCTGGCCGATGTTCTGGCCGCAGCCCCTGCCATTCTGGCGGGGCGGACCAAGGGACGGGTTGTGGTGACGCTACGCGACGCCTGACGCTGTTGCTTCCGACCGGGAGGGGCCGCTCTGCCGGCCCCTCCCGGTCGGAAGAACCCGCCATTGCGGCCCGTTGCTTCTTACGCCAGCAGGCGCAAGCAAAGCCCGCCGGAATCATCCAGAAAGCCATCGCAGAAGGCCCAGCCCGGTGAAGCCGGCTGGGCCTGCGCGCCCAAATCTCCAGCGTCAATGCGCCCGGCGATCAGGTCGCGGATTCGTGTCGTGACCCCTGTTATACCAGGGCCACGAAATCATGATCGATGGTCAAGCTTTCGTGCGCCTCAATCGCCGGCGGGCGCATCCGCGCCCTTGGCTACGCGGCATGGGCCGCGCGGCGGCAGTCGCCGCCGTACCATCGGTCAGGAATTTTGACCGATGTTAGGGTGGACGGCCCCCCGGCATCGCTGTGCCACCACTGTCAAACGATACTGGCAGAACGGGGCGGGGGCGCCACGGATGGATTTTTCCGCGCCCTGCTAACCGTCGATTCACGGCAAGCAATCAGCAGGCCAATGCCCGTTGCAAACGGTCAAGCCCTTCTGTCAGGACGGTATCGCTGATGGTCAGGGGGACAAGGATCCGGATCGTGTTGCCGCTGGTGCCGCAGGAAAGCAGGATCAGGCCTTCCCGCAATGCCTTTTTGGTGATCTCGGCGGTGGCGTCCCGGTCGGGGTGACCATCGGCCTTGACGATGTCGAAGCCGATCATGGCACCAGGCCCCCTGATATGGGCGATGGGCCGGATGTCGTTGCGCCGGCTCAGGGCCTCCAGCCGCGAGCGGATGGACAGGCCGATGGCGTCTGCACGCGCGCACAGACCCTCTGTCTCGATCGCGTCCAGGACAGCCAGAGCCGCGGCACAGGATAGCGGGCTGCCGGCATAGGTGCCGCCCAGTCCACCCGGCTCCACCCGGTCCATGATCTCCGCGCAGCCGATGATGCCGGACAGGGGAAAGCCGCCGGCGATGGATTTCGCCACGGTAATCATGTCTGGTGCCACACCGGAATGCTGGATGGCGAACATCCGGCCGGTGCGGGCGAAACCGGTCTGTACCTCGTCCGCGATCAGCAGGATGCCGTGCTGATCGCAGATCCCACGCAGCCGTTGCAACAATTCGGCAGGCGCGGGATGGAAGCCGCCTTCTCCTTGTACCGGTTCGATCACGATGGCGGCCACCCGTTCCGGCCCGATGTCGGCTGCGAACAGGAAATCCAGGGCCTTCAGGCTGTCCGCGACGCTGACGCCGTTCTGTGGAACCGGGAACGGGACATGGAACACCTCCCCCGGCAGGGGACCAAAGGGGCGCTTGTAGGGCACGACCTTGCCCGTCATGGCCATGGTCAGCAGCGTCCGGCCATGGAACGCGCCGGTAAAGGTGATGATGCCGGGTCGCCCCGTCGCCACGCGGGCGATCTTCACGGCATTTTCCAGGGCCTCCGCGCCCGTGGTGAAGAAGATGCTCTTGGCCGGGCCGGGGAAGGGGGCCAGCGCGTTCAGCCGCTCGGCCAGCGCGATGTAGCTTTCATAAGCGGCCACCTGAAAGGCCGTGTGCGTGAAGCGGGCGGCCTGTGCGGCCACGGCTTCCATCACGCGCGGGTGCCGGTGGCCGGTGTTCAGCACAGCGATGCCGCCCGCGAAATCGATGAAGCGGTTACCTTCCACATCCCACAATTCGCTGTTTTCCGCCCGGTCGGCATGGATGGGGAAGGCGGTGGCGACACCGCGCGGGACGGCGGCGTCGCGGCGGCGCAGAAGGTCGGCATTGCTGGTCATGGTCCGGTCGATCCCGATTGCAGGGGTAAGGGTCGTCCCCGGTATCGCGCGTTCTGCCGCTGCCGCCGCAGTGCTTAATCCGTCGCCGCTGGTGCGGTGCGGTCACCATCCGGTGCGGTGTCGGGAGATTGCGCGCCATTGCGGTTTCATTGCAAGCTGCGCACCTGTCCCCCGCTGGAAGTCATGATGAGCGACGACAAGACCGTCCCGGAAAGCCCCGCGAGCGCTTCCAGCCTGCCTGGGAAAAAGGCGTTGCCGCCCTTCGCGGCGCTGCGGGCCTTCGATGCCGTGGCCCGGCTGGGCGGGGTGCGCCGCGCGGCGGAGGTGCTGGACCTGGACCATGCCGTGGTCAGCCGCCATCTGCGCACGCTGGAAGCCTGGACCGGATCGGCCCTGATCGAACGCAGCCGGGCCGGCGCCATCCTGACGGAGGAGGGCGCCCGCTATCACAAGCGTATCGCCCAGGCCATGGACAATATCGCGGGGGCCACGCTGGACCTGATGAAACGCAGCGACAATCGCCGTCTGCTGATCTGGTGCATGCCCGGCTTCGCCTTCCACTGGCTGATGCAGCGCCTGAACCAGTTCGAGGCGGCCAATCCCGGTCTGGATATCGAGTTGCGGCCCACCGATGTCTGTCCGGATTTTGCCAAGCATGAAGCCGATCTGGATGTCCGCTTCGCCCCCATCTATGGGCAGCCCCTGACGCTGGCGCCCGGCGTGCAGAGCGTGGAGGTGGCGCAGCCGCCC
>NZ_JAGOGJ010000267.1 GCF_017996735.1 Niveispirillum sp.
GCTTTTCGACCGCCAGCACCCAGGCATGCTCCATTGACATCGGCGACACATAGTCCAGCCGGTCGAAATAGGGCGTCGCCTGGGTATAGGTCTTGTACTCGATCAGCTTTTCAGTGCCACGGTGCAGCAGGCCGATATGCGGATCGGCACGCTCCACGATCTCGCCATCCATTTCCATCACCAGACGCAGCACGCCGTGGGCGGCCGGATGCTGGGGACCGAAATTCATGGTCAAGGGCTTGATCTGCACCTCGCCCTGGGTGGCTGGTGCCGACAGGGACAGCCCGGTTTCGGTCGCGACGTTGGTCGTTGCCATTTCCTGGCCCCCTTAACGCTTGTCCGCGATGGCGGGACGTGCCGCCAGCGGGATAACGGCCTTCTCATCGCCCGGCAACTGCACATCCGTCATCCCTTCCCAGGGCGACAGGAAGTCGAAGCTGCGAAAATCCTGCGTCAGCTTCACCGGCTCATAGACCACGCGGCGCTGTTCAGCGTCGTAGCGCAGCTCGACAAAGCCGGTCAGCGGGAAATCCTTGCGCAGCGGATGACCCTCGAACCCATAGTCGGTCAGGATGCGGCGCAGGTCGGGATTGTCGGCGAAGAAGATGCCGTAGAGATCCCAGGCCTCACGCTCGAACCAGCCGGCCACCGGATAAAGCGAGACGATGGAGGCCACCGGCGTGTCCTCGTCCGTCGCCACCTTCACGCGGATGCGGTGATTATGCTTCACCGAGAGCAGGTTATAGACCACCTCGAACCGCTCCTCGCGGCTGGGATAATCCACACCGGCAATGTCGGCCAGCATCTCGCAATGGGTGGTCGAATCGTCGCGCAGGAACTGGATGCCCTTGAACAGCGCGGCGCGCGTCAGGGTCACAGCCAGCTCGCCATGGGCGATCTCGGTCTTCACGACGGCGGCGCCCAGGGCGTTGCCGATATAGTCACCGAGTTCCTTGAGGGCCTCGTCGCTCATCCTAAGCGTCCTCGTCCAATAACCAAGGTCAGGCGCGGATCAGGCGGTTACCGCCCTTGATCTTCTTCTGCAATTGCAGAATGCCGTAAACCAGCGCCTCCGCCGTGGGCGGGCAACCGGGCACATAGATGTCGACGGGCACGATGCGGTCGCAGCCGCGCACCACCGAATAGGAATAGTGATAGTAGCCGCCGCCATTGGCGCAGCTACCCATCGAGATCACCCAGCGCGGCTCCGCCATCTGGTCATAGACCTTGCGCAGGGCCGGGGCCATCTTGTTGCACAGCGTGCCGGCCACGATCATCACGTCGGACTGGCGCGGGCTGGGGCGCGGGATCACACCGAACCGGTCAAGGTCATAGCGCGCCATATAGGCGTGGATCATTTCCACGGCGCAGCAGGCCAGACCGAAGGTCATGGGCCACAGCGAACCGGTACGTGCCCAGTTCAGCAGGTCATCATACTTGGCGACCAGGAAACCCTTGTCGTTCAGTTCGGTGGTGACCGCGTTCAGATACGCCTCCTGCGCCGGACCGGGCGGCAGGGGGCTGGTGTTCGTGGTGACGAGGTTGCTGCTGCTCATCTTATCGCTCCCAGGCTGGCCGGACGGGATCACTCCCACTCCAGCGCCCCCTTCTTCCATTCATAGATGAAGCCGATGGTCAGGATGCCCAGGAACACCATCATCGACCAGAAACCAAACATGCCGATATCGCCCAGGGCGACGGCCCACGGGAACAGGAAGGCCACTTCCAGGTCGAAGATGATGAACAGGATCGAGACCAGATAGAAGCGGACGTCGAACTTGCTGCGCGCATCCTCGAACGCCTCGAAGCCGCACTCATAGGCCGACAGCTTCTCGGCGTCGGGCTTCTGCTTGCCCACCACCAGGGAGGCCGCGATCATCGCGCCCGCCACGACGGTGGCGATGGCCAGGAAGACCAGGATCGGCAGATACTGCACCAGCAGCGGGTTGGACATCGGATCGGACATCGTCACACCGGTTCAGCCCGGCGCCGCGCCACAGCAAACCATCGGGCCGACAGGCTCGGGCCGAGGATCGTTTGTGTCGCAACCGCGGGCGGTTCATGGACCAGGAAGGCCACCGGGGAACCCGGAGCCCACGGGAATATAGGCCCCGTCCACACCGGAAGGAAAGCGAATTACGCCATTTTCGGGGCTGAGAAACGTTCGCAACTGGCCGGAAATGCTGACAGTTCCGCCAATTGGTGCGTCGCGGCAAACCAGCTTTGCGTTGCAGGGATTACTCAACGGCGCCCAATGCATGGCGACGGCAAACCGTTCGGAAACACAAAAATTCAGCCACTTCCCGGATGGGGAATGCTGAATTTAAAGCCCATGTCCGCAGTGGGATTTTCAAAACACGACTTTGGTCGGGGGATGACCATCCGTGATCGCATTTTTAAAGGAAGTGGCGCGAGTGACGGGACTTGAACCCGCGGCCTCCGGCGTGACAGGCCGGCGCTCTAACCAACTGAGCTACACCCGCGCAGGGCGGAAGAAGTTAACGTCCTCTCCTGGACGGTCCACCGCAAAGGGTGGCGCGAGTGACGGGACTTGAACCCGCGGCCTCCGGCGTGACAGGCCGGCGCTCTAACCAACTG
>NZ_JAGOGJ010000268.1 GCF_017996735.1 Niveispirillum sp.
GCCGGCCGTCAGGTGGCGCTGGCCGGACGGTCGATGCGCAATTGCGACGAGGTGGCCCGTGACCTGGGCATGCTGGACCATGTCCCCGTGCCGCTGACCGAACCGGCCCATCTGAAGGGTCTGGACCGCGACAAGGTGGCCCTGATCTGCACCGGCGGGCAGGGTGAGGAAAAGGCGGCCCTGGCCAAGCTGGCGCGCGGCGAACGCCGCTTCCCGCCGTTTGGCAAGGGCGACACGGTCGTGCTGTCCGCCCGCATCATCCCCGGTAACGAGGAAGCGGTGGAAAAGGTCGTGTCCAAGCTGCGCGCCCGTGGCGTTGAGGTGCTGATGGGCACGGAGATGCTGGGCGGGGAGCCGCTGCACGTCTCCGGCCACCCCGGCGCCAACGAGCTGCGGGAGCTTTATGCCCTGGTCCGTCCGCGCATCGCCCTGCCGGTGCATGGCACCGAGATGCATCTGGAGGCCCATGCCAGGCTGGCGCGGGCCGCCGGCTGTCAGGCCGCGATCATGGCCGAGGAGGCGGAGGTGATCCGCCTGTCCGACGGTGGTTCGCGTGTGCTGGGCCGGGTCAACGCGCCCTTGCTGGCGCTGCGCAGCCTGCCGAACGGCGACCGCGCCACCTATGACCCCGTGAAGGTGCTGGTGGCCGGGCAGGTCTGACGCGGTCAGCCACGGCCCTTGGTATTGACCAGGGCCACACCGCCCAGCGCCATCACCCCACCGGCCAGTGTCGTCCAGACGGGCAATTCCCCCGTCAACGGCACGGCCACGGTGGAGGCGACGACGGGCACCATGTAAAGGAAGTTGGACCCCCGCGCCGCGCCGAAATGGCCCAGCGCGTAGGTCCAGGCGGCATAGCCGATGGCGGCAGGGAACAGGGCCAGAAAGATCAGGGCCGCCTGGACCTGCCACGTCGCCGCCAGTGCCTGCTGCACCCCCTGACCCAGCCAGGGTGAAAGCCAGAGGGCGCCGGCCAAAAGCGTCAGGGCCGACGATGGCAGGGCGCCATATCGGCCCACCAGCGGCCGTTGCAGCACAAAATAGGTGGCGGTGGCCACCGCCGCGCCGATCAGCAAGGTGGCCCCGCTGCCAAAGCGCAGGCCGCCCGGCTGGCCCGAGGCGATCAGGCTGACGCCGGCCATGCTGATCCCCATGCCGATCCAGGCCCAGCGGCGGAACCGTTCCTTCAGGAACAGGGTCGCGAAGATCACCGTCAGCACGGGCGCGACATTGACGATGAAGCTGGCTGCACCCGCCGCCACCGTCTTCTGCCCCGTATTCAGCAACAGATTGTACAGCGCGATCCCGATCCCGCCACAGGCCGCGAAACGCACGGCATCGATCCCGCGCGGTAGGGTCGGTCGTGTCACCAGCAGAAAGACCAGCGCCAGAAAACCCGCCATGGCGAAGCGCGCCGCCGCCAGGGGCAGCGGGTCCATGCCGCTCAGCGCGACCCGGATCGACGGAAAGGCCGATCCCCAACTGACGACTGTGACCAGCACGGCCAGTGCCGGCAGCAGATTGGAACGGGGCAGGGGCGTGGTGACGGATGTCATGATGGATTCCGTTGCAGGGGCCTTGATGGCGTGTGGCACCGATCCTGCGCCAAGTCCGCCTGTTGACATAGCGTACTGATAGCGTCAGAGCTGTACGGATGACGCACAGCTTGTCCCTGCCGCCACTGGAAAGCCTGACCGCCGTTCTGGCGGCCGGGCGGACCGGGTCTTTCTCCGCCGCCGCCCTGGAACTGGGTGTCACCCATGCCGCCATCAGCCGCCGGGTGCAGGCGGCGGAGGCCTGGCTGGGTGTGGCCCTGTTCGAACGCCATGGGCGCGGGGTGCGCACCACGCCGGACGGCGACCGCTTCATTGCGCGGGTGGGGGAGGCCTTCACCATGATCGCCCGGTCGGGTGACCAGTGGCGCCAGCGGCGGGGAACGGAGGTTGTCCGCCTCTCGATCCTTCCGGCCTTTGCCAAGCTCTGGCTGTTCCAGGTGCTGGATAAGTTGCAGGACCCCCATCTGCGGTTCGACATGCTGGTGGAACATCGGCTGGCCGATCTGGACAAGGGGGAGGTGGATATCGCCATCCGCTGCGGCAACGGCCAGTGGACGGGTGTGAACAGCACGCCGCTGTTCCAGGAGATGATCTATCCCGTGGCGTCCCCGGCGCTGGCGGCACGGCTGGGACCGAACCCGCCCGTATCGGCCATCCTGGCGGAAACCCTGGTGCATGACAGTACCGTCACCTCCTGGCGGGCCTGGCTGGGGGCGCATTGCGTGCCCTACAATAAGCCGCGCCCGCAGGATATACGGTTCGAGGATTACGACACCGTGCTGGCGGCGCTGCAGGCGGGGCTGGGCATCGGCATGCTGCGGTCGCCCCTGGGCGATCCCTGGGTGGCTGATGGCAGGCTGGTGCCGGTCAGCCCGCTCTGGGTGCCCAATCCCTATCTTTATCATCTAGTCACCCGTACCGGCACGCCGCGCCCCGCCGTGGCGGAGGCGCGGGACCGGATGCTGACCCTGGCGGCTGAATTCAGGCCGGCGCCCCCGCCATCAGCGCGTTGATCTGTCCATAGG
>NZ_JAGOGJ010000061.1 GCF_017996735.1 Niveispirillum sp.
GCGCGGGCATCGGCGGTGGAGGAGGCGTTGAACAATGGCGACCTGAAGGCCGCCAAGGATGGTTCCCATTCCCTGAAAGGGTCCGCCAATGGTGTCGGTGCCGTGGCGCTGGGCGATCTTTTTGCCCGGATCGAAGCGGCCCTGAAACAGGGAGACGAGGACACGGCGCAGGATTTGCGCTGGAACATCGCCCAGTCCTTCGAGGATTTGCGGCATCAGATCAAGATCGTGAAGGGATGACGGCGCCATGGCCGATATTGATTTCGCCAAACTGAAGGTTCTGGTCGTCGATGATGACCAGTTCTATCGCGGCATCCTGAAAAGGCTGCTGTTCCAGGCCGGCGTGCGCATGATTGCGGAGGCGGAGAATGGCGAGGCAGCCATCACCTCCATCACCCGGCTGAAACCCGACGCGGTGCTGTGCGACATCGAAATGGAACCCGTGGACGGGATCGAGGTGCTGCGCCGTGTCCGGTCGGTCGATATCCGGCAGATCGCCACCACGCCCATCGTCATGGTCACCAGCCACGCGACCAGCGACCTTGTGAAACAGGCGATCCAGTATCAGGCGTCCGGCTATCTGGTGAAACCGGTGTCACTGACCGACATCCAAAAGCGCCTGACCGTAGCCATCCAGACAAGGCCGGATGCGTAATTGGCCTTGTTCGGGGCGGGTAAAATCCCCACATTGCGGACAAATCCATGTTCCGACGGGAGAATTGCCCCCATGTCCCTGACCGGGAAGACCCTGGCCGCCATCGCCGTCATGCTGATGACCGGTACCGCCGCCATCGCCGCGCCCCAGGAATTCACCACCTTCCCCGCGCCCAAGGCGCGGCACGATGTGAAGGTGACGGTGGTGGCGGAAGGGCTGGACACGCCCTGGGCCATCGCCTTCATGCCGGATGGGCGCATCCTGGTCACTGAACGCACGGGCACTATCCGCGTCATCAAGGATGGCAAGCTGCTGGCTGATCCGGTCGCCGGCCTGCCGAAGATCGAGGAATTCAAGCAGGGCGGGCTTCTGGATATCGCGCTGGACCCCGACTATGCCCAGAACCGCTTCGTCTATCTCTCCTTCATGGAGAAGGCGGTGAAGGGCCCGGATGCCAAGCCGCGCGATCAGGACAAGGGCAACCGCACCGTCATCGCCCGTTTCACCGACGATGGCACCGCCTTCAAGGACATGAAGGTGCTGTTCAAGGGATCGCTGGTCGATAGCGGCCTGCATTTCGGCAGCCGCTTTGCCTTTGACACGGAAGGCCATATCTATTTCGGCATTGGCGAGCGGGGGTCACAGGACCGGGCGCAGGATCTGATGGATGCCGCCGGCAAGGTGTTCCGCCTGAATCGGGACGGAACCGTGCCCGCCGACAACCCGTTCGTGGGCCGGTCGGATGCGCTGCCGGAGATTTTCACCTATGGCAACCGCAATCCCCAGGGCCTGGCCACCCAGCCCGGCACAGGCCTGATCTGGGAAAGCGAGCATGGGCCGCAGGGCGGGGATGAGATCAACATCATCCGCCCCGGCACCAATTACGGCTGGCCCGTCATCACCTATGGCAAGACCTATGGCCTTGGCCTGAAGATTGGCGAAGGCACCGAAAAGGCCGGCATGGCACAGCCGGAACTGTATTTCGTGCCCTCGCTGGCCCTGGCCGGCATGACCTTCTATGATGGCGGCGCCCTGCCCTTCTGGCGGGGGGACCTGATTGTCGGCCTGCTGGCCGGCGGCATCGCGCGGCTGGACGTGGAAGGCGACAAGGTCGTGGCCACCGAACGGCTGTTGACCGACGAACTGCCCCGCACCCGCGACGTAGCGGTCGGCCCCGACGGGCGCCTGTATGCCCTGATCGAAGCCGGCGCCCCGGATGGCAAGCTGGTGCGCATCGACCGGAAGTGAGAGCGGGGCGCGGTGCCCCCTGTTGACGCGTGAAGCGGGGCCGGATAATTTCGGCCCCGCAGTGGCGCTGCTTTCCGGTGACCGGATCTAAATCTACGCCCCTTTGCGTACAGGTGAACGCAAGATGGGGAGATGTGCGCGCCATGACCGATCACGACCAGACCCTTGCCACCAACCAGGCCGGCTATGACCGCTGGGCAAGGCTTTATGACCGGTATCCGAACCCGACGGTCGCGGCCGATGAACTGGCCTTTCCGCCGCTCTGGTCACATCTGCGCGGATTGAATGTTCTGGAAATCGGCTGCGGCACCGGGCGCCATACGCTGCGGCTGGCGCGGGCCGGCAACCGGGTCACGGGCGTGGACCTGTCGGCCGGCATGCTGGCACAGGCGCGGGCGAAGCTGTCGGGCTTTCCGGTGACGCTGATCCAGGGCGATGTAATGGCCGGGATCGAGATTCCGGGCCTTCCCTTTGATGCCGCGCTGACGGCCCTGGTCATCGAACATATCGGCGATCTGGCCGGATTCTTCAGGCGGGTTCACGACCTGCTGCGGCCGGGCGGCGCCTTCTACATCTCCGAAATCCATCCGGACCGCACGGCGGCCGGAACCTTCGCCCATTTCCGGGACGAAGACGGAACCGAGGTGGCGCTGGCCGGCTACCCGCATTGTGCGGACGGGGTGGAAGCTGCGGCCCGCGCCGCCGGCCTGATCCTGGCCGACAGCCGCGATGTGAAGGGGGATGAGGCCCTGGCGGCGCTGAACCCGAAATGGGAGCGGCATAAGGGCCGGAACATGCTGAAAATCTGGGTGCTGCGCCGGCCTGTTGACACCAGCGGCCCTTAAATCCCGACCCAACGGGATCAAAGGGCTTCGGCGGCGATCATGAATTATGACAGGTGTGACACATCACACCGCGACGGAGTCGGGCGGCGCCACCGGACGGGGCCGCCCGTCCTTGCCCAGCGCCACATAGGTGAAGACCCCTTCCGTCACCTTGTAGGCCGTGCCGTCATAGCGGCGCACCCAGACATCCACCCGTACCCGGATGGAGGTATTGCCGATCCGCTCCACCGCCGTATAGCAGTTGACCTCGTCCCCCACGGCAATGGGGCGGTGGAATTTCATCGCCTCCACCCCGATGGTGGCCACCGGCCCCCGCGCGGCGCGGATGGCGGGGGCCGCTCCGGCCAGATCCATCTGCGACATCACCCAGCCGCCGAAGACCTGACCATTGCCGTTCAGATCGGCCGGCATGGCGAAGGTGCGCATGGAGGGGGCATCACGGTCGAAATCCGGCATGCGTTCCTGGCTCATGGTCTGGCACTCCCTCTGTCATCAAAATGTAGGGGTCTATATCGTCGGGAGACACCGCATCTCCTTGAACAAGAGCCCGACCCATTCCTATAATGGCGCATGAGCGACCTTTTCCAGAATACCGCCGCCAAGCAAGACAGCTATTCCGCCCAGGACATCGAGGTCCTGGAGGGGCTGGAACCCGTCCGCCGCCGTCCCGGCATGTATATCGGCGGCACCGATGACCGTGCCTTGCACCATCTGGTGGCCGAAATCCTGGACAATGCCATGGATGAGGCCGTGGCCGGCCATGCCAGCCGCATCGACCTGGACCTGTCCGCCGACGGGACCGTGACGGTGCGCGACAATGGCCGTGGCATCCCCACCGACGAACACCCGAAATATCCGGGAAAGTCGGCGCTGGAGGTGATCTTCACCACCCTGCATTCCGGCGGCAAGTTCTCCGGCAAGGTCTATGCGACGTCGGGCGGCCTGCATGGCGTCGGCTCGGCCGTTGTGAACGCGCTCTCCGACCGGCTGCATGTGGAGGTGGCGCGCGACCGCCAGCTTTATACCCAGACCTTCTCCCGTGGGCTGTCGCTGGGGCCGCTGACCCATGCGGGCCCGGTGCAGAACCGGCGCGGCACCACCGTCAGTTTCCATCCCGATGCGGAGATTTTCGGGGCGGAAGCGCATTTCAAGCCGGAACGGCTCTACCGCCTGTGCCGGTCCAAGGCCTATCTCTATCGCGGCGTGGAAATCCGCTGGTCCTGCGACACGGCCCTGATCAATGCCGACAGCGGTGTGCCGGCGGCAGAGGTGCTGCATTTCCCCAACGGCCTGCTGGATTATCTGAACGGCACGCTGAAAAGCCGGACCACCGTTACGCCCCTGCCCTTTGCCGGACAGGCGGATTTTCCGGGAGAGGCGGGGCGCGTGGAATGGGCCATCGCCTGGCCGGAGGATGATGAAGGTTTCAGCCACACCTACTGCAACACCATCCCCACCCCGCTGGGCGGCACGCATGAGGTGGGGCTGCGCGGCGCCCTGACGCGCGGCATCAAATCCTATGGCGACATGCTGGGCAACAAGCGGGCGGCCAGCATCACGGCCGAAGACGTGATGGAAGGCGCCACCATCCTGCTGTCCGTCTTCATCCGCGACCCGCATTTCCAAGGCCAGACCAAGGAACGGCTGGTCAGCGCCGATGCGCAGAAGCTGACCGAAAACGCCATCAAGGACCGGTTCGACCATTGGCTGTCGGGATCGCCCGACGCCGCCAAGGGCCTGATCGAACGGTTGATTGAAAAGGCGGAGGAGCGGGCGCGCAAAAAGGCGCAGAAGGAGATGGCGCGCAAGACGCCGACCCGTCGCCTGCGCCTGCCCGGCAAGCTGGCCGATTGTTCGCGCCAGAGCGCCGAGGATACCGAGATCTTCATCGTGGAGGGCGATTCGGCCGGCGGGTCCGCCAAACAGGCCCGAAGCCGCGAGACCCAGGCCATCCTGCCACTGCGCGGCAAGATCCTGAACGTGGCCTCGGCCAGCGTGGACAAGCTGCGCGGCAACCAGGAACTGGCCGATCTGGCCCAGGCGCTGGGCTGTGGCACCGGCAAGGAATTCAGCGTCGACAAGCTGCGCTATGAACGCGTCATCATCATGACCGACGCCGACGTGGACGGCGCCCATATCGCCTCGTTGCTGATGACCTTCTTCTATCGCGAGATGCCGGCCCTGATCCAGCAGGGGCACCTGTACCTGGCATTGCCCCCGCTCTATCGACTGGCCGGCGGCGGCAACACGCGCTATGCCCGCGACGATGCGCATAAGGACGAGTTGATGAAGACCGTCTTCAAGTCGGTCAAGGGCAAGGTGGAAATCAGCCGCTTCAAGGGCCTGGGCGAAATGCCGCCCGCGCAATTGAAGGAAACCACCATGGACCCGAAAAAGCGCACCCTGCTGCGCGTCGTGGTCCCCGACCTGCGCGACCCCGATCAGCAGGACGATGTCGAGGAAACCAAGGCGCTGGTAGAAAGCCTGATGGGCCGCAAGCCGGAGCTGCGTTTCAAGTTTATTACGGAGAATGCGAAATTTGCGCAGGATTTGGATGTGTAACTAGGAAATATTCATCCTAGACATATTTGTTTGTCAATGACCGGGGGCTAGGCCACGCGATTCACTCGCTCCAACCTTTTCATCGACTATAGTATCAAGATCATTCAAGATAGAAAAGACACCCTCCCAATTGAGCATCGGAAAATTGTCATCTTTACTCATATAGCGAAATGTCAAATTCTCGTGCCCAGGCGCAAGATCTTGGACCAAGCCTTCTAAACCATGTAAAGATGGTAGAGATTCTTTCTTTGCCTCTTCATATAGTTTTGAAATTTTATGACCATATCTACGCACATTTTCTGATGGTCGACCACTTTCCAATAGCCAAGACTTAAAATAAAGCTCCAGCGCGAATCCACATAACATATACATGGATGGCAACGTTAAAATCTCTCTACTTGGAGAATTTCTTTCCGGATTTCGGAAAATCATGATTGATGATTGAAAATACCCTTTTGCAACATGATATCTATCAATCGCCTCTTCCACTGAGATCACCCTCATTACTTGTAAAAATTCGGTTTTTGATGATACCAGAAGTAGTGCTATTTTTATTCGAAATTTGAGTCATAAGTTTATTAATTATTATCATCCAAGCCATCACGTTACGCAGTGCCGTAGTTCTTCATGATCAATTCAAAAAGGCACGGGAGATGTGGAATGATCAAGCCGATCGATCCATCAGCGCCGATATTCTCGAAGGTCTGGGCGAATACATCGACTATATCGGTGGCAACCCAACGGATGTTTGCCCCAACCACGTCGCTATCGTCCCCAAGGTCGATGTCCACTCCATCCATCAATCCACAAGTCTCAGCCAAGCGGAGTTCGCTTCGCGCTGCCCATCGACACCTTGCCCAAGTGGGAGCGCGGAGAGCGGGAACCGGATGCGGCCAGTCGTGCCTATCTGACACTTACCCATCGCGATCCGGAGACAGTGACGAAGACAGTGGCCGCGTAATCCTCATCTCAGATAATGCAGCGACAAATCCATCCGCTGATGCAGGATACGCAGCACTTCCGTTACGCCTTCACGCAGGCGATAAACCACCACATGCCGCTCCACCAGGATGGATCGGCTGCCCGGTGAATATTCGTCCTGCGCGCGGCTGCCCAACAGGAACGGGTCTTCAGCGATCCGGTCGAATTGCTTGATCAGCGTGGCCTTGTATCCAGGCTTGTCCATCGCCCCACTGATGCGCCGTATATTCAGCGATGCTGAGAAGGTCTCTGGCAGCAGGTTCGGTCAGCCGCCACGGCATAACGGTCAGTTGCCTTTGGCAACCGGCTGTTTGGCGCGGGCGATCCCGATCTCAAATATCTCATCCATGGAAAGCGTCGTGAAGTTGCCGGCATCGGCCGCCGCGGCCCCTTCAAGGATGGCCGCACGGATCGCTTCCTTTTCGACCCGGATCAATTCCGCGTCCAGGGCATCCCCCAGGATGGACACAGCGCTTCGCCCGGTCAGGGCCTGAAGCCTTGCCAGGGTGTCGGCGGTGCTGTCGTCAAGGTCGATATGTCCTGCCATGATCTGAGTATGGGCGGCAGCGCGGTCACTGTCCAGTCCCCGGCCCGCTCAAACCCCACCCAAAAACGCCAGCAGCGCCGCGTTCACGGCTCCCGGTGCCTCCTGCTGTACCCAATGGCCCGCGCCGTCCACCAGGGTCGTGCCCCGGAAATCCGTGCAGGTCGTGCCCTCCATGGCCCGCAGCGCCTTGTTCATGCCGGGCATACGCAGCACGGCGTCCAGCTTTCCGGCGATGAAGCAGGCGGGCACGGTGATGGGGGCGCCATGCCAGGGGGCCGTCAGGGCCCAGTTGCGGTCCAGGTTGCGGTACCAGTTCAGGCCGCCGCGATAGCCGGTGCGGGCATAGGTGGCGGCGTAGGTTTGCAAATCCTCTTTACTCAGCCAGTCGGGCAGCGTGTCCACCGGCGGACATGTCTCCACCAGCCCCTGCCCGTCCGGGATCACCAGGGGCCAGCCCTTGCCAGCCGCCGCCGATGCACCGGAGGCACCGACCAGCAGGCGGCGATGGGTCTCATAGGGATCGCGCTCCAGATCGGCCTCCGCGACGCCCGGTTCCTGAAACCAGACCATGTAGAACCGGTTCAGTCCCTGGGCGCGGGCCATGCCGACCAAGCTGCCCTTGTCCCCGCGCGGCGACCAGGGCACGGCCAAACCGGCCACGGCGCGGAACCGGTCCGGGCGCAGCAGGGCGGCATGCCAGGCGACGGGGGCACCCCAGTCATGGCCGATGATGGCGCAGCTTTCGATCTTCAGCGCATCCAGCAGACCCAGCATGTCGCCCACCAGATGCAGGATCGTATAATCCTCCACTGCCGCCGGCGCGTCGGTACCGCCGAAACCCCGCATGTCGGGCACGATCACCCGATATCCTGCGGCCACCAGCGCCGGCACCTGATGGCGCCAGCTATGCCCCAGTTCGGGCCAGCCATGGCAGAGCAGCAGGGCCGGCCCCTGCCCTTCATCCCGATACGCGATGCTGATGCCGTTGGCGGTCACGGTGGGCATGGAGCGTTCCCCGGTTGCCTGTTCATTCAAACAAGTGTTTTACAGAAATCGGCATCGCGATACCAGCGGCTCATACCCGTTCCCGTTGAGCTTTTCTCAACAAGAACGGGTCCGGCGGCGCTGGCAACTGAAGCTCCGTGATCGGTGACGATCACGGGGACGCGGTATTGCGTATGGCGGCCCCGCAAGGGATGCGCGATTGTCCGGACGCGATTTGCGGCTATATATCGGCCATGAACTCGCTTGGCATTGATAAGGCCCCGGCCGATACCCGCGTTGTCGTCGCCATGTCCGGCGGCGTCGACAGTTCCGTTGCTGCGGCCATGTTGCGCCGTGAAGGCTATGACGTCGTCGGCATCACGCTGCAGCTCTATGATTACGGCATGACGGTCGGCAAGAAGGGCGCCTGCTGTGCCGGTCAGGACATCTATGACGCGCGCCGCGTCGCCGACCAGATCGACATTCCCCATTACGTGCTGGACTATGAAAGCCGGTTCAAGCAGTCGGTGATGGATGATTTCGTCGATACCTATCTGAAGGGGGAGACGCCCATCCCCTGTGTCCGCTGTAACCAGACGGTCAAGTTCAAGGACCTGCTGGATCAGGCCCGCGAACTGGGCGCCGATTGCATGGCCACGGGCCATTATGCAAGGCGGGAGATGGTGGCGGGCCGCGCCGCCATGCTGCGCGGGGCGGACCATAATCGCGACCAGTCCTATTTCCTGTTCGCCACCACGCAGGAACAGTTGGATTTCCTGCGCTTCCCCCTGGGGACCAAGCCGAAGACGGAAACCCGCGCCATCGCCGATACGCTGGGCCTGGCCGTGGCGGACAAGCCCGACAGCCAGGATATCTGCTTCGTGCCCACCGGCGGCTATGCCAAGGTGGTGGAGAAGCTGCGCCCCGGTGCCGTGCGGCCGGGGGAGATCGTGCATGTGGACGGCACCGTGATGGGCCGGCATGACGGCGTGATCAATTACACGGTGGGACAGCGCAAGGGTCTGGGCATCGGCGGGCGCAAGACCGACGCGGGCGACGATGTCGATCCGCTCTATGTCGTGCGTGTCGACCCCGTGGCCAATCAGGTGGTCGTGGGGCCGCGCGCCGCGCTCGCCCGTGACAAGGTCATGGTGCGGGAACTGAACTGGCTGGGTCCGGATGCGGTGGGCGTGCCCCTGCCGGTGTCGGTGAAGCTGCGCTCTGCCCAGCATCCGGCGCCGGCCGTCCTGGTCCTGCATGGCGACGGCAATGGCGTGGTGGAACTGGAAGCCGCGCAGTATGGCATCTCTCCCGGACAGGCGGCCGTCTTCTATGACGGGGAGCGCATGCTGGGTGGCGGCTGGATCAGCGGCACGGGCACAAGGTAACGCCGGCAGGGCATCCCGGCGCTAGAAAAAAGGCTGCCGGGTCGCACCGGCAGCCTTTGGAGTTGCAGAGCCTTCACCCTGTTGAAAATCAGAACTGGTCGGCGTCCATTTCCATCATGGACTTGGCCCCGGACATCAGGCTCTTGAAGCGGAAATCCACCTCCGGCAGCATCTTCTCAACGAAGAAGCGGGCCGTCTTGATCTTGGCGTCGTAGAACGACTCCTTGCCGTCCGCACCCTCGGCCAGCTTAGCCTGGGCTACCTTCACCATCTTCAGCCACATCCAGCCCACGGCCACCAGGCCGAAGATGCGCAGATAGTCGGTGGAGGCGGCACCCGCCTCATCCGGACGGGCCATGCCCTTCTGGGCCACCACGGCGGTCGCCTGCTGCAGCTTGCCGAAGGCCTTGGCGACGGGGATGACAAATTCCAGCAGCGCCGGGTTCTCCTGGCTCTGCTCCAGTTCCGCCTGCATCGGGTGGAAGAAACGGCGCAGCAGGCGGCCCAGATTCTGCGGCAGCTTGCGGCCGACCAGATCCAGCGCCTGGATGCCGTTGGCCCCTTCATAGATCATGGCGATACGGGCATCGCGCACGAACTGTTCCATGCCCCATTCACGGATATAGCCGTGACCGCCATACATCTGCTGGCTGTTGGTCGCGACCTCGTAACCCATGTCGGTGAAATAGGCCTTCACGACGGGGGTCAGCAGGGCCACGAAATCGTCGGCTTCCTGACGGACCACCGGGTCCGGGTGCTTTTCCACCAGATCGATCATCATGCCGACCCAGTAGCCCAGGGCGCGGGCACCCTCGGTGAAGGCCTTGGCCTGCATCAGGTTCTTGCGCACGTCGGGATGCACGATGATGGGATCGGCGGCCTTGTCCGGGGCCTTGACGCCCGACAGCGAGCGGCCCTGGATACGGTCCTTGGCATAGGCGACGGCGTTCTGATAGGCGACGGCGGCCACGCCCAGACCCTGCATGCCCACGCCCAGACGGGCGCTGTTCATCATGGTGAACATGGCGCGCATGCCCTTGTGCGGCTCGCCCACCAGCCAGCCCTTGGCATCGTCGAAATTCATGACGCAGGTGGCGTTGGCCATGATGCCCATCTTATGCTCGATGGAACCGCACATCACGCCGTTGCGCACGCCGGGTTCATTATTCTCGTTGGGCAGGAACTTCGGCACCAGGAACAGGCTGATGCCCTTGATGCCCGGCGGGGCGTCGGGCAGCTTGGCCAGCACCAGATGGATGATGTTGCTGGTCAGGTCATGTTCACCGGCGGAGATGAAGATCTTGGTGCCGGTGATGCGGTAGCTGCCATCATCGCTGGGCACGGCCTTGGTCTTCATCAGGCCCAGATCGGTGCCGCAATGCGGCTCCGTCAGGCACATGGTGCCGGACCATTCGGACGAAACCATCTTGGGCAGGTATTGCGCCTTCAACTCGTCGCTGGCATGCGCCCGGATGGCGTTCATGGCGCCATGGGTCAGTCCCGGATACATGGCAAAGGCCATGTTGGACGAACACATCAGCTCTTCCAGCACGAAGCCGACCGTGTGCGGCAGGCCCTGTCCGCCGTAATCGGGATCGAAGGCCAGACCCTGCCAGCCGCCTTCGCGATAGGTCTCATAGGCTTCCTTGAAGCCCTTGGGCGTGCGCACAACGCCATTCTCATAGTGGCAGCCTTCCTCGTGACCCGAACGGTTCAGGGGCTGCAGCACGTTCTCGCACAGCTTGGCGGCTTCTTCGAGAACGGACGAGATCAGGTCGGGGGTCGCATCCTCAAACCCCGGCAGCTTGGAAAGCTGTTCGGCATTCAGGACGTCGTTCAGCACGAAGGAGATATCTTCGAGCGGGGCCTTGTAGACGGGCATGGGAACTCTCCGTGTGGACCGCTACCGCGGCAGACCGTCATCCCCCACCATGTCCGGCACCCGATCAGGATTCAGACAAGATGGCAGATGGGGCACCTCGGGGCGTCGATAGGGTGGACAGGGGAGATGTGAAACAGGGCGCAACATCACGAAGGGAGATGTTGCAGGGCCCTCACCCTCCCAAGCCTTCCGGCTTGGGCCCCTCCCTCTCCCACTGACGTGGGCGAGGGGCGGAAATTGGGCCCTCTACCGCGTAGCGGGAGAGGGAGGGGCCCACCCGCTTCGGCGGGTGGGAGGGTGAGGGACCAACAGGTCAGTTCCGCAGCGGCTTGCCGGTTTCCAGCATATGTTCGATGCGGTTGATGGTGCCGGTGGTCTTGGTCAGGGCCAGGAACCCTTCCCGCTCCAGCGTCAGCAGGTCGTCTTCGGTCATCACCTGCGTGATGTCGGTGTTGCCACCGGACAGCACGAAGGCCACGGCGTTGGACACGACCACGTCATGCTTGGTGGCCTTGCCCTGACCCGCGAAACCTTCCACCGCCATGGAGAACGCGGCGGCGGCCGTCGGGCCCGGCAGCCGGATTTCCGGTTCCTGCGGCGGGGTATAGTTCGCCGCCAGTTCCAGAGCCTTGGCCTTGGCGTCAGCCAGCAGACGATCCTTGTTGAAGGTGATGCCGTCGGTCGGACGCAGGATCAGCATGTCGCGCGCCTCGAACGCCGACTTGGCGACCTTGGCGGTGCTGATGGCCTCGAACGCCGCCGACAGGGCCGGCATGGGGCCGCCTGGACGACGCTTGTTGGCCAGATGGCGGATGACCATCTCCTTCGACCCGCCCCAGCCGGGCAGCACACCGACGCCGACCTCTACCAGACCGGTGTAGGTTTCGGCATGGGCCTGCACGGCGGAGCTGTGCAGCAGGATTTCGCAACCACCACCCAGTGCCATGCCCGACGGGGCAGAGACCGTGGGGAACGGCGCGTATTTCAGGGCCTTGTAGGTCTGCTGGCCATCGGCGATGGACGCTTCGATCTGCGGATACAGGCCGATATTGATGGCAAACAGGGCCAGGCCCAGATTGGCGCCGACAGAGAAGTTCGACGCCTCGTTATGCACCACCAAGGCCTTGAACGGGCCGGACTTGCCGTCGCCGATGATGCCCATGGCCTTGCGGATCATGGCCATGATGTCCGCGTCCAGCGCGTTCATCTTGGACGTGAATTCCAGGCACAGGACGCCGTCGCCGATATCCCACAGGCTGGCCGAGCCGTTCTTGGTCACCGGCTTCGACCCGCGCTTGATGTCGGTCAGCAGCAGCACGCCGTCCGGACGCTTCACCTCGGCATACTCGCCATCGGTGCCCAGGAACAGCAGCTTGGAGCCTTCCACCTTGTAGAAGGGACGGCCGGCGGCCACCTTCACCATGTGCGGAATGGCCTTGCCCTCGGCGGTCAGCTTCTCGGCAAACCAGCCGGTGCCCAACTGGTCGATCAGCTCGAACGGGCCGGCCTTCCAGTTGTAACCCAGGCGCATCGCGTCATCGACGGCCGTGATCTGTTCGGCAATCTGCGGCACCAGATCGGCGGCGTAGGACAGCGCCTGCGACAGCACACGCCAGGCATAGGCGCCGCCGGCATCGGCGGTTTCCACCAGCGCCTTCAGGTTCTTGGCCGAAGCCGAGGCCAGCGTGGCCTTTTCCGACTTGCGATAGACGCCCGTCGTCAGGTCGATGGCTTCCTTGACGCGGCGGCCATCGGCCAGCTTGGTCTGGCGGTAGAACCCACCCTTGCCCTTGCGGCCCGTGTACCCTTCGGCGATCATCTTGTTGGCCAGCGCGTTGTCGCGATGGATACGGCGATAATCATCGTCGGCCGGCAGCGTGGACAGCAGCGACTTGGAGATCAGCGGCATCAGGTCCAGACCGACCAGATCGATCAGGCCGAAGGTGCCGGTCTTGGGAATGCCCATGGGACGGCCGGTGATGGCGTCCGCCTCTTCCACCGTCAGGCCGCCATCGATGGCCTCGTTCACGGCGACGGCCATGAAATAGGTGCCGATGCGGTTGGCGATGAAGCCCGGCGTGTCCTTGCATTCCACCACGCCCTTGCCCAGGACGCGGTCGCAGAAGGCGCTGACGGTATCAAACGCATCCTGACGGGTCTTGGGACCCTTCACCACTTCCAGCAGACGCATATAGCGCGGCGGATTGAAGAAGTGGGTGATGCAGAAATCGGCCGCAAACCGTTCCGTCTGACCTTCCAGCAGGATGGACAGCGGGATGGTCGAGGTGTTGGACGAGACGATGGAGCCGTCCTTACGCACCGCTTCCAGCTTCTGATAAAGGTCGTGCTTGACCTTGGGGTTCTCCAGCACGGCTTCGACGATCCAGTCGACATCGGCCAGCTTTTCCAGGTCATCCTCGATATTGCCGGGGGTGACGAGGGAAGCGGCCTTCCTGTGCATGAAGGGGGCCGGGTCGGTCTTCAGCATCTTGTCGATTGCGGTCTTGGCAACGACCGAACGGTCGCCGCCATTGTCCTTCACCGCCTGCGGGACGATGTCCAGCAGATACACGGGAATGCCCGCATTGGCGATATGGGCGGCGATGCCGCTGCCCATTACGCCGGAGCCGATGACGGCGGCTTTCTTGATGGTCATGGGTGTTTCCTCCCGCTTGAAGCCGCCGATCAGACCGCTTCCAGGATGGTGGCGATGCCCTGACCGCCGCCGATGCACTGGGTGGCCAGCGCCAGGGCCTTGCCCTCACGCTGCAGCAGGCTGGCGGCCTTGCCGGTGATGCGGGCACCGGTGGCGCCCAGAGGGTGACCAAGCGCCAGCGCACCGCCATCCAGGTTCACCTTGGCCGGGTCGAAGCCCAGTTCCTGGGCGACCGTCATGGACTGCACGGCAAACGCCTCGTTGCTTTCCACGATGTCGATATCGGCGATGGTCAGGCCAGCGCGGGCCAGCGCCTTCTTGGACGCCGGAACCGGGCCATAGCCCATGATGGTGGCGTCGCAGCCCGACACGGCGATGGAGCGGATCTTGGCCAGGATCTTCAGGCCATGGGCCTTGGCGAAATCTTCCGAGCAGACCAGCGTGGCCGACGCGCCATCGGTCAGCGGCGAGGAGGTGCCGGCCGTGACGGTGCCGTTTTCGGCGTCAAAGGCCAGCTTCAGGGTCGCCAGACCCTCAGCGGTCGTACCAGCGCGGATGCCGCCATCCTGGCTCACCACCTTGCCGCCCGGCGTGGTGATGGGGACGATCTCGGCCTCGAACCGGCCCTCGGCCTGGGCCTTGGCGGCCTTGGCGTGGGACTCGACCGCATAGGCTTCCTGCTGGGCGCGGGTGAAGCCGAACTTCTTGGCCAGATTTTCGGCCGTGATGCCCATGGACATGTAAGCGCCGGGGTTGGCGGCATGCAGAACGGCGTTGGGCATCGGGTTGTAACCGCCCATGGGCACGCGGCTCATGCTTTCCACACCGGCGGCGATGAAGCAGTCACCGGCGCCCAGCGCAATGGCGCCGGCGGCCTGGTGGATGGCCTGCATCGACGAACCGCAGAAACGGTTGACGGTGGCGCCCGCCACCGACTGCGGCAGGCCGGCAATCATGGCGACCAGCTTGGCGACGTTGAAGCCCTGCTCCCCTTCCGGGAAGGCGCAGCCCATGATCAGGTCTTCCACGGCGGCGCCGTCAACACCGGTCCGGGCCAGCAGTTCCTTCACAACCGCGGCGGCCAGATCATCCGGACGCACCTTCGTCAGTTCACCCTTGTTGGCAATGTGGAAGGGGGACCGGGCGTAACCGGCAATCACGACGTTCTTCATCTCTGGAGCACTCCTCGCCTGGGGTTGGCTGCGGTCCGCCTCTCACGGGCGGTACCATTGGGTCGGAAGGACAAATTCAAACGAACGTATGAAATCACGCCGCTCAAGGAAAGCGGTTTATTCGGTCGGAACCTGCACGCCCTTCGAATGAAGGTGCGACACGATCAGGCCGTCGATCTCATGCAATTCCTTCAGCGTCTGTTGCACATCGCGCAACTGCTGTTCCAGGTGCCGGATACGGTTACGCGCGCCGCGCAGCAGATACGTCATCTGCTCCACCTGCGCCTCGTCCGTATCGTAAAGATCGAGGAAATCCTTTATTTCCCCGATGGAAAATCCCAGCCGCTTGCCCCGGCAGATCAGCTTCAGCCGCGCGCGGTCACGGTGGGTATAGATACGGGTCTGCCCCATGCGGGCGGGGGAAATCAGCCCCTCATCCTCATAGAATCGCAAAGAGCGCAGGGTCAGGCCGAATTCCTCCGCCAACTGACCGATGGTGAAGGTTTGCGCCGGGTTATAGGCGGGCTTGGCCTGGTCAACTATATTCAGCATGCAACGGCCCTTGTCGCTGACAGGTGGCTTACGTTTACGTAAAAGGTAAGATAAGCTTCCGCGCACGTCAAGCGGTTTTTGCATGGCGGCCATCCTTTTGCCGCCTTCGTTTAATCTGGGGGTGGACAAGGCCGCGCGCCAGTCGCAACTCTCCTGCCCTTGTCGAAATTTATCGGAAGTGGCGGGTGCGTAACATGTCGGTGATCGGTGAACAGGGCCCTTATGTGCTGATCGTGCGCTGCCCGGACCGCAAGGGCATCGTGGCGGCAGTGTCGACATATCTGGCCCGGCACGATGCCTCGATCACGGAATCGAACCATTTCAACGATGCGCTGAACAATCAGTTCTTCATGCGCACCGTGTTCCGTGCCGATGGCGCCGACTTCCCCGACCTGGACGCGCTGAAGGAAGGGTTCACGCCCATCGCGCGGCAATATGACATGCATTGGGAACTGCATGACCTGTCGGTGCGGCCCAAGGTGGTGATCGCCGTGTCGAAGTTCGGCCACTGCCTTTACGACCTGTTGCACCGGCAGCGGTCGGGCAGCCTGCGCATGGATATCCCCGCCGTCGTGTCGAACCATGAGGATATGCGCAGCTTCGTCGAATGGTCGGGCATCCCCTATCACCATCTGCCGGTACCTAAGGGCAATAAGGAAGCCCAGGAAGCGCAGTTCACCAGGATCATCCAGGAGAGCGGCGCCAATCTGGTGGTGCTGGCCCGCTACATGCAAATCCTGTCACCCTCATTCTGCGAGGTGCTGTCGGGCCGCTGCATCAACATCCATCACAGCTTCCTGCCCAGCTTCAAGGGGGCCAAGCCCTATCACCAGGCGCATGAGCGCGGGGTGAAGATTATCGGCGCCACGGCGCATTTCGTGACCAACGTGCTGGATGAAGGCCCCATCATTGAACAGGACATCCAGCGCGTGGACCATAGCCACACGCCCGAGGATCTGGTCGATATGGGCCGCGATGTCGAATGCGCCGTGCTGGCCCGTGCCGTGAAATGGCAGTTGGAACACCGCATCATCATGGACGGGTCGCGGACGGTGATTTTTAAGTAATCACAGGGTCGGGAAACCCTCTATCCGCCGCTGTCCGCACCCCCGGGCGCGGCGGCACAATCATGGTCGCCGGCGGCAGGCCCGCCAGGTGACGGCCCCACATCATCATGTAGGCATCCTCCAGATGTGCCGTGAAACGGGGTGTGTCGAACAGGGGGGCCGTATGCCGCACCTGTTCCAGATGATGCCGCAGCCCCGCCAGCCGGGAACCGTCGCGCGCCAGTGACAGGGCCAGCGCCTCGTACCCATCCGGATCGGCAGCGACCAGTTCGGCCAGCCCGACGGCACGCAGCAGGCTGGCCGCGACACGGGCCGCGAACCCGTCCCCCAGCATGGTGACCACCGGCACACCCATCCACAGGGCATCGGACGTGGTGGTGTGGCCGGTATAGGGGAAACTGTCCAGGCACAGGTCGATGGCACGATAGCGGGCCAGATGGGTGGCCAGCGGCGCCGGGCCGGCAAAGACCAGACGGGCGGGGTCAACACCCGACCGGCGCGCCATGTCGCGCAGATTGTCACCGGCGGCCCCGTATGGATCATACAGCCACAAGCAACTGTCCGGCACGGCGCGCAACAGCCGCATCCAGAGGGCAAACATCGCAGGGTTCAGCTTTTGCGGGGCATGCAGCGCACCGAACACGAAGCCCCCCGCCGGCAGCCCCAGGGCCGCGCGGTCGGGTGCGGACAGGGGCAGCGGGCGCTGCCGGTCGTTCACCTGATAACAGTCCGGCAGGATCGCAAGCTTCTCATGATAAAGGGGCTGGTCGGCCGGCGGTGTCACCACCGGATCGCCGATGATGTAATCCAGCGGTCCGTCCCCGATGGTGCCGGGATACCCCAGATAAGCCACCTGTAGGGGGGCCAGCCGCCGCGACAGCAGATCCAGCCGCCCGCCCGCCGTGAAACCCTTCAGGTCGACCAGGATATCCACCCGCTCCGCGTTCGCCCAGGCCGCGACCTGCGCGCCGCCCAGGCCGGCCAGATCCCGGAAACCGTCGACCGCCCCCCGAATACGCTGGCGGATGGTGCTGCCATCATCCTGGCCGTAACTGCCGGCCAGGATACGGAACCGCCCCCGGTCGTGACGTTCGAACAGTTCGGTGACCAGATAGGCCGTGGCATGCTCATGAAAATCGGCCGAGAGATAGGCAATGGTCACGCGGCCGTCACCACCGCCGCCATCCCCGGACCGTGGCCATGGCGGGCCAACCGTCCCCACCTGCTGCCGGAAAACCTGTGCGGCGACCCGGCGTTGGCGCGCCGGATCGATACCGATCCATTGGATCAGCAGCGGCAGGGCCTGGCCACCCTGGTCGATGCGCGCCAGCAGCCGCTGCCGCTGTTCGTCATAATCCCGCCAGTCGGCCGTCAGCAGCCGGCAGATGAACGCCTCGTCCAGCACGGGCAGAAAACCGGGGTCGCAGCGGTGCGCCCGGTCGAAGGCGGCGGCCGCCCCGACCGGGTCTCCCGCCAGCCGTCGGGCATGGCCCAGCGCCCGCCAGGCGGCGGAATGGGCCGGCGACAGCGCCAGGGCGTGACGGCAGTCCCGCATCGCCGCCGCCGTTTCCGGGCGCAACAGCGCACGGCCAGCCCGCCAGCCCGCATTGTCGGGTGACAGTGCCAGGGCACGGTCCAGCAGCAGTCCCGCTTGCCGCAGGTTGCCCTGACGCTGCCGTATCATCGCCAGATTGCCATAGGCATCGGCAATGGCGGGAGACAGCGCCAGCGCCTGCTGGAAAAATCCGGCTGCCGTCTCGTCATCGCCGGCCGCCATCCGCAGCACAGCCCGCATGAACAGCCCGCCGATATGGCTGCCATCATGGCGAAGCAAGGCCTGGCACAGCCTCTCCGCCTCTTCCAGGCGTCCCTGGGTGTAGGCACCCATGATGGCGCGCAAGGGGTCCGTCGTCGGGGACGTGGGCAAGCAGTTTTCTCCCGGGTGCCGATGCCGGGAGCATGGACGGACCGCCCGCCGCTGCCAAGCCACTTGTCAGCACCGTCATCGGGATTTCCGCCCCCTTCCCGCCACCCCCACCAACAGGAAGACGGGCGCCATCAGGAGCAATCATTGGGACCAACCAGATGAACTAAATAAAGAGCCTAAAATTCAGCACAACTATGAGATAATAAAATCGGATAATTTATTCTTCCTGGAAAATTCGTAAATCATTCCCATTTAACTATAGGTATTTTCCGCGTCTATCCGAATTTGGAGAAGCATGGATAATGAAATCCGATTATCGGAATCGCGCCATGCATGACGAACCAGACACTCTTTCCTTTCTGTTCGCCGGCCTGGCGACACATCCGAGCGCCCCAATCCCTTTCATCTTCCCAGCTCAGGAGCCGACCAATGAAAAGGTCAACCGCAAGCAAAAAATCGACCGAAGTGCTGGAGCCGCTCCCCCCCGTCAGTCCGGTCCGGCATCTCACGGAAGCGGACCTGACCGACGATGACCGGTCACGCCTGCTCTCTTGCCTTGACCGGGGCAATCGCTGGTTTGACCGCCCGCGCACCCGATCGTCAATGCGCGGTCCTAAACCTGTAAAGTCGGCCCGGACCCGGCCCGACGCCATCGAACCGGCACAGCCGGCTGACGCGGAAAGCGCGCATGGATGACATGAAGGTGATGTTGCTGGCGGAAGCCCTGTACCAGAAAAGCAATAGCACGGCCGTGCCCTGGGGCCAGCGGGATCGGACAATCCGCAAAACCTGGATCGATGCGGCGCGGCAACAGATTGAACGTGATGCGGCAACCGCAAAGGCCGACCTGCCACACGCATAATACCAGGGCCACGAAATCATGACCGATGGTCAAGCTTTCGTGCGCCTCAATCGCCGGCGGTCGCCGCCGTCGACATCATCCGGCGCGCTTGGCGGCCTTGCGCTTCAGCCGCCGGGCATTGGCTGTCGCCTTGCGATGAACGGGGGCGAGCGCCGTTGATCCCAACCGTACCGCCGCTTCGATCCCGTCCAGGGTCAGGTCCGCCACCTTGCTGTTGAGCGCCATCATCTCCCCGGCGGTTGGCGCGCGCCCGCGCATGGCCATGCCGCCCAGATGCTGCATATGCGCGACCCATAACGACTGTGCCTGCCACCAGGCGGTGACCATCGCCGATCCCGCCTGGGAGAAGGCTTCCACCTTTTCCGGCACCATGCGGCCGAGTTCGACATGGTCACCGGTCAGGGGCGAGCGCATGGCGGCGTCGATGATGGGGGTGCGCGCGGCGATCACCGCATTGGCGGCGCCCAGCGTTTCCATGACGCGCACGCCCGTGCCCGTCATGGACTGGCCCGCCACCATCAAGCGCCGCCAGTTTGAAAAGGGGTCAAACATCACCATTCTCCAATTTTGCGGCCATCTGCTGCCGGGCGATTTCCGCGGCCGAGATCAGGTTGCGGCCGGTCAGTGCCGCGGCGTCCGCCGTCATGGTCACCGCCAATCCATTGGGACCGTCCAGGATGACAAGCCCGTCTTCGGCGCTGGCCAAGCCAGGGTCCGTGCGGGGCTGCGGTGTGGAGGAGGGAGTACTCATGGCGGGGACCTTGCTTGGGAGGGCGGGAAGAAAGGTGACGGCGTGTCGATGTAAAGATAGGCAGGGTTGAACTGGCCGCGCGCCGCCAGCTTCTCCGGCTCGGTTATCTCGACCAGGGAAGACCGGAAGACACACAACCGCTCTTCACGCAGGTGCCGCAGGACCCGGTTCACATGGACATTGGTCAGGCCGCAGATCTCCGCCAGATCGGCCTGGGTCAGGCCCAACGCGAACCGATGTCCGTCGCTGAGCCCGGCCGAGACAAGGCGGGCATTGATCTCACACAGGAAATGCGCCACGCGCCCCACCGCATCCAGCCGTCCCAGCCGGAACAGCCATGCCCGATGGATGGCCCCGTCGATCAGGGTGGCGTGCCAGAGCTTGCGCGTCAGTTGCGGCATCTCGTCCATGATCGCGGCAAGCTCCGCGTGCGGAACCAGGGCCACCGTCACCGCCGTCATGGTCGCGACATCATGATCCAGGACCTTCAGCGGAAAACCGTGGAGATCCAGGAAGTCGCCGGGAACATGGATGGCGACGAGCTGCCGCAGGCCGTTCCGGTCGTCGATATAGCGCGACATGATGCCTTCGAGCAGCAGCGTGCTGTATTGAAGATGTTCGCCCGCACGGACGACAATCTTGCGGGGTTCCAGCGTCTGGATTTCGGCGATGGCCGCCTCCAGCCGTACACGCTCGGCCGGCTCCAGATCGACCCCGCGTTTGCCTTTCAGGAAACGTTCGGTGAACATCGCTGACCATCCCCCCCTATCAGGCCGAGACACCACCGGCATCCATCCGCTGCTTCCCTAACGGACGGAGGTGTCCGGTGTTGCGTGCAATCGTGATGACGCAGGTTAATTTTTGCCCGACCGGCGCAACCTTGGCCCGGCCAGAGGGGTTTCCTGTCTGCCCGACCGCCGCCGGTGTGATGCCGCGTGCCTGGAACCATCCCGGCCGGCCTCCTCCCGGCGGTGCCAACCGACCAGGATGATCAACATGCCCAGGAAACCCTCCACGACCAAGACTTCCGCCAAGACCCTGACGCCGCCCGATCTGGCAGGCGCGGATATCGGCGGCGAGACCCGTCGCAAGGCCCCGCCCGTGCCCCCGGACGCCGTCATTTCCCATTCCTACGACGAACCACAGGGAGAGGGCGGGGAAACGCGCCAGACGGCCGGCGGCGGTGTGGAAACCCTGACAACCCAGCAGGGTACGCCCGTTGCCGACGACCAGAACAGCCTGAAGCAGGGTGCGCGCGGGCCTGTGCTGATGGAGGATTTCCATTTCCGTGAAAAGATTTTCCATTTCGATCATGAGCGTATCCCCGAGCGCGTGGTGCATGCGCGCGGCTATGGCGCCCATGGTTTCTTTGAACTGACCGAGAGCCTGGCTGGCATCACACGCGCCGATATCTTCCAGCGGGTGGGCGATCGTGTGCCGGCCTTCGTGCGCTTCTCCACCGTCGCCGGCTCCAAGGGATCGGTCGATCTGGCGCGCGACGTGCGCGGCTTTGCGGTGAAGCTCTATACGCAGGAAGGCAACTGGGATCTGGTCGGCAACAACATCCCGGTCTTCTTTATCCAGGACGCCATCAAGTTCCCCGACCTGATCCATGCCGCCAAGCCCGAGCCCGACCGCGCCTTCCCGCAGGCGCAGACGGCGCATGACAATTTCTGGGACTTCGTCAGCCTGACGCCGGAAAGCTTTCACATGATCATGTGGACCATGTCGGACCGGGCCATCCCCCGTTCCTTCCGGACGATGGAGGGGTTCGGCGTCCATACGTTCCGGCTGGTGAACGAGGAGGGCAAGTCCACCTTCGTGAAGTTCCATTGGAAGCCCAAGCAGGGGCTGCAATCCGTGGTCTGGAACGAGGCGGTGAAGATCAACGGCGCCGATCCGGACTTCCACCGCCGCGACCTGTGGGACGCCATCCAGTCCGGTGACTTCCCGGAATGGGAACTGGGCGTCCAGTTGTTCGATGACGCGTTTGCCGACAGGTTCGACTTCGACGTGCTGGATGCGACCAAGCTGATCCCGGAGGAAGAGGTGCCGGTGCGCATCGTCGGGCGGCTGGTGCTGGACCGGGTGGTCGATAATTTCTTCGCGGAAACGGAGCAGGTGGCTTTCCTGACCCAGAATGTTCCGCCGGGCATCGACTTTTCCAACGACCCGCTGCTGCAGGGGCGCAACTTCTCCTATCTGGACACCCAGATCAAACGGCTGGGCGGCCCCAACTTCACCCATATCCCCGTCAACGCCCCCAAATGCCCCATGGCCCATTTCCAGCAGGACGGGCACATGGCCATGCGCAACCCCAAGGGCCGGGTGAATTACGAGCCCAATAGCTGGGGCCCCACCCAGGGCGGCCCGCGTGAGGACCCGGTGCGCGGCTTCAGCAGTTTCGCGCAGGCCGCCGACGGGCCCAAGCAGCGCGTGCGGTCCGAGCGCTTCGCCGACCATTACAGCCAGGCACGGCAGTTCCTGATCAGCCAGACCCCCATCGAACAGAAACATATCGGCGACGCCCTGGTCTTCGAACTGTCGAAGGTGGAACGGCCCGACATCCGCTCCCGCGTCGTCTCCCACCTGCTCAATATCGACGACGGACTGGCCCGGACGGTGGCGAACGGCCTGGGACTGCCCCTGCCCCCGCCCGCCAAGGCGGCACGGCCGACCATCGCCGACCTGCCGCCGTCCGACCGGCTCAGCATCGTCAAGAACGGGCCGACCGACTTCAAGGGCCGCAAGCTCGGCATCCTGCTGAGTGACGGGGCCGACGCGTCGATCGTCAAGGCGCTGCTGACGGCGGTCGAGGCCGAGGGTGCTGTTTATGAGGTGGTGGCGCCGAAGATCGGCGGCGTGACCTTGTCGGACGGTACAAAGGTCGCGGCCCGGCACAAGATCGATGGCGGCCCGTCCGTTCTGTTCGATGCCGTGGCCATCATCCTCTCGGCCCAGGGTGCCGCCTTGCTGTCGATTGACGCGGCGGCGAAAAACTTCGTCACCGACGCCTTCACGCATTGCAAATATATCGGCTTCACGGCCGAGGCCGAACCGTTCCTGGTCAAGGCCGGGATCGCGGACGACCTGGACGAGGCATGCATGGCCCTGGACAAAAACGGCGACGCGGCACGCTTTGTCGAAGCCTGCCGGGCCTTGCGCCACTGGGCACGGGAACTCACCGTCGATCTGGATGCGCAGCCCGAAGCCTGATGATGGGGGAGCGGCGGGCGCCCGACCTGATTGGTTGCGGCGCCCGCCGCCCTTCCCCGGCCTGTCCTAAAAGCTTGTCCGATTGAGAGTTGGGTGTCCCTCCATCGTCATCCCCGCTTTCGCGGGGATGACGGTTGGCATCAGGCCGCGTCGGCGTTGATGTGACCGGTGGCCAGCTTGCTCAGGATCTGATCCGTTTCCCTTTCCTCCTCCAGCGTGGCTTCCAGCAGTGGTACTGCCGCCTTCAGTCCCAGTTGCTGGGCCCAGGCGCGCAAGGTGCCGTAGCGGCTGATCTCATAGTGCTCGACGGCCTGCGCACCCGCCAGAAGACCGGCATCCAGGGCGTCACTGCCGGCAAAGTCCTCCATCACTTCCTTGCCTTCATCAAGGATGCCGACGATGGCGTCGCAGGTCTTGCCGCGCGGGGTCTTGCCGATGATCTCGAACACACTTTCCAGGCGCTCGATCTGGCCTTCCGTCTGTGTGCGGTGCAGTTCGAACGCTTTGCGCAGATCCTCGCTGTTGGCGGCGCGGGCCATTTTCGGCAAAGCGCGCAGAATCTGCTTTTCGGCGAAGTAGATGTCTTTCAGGGTTTCGTGGAACAGATCGTTCAGGTCTTTGGGCTGCTTGGCCATGGGAAGCTCCTGGGTCGGTGGCACCGCTGATCGGTCGTTACGGCCCGTGAGCGCGGTGAAAATCCCGCGGAACGCTGAAGGTAACGCTGCCTGTTGCCAACCGTTCCATGTCATCGCGCATCAAGGGGCGGTTGCTGCCGCGGTGCGCCCATGCGCCAGGAAGAAGCGCACCATCTCCCGCGTTGCGTCGGGCCCGCGCGGATCGGTGTAGGATCCGGACGCGCTGCCGCCGGACCAGGCATGCCCGGCGCCCTGGATCTCCCAATGCTCGCACAGGTCCCGGCCGGACGCGTCGGCATGGATGGTGCGGGTATAGGCGCGGCCGCCCGGCACGGCCCCGCGCGACACGGTCGGCCGCAGACCCATCGTGGTGCCCAGGGCCTGGGCCGCGACGGCGGTTCCGTTGGCGGGATGGACGGTGGTGTCCTGGTCGCCATGGAAGATGATGGTCGGCACGGGGCCGGCACCGCGCCGTCCACCCGCCGCCCCGTTGCGCATGGCGGCAAAGGCGGACGGCATGTCGCGCGCCGCGCCCAGCGGCAGGCCGGAATGCACGCCGACGGCGGCATAGAGATCGGGATAGGCCGATCCCATGATCACAGCCGCCGCCCCACCGGCCGACAGGCCGGCGACATAGACGCGGGCGGGGTCCACGGAATGTTCGCACATGATCGTACGGGTGATCCCCGCGATCAGCGCCGGCTCGCCCCGGTCGCGCCCCTGATCGACCGTACTGAACCAGTTCCAGCAGCGGTTAGGATTGGCGGATCCGGGCTGCTCGGGATAGGCGACCAGGAAGCCATGTTCCTCCGCCGCCAGGTTCATGCCGGTGCCGGCCGCAAAATCGTCGGGCGACTGGGTACAGCCATGCAGCATGACAATCAGCGGCATCGGCCCAGCCGGCCGGTTGGCCGGGACATACAGCTTGTAGGTCCGCGTACCCGCCGCCTCATGATAGGATGCGGTGGTGAAGGAAGCCCCTTCCGGCGCAGGCGGGGCCACGGGCCGAAAGGCGCCCTGCTGCCCGCCCGGCACGGCGCGGGACAGGCGACGCAGCGTCTCGCCCAGACCCGTCCGCGGCCTTGGTGACGAGGGGGCGGGGTCCAGGACGGTGAATTCCGCGTCGATGATGGAGGGATCGGGGGCGGTCGCGGGGTTGGGCGACCCGCCCCTCAGCATCTGCTGGATAAGGGCGGTGGCCTCGGACAGCCTGCCGGCGCCGGTAAGGCGGACCGCCTCGGCCATTCCCTGGGGAGGTTTGAAGTGCATGTCGATGCTTTCTTTCGTTCCGGGAAGGGCATTTGTCGGGGGAGGAAGAGAGGACAGCCGGACTATCGCAGCCGGCCGGTCAATGCCGCCTTGACGGCGGCGGAGGCATGCAGCCCGCCCAGCACCGTCAGGGAGGCAATGGTGGCGCGGGCCAGTTCGGGCGTCACATCCGGGGCGATGCTGGCCAGACCCAGGACGCGGATATCGAGCATTTCGCCCGCATCCCGCGCCGCCTCCAGTTCCTGGCGGCTGAGATGGCGCAGGCCGAGATCAACGCTCTTGCGGGTCACCGCCTGTCGCACCGCCTCGCCATGCCGCTCGATCTGATTGCGGATGGCAGTGCGGATGAAGTCGGTGCGGTTGGAATAGAACCCTTCCTGCACCAGCAGGTCGATATGGCCCAGATCGACAAAGCCCAGATTGATGGTGATCTTCTCGCTGTCCGGCACCTTGGGCCGAAGGTCATGAACATTGTCCGCCATCACATCACCATCCTTTCACCATCCATCTGGATGGTATATAGATGGTAAAACCATATTGGCCTTTCAAGTGGCCTATCGACCGAGTTCGGCGGCGAACCGTTCCACGGCCGAGGTCAGGCTTGGCATGATCAGCCCGCGTTCGCTGGACATGGGTGCGTGGCGCGGGCGCCGCGCGGTCCAGCCCATGGAAGCCGCCGGCCGCGCATCGACAAGGTCGGTCGGCAAATCCAGCGCCGTGCCGATCCCGACCGCAAAATCGGCCCAGGACAGCGCCCCGCCATTGGCGAGATGCCAGAGGCCGGTTTCGTCATCGATGATCAGGTCCAGGGTGGCGCGCACCAGATCCGGCACATAGGTCGGCGAGGTGATGCAATCCCCCGCCGCATGGAACGCCCGCCCGGCACGAAGCGACGTGACAAGCCGGGCCGCAAAATTCTGTGTGTCATAGGGGGAGAAGAAGGATGCGGTGCGCACCACGAGTGTGCGTCCCCGCGCGGCCAGCAGAACGTCGTCGGCCCTGGCCTTGCTGATGCCATAGATATTCAGCGGCGCCGTCGCGTCGCTTTCCACATAGGCCCGGTCCGACAGGCCGTCAAAGACCAGATCGCTGGAAAAGCCGGTATAATGGACGCCGCGCCGCCGGCAGGCCTCGGCCAGATCGACGCTGCCCGTGAAGTTGGTGGCAAGGCAGGCCTGTTCATTCTCCTCCGCCTCGTCAACCCGTACCCATCCCGCACAATTGATGACGGCCCACGGCTGCACGTCGTCGAGAACACGGTCGATGGAGGCGGGAACAAACAGGTCCAGCATGCCGCGTCCCGTCAGGACATGGTCGATGCCGCGCAGACGGCACGCCCCGGCGAAGGCCTGGCCCAGCGTTCCCGTGGCGCCAACGATCAGCAGGGGCCGTGCCGGACGCGACGGGATGGCGCGCGCGTGGCGGCGCCACCAGCCGGCCACATCCAGCACGGGATGGTCCGGCACCTGTCCCCCCGCCATCAGGCGCAACATGGGGGCCAGCGCCGTCTCGCGCGGGACGGCTCCCCTGATGTCGAAAACGCCGCTTTCATAATGGCCGGCATCGCGCGTCAGCAGGCTGTCCCAGTCATAAGAACCCAGCAGGCTCCATGCCGTCACGGCCTCGATCGCCATTCCTTCGGCGCGCAGCCGGCCCGCTACCTCCCACGCCTCCCGCAACCATCGCATCTGCTCCTCTCGGGTGCAGCCATTATGGATTTCCGTCACCGCCATGGGCACGCCGTAACGATCCCAGCAGGCCCGCAAGGCCCCCTCCAGGCCCGGCGGCTGGTCCGTGACCCGCACAGCCTCCACATCCGCCAGAGGACCGTAAGAGCAGGCGCCATGGGTGGTGGCGGGATAGCGGTCGAGCCGGTGATCGAGGAAACGGTCGCTGGTGAGGTAATGGTTGATGCCCATGATGTCAGGCGGGCAAGGGTTTGCTTCCAAGGAGCGCAGGCGCTGCTGAAAACCCATGCCGCACAGCCGGTCCCAGAATGGATGGCTGTCCGCGAAACGCCCGGCCAGCAGGTCCCAGGATGCCCAGCGGCGCTGATTGTCGAAATAGGCCTGTGGCGCGCGCTGTGGCGTGGCACCGGTATGGCCCAGATCCTCCGTCTGGATCAGCCGTGCCGCCGGATTGACGGCGCGGATGGCCTGCATCGCGGCGCGGATGGCGTCGATCTGGTTGATCAGGGCCAGCCAGAACGCCGGCTCATCCCGCCGGTGCGGATACCAGAGGCCGTAAAGCGCTGAAAAGCGGGCGGTAGTCAGGGGCTCATTCACGGGCGTCCAGTCGCGGACCCAGGGATAGCGCCGCGCGGCATCGGCCGCATGCCGCGCCAGACCGGCCGCGAAACCCTTGTCCAGAAGATCGGTGCCATGCGGACCGCTGCCATGATGCACCAGCCCCAGGATGGGGCGGATGCCCAGTCTGCGCAGCCGCGACAGCCGCCCATCGTGCCAGGCCCAGAGACGCTCCGGGTTCCGGGCGCGGGCAAAGGTCTCCCACAGCAGCGGGTATCGCAAGGCCGTCAGCCCCAGCCCCGCGAAACGATCAAGATCGTCCGTGCGCGCTTCATGGCCGCTCAGCGCCATCTGATCAAGATGACGGTCGCCGATCCGGTTGATGGTGCATTCGACACCTCCCCAAAGGGCCGGCGCCGGTAACGGGTGTGCTCGTTCGACGGTCAGTGGGATACCCTCTCTATAGGCCACGACTGTCGTGGCAACATTAAGTAAACACGACAGCCCTCAAATCGAACCGGCCCTTCTGTCGAAATCGTCATAACACGGGTTAATTTTCGGTCAGGAGAATGGAGCATCCATTTCGCCGGCACGTTGCCCCGATACTTTTCTCACCCTTTTCGAAAGCCAGAAATCATGACGCTGGTGTGCTTTTCACATCTGCGGTGGGACTTCGTGTTCCAAAGACCGCAGCATCTCATGGCGCTCCTGGCGCATGACTTTCCCGTAATCTTCTGGGAGGAGCCGGTTTACGGCCCTGCCGGCAGTGAACCTTCCATCAAAAGCCGGTCCCCGGTCCCGAACGTGACCGTGGTCACCCCGCGTCTGCCGGAAGGTCTTTCCGCCACGGCGGCCACCGCCGTGTTGCGCGCCTTGCTGGACACCTGTGTTACCGGGTCGGCCGCTCCGCTGATCCGCTGGTACTACACGCCCATGATGCTGCCCTTCTCGCGGCACCTGTCGGCCGCCTGCACGATTTACGACTGCATGGATGAACTGGCGAATTTCCGCTTCGCGCCGCCGGAACTGGGCGCGCTGGAGGCTGAACTGCTCGCCGCCGCCGATCTGGTCTTCACGGGCGGCCACAGCCTTTACGAGGCCAAGCGCACGCTGCACCCTTCGGTCCATGCCTTCCCGTCCAGCGTCGATGCCCCGCACTTCGCAAAGGCACGCGTGGCCAGCGCCGATCCCGCCGATCAGGCCGGCCTGCCCCGGCCGCGCCTGGGCTTCTATGGCGTGATCGACGAGCGTATGGACCTGGAGCTTCTGGCGGCCATGGCCGATGCGCGGCCCGACTGGGCGCTGGTCATGGTCGGCCCGGTGGTCAAGATCGACCCCGCCGACCTGCCCCGCCGTCCCAACATCGCCTATCTCGGCGGCAAGACCTATGACCAGTTGCCGCTTTATGCCGGCGGCTGGGACGTGGCCTTGATGCCGTTCGCGATCAACCCGTCGACGCAGTTCATCTCACCCACCAAGACGCCGGAATATCTGGCGGCGGGCCTGCCCATCGTGTCGACGCCGATCACTGACGTGGTCCGCCATTACGGCACGCTGGATGCCGTGGCGATCGCCGCGACGCCCGAAGCCTTCATTGCCGCCTGTGAACAGGCGCTCGCCCTGTCGCGGGAACCTGTCAACGCCGAGTGGCGGCGGCAGGCGGATGCGGCCCTGGCCGGCCAATCCTGGCAAGCCGTCGCCAAGGCCATGCGGACCCTCATCGCCCAGGTCGTCCGGCCGGCGCGTGCCGCACGCAGCGGGCATTATGATTATCTGGTCGTCGGTGCCGGCTTCGCCGGGGCCGTCATGGCCGAACGCCTGGCGCGGGATGGCGGGAAACGTGTCCTGGTCATCGACCGGCGCGACCATATCGGCGGCAACGCCTTCGACCATCATGACGCGGCCGGCATCCTGGTCCATCGGTACGGGCCGCACATCTTTCACACCAACAGCCAGGAAATCGTCGATTACCTGTCGCGCTTCACCGACTGGCGCCCCTATGAACACCGTGTGCTGGCCGATATTGACGGGCTGCGTGTGCCCATGCCCATCAACCGGACCACCCTGAACAGCCTGTATGGGCTGGACCTTCAGGATGATGCGGATACCGCCGCCTTCCTCGCCACCCGTGCCGAACCGGTCGATCCCGTCACCAGTTCGGCCGATGTCGTGATCTCCAAGGTCGGCCGCGACCTGTATGAAACCTTCTTTCGCGGTTACACGCGCAAGCAATGGGGCCTGGACCCGTCGGACCTGGACAAGTCGGTGACGGCACGCGTTCCCACGCGCACCGATGCCGATGACCGCTATTTCACCGACAGTTTCCAGGCGATGCCGGCCGATGGCTATACGGCCATGTTCACCGCCATGCTGGACCATCCCCTGATCGATATCGAGTTGGGGACGTCGTTCGAAGAAGCCTGTGCGCGGGTGAGTTATGACCGGCTGGTCTTCACCGGACCCGTCGATGAATATTTCGGATACCGGTACGGCAAGCTGCCTTACCGGTCCCTGGAATTCCGCCATGAAACGCTGGAGCAGGAATGGCTGCAGCCCGTGGCCGTCGTCAACTACCCGTCGGAAGATGTGCCCTATACCCGCGTCACGGAATACAAGCATCTGACGGGGCAGCGTGCCGCCCGCACCAGCATCACGCACGAGTTCCCCTCGGCCACCGGCGATCCCTACTATCCGATCCCCCGGCCGGAGAATGAGGCGCTTTACAAGCGCTACGCCGCATTGGTCCGGGCGACGACCGACGTGCTGTTCGTCGGCCGGCTGGCAACCTACCGCTATTACAACATGGATCAGGTTGTCGGCCAGGCCCTCGCCTCCTATCGCCGCCACAAGGCGCAACTCAATCTGGTGCGCGATACGACGGCGGACACCAGGGCCATCGCCGCCGAATAGGCGTCAGGCCCAGCGCCTGACACGCCATCATCCCCAAGACACAAAGAAGGAAGCATCATGATCACGGACACAAATCGCAACGACGCCAGCGGGGATGCCCCCGCCAAACCCGATCCCGGCCCGACCCAGTCGGGTGCGGCCTGGAAGGATGGCGTGACCCCCAAGCCGTCGGCGACCGCCCCCTCCCCGACAGACCGCCACACGCACCCTCACCCGGACGGGCCGGCCGACACCGGCCCGGATACGAAGAATGGCAAGCAAGCGGAGGAAGCCGAACCGCCGGCCAAGCGATCCGCCCTGCGCCGTTGGCTTCCCGCCGGTCTGTTGGTGGTGGGGCTGGCCGCCTTGTGGGCCAAGATGAAAAAGTAGCTTCCGGGCACAGGAACCGCGATGCGGGAGATATCAATCCGCCTTGACCGTGACCGGTCAAGGCGGATTTCCTGTTACTTGGTGCGGCCAGCCGGGATCATGCCGCGTGGCGTTTGGGAACGGTCAGCCAGGCCAGCATCAGGAAGCCAAGGATCGCCGCAAGGGCGGAGGCGCCAAGGACGCCGAGCTTGACCGAATTCAACAGCGCCGCGCCAAAGGCCAGTTCGGCGATGAACAACGCCATGGTAAAGCCGATGCCGGTCAGCAATCCGCCCGCCGCCACCAGCGGCCATGACAGATCGTCCAGCCGGATGGCAAGGCGCGACGTGACGGCCAGAAAGCTGAAAAGCAGGACACCAACCGGCTTGCCCACCACAAAGGCCACGATGATCGCCGTCGTCAGCGTGGGGTCGAAGGTCGCGGCGGCCATGGGAATACCCGCATTGGCCAGGGCAAAAAGCGGCAGGATGGTGAACGCGACCAGGGGATGCAGGGTGAATTCAAGCCGCTCGATGGGAGACAAAGCCTCCCGCGTGGCCACGCCGGCGCGTTGGAGGTCGTTGCGCGCGGCGGTGGTGCCCTTGCGTTGCCCACCCGGTGGAAGGGCCGTGACCCGGCCCAGGATGGCGTGCAGACGAATGGTGCTGACCCAGCTTCGCGCCGGCGTCATCAGGCCCAGCAGCACACCGGCCAGTGTGGCGTGAAGACCCGAGGCGTCCAGTGCCAGCCAAATGCCCCCACCCATCGCGAAATAGACCGGAATACTGCGTATGCCCAGCCGGGCGATGATCGCCACGGCAGCAAATCCCAGACCGGCGATACAGAGCACGCCCCAGTTCAAGGTCGCACCATACCCGACCGCCACCACCAGAATGGCGCCGACATCGTCAAAGATCGCCAGGGAAAGCAGGAAGAGCCGCAAGCTGGCCGGGATGCGGGCACCAAGTACGGCAAGGCAACCGATGACAAGGGCCGTATCCGTGGACATCACGGTTCCCCAGCCGCTGGCGCCCGGCCCATTGCCAACGATCAGCGAAAACAGGCCGGCCGGCACCGTCATTCCACCGATCGCCGCAGCGATCGGCAGGGCCGCCACCCGGGGATCCCGCAACTCCCCCAACACCAGTTCGCGTTTCAGCTCCAAGGCAATGACGAAGAAGAACAGCGTCATCAGCCCGTCATTGATCCAGTGCTTCACGGACCGGGACAATTCCACATCGCCAAAGCTGATGCCGGCATGAATTTCCCAGAAGGCCAGGAACGGGGCAGACCAGGGGCTATTGGCAAGGGTCAGCGCCAGTAAAGTACAGAGCAGAAGGACGATGCCGGCCATCGCCTCGATGCGCAGGAACCGGATGAATGGCTTGGTCAGCCAATCGGCCGGCTCCCGTGGAAGCTGGGAAAGGCTGCTGTTCATTCCCGGCACCTTCCCGCGCATCCCGGAGCATGATTTTCCTTCATGCTCCGCCTTTCCGGCGAGCAACCGGGCAGGTGAGATCAGCAGGCGTCGGCATGTCAGCCGAGATCATGATCATGAAGCGTATTTGAATTCCGGCAGCTTCTTCAAAGTTTCCTTGGTGGCATCGCGCAGGATGAACTTCTTGTCCGTCACGTTCAGCGCCGCATAGGAGACGACCACATATTTCGACCCCATGCCAAGGAAACCGCCGACCGACAGCACGGCAAACGGCACCCGATCATTGGGCGTCACGATCAGATCATCGATGGTGCCCACCGTCTCGCCAGCGGCATTGTACACCATGCTGCCCACCACCTTCGAGGTGCGGTAGCCGGTGGCCAGGGTGGTCGGGTCCACCTGCGTCAACGCCATGGTCTGCGGCGTTCCCTGTGCAAAGGCCGGTGCGCCAGCCAGCAGCGTGGCCACGGAGAAACCGGCGAGAAGAATGGTGAAACGTTTCATGATTGCGTCCTTCATTACGGGGTAGACATGGAGAAAGTGCCGGCGGTGGAGGGGCGTCCACCGCCGGCACAGCCAGTCAGGCACTATTTCTTCTGCGCATGCTTGGCGTTGGTGTCCTTGTCATGCTTGTCAGCATGAGCGCCCGACGTGTGCGACGACGTTTCGGCGGGCTTGCCCTTGCCGGCCTGGGTCGGGGCGGCGGCGGGTTTGTTGGCGGGCTTGTTGCCAGACTTTTCCATATCGATATCTTTCATGTTGTGGCCCCCCAAACAGGGGGCGGAAAGGATGGCCGTGGAGACACGAAGAAATCGCGCCCTCCATCACGACAATTCGATCATCTTCAGAAGAAAAGATCACCGAACAAATTATAATATAATGTGCATGGGCAATAATATTGAGATCGGAGAATACCTATATGGAAAATTTATCTGCATATTCGACGATATTGATAAATATTCTTCGATAATAAGGGTGATTTTGAATTATCGCAGATCAGTTGCCGCCCAACGCGCCCCCTGCGCGCTTCCGCGCGGCGGCGCCCATGCCCCCGAAGCCTTTAAACCCAATGAGTTGGATTGAAGGCTTCGGCGCCATGATGGGAGATGGTCGGTTACTTGACCACGCCTTCCACCACACGATTGAGCGGCTGACGCACCCCGTCGGCCTGCGGGACCGGCAGTTCACGCGACCCGACCCACCGCACATCGATGCGTGATGACGCCACGCCGGCGGCGATCAGCGTGTTACGCACGGTTTCGACACGCTGGCGTGACAGGTCCATGTTGTAATAATCGGTACCGATGCTAGACGCCTTGCCGACCAGGGTGACACGGCGGTCGGGATCGTTGAGAATCTCCTTGGCGGCATCGCGCAGGATGGTCACGCCGTCCGGGGTAAGCGTCGCCTTGTCGAAATCGAAGTAGGTATTGTACGAAGTCTGGCGATAGACGGCCGCCACCGGTCCCGGTGCCGCGATGACCGCCACGACCAGGGTCGTCTGGCAAGGCGTGGCCGTACCCTCGATCGTGGCGGGCGCCAGACCCAATGCCAGGTTCTGGCACGCCACCTCCTCCACCGTCATTCCCTTGGCCCAGGCCCGCGTGGTTTCCGTGGGCATCAACCCATGGCCATGGGTCATGGCCCGACGCAGAAACGGCTCGGCCAGATCCATGCGGCCCTGCGACTGGTAAGAGGCGCCCAGGTTCAATTCGTCAATGGGGCTGTTGGGCCATTTGATGTTGGACGCTTCAAGAAGGCGGGTGGATTCGGCGTAGTTCCCGGCCTTCAGGGCCACATAACCCGGCGAGCTTGAAGACACATTGGAGCCCGTGCAACCTGCCAGCAGCAACAAGCCGATGGGCAGGGCGTATATCATGGTGATTTTCGACATGAGGATATTCCTGCATCTCAAATCCAGGAAATCCTGAATTCATTTCAGAATAATAATGCAAAAATTGTAAATAAAATCCAAGAACCGGAAACTACCTATAGAGGCCTACCCCAAAATAAACTGGCCTTTTCAAAACTGATAATATTGAAATTAAAGCGCACGAAATCTGACGACATCCGCAGAGCCAGAAGAAAAGGCGCGCCACATCCTGCTGCTGGCGCGCCTTTCCCGGCGGGCGATCCCGGGTGGCCCCGGCATCGCCCCCCCTTTTTTCCCTTATACCGTCGGTATGATACCGCTGCGTCGGGCCGGGTCAGACGATCTGAAACCCGGTATCCATATAAATCTGCCGGCCTTCGGCCTGGCCCCAGTTCAGATAGTGGAAGAGGGGGTTATAGCCCGCCGCCACGACATCCGGATTGTGGCTGAGATAGTCTGAGACATCGAAAAAGGGCGACGGATTGCGGTTTTCCTTCCAGCCATAGAAGGTGAAATGGGTCCACGGGTCCGCCCCGGAAGCGGCGACGTCGCTATTATTTTCCAGATAATAGCCGGCGTCGAACAGCAGATGTGTGCTTCGGCCTTCGGCCTTGCCATATTGCTGATAATGCGCGTTGGCCGGGAACTGAGCCGCGGCGACATCGCCGTTCACATTCGTATAATAGGCGGAATCAAAGCCGTTCCGGACCTCGAAAACGCGGTTCTCGTACTTGCCGTAGAGCTCGAAATGCTGCCGCCCGCTGGTATAGGTACCGTTCTGGACGGCAGCGCTCACATCCGCATTGTTTTGCAGATACACGTCTTCATCAAAGCCGAAGACGGGGGCGGCCTTGTAAAGCGGGACCACCTTGTCGGCGAAGACCGCGAACTGCACACCGCTCAGCGTATCCGTCCCCTCCGGTCCGCTGATCCGGACCGACGCGGTGTTGCTGTTCGTGATCGTATAGCTGGAGGAGTTGCCGCTATACACTGCAGCATTCTGGCCGCCACCGCCATTGAACGTGTCATTGCCGGCGCCACCGTAAAACAGGTCGAAGCCGATACCACCGTTCAGTCTGTCCGCTGCTGCGGTCCCGGAAATCCGGTTAAAGTGAGCATAGTTCGCCATGATCCATTCCCCATTATTTGATCCAGTTCCATAATAAAATGCTTAAATTCTTCGTAATGAGGAACCGACGGAAAATACCCACATGCAATTATAGGAATAAATTTTAAACTATAATCATTCTTGAGATTTTTTATTCCATCTATTCTTTCGACCCCTTAATGGAGCCAATCAGAATAATGGAAGCGATCCGTTGCCGCAGGGAACGGTGGGGACACGCCCGGCGTCATGCTTCCGGCAGTTCACTCAGGCCGTCATATCGATCTAAACCCCAATATCAGCCCCGTGCCTGCCGTAAGGAGACAGATATATCGTCGATTTTATTGAGGTATGGGTACTTTCCGAGCATGTTTATTGTCGATCGGAAATTATAAAATATTTGATCGATAGGTAGTTAATTCTCCAACCATACCTACCCTGATTTACGGACATTATGTGGAGTGTGCAGTGTCAGGGTACGGATCGAACATGGCTCCTTGACAGTCGTCCGACGCCGGACAAGCACCAGTCCACGGCCGCGCATCGGTTTCCCCGTGGGCAACAGGCTGGTTCTGACGGACCGCCGCCCCCTCCATCTCACCCTCTTCGTGTTGTGACAACAGCGAATGATCGGGTCCGCGAAAAGGCGACAGCATGAACATCTTGCGCGCAGCGCCTTCGACGGCCTTCTGGCAGGGCACCGAGGTCATCCGGGAAGAACTTTTCGGGATCGAGCGGCTGGAGGAACATGGCCGTTCCCTGGCGACGGCCCAGCCTGTGACCGACAGGCCATCGCGGGTCCGTCCCCTGGCGGACCGTCTGGGCGACAATGCCGCCGTGCTGCTGGACGCCTATCGCAAGACCGTTTCCGCCCTGGCCGAGGGCCGGGCCATTACGCCGGCCTCGGAATGGCTGGTCGATAATTACCATCTTGTCGAACGTCAGGTGCGGGAAATCGACCGGGATCTGCCGCCCGGCTTTCACCGCCAGCTTCCGAAACTGTCGGAAGGGCCGTTCGCGGGATATCCGCGCGTCTTCGGTCTGGCCTGGGCCTTTGTTGCCCACACGGACAGCCGGTTCGACCCCGAGATGCTGGTGAGGTACTTGCGCGCCTACCAGTCGGTTCAGCCGCTGACCATTGGTGAGCTGTGGGCGGTGTCGATCCTGCTGCGCATGGTGTTGATCGAGAATCTGCGCCTGTTGGCGGTGCAGACCCTGGCCAACCGCGATGCGCGGCACCAAGCCGACCATATCGCGGATCAGTTGCTGGGGCGGGCCGAAGCACCCGGTGCGGCGCCGGCCCAGGCCATGAAAACGTTGCAGGACCATGCCTTGCCGCCGGCCATGGTGGTGCAGTTGCTGCACCGGCTGCGCGACCCGGACCCGGACACCATCCCGGTGCTGGCCTGGCTGGATCAGCGGCTGGCGTCGCGCGGCCTGACCCCGGATGCCGTGGTGAACGATGTCCATCGCCGCCAGGGCGCCACCAATGTCACGGTGCGCAACATCATCACCAGCCTGCGCCGCATCGGTGATGTCGACTGGAAGGACCTGTTTGAACAGGCCAGCCCCGTCGATGATCTTCTGGCGACGGTGGATGATTATCCCCGAATGGATTTTGCGACCCGCAACCTGTACCGCAGCGCCATCGAGGATCTGGCGCGCGGCAGCCGCCGGTCCGAGCTGGATGTGACCCATCAGGTGCTGGAGGTGGCGCGGACGCAGGACGGGGCCGCCGATCCGCGCCGCCGCGATCCCGGCTATCACCTGCTGGCCCAGGGACGTCGGGCCTTCGAGCGTCATATCGGCTACCGTCCCTCCTGGCGGCAACGACCGGCCCGACTTGTCCGGTCCATGGGGCTTGGCCTCTATATCGGATCGATCACCCTGATTGCCGGTCTGATCCTGCTGTTGGTACTGCATGTCCTGGCACAGATTGGGGTTGGGGTGCCGGCCCTGCTGGCGCTGGGGCTGGTGTCGTTCATCCCCTGCATCGATGTGGCCATGGCGCTGTGCAACCGTGTCCTGTCGCTGGGCATCGGGGCCACGGCCCTGCCGGGTATGGCGTTGAAGGACGGGGTGCCGGCGGACCTGCGGACATTGGTGGCCGTGCCCACCTTGCTGACCACGCCCCGCGCCGTCGCCGAACAGGTGGCGCAGTTGGAGGTCCACCATCTGGCCAGTCCCGACGGCGATCTGCAATTTGTGCTTCTGTCCGACTGGACCGACGCCGCCACGGAACAGACGGCGGCCGACGACATCCTGCTGGAAGCGGCGCGGGACGGGATTGCCCGGCTGAACGCGCAGCATGGTCCGGCGCCCGGCGGCCCGCGCTTCCTGCTGCTGCACCGGAAACGCGTCTGGTGCGCCGGGGAAGGATGCTGGATGGGATGGGAGCGCAAGCGCGGCAAGCTGCATGAGTTGAACCGCCTGCTGCGCGGGGCAACCGATACCGGTTTCATGGATATCGGGGGCGGGGCGGTGCCCGTCGGGGTGCGCTATGTCCTCACCCTGGATGCCGATACACGCCTGCCGCGCGATGCTGCCCGGCGGTTGATCGGCAAGATGGCCCATCCGCTGAACCGGCCCCGCTTCGACCCGGTCGAAGGCAGGGTAGTCGAAGGCTTTGGCGTGCTGCAGCCCCGGATCACGCCCTCCCTGCCGGTCGGGCGGCGCGGATCGCTGTTCCAGCGCATCTTCTCCAGCCTGAATGGCATCGATCCCTATGCCGCCGCCATATCGGACCATTACCAGGACCTGTTCGGGGAAGGTACCTATGCCGGCAAGGGTATCTATGACATCGACGCCTTCGAACTGGCCCTGGCCGGGCGGGTGCCGGACGGCACGGTGCTGAGCCATGACCTGTTCGAAGGCAATTTTGCCCGCGCCGCCCTGGCGTCGGATGTGGAACTGGTAGAGGATTTTCCCACCCGTTACGACGTGGATGCCCAGCGCCATCACCGGTGGGCGCGGGGGGACTGGCAATTGCTACCCTGGCTGCTGGGACGCGGCCATGCCACCGCCGATGCCGGCCGGGCCAAGGGCCTTGTGCCCGCCGTGGGCCGCTGGAAGATGCTGGACAATCTGCGCCGGACCCTGGTGGCGCCCCTGATGGTCCTGTCGCTGGTCATCGGCTGGACCTTGCCATTCACGGCCAGCCTGGTCTGGACGCTGTTCAATGCGGCTCTGCTGCTGGCGCCACCCTTGTTTCCCATCATCACGGCCTTGGGGCCAGCCCAGACGGGCATGCGCGTTTCCAGCCATCTGCGCAAGCTGCTGGCGGAGGGGCGGCGCGCCCTGGTCCTTGCCGCGCTGACCGGCGGTTTTCTGGCCCATCAGGCCTGGATGCTGACTGACGCCATCCTGCGCACGCTCTGGCGCCTGTGGTTCAGCCATCGCCATATGCTGCAATGGGTTCCGGCGGCACAGACCTCCATCGCCCCCCGGCTGTCGCTGGTGGGAAGCTTCAAACGGTTGGCGGGGGCGCCGATCCTGGCACTGGCGGGTTTTGGGGTGGCCGTGGCGGCAGGGGATGGGAACTGGCTGCTGTGCCTGCCCTTCACCCTGCCCTGGCTGCTGTCGCCCCTGATCGCCGAACGCATCAGCCGGCCCACGCAAGAACAGGAACTGGACGATCTGGGGGATGAGGCGAAGACGAGCCTGCGCCTGACCGCGCGTCGCACCTGGGGTTATTTCGAACGGTTCGTCACGGCGGACGACAATATGCTGCCGCCCGACAATTTCCAGGAGACGCCGGCACCCGTGCTGGCCCGCCGGACCTCGCCCACCAATATCGGGCTTTACCTGCTGTCGGTGGTTGCGGCCCGTGATTTCGGCTGGATCGGCACCCATGACGCCCTGGACCGGCTGGAGGCGACAATGGGCAGCATGGACCGGCTGGAACGATACCGGGGCCATTTCCTGAATTGGTACGCCACGGCCGATCTGCGCCCGCTGGACCCGAAATATGTCTCTTCCGTCGACAGCGGCAATCTGGCCGGGCATCTGATCGCGCTGGCCAACAGTTGCGATGAATGGCGGACCAAGCCCCTGGCGGAGGCCGCGCGGGTGAAGGGGGTTGCCGATGCCCTGGCCCTGGCCAAGGAAATCCGGCCGACCGCCGGCCAGAGCGAGGCCGGCGGTCGCCTGGATCAGGCGCTGGACACGCTGGCCCGGGTCATCCGGCAACAGACGGGCAACGGCGATCCGGACACCATCCTGTCCAGCCTGACCACCAAGGCGGAACAGATCGCCGGATTGATGACGGCCCCGGCGCTGGCGTCACTGGGCGCCGATGCGGCCCATTGGGCGGGGGCCTGTCTGGACTGCATCCATTCCCATGACCGCGACGAACAGAATGACGAGGATCTGGCCCCCCGCCTGCTGGCGCTGGCCCAGAGGGCGCGGGCCCTGGTCGCCGCCATGGATTTCAGCTTCCTGTTCGACAGCGAACGCCAGCTTCTGTCCATCGGGCACCTGCTGAACGACAATGTCCGGGACCCGAGCTGCTATGACCTTCTGGCGTCGGAGGCGCGGCTGGCCAGCTTTGTCGCCATTGCCAAGGGTGATATCC
>NZ_JAGOGJ010000062.1 GCF_017996735.1 Niveispirillum sp.
TCCTGGGACTCCCGGTCTGGATGCCGGTTCCTGGATCACGGTTCCTTCGGGTCTGGCCATGCGCCCTGAAACGACAGGTCGAATATGCAAGTTACCGTCAAAGGCAAGCAACTGGATGTGGGCGATGCTCTGCGGACCCATGTGAAGGATCAGCTGGCGTCGATGGTCGGAAAATATTTCGGCAACCCCATGGAGGCGACCGTCATCCTGTCCAAGGATGCGCATCTCTACAAGGCCGATATCCAGGTTCATGTCGGCCGTGGGATTCTGTTGCAGTCGAACGCCGAAGCCACGGAACCCTATCCCGCCTTCGACGAGGCCGCCGACCGCGTGGCCAAACGTCTGCGCCGCTACAAGCGCCGCCTGAAGGATCATCATGAACGGACGACACTCAGTCAGCTTCCCGTTCAGGCCGCCCGCAAGTACATCCTTGAAGCCGAGGTCGATTCCGACGATTATGCGGCGGATGAAGCACCGGCACCGGAGGGGAACGGGCATCATGGCGTGGTCGTCGCGGAGATGGAGACCTCCATCGAAATGCTGACGGTCAGCGAGGCTGTGATGCGTATGGACCTTGCGGATTTGCCGGCCTTGATGTTCCGGAATCGCGCCCATGGCGGCCTGAACATGATCTATCGCCGGCCCGATGGAAACATCGGCTGGGTGGACCCTGCCGGGGCGGCAGGGTCGGTGAAACAGTAAGGTGATGCGTACCCCATGGCTGTATCCCTGCGTTCCGTATCCCCTTCCTTCCAGACACCTTCGGCAGCGATGAATGATCTTTTGACGCCGGAGGCGATCCTCCCGAACCTGAAGGCCGGCTCCAAAAAGCAGGTCCTTCAGGAACTGGCCAAGAAGGCGGCCGATCTGACCGGCCAGCACGAAAGGGCAATTTTCGACGTGCTGGTGGAGCGCGAGCGTCTGGGCACCACAGGCGTGGGGCGCGGCATCGGTATCCCGCATGGCAAGCTGCCGGCCCTTCCCGGTGTCATGGCCATCTTCGCCCGGCTGGAAAAGCCGGTCGATTTCGAGGCGATCGACGAGCAGCCAGTGGACCTGATCTGCATGCTGCTGGCCCCGGAAGGGGCCGGTGCCGACCACCTGAAGGCCCTGGCGCGTGTGTCACGGGCGCTCCGGGACCCGGTGCTGTGTGACAAGTTGCGCGGCGCGGAATCGGGCGATGCCCTGTTCGCGCTGCTGGCCCAGACCGAACAGGTCAACGCCGCCTGAACAGGCGCGGGGCGTACAAGGAAAAGCCGGTGTCCTGGAAACGGGACGCCGGCTTTTTGTTTCGGGTTTCCCCTTACGCTACCCACCCGGATCAAGGCGTCCCGACCTTTGTATCCGGGCCCGCCGACAGGCGCATGACGGCACCCCATCGGGAATCCATGGCAGACCCGGAACCCTATCGCCCCTGACCATCGCTGTAACCCTGCGGGCCAAGCGGCAGGGTGATGTGGCAGCGCAAGCCGGATTCGGCCCATTCCATGTCGATCTTGCCGCCCAGTTGGTGGCGCAGCACCTGACCCAGCAAGGTGGAGCCGAACCCCTGCCGCGTGGGCGGACCCGATATAGGCGGCCCGTCGGTTTCTGTCCAGGACAGGTCCAGGGTCCCACGCCGGATGGACCAGTCGACCGTGACCCTGCCCTCCGGCAGCGACAGGCCGCCATGCTTGGCGGCATTGGTGGCCAGTTCGTGGAAGACCAGCCCCAGCGATTGCACCATGTCGGCCCCCAGACGGACACGGGGGCCGCGCAGGGTCAATTGCACGGCATCGGAGGCAAAGGCCTGCACCTCGTCCTGAATCAGCCGTTCCAGATCGGCACCGGACCAGGCGGCCTGCGCCAACAGGCTGTGCGATCGGGCCAGGGAGGAGATGCGCCCTTCCACGGCGTTGGTGAAGGCCTCGATACTGTCGGCGCGGCTCAGCCGCACCACGGCCTGGGCCACGGCCAGGGCGTTCTTGGCCCGGTGATCGACCTCCCGCATCAACAATCTCTGCCGGTCCTCCGCCTCGTACCGGCCCGTCACATCCATGGCGGTGGCGGTACAGCCGATGATACGTCCGGTTTCATCGCGGATCGGCACGGCATTGACGGACAGGATCTGTCGGGCGCCCGTCTTGGGGTCCCGCAGGGCATATTCCCCGTCGCGCACTTCTTCGCCGGCCAGGGCCCGGGCGGTGGGAAAATCGACGCTGGACAGGGACCGCCCATCCAGGCTTGTCGCCTGCCACAGGGCCGCGTCATGGCGGACCCCGATGATGGAGGCGCGCGACAGGCCCAGAATATGCTCCGCCGCGGCATTCACGTCGGTGAAGCGTCCGTCGGGACCGATCTCCATGATGGCCACCGGCGCCGTATTGACCAGCCGGCTCAACCTTTCTTCGCTGCGGCGCAGATCCTCCAGCGCGATGTCCAGGTGTGCCGTGCGTTCACGGACACGGGCTTCCAGGGCCACATTGGAACTGCGCAACTGGCCCTGCGCCACCTCCGCCTGCCGGGTCTGGCGCAGGGCGATGATGGCCAGGGGCAGCAGCAGCAGGGTGGCGACGATGGCGAAGCTGAAATGTCCCAGCGCGGCCCAGCCCCAGTCCGCCTGCAAACCCGCTGTGGAAACACCATAGACGATCCGGACGGGCACCCGGTCGACATCGGCCACGGCGTAAAGCCGCTCCTGCCCGTCGAAGGGGGAGACGGCGGTCAGCAGGCCCGTCGCGGGATCGCGCCCGTCGATCAGATCGGCCACGCTGCCCAGCGCCGTGCCCGGCTCCACCGGGGTGGGATGGCGGGCCAGCACTTCGCCATCGTCCCGGACCATCATCACCTCTGCATCGGGATGCGCCGTGATGCTGGCATAAAAGGATTCGAAATAGGCGGGCCGCAGCGAGACCTGAACCACCCCCAGGAAGGCACCGTCATGCCCCTCGATCCGGCGCGACAGGGCAAAGAACACTTCCGGGTTGAGACGGCCTGACAGCCGGGAACTGACATGGGGCCCGACCACCCCCTCCTCATGCGGCAGGAAATAGTCGCGATCGGCCACGTTCAGTTCGGGAACCGGCCAGCGCAGGGTGCTGACCCGTACCCGGCCCGTCGCATCCACAAGCCAGTAGGACTGGACCTCCGGCGCCTCACCGGCCAGATCGCGCAGCCATTCGAACAATCGCGGGGTGCCCGCAACGGCATCCCACCCCTGGCTGCGGACCAGCCATTCGGTGTTGCGCAGGATCAGGGCATGGGCACCCATGAGGCGGGCGGCATGTTCGGCCAACTGGTCGGCCTGCGCGCGTGTATCCGCCGTCGCGCGGTCCATGACCCGGGCACGGCCCAGCAGCAGTTCGGCCCCGAACAACGCAAGCGCCACAAGCAAAGCCGTCAGCGCCAGCCAGACGACGGCGCGGGACGGGTTGGCGGGCCGGGGTGTCGAGCCCGATGGGGCCGTCGGCTGGTCGAAGACATCCTGCAAATTGCCGACCTCGCTTCGCGTGAGCTATAGCAGATACGCGCGATAAAGGTTTCCGGAAAGCTGTTTCATCGGTAGAGGACGACCTATGACAAAGCGCATAGGTGCCCCCGCCTGCGCCGGTCGGACGCGCGTAAAGTGGCGTTGTTTCGGGCTTTCACGGGGGCTATTGTGCGCCGCCTTTATCAGAAAAGCAGTTTGGAAACCTCTCGCATGACCAGCGCCCCGATCCAGACCGCCACCCGCATCGACCGCCGTTTCGCCGCCCTGAAGCAGGAGGGGCGTGGCGGTCTCGTCACCTTCGTCACGGCGGGTGACCCGGACCACGAAACCAGCCTTGCCCTGCTGAAGGGCCTGCCCGGCGCCGGTGCCGACGTGATCGAACTGGGCATGCCCTTCACCGATCCCATGGCCGACGGCCCCGCCATCCAGGCCGCCGGCCTGCGGGCGCTGACCAATGGCGCGCGCATGACCAGGACGCTGGATCTGGTGCGGGCCTTCCGCCAGCAGGATAACGAGACGCCGCTGGTGCTGATGGGCTACTACAACCCCATCTATTCCTATGGTGTGGAACGGTTCCTGGCCGATGCCGGCAAGGCGGGCATTGATGGCCTGATCGTCGTCGATCTGCCGCCGGAGGAGGATGATGAACTGTGCGTGCCGGCGCTGAAGGCCGGCGTCAGCTTCATCCGTCTGACGACGCCGACCACCGATGATGCCCGTCTGCCGGCCGTGCTGGCCAATACATCGGGCTTCGTCTACTACGTCTCCGTCACCGGCATCACCGGGGCCGGCAGCGCCAGCAACGCCGCCATTGACGAGGCGGTGGCCCGCCTGCGCCGCCATACCGACCTGCCGCTGGCCGTCGGTTTCGGCATCAACACCCCCGAACAGGCCGCCGCCGTGGCCCGCGTCGCCGACGCCGCCGTGGTGGGCAGCGCCATCGTCCGCCAGATCGAGGCCAACCTGGACGCCGACGGCAAGCCCGCTGCCGGGCTGGTCGACAATGTGCTAGACTTCGTGCGGGCGCTGGCCCAGGGCGTGCGCTCCGCCCGGGGATAAGCTGCAGGGACGGGCAGGTCGGGTTTTGGACTCCCCGTCGGATTTACACCATTGCCGATCTTGGCGCGCTTGGTCGTGCACAGTGGCACATTACCAACGCTATGGACTTCCTCCGTCGATTGGCACTGTTGACGGACAAGGGGTCCCCGGATTACGCAACTGTCAGAGAGCTATATGAGGATCGCAACGCCATTGCTCACGGCAGTCTCGAGGAGACGAAGCCCAACGTGAAGGTGGTCGCGACCATACTCAGCGGGATACTCTCCCGCCTTGAAGGTACCCGATGAACTGGCTGACCAATTTCGTCAAACCCAAGATCCAGGCCCTCGTCTCCAAGAAGGAGGTCCCGGACAATCTCTGGCACAAGTGCCCGTCCTGCGGTGCGATGCTGTTCCATCGTGACCTGGAGGAGCAACTGCATGTCTGCCAGCATTGCGGCCACCATATGCGCCTGGACCCGGTGCGCCGGCTGAAGACGCTGCTGGACCCGGGCTATCAGTTGATCGAACTGCCCAAGGTCGTGGTCGATCCGCTGAAGTTCCGCGACCAGAAGCGTTATACCGACCGCCTGAAGGAAGCGCAGACCAAGACGGGGCGTCAGGACGCCATCGTGGTCGCCCACGGCAAGATCAACGGCCAGGGCACCGTGGTCGCCGCCTTCGACTTCAACTTCATGGGCGGGTCCATGGGCATGGCCGTGGGCGAGGGGCTGCTGGCCGCTGCGCGCCTGGCCGTGCTGCAACAGGTACCGCTGATCGCCATCCCGGCATCGGGCGGGGCACGCATGCAGGAGGCGATCCTGTCGCTGATGCAGATGCCGCGCACCGTCATCGCCGTGGAGATGGTGAAGGAAGCCGGCCTGCCCTATATCGTGCTGCTGACCGACCCCACCACGGGCGGTGTCACGGCCAGCTTCGCCATGCTGGGTGATATCCATATCGCCGAGCCGGGGGCGCAGATCGGCTTTGCCGGTGCCCGCGTCATTGAAAGCACGATCCGCGAGACCCTGCCCGAGGGGTTCCAGCGGTCGGAATATCTGCGCGACCATGGCATGGTCGACATGGTGGTCCACCGCAAGCAACTGCGCGAGACGCTGGGCCGCATCATCGACCTGCTGCGCCGCCCCGGTCCCAGCGCCGATATCGTGAAGATCGGCCGGGGCAGCGGCGACCGGCCGGCCGGTCGCAAGGGCGGTGGCCCGACGGTCAGCGCCATCCAGGGCGGTGCCGGCTACCAATGATCAAGGCGGCACCGCTGGTGCCCGCCTCCCCCCGGCTGGAGGCGGCGCTGGAACGGATGCGGCAACTGCATCCGGTGGTCATCGATCTGTCGCTGGGCCGTATCGAACGGCTGCTGGCGCGCCTGGACCATCCGGAGCGCCGGCTGCCGCCCACGGTGCATGTCGCGGGAACCAATGGCAAGGGCAGCACCGTCGCCTTCCTGCGCGCCTTTGCGGAAGCGGCGGGATATCGGGTGCATGTCTATACCTCCCCGCATCTGGTGCGTTTCAACGAGCGTATCCGGCTGGCCGGCGATCTGATCGGCGATGATGATCTGGCGGATATCCTGGAGGAGGTGGAGCGGGCCAATGCCGGCGATGCCATCACCTTTTTCGAGGTGACGACGGCCGCCGCCTTCCTGGCCTTTTCCCGCGTGCCGGCCGATCTCCTGATCCTGGAGGTGGGTTTGGGCGGGCGACTGGATGCCACCAATGTCATCGACGCGCCGGTGGTCAGCCTGCTGACCCGCATCTCTCTCGACCATACGCAGTTCCTGGGGCCGACCCTGGCCGATATCGCAGGCGAGAAGGCGGGCATCGTGAAGGCCGGCCATCCCGCCGTCGCGGGGCGTCAGGCCGATCCGTTGGTGGAACAGGTCTTTGCCGACCGCGCGGCGGCGCTGGGCGCGCCCTTGTCGCTGCATGGGAGCGACTGGTCGGTGGCCGCCACCGATACGGGGTTCCGGTTCCAGGACGCGACGCGCCACCTGGACCTGCCGCCACCCGGCCTGATGGGGGTGCATCAGGTGGATAATGCCGGGCTGGCCATCGCCGCCACGGCCTATCTTCCGTTCAGCATCGGGGAAGACGCGATCCGCCGGGGGCTGGCCGGCGTTGAATGGCCGGCACGGTTGCAGCGCCTGACGCGCGGGCCGCTGGCCGATCTGTTGCCGCCGGGCTGGGATCTGTTCCTGGATGGCGGACATAATGACAGCGCCGGAGAGGTGCTGGCCCGGCAACTGGCCGCCTGGGGTGCGGATGGCCGGCCGCTGGATCTGGTGTTCGGCATGCTGGGATCGAAGCGCCCGCTGGATTTCCTGAAGCCGCTGGCCCCTTACGTGCGGCGGCTGCGGGCCGTGGCCATACCGGGCGAGCCCAACAGCGTCACGGCAGAAGATGCCGCCACTTTCGCGCGGGAAGCGGGGATGGCGGCCGGGTCGGCCGTGGATGTGGCGGGTGCGGTTGTGGAACTGGCGGCGCTGGGACGGGAAGAAGCGCCGGCCCGCCTTCTGATCTGCGGCTCGCTCTATCTGGCGGGAACCGTGCTGGCCGCCAATAGCTGAGCACAAGAAAATGCCGTCCCTTCACGGAGATAAAGGGACGGCATCAAGTTTCCTCTGGGAACAGAAAAAGATGCAAAAGCGGAAGTGAAGACCAGATTGCGTACCGGGAAATCAATCGGCGGCGCGCAACATGGCAGTGTAAACAGCCATCACAGCCTCGATACTGATGCTACCGGCGCGGGCGCCGGCCGTCAGCATCTCTTGTGTCGGCTTCACGGGAACAGCCGTCAGACCACGGATTCCCATCTGTTCCACCTCATTCAAAGCGAAACGCATCCGCTCGCTCAGCATGGCTTCGTTGACGTTGGTGAACATGTGGGCCACGTCCTTCATGGCGGTTGCTCCTGATCCCTGATCGGCCGGGCCGGTGGTCGCAACACCGATCCGCCCTGTGGATGATTGACTATAGGCCTATGTTCCCGAGCCACTCTACTGTGCAGACGTATAGTTTTGTTGATCGCCATGCTGTTGGTAATCATTCTCATCTATTCGCGCGCTACTTGCACATGCCACGCTGGCGGTTACGGGGCTTTCGGATTAGGGTGGCGTCCTTCCTTTTGTCTTTTGAACGAAGACCATGGCATCCCCCATCTTCCATATGTGCCGCGCCGACGAGTGGCAGGCGGCCCAGGCCGCCGGTCGTTATGATGGTTCCTCCCAGGACCGGGCCGACGGCTTCATCCATTTTTCCACCGGCACACAATTGCCGGAAAGCGCCGCCAGGCACCGCACGGGCCAGACGGGCCTGCTGCTGCTGACCGTCGATCCAGAGGCCTGTGGCGCGGCGCTGAAATGGGAAGCGTCACGGGGGGGACAGTTGTTCCCGCATCTGTATGGACCATTGCTGGCCGATGCCGTCATCCGGGTCGACCCGCTGCCGCTGGGGGATGACGGGCTGCATGTGATGCCGGCCCATGTGGCGGAGGGGGCGTGATGGTCGATCTCTACCCGCTGGCCCGCCCCTTCCTGATGGCCATGGATGCCGAGCAGGCGCACAACCTGACCATTTCGGCGCTGAAGACGGGGCTGGTGCCGGGCGGATCACGGCGCGATCCGGAAAGCCTGGCCACGCGTGTCTTCGGGCTGGATTTCCCCAATCCCATCGGTCTGGCAGCCGGCTTCGACAAGAATGCCGAGGTGCCGGACGCCATGCTGAAGCTGGGATTCGGCTTTGTCGAATGCGGGACGGTCACGCCGCGCCCGCAGGATGGCAACCCCAAGCCGCGCCTGTTCCGCGTGCCCACGGCCCAGGCGGTGATCAATCGCTTCGGCTTCAACAACCAGGGTCTGGACGCCTATGCCACCCGGCTGCAGGCGCGGGCCAACCGCCCCGGCATCGTCGGGGCCAATGTCGGCAAGAACAAGGATTCGGTGGACGCGGCCAGCGACTATACGGCCTGTATCCGCCGCGTGGCACATCTGGCCCGGTATCTGGTGGTCAATGTCTCGTCGCCCAACACGCCGGGCCTGCGCACGCTGCAATCGCGCGACGCGCTGGCCGACCTTCTGGGCCAATGTCTGGCGGCGCGGGCGGAGACGGGAGTGAAGCCGCCCCTGCTGTTGAAGGTGGCCCCCGACCTGACGGACGAGGACAAGGCCGATATCGCCGCCGTCGTGCTGGACAGCGGCATCGACGGGCTGATCGTGTCCAACACCACGCTGGCCCGTCCCGCCGCCATCCCGCCCGTCCTGGCGGCAGAAGCGGGGGGCCTGTCGGGCCGGCCGCTGCTGGAGCCATCCACCAAGGTGCTGGGCGAATTCTATCAACTGCTGGGGGGCCGGCTGCCGCTGGTCGGCGTGGGGGGCGTGTCGTCGGGCGCCGATGCCTATGCCAAGATCCGCGCCGGGGCCAGCCTGGTGCAGCTTTATTCCGCACTGGCCTATCAGGGTCCGGGGCTGGTCGGGCGGATCAAGGCGGAACTGGCGCAGAGGCTGGCCGATGACGGCTATGCCCATGTGGCCGATGCGGTCGGGACCGCCCACCGCAAGGGCTGAAACAGGGTCGGGAAAAAGGGTCGCGCATGCATTGGTTCCGCCATCTGGTGTTCGCCGCTGTCTATGTCGCCCTGGCCCTGGTCGTGGCGCTGACCCTGCCTTTGTCGGTGGGCGGCATGGGCGGGCACACGGCCCTGCTGTTCGGGCTGGCGATCCTGACCTTCGGCGGATTGCTGCATGAATTCTGGTCCCGCCAGGATGAACGCGGCCGGCTGGAGGCCCGTATCTGGGAACTGGAAGCCGGGGTGGAAGAGATGCGCCTGGAACTGGACGCGCTGCGCGGCCATTCCGGCGCCGTGGCCGCCGACCCGTCAGAGGTGGCGGCCGTCCTGTCGGAGGCACGCGTGCTGGAACGGCTGGCCGACCGGCTGCCGGCGCCGGCGGGGCGGGTGGCGCCGGTGGTGGGCGGTCCTGATGCCGGCCCCCTGTTCGCACCGCGCCCCCTGACGGCACAGCCCGTGCCAACCGATACCGGCGCCATCCTGGACCATGTGCGGGCGGCGCTGCGCACCGATCAGGTGGACATCTTCTTACAGCCGGTTGTCAGTCTGCCGCAGCGCAAGCACCGCTATTACGAACTGTTTTCCCGTATCCGGGCGGGCCAGGATGGCGACGGGAAGCCGCGTTACATGCTGCCCGAACAATATCTGGGCGTGGCGGCCGATGCCGGCCTGATCGCCACCATCGACAATCTGTTGCTGTTCCGCTGTATCCAGTTGCTGCGCGAGACGGAGAAGCGGCACCAGAATGTCGGCTTCTTCTGCAACATCTCCGCCGCCACGCTGAACGATGCCGCCTTCATGCGGGAATTCGTCACCTATATGGGACAGAACCCCAATCTGGCGGCCAAGCTGGTATTCGAACTGTCCCAGGACGACCTGATGCGCGGCGGGCTGTTCGCCACCAGCTTCCTGGATGGGCTGCGGCGCCTGGGCTTCCATTTCTCCATGGATCAGGTCTACAGCCTGGATCTGGACTGGAACGAGCTGGCGCGGCATGAAATCCGCTTTGTGAAGCTGGACGCCGCCCGCCTGCTGGACCCGGACGGCCGTTTCGCCGATCCGCGTGCCGTGCGCGAACTGCGCCAGCAACTGGACCGCAACAATATCGACCTGATCGTGGAAAAGGTCGAGACGGAGGCCCAGCTTTTGGAACTGCTGGACCTCTATATCGATTTCGGCCAGGGCTATCTGTTCGGCGAGCCGAGGCTGGCCAAGAAGCAGGCGGGGGGATAAAGGTCAGGCGGCCGCGGCCTCTGTCCGATATCCGGCACGCAACAGGTCGGCCAGCCGGCGGCGCAGGTCGGCATTCTCCCGCTCCAGCTGTTCCAGGCGGCGGACCATGGCCGGCTTTTCCCCCGTCTGATCCTGGCGCCAGCGGTAATAGGTGACGCGGGTCACGCCCAGCTCGCGGGCGATATCCACGATCTTATAGCCTTCATTCAGCAGCGCATCGGCCAGGGCCAGCTTCTGCTGCACCTCTTCGGGGGTGTAACGACGCTTCAACATGCCTCTGCTCCCTAGTCGGTGGTTGAAATCAATCCCCGGCATCCCGCCACTGCCCGGCGACCCAGGTGCCTGTAACCGTCAAGGCACTGTCCAGCAGCACAAGATCGGCCTGCCACCCCGCCTGGATGCGGCCCAGACGCTGATCCAGATGCAGGAAGCGCGCGGGATAGAGGCTGGCCATGCGCAGCGCCTCCTCCACATCCACGCCCATCAGGGTGATGACGTTGCGCACGGCCTGCGCCATGTCGATATCGGCCCCGGCCAGGGTGCCGTCATCGGTAACCAGCCGCCCGTCGCGGCGGTGGATGGTCTGGCCATAAAGCTGGAAACTGGTCGCATCGGTGCCCGTCGGCGGCATGGCGTCAGTGACCAGCATCAACCCGCCCGGCCCCTTGGCCGCCAGCGCCAGGCGCAGCATGGCGGAATGCACATGCACCCCGTCGGCAATGATGCCGCAGACGGTATCACGGGCTGAAAGCGCCGCCCCGGCAATGCCCGGTTCGCGGTTGGCCAGCGGCGGCATGGCGTTGAACAGATGGGTGAAGCCGGTCAGGCCGGCATCCACCGCCGCCATGGTCTGGGCATAGCTGGCCGCCGAATGGGCGCCCGCCACGATCACGCCCGCCGCCACCAGCCGCGCAATCTCCGCCGGTGCCACCCGGTCGGGCGCCAGCGACAGCAGCACGCGGGCATCATGCGCGCCAAACCGATCGGGCAGCCCTTCCAGGAAATCCAGATCCGCCTCGCTGGCCGGGCGCACATGGTCCAGATTATGGACCCCGCGCCGTTCCGGGGTCAGGAACGGGCCTTCCAGATGCACACCGATGACGCCGGACCCGGTGATGGCACTGGCCGCAGCCGCCGCCAGGGCGGCCGCCTGCATGCCCTCCACCGCATCGGTGATGAAGGTGGGCAACAGGGCCGTGGTACCAAACCGGCGATGGGCACGCGCGATGGCCAGCGCCGCCTCGCGCGTCGGCATGTCGTTGAACAGCACCCCGCCGCCGCCATTGACCTGTGTATCGATGAAACCGGGGGCCAGCAGCATGTCGGGCGAGAGACACCGCACGGCCACCCCGGCGGGCGCCGTGGAACCGGGCGGCAGGACCGCCGCCACCCTTTCCCCCTGGATCAGGATATCGGCATCGATGGTGCGGGTGCCGGTAAAGACCCGCGCGCCGGTCAGCAGGGTGCCTGTCATCACACTGTCTCCGTCACCTTGCGCAGGTTGGCGGGCACGTCAGGGTTCAGGCCCCGGCGCTGTGATACCGTATGGATGGCCATGTAGAAGCTCTGCACCGCCGCCAGCGGCGCCAGTTCCGGGGCCAGCGCCGGCACCGACGGCAGGGGGATCACGCCCTTCACGCTGTCATCGCTGCTGAACACCGGCGCCCCCAGATCGACGCAGCGGGCAATCGCCGCCCGCGTCGCCTCAGCCGTGGCATCATTCTGGTTGATGGCCAGCACGGGGAAATCGGGGCCGACCAGGGCCAGCGGCCCATGGATGACCTCCGCCGCACTGAACGCCTCGGCATGCAGGCGGCAGGTCTCCTTGCATTTCAAGGCCATCTCCATGATAGCGCCCGTGCCCACGCCACGGCCGATGATGTAAAGCCCCGTCTTGTCCGTCAGGTTCAGCAGGGCCGGCGTCCAGTCCAGTTCCGCCGCCGCCGACAGCGCCGCCGGGGCCTGGGCCGCAGTCCGGCGCAGGGCATCATCATCCTTCCATTCCGCCACCATGGACAGGAAGGCAGCGCACGCCGTCAGATAGGATTTGGTGGCGGCGACACTGATTTCCGGCCCGGCACAAAGCGGGATGAACAGGTCGGCCGCTTCCGCCAGCGGCGACGTCTCGTCATTCACCAGGGCCACGACATAGGCCCCACCCTTCTTGGCAGCCGCCGCCAGGCGCAGCAGGTCGGGGCTGCGCCCGCTCTGCGATACCGCCACGAACAGGGCGCCATCGACCTTCAGATCGGTATTGTACAGCGACACGACCGACGGGCCGACCGACGCGACGGGCAGGCCCAGATGCGTTTCGATCAGGTACTTGCCATAGGTGGCGGCATGGTCGGAACTGCCGCGCGCGCAGGTGACCACCAGCGCGGGGTTCAGGTCGCGCAGCCTGGCACCCAGGGCCGCGAAAGTGGGGCCACAGCGGTCGATCTGGCGCTGGATGGCGGATGCACTTTCCGCCGCTTCCACGGCCATCTTGGTGCTGGTGCTGTCGGGCTTGCTCATGGATCGGATCTCAAGACATCACGGGTTGGGCGGAGCGGTCAGGTTCAGCTCCACGATGAAGTCGTAGGCATCGCCCCGGTACTGGCTGCGCACGAATTCCAGCGGGCGGCCATTTTCCAGGAAGCTGCGGCGTTCGATGAACAGGGCCGGCGTGGCTTCCGGCACCTGCAGGATGCCCGCCTGATCGGCATTCAGCAGACCGGCGGACAGGCGCTGCAACGCGCGGTGCGGCGGATATCCCAACCCGCGCAGCACATCGTACAGGGAGCCGGTGACGAGCAGCGGATCGGGCAGGATACGGGCCGGCACCACCGACAGCTCGATGGCCATCGGCGCCTCATCGGCCAGACGCAGGCGCCAGAGCCGGCTGACCTTCTCCCCCAGCGCCAGACCCAGCACCATCGCCTCTTCCGGGCTGGCCGGGGCCACCGTACGCGACAGCCAGCGCGACGAGGGCTCCAGCCCGCGCGACCGCATGTCCTCCGAAAAGCCGGTCAGGGCCGACAAGGGCTGTTCCACATGCGGGGCCTTGGCCACAAAGGTGCCGGCGCGCGGGCGCTGATGCAGCAGCCCTTCATCGACCAGGGCCTGCACCGCCTTGCGCACCGTCACGCGCGAGACGGCAAACCCTTCGGCCAGATCGCGTTCGGCGGGCAGCGCATCCTCCGCCGCCAGCGTCCCGTCCGTGATCAGGCGGCGCAGATGGCGGGCCAACTGCATATAAAGCGGCAGGGGGCTGTCGGCGGACAGGGCCGTGCCATCGAACAGGGGTTCGGTCATACTCATGCGGCACCCGCCCGCATGGCCAGCAGCACCCCGCCCGCCATGGCATCGCCCTTCGGTTCGGTCAGAACACCGCGCACCCAGGGCGGCATCCAGTCCAGCAGCACCGGCCCCAGCCCGCCCATCAGACAGATGGCGGGCGCGCCCAGTTCCAGCAGGCGGCGGATATGCATGACCAGATAATCGGCCTGTTCCCGCACCAGCCGCCCGGCCACCGGATCGCCCTTGCACGCATGCTCCAGCACCAGCGGGGCCAAGGTCCCGTAATCCCCCGGCCGGGCGGGGCCGACCCAGGCGACGATGGCCGGCGGATCACCGCCCAGCGCCGCCATCACGGCCCGGGTCAAATCGGTCTGCGGTCCCATCCCGTCATGGGCCAGCAGGGCGGCGCGCACCGCCTCACGTCCCATGGACGCCCCGGAGCCCAGGTCCGATACCTCGAACCCCCAGCCGCCGATGCCCTGGCCCACACCGTTGATGATGATCTGTGCCGCACTGCCCGTGCCGGAAATCAGGATGGCACCATCCGCCCCGGCATGAGCGCCCAGGCAGGCGGTATAGGCGTCGGTGTCGGACAGGATGCTGGCGAACGCCACCGGCGCGCTACCGGCCACCCGCTGCTGATCGGCCGCATTGGTGATGCCGGCCAGACCCAGACCAATGGCGGTGCGGGATAGAACCTCCCGCCCCAGCCCCGCCTGCGCCAGGGCCGCATCCACCGCCTGCATGATCGCATTCCAGGCGACATCCAGGCCCAGGCGAATATTGGCGGCCCCGCCCACACCCTCGCCCAGCGTGCGCCCGCCCGCATCGGCCAGCCGCGCCCGGCACCGCGTGCCGCCACCATCGATGCCCAGGAACAAAGGAGAGGTCATGAAGGCGTCTCTTGGTCTCTATCCAATCACCGACAGGTACGATACCAGATAAATACCAGATGGCAATATCCCAAGCCTGACTTGGCGATTAAAAGTTCATCTGGTATGGTCGTGACCTCATTTGAACAAGACCAGAGACAGGATATGTCCGCGACGGAGAAGGTGGGCCAACGGTTCCAGGGGCTGGATCAATGGTCCACGCCCGACATTCTGGAGGCGCTGTGGGGCGGGCAGGCGCGGGCCGTGTCAGCCTGTCTGGCCACCCTGCCGGCGCTCGGCCGGGCCGTGGATGACGCGGCGGCGCGAATCGGGGACCAAGGCCGGCTGATCTATGTCGGCGCGGGGTCGTCGGCGGTGCTGGCGGCCCTGGACGGGCTGGAACTGCCCGGCACGTTCAGCTTCCCCCTGACGCGGGTGGAACTGGTCCTGGCCGGCATTGGCGACCTGCGCCTTGGGTTTGACGGGTCGGTGGAAGATGCGGGTGATGCCGGGGCTGACCGCGTCCGCGCGCTTTCCCCCGGCCCCGCCGATATCGTCATCGGCGTCTCGGCCAGCGGGCGCAGCGCCTTCACCGTCGGCGCCCTGGATGTGGCGCGGGCGGCGGGGGCCCTGACCATCGGCATCGCCAGCAATGAGGCTTCCCCCCTGCTGCTGGCCGCCGAACATCCCCTGTTTGTCGATAGCGGGGAGGAGGTGATCGCCGGCTCCACCCGGCTGGCGGCCGGGACGGCGCAGAAACTGCTGCTGAACCTGTTCTCAACCGCCCTGATGGTGCGGTTGGGCGGAGTGTACGGGAACCTGATGGTCAATCTTCAGGTCAATAATGTGAAGCTGCAGGCCCGCGCGCTGGACATCCTGCGTCAGATTACGGGGGCGGATACCGGGGCGGCGGCACAGGCGCTTGCCGATTGCGACGGCGCCTTGAAGCCGGCGGCCCTGGTCGTGCTGCGCGGCCTGTCGCCCGATGCGGCGCGGGCGGCGCTGGCGGCGGCGGGTGACAATCTGCGCCGGGCATTGGAATAGCAAGGGGGTGATGCCCTGCATCACCCTAAGCCCCCAGCATGCCCAGCGGCAGGATGCGCAGCGCATCGCCCGGCCGGACGTGGGTCACCTCTTCTGCCAGTTCGGCCAGGGCATCCGCTTGGCTGAGGCGCCCCAGCATGGCGGCACCATCGTCCGGGTCGGCCATGGCCACCCCGTCGGGACCGATGCTGACACGCAGATATTCGCGTCGCCCTGCCTTCTTGGCGTGGGCGAAGCCGGCGGGCGCCGTGAGCAGCGGCAGCGGCGCCGGGACCTCTCCCGACAGGCGCCGGATCAGCGGCCGCACCAGCATCAGGAAACTGACCAGCATGGCCACGGGATTACCGGGCAGGCCGGCAAAGGTGGCATCGCCGACATGGCCCAGCGCCAGCGGCTTGCCGGGCTTCAGCGCCAGTTTCCACAGGTCCAGCCCGCCCAGCGCCATGATCGCCGCCTTCACATGGTCCGCCTCCCCCGCCGACACACCACCCGAGGTCAGGACAAGATCGTGACCGCCGGCAGCATTGGCCAGTGCCGCGCGGATCATGCCTTCATCATCCGCCAGAATGCCCAGGTCGGTCACGACACAGCCCAGCCGCGCCAGCAACCCCCGCAGCAGGGCGCGATTGCTGTCATAGATGCCGCCGGGCGCCAGGGCACCGCCCGGTTCCGTCAACTCGTCACCGGTGGAGAACAGGGCGACGCGCAGCGGCCGGCGCACGGACAGCCGATCCACACCCATCGCCGCCGCCAGGCCGATATCCTGGGGCCGCAGACGGCGTCCGGCGGGAAGGGCCACCTGCCCCGCCGCCACATCCTCTCCCTTGCGGCGCAGGTTGCTGCCGGGCCGCAGGCCGGCGGGCAGGCGGACATAGTCGCCCTCCCTCACCGCCTCCTCCTGCATCACCACAAGGTCCAGCCCGGCCGGCAAGGGCGCGCCCGTGAAGATGCGCAGCGCTGTACCCGGCGGCGGGGCGGCGGCAGGCGCATCACCGGCAAACAGGGTTCCCGCCACGGGCAGCGCGCGCCCCAGATCCGTGGCACGCACGGCATAGCCATCCATGGCACTGTTGTCGAAGGGCGGCAGGTCCATGGGGCTGACGATATCCGCCGCCAGCACCCGGTCCAAGGCACCCGACAATGCAACCCATTCCACTTCCGCAACGATATTGAAACGGTCGGCAATCAGGTCCAGGGCCGCCGGCACCGTCAGCAATTTTGGTTCGGCTCCGAAACAATCCCTGCCACTCATCTGCTAACCCCGGTGATCCGCTGGATCAGGTCGGCGATGGCATCGACATCGTTCAGGTCCAGCACCGGCAACGGGCAATCCGGCAAGGCCATATCGCTGGCCACGGCCACGATGCGGGGATCGTCGGGCCAGAGCGGGGCCTTGCCGTTGGACGGGCGATGCACTTCCAGCTTGGGATGGGCATCCCGCTTGAACCCTTCCACCAGGATCAGGTCGACGGGCGACAGCCTGGCCAGCAGTTCGGCCAGCGTCGGTTCCGGCCCGCCCCGGTTCTCATGCATCAGGGCCCAGCGGTTGGCCGATGCCACCAAAACCTCCTGCGCGCCGGCCATACGGTGGACATAGCTGTCCTTGCCGGGCTGGTCGATATCGAAGGCGTGATGGGCATGCTTGACGGTGGCCACGCTCAACCCGCGCGCCGACAGGGCCGGGATCAGCCGCGCCATCAGGGTCGTCTTGCCGCTGCCGCTCCACCCGGCCAGACCGAACACGTTACGGGCAAGCGTCATGGGAACCATCCCTGCCATTCATGGACCCCCGGACCCTAGCGCATTCCAACCGGCCGCCGATAGCCCATGTGCACCCGATAGCCCATGTACAATGACAAAGGGCCGCCGGATGCCGGCGGCCCTCGTCACCTGTCGGGAAAAGCCGAAAGGTTACGGCGCGCCGCCTTCCAGCGGCAGGGCCAGGAAGGTCTGTTCGCCGCGGCGTTCGACCAGCAGCAGGACCGCCTTGTGACCGGCGCCCTTGGCCTTGGTGACCTGGGACATCATGTCGGTGGGCGTGGTCACGGGCTGCTGCCCGACCTCCAGCACCACATCACCGGGGCGCAGTTGGCGCGACTGCGGCGAGGCGTTGGGGCTGACCTTGGTGATGACGACGCCCTTCACACCCTCGGCGATCTCGAACTGCTTGCGCAGGTCGGCGGTGATGGCGGACACCGACAGGCCCAGCGCCTCCACCTGCTGCTGGGCGGCACCCTGGCCGGGCTTCTCCTCCTCGGGCTCATCCTCCGTCGCGGCGGCCTGATCCTCGGGGAACTCGGCCAGCGTCACGGTGACATTCATGGCCGTCCCCTTGCGGGAGATGCCCACATTCACCTTGGTCCCGACGGGCGTGCCGGCCACCATGCGCGGCAGGGTGCGGTTGTTGGCAACCTCCTTGCCGTCAAAGGTCAGGATGACGTCGCCGGGCTTCAGGCCGGCGGCGGCGGCCGGGCTGGCATCCGTGACGGTGCCGACCAGGGCGCCCTTATGATGGGCCAGCCCCATGCTTTCGGCGATCTCCGGCGTTACCGACTGGATCTGCACACCCAGCCAGCCGCGCCGGACCTTGCCGGCCTTGCGGATTTCCTCGATCACGGTGCGGGCCATGCTGGACGGAATGGCAAAGCCGATACCGACCGAACCGCCCGTGCGGCTGTAGATGGCGGAATTGATGCCGACCACATCGCCGGCCAGATTGACCAGCGGACCGCCGGAATTGCCCTGGTTGATGGCGGCGTCGGTCTGGATGAAATCATCGAAGCGGCCGGCGCCGATGTCGCGGGCGCGGGCCGACACGATGCCGGCCGTCACGGTGCCGCCCAGGCCGAACGGATTGCCGATGGCCACGACCCAGTCGCCGACCTTCAGCACATCGCTGTCACCCCATTTCAGGGCCGTCAGCTTGGCCTTGGTCTCGACCTTCAGCAGGGCCAGATCGGTCTCCTTGTCGGTGCCGATCAGCTTGGCCTTCAGTTCCGTCTGGTCGGCATCCTGGAAGATGACGGTGATCTCGTCCGCGCCCTCGATCACATGGTTATTGGTGACGATATAGCCCGACGCATCGATGATGAAGCCCGACCCCAGCGACTGCGCCTTGCGCGGGGCGCCCTGACCCTGCTGCTGGCGTTCCAGGAAGTCGCGGAAGAATTCCTCCATCGGCGAGCCGGGGGGGAAGTCCGGCATCGGCACGGCGCCCCGGCCGCCCGGCTTGTTCTGGATGGTCTGGCTGGTCGAGATATTGACCACCGACGGCAGGGTCTTTTCAGCCAGCGGCGCAAAACTGTCGGGCGCGCCGCGTTGGGCCAGGGCCGGCGGGGTGAAGATCAGGGTGGCGGTCACCGCCAGCAGCGATAGCAGGCCGGCCACGCGGCCTTCCCGGACGACACTCCCGGCGGGCGCGCGGGGGGAACGGGAACGGAAGGCGTCGATCACGTCAATCTCCAGGGGCCGGTCATCCGCACCCCGATGGGCACGCACCGGCGCACCGGCCCGATAGGGGCGCGCCGACAACCAAGGAATATAGGACGTGATTGGCCGCCTTGCGAAGCATTCCTTCGTAACAGGCTGTGACACGGCCCAGCGGCGGAGACGGAACCGTCATCGGATGCCAAAACGGCGCCATGGCGCCCTATCCCCGCAACGCGGCGACGGCCAGAACACCCAGGATGGCGGCCCCCAGCCCGATCCGGCGCAGCATTACCGGCTCCATGCCGGAGATGCGCTGGGCCATGTCGCGCATCGAATTCGGTGCCACGGCATAGAGCAGCCCTTCGATCACGAAGACCAGGGCCAGCGCGGTCAGAAAGTCTGCCAAGGGAAGGTCCGACAGGAAGGCGTGGGACGGCGAACCGCCCCACGCAGGATGATCACCGCTTCGTCACGGTGCCCGTGCCGTTGAAATAACGGAAGAAATCGCTGTCCGGCGACAGGACCATCTGGGTGTTGTCACCCTTCATGGCCACCTTGTAGGCGTCCAGCGAGCGATAGAAGGAATAGAAATCCGGATTCTTGCCAGCGGATTCGGCCAGGATGCGGATGGCCTGGTTGTCGCCCTCACCGCGCAGCACCTGGCTGTCGCGCTGGGCTTCGGCCAGGATCACGGTGCGTTCGCGTTCGGCCCGGCTGCGGATCTGCTGGGCCTGTTCGTTACCCTGGGCGCGGGCCTCGCGGGCTTCGCGCTCACGCTCCGACCGCATCCGCTCATACACGGCCTGCGACGTGGCATCGGGCAGGTCGGCGCGGCGGATACGGACATCCACGATCTCCACCCCGAAACGGGCGGCCTCCTGGTTCACCTGGGCCTTGATGTCGGCCATCACCTTCACGCGCTCCTTGGAGAGCACGTTCAGCAGCGTGGCGCTACCCAGGACACGGCGCAGGGCGGAATTGACGGTGGCGGCCAAACGCTGCTCCACCACCATCTCATTGCCCACGGACTGGTAGAACTTCAAAGGATCCGTGATGCGGTACCGGGCAAAGGCGTCCACTTCCAGACGCTTCTGATCGGCCAGGATCACCTGTTCGACGGGCGGATCGACATCCAGGACGCGGGCATCCAGAAACACCACATTCTGCACGAACGGGATCTTGGCATGCAGGCCCGGCTCCTGAATGGTGCGCTTGGGCTCACCAAGCTGTACGACCAGGGCCTGTTGGGTCTGGCTCACGGTGAACAGCGAGGCGGACGCCAGGATGACGGCGGCGGCGGCGACGACGCCTGCGGCGACAAGTTTTGTGCTCATGGTCCGTCCCCCTTACTGGCGCGGCGCGGCCGGTGTGGCCGGCGTCTGTTGACGGAGCTGGTTGGTCAATTCGTTCAGCGGCAGATACGGCACCACGCCACCGCCCTTGCCCTGGTCGATGATGATCTTGTTGGCGCCGCCCAGCACCTCCTGCATCGTCTCCAGATACATGCGGCGCGCCGTGATTTCCGGCGCCTGATTATAGGCGGACAGGACCTGGGCGAAGCGCTGCGCATCACCCTGGGCCAGGCTGACCACCTGCTCACGATAGGCCGAGGCCTGCTGGATCAACTGTTCGGCCTCGCCGCGGGCGCGGGGGATGATGTCGTTGCGATAGGCCTCAGCCTCGTTGCGCAGACGCTCGCGGTCCTGACGGGCGCGCTGCACATCGTTGAAGGCGTCGACCACGGGGGCCGGCGGATCCACCTTCTGCAACTGCACCTGACTGATCTCGATACCCGACTGATATTCGTCCAGCATGGTCTGCAACAGGACCTTGGTCTGCTGTTCGATATCCTGACGGGCCTCGGTCAGCGCGGGCTGGATGTCGGTGCGGCCGATGACCTCGCGCATGGCGCTTTCAGCGGCCATCTTCACGGTCATTTCCGGGTCGCGGATCTTGAACAGATAATGGCCGGCATCCTTGATCAACCACAGGACCGTGAAGTCGATGTCGATGATATTTTCGTCGCCTGTCAGCATCAGGCTTTCGTCCAGCACGTCACCGCCGCCGGGGCGGCGGCTGTCGGCGCCGGAGCGGTAGCCGATTTCCAGACGGTTGACGCGCGTGACCTTGGGCGTCTCCACCGTTTCGATGGGGGCCGGCATGTGGTACCGCAGGCCCGGCTGCTCGGTGCGCACATATTCGCCGAATCGCAGGACCACACCCTGCTCATCCGGTTGCACCCGGTAAATGCCCGAAAGGCCCCAGAGAAGGCCGAGCGCCACGACGCCCAGCAGGATGCCCTTGCCGCCCCCCAGGCCACCGGGGGTCAGATTCTTGAACCGCTCCTGGCCCTTGCGCAGCAAATCTTCCAGGTCGGGACCGCCGGGCTGCTGCCCGCCGCCGCCGGGCGGACGGCCCCACGGGTTGTTACCGCCGCCATTGCCGCCGCCGCCCGGGGGAGAGCCCCAGGGCCCGCCGCCATTGCCGCCACCTTGATTGTTCCAGGGCATATTTCCGACCCTTTGGTGATTGGACCCACAAACTGCCAAACCGACAGGCCTGCCCGCAAGGACAGGACGCTTTCTCTGCACGTCTTGCCACCCTATATATCGCGGCGCACCGTACACAAGGCCCTTGGGCCATCGGTCACCGCAGATATTGGGAAGCAGACGGGGTTTTCAACCATGGCCGTGGTCAGCGAGGAACAGGTTCTGAAGGCGCTCAGCAGCGTGAAGGACCCCGATCGGGGGGCCGACATCGTTGCGCTGGGCATGATTTCAGGCCTGACGGTGAAGGGCGGCAACGTCGCCTTCGCGCTGGAGGTGGACCCGGCCAGGGGGGCCGCATTGGAACCGATGCGCCAGGCGGCGGAGAAAGCCGTGGACGCCGTGCCCGGTGTCACGTCGGTCACCGCCATGCTGACAGCCCACCGTGCGCCGCCCAAGCTGGGCGGTGGCCATGATCATAAGGGGCATGACCATAAGGGTCACGGCCACGCGGCGCCCGCCGCCGCCCCACCGCCGAAACCTGCCAAGATCGGCGTGCCCGGCGTGCGTGCCATCATCGCGGTGGCGTCGGGCAAGGGCGGGGTGGGCAAATCCACCACCGCCGTGAACCTGGCGCTGGGCATGGCGGCCAACGGCCTGCGTGTCGGCCTTCTGGATGCCGATATCTACGGGCCGTCCCTGCCCCGCATGATGGGCCTGTCGGGCAAGCCGGAGACGGTGGACGGCAAGGTCCTGCGCCCCCTGGTGCGCCACGGGGTGAAGGTCATGTCCATGGGCTTCCTGGTGGCCGAAGAAACGCCGATGATCTGGCGCGGCCCCATGGTGATGGGTGCCATCCAGCAGATGTTGCGCGACGTGGCCTGGGGCGAACTGGATGTGCTGGTGGTCGACATGCCGCCGGGCACGGGCGACGCGCAACTGTCGCTGTCGCAGAATGTGCCCCTGGCCGGGGCCGTCATCGTTTCCACGCCGCAGGACATCGCGCTGCTGGACGCGCGCAAGGGGCTGAACATGTTCCGGCGGGTGGATGTGCCCGTCCTGGGCATCGTGGAGAACATGTCCTATTTCTGCTGCCCCAATTGCGGCCATCGCAGCGATATCTTCAGCCATGGCGGGGCGCGGGCGGAGGCGGACAAGCTGGGGATCGATTTCCTGGGCGAGGTGCCGCTGGACATCGCCATCCGCGAGACCAGCGATGGCGGCGATCCCATCGTCGTCTCCCAGCCCGACAGCGACCATGCCAAGGTCTATCGCGCCGTGGCGGCCCGCGTCTGGGACAAGATCAGCATCGGCGGGGGTCGGGCCGCCCCCCGCATCGTCATTGATTGATCAGGGTGCCTGCTTTGGCGGCATTCAGTGACAAAAGGCGGCCGGTGACGCGGGCGGTGACTTCGAAAGACAGGTTATTTTACGAATGTTCGTTCGAAATTCCCTGTCGCGGACAGCCCGCCAAAAGACGGATTGCTGCACTGCGTATCGCGCAATGGATTTTTCCTTTCCGTCCGGGCGGGTGTTTGGTACATAAACTTCGTACACCGCTGGTGGACGGACAGGATGTATCAAGACGAACCAATCCGAGTTGCATATGCGTTTCGCGACGGCGCCCATTCTTTTCGGGCTGCCGACCCTCGCACGGGCGACGTACAGGTTGCGCATGGCGTACCTGAGGTTGCTTATGAGGAGGTGACGCGCACGCTGAGCGAGCGGGTTGCCGGTCGTCTGGGTACATACGCCCAGGCCCGCCCCCAGTTGGCATTCAAGGAATTCTGGACGTGGCTGCAGATGAACCCCATCGCGGCCATGCCGAACACCCCTTGCCATGTCGAGTTCGCTTGGGAAGTCCGACCCTGAACCCGGCATGGTGAGTCGCCATGTAGGCGGTATGTGTATGGATTGCTGAACAACTGGCGCCCGGCCCCAATCCGGGCGCCATTTTTTTGCCTTCGCCCCCCTCCCTGAAGCAAAGGGCGGCCAGATAGGCGCGCTTGGCCACGCCGCATGACGGCGTCACAGCGATCGCCCCATGCCAGCAGCCATGGTTCATGGGGGCCAGCATCACGACCCCAAAAAAGCCTGTCCGCCGCGATACCGGAGCACAACCGCGTTTTTCGCGAATGAAGGGACACAACCAAACCGACCGCGTGCATGCCGCATAGATCAACTAGAAATATAAAGTGCCATACTCATAAATTGGTAATTCTTTTGCGCTTTTGAAACCATTTAATATGCATTATAGTGTGTTTCTACGCGGAAATTGTTGGTTGCGCCAACCGCGTTTCATCCGGCGCTGGGGTGCGATCGGATGAACAGAAGTCGCTGAAATAACTCAGCTATTTCTTATGGCGCCAACCTGTCGGCTTCGTGCCATGTCGGCCGAAGCAGCAAATTTTGTCCGGGGCGCAGCACGTCGTTGCAGCAAGAAGCTCGGCAGGACCCCTGACACCAAGGCGCCTCAACATGAGGCCGAAACCTCATGTCGATGCGCCAAATGCAGTGAAGATCAAGCGTAAATATGCGCGCCGATTCTGCAAATAAAAGCAGATATCAGCGGCACGCATCGAATCGCCCTGATCAATCACGCCGGGCTTACTGGCTGCTATCCGAAACTCAGCACCTCGGAATAGCATGAAATGTCGAATCGACCATTATTGACCGCATCACTGCTGACTTTGTTGACAGCAGCGTTATTCACCCTCGTCAGCGTCCTGGCAAGTTTCCTGTCCGAAATCGCCGTGTCACGGGAGACGGCGCGTTCGAACATATTGCACAGCCTTCAGACGGGCCATTTCACCGATCAGATAAAGCTACCCCTGGCGAAACAGGAAATGCCGGCCCTGTCGGGCAATGACTGCCTGATCCTGGATATGATCGCGCTTCCCTACAGATCGACATGGGAAGAGGCGGTTTCCCCCTACCTGCTGACCTCGCGGCTACAGAACCTGCCCGGCATGCGCGAGGATGAACCATGGACCTGTGGCGTGACACGGCTGTCGGTACAGCAGAATGTCACTGTTGAACCCGACGGCCTCTACCATCGCAATCTGCATGGATACCGCACGGTCATGCGACTGTTGCTGGGGGTTCAGGATGTCCATGGCATGCAGGTGACCATCTTTGCCGCCTTGCTGCTGGTGACAGTGACCATGCTGGCCGTGTCGGGGCATGGCTGGTGGCGGCTGCGGGGCACAACAGAGGCCGCCAGACCCGCGGCCTATACGGCCGTTTCCTTCACCTTGCTGGTTTTCTACGGCCTGCCGCTCTATGGCTGGTGGCCCAGTTATTCACTGGCGGACATCGTCACTGTGGGCTTTCTGGCCACGGCGTACCTGACACCATGGCATCACCTTTCGGCTGGCCGCCGAACGGTGATGGTCGCGTTGTTCGGCTGTCTGACCGCCTATTTCGAGTTTCTGACCGGTGGGTTGCTGATCGGGGCCTGTATGCTTGCCGGCATTGTCGCGATCGAAGGGCGGGGCGACAGCGGCCGCCGACTTGTTGCCGACACGGCACAGGCCCTGTGCGTCTTCGGGGCGGCAGCGGTTTTGTGCTTCGCGTTGAAAATGGCCTTGGTTGCCGCGATCTTCGGCCCACAGGAACTGGCCATATTTGGTGACGCGCTTGGCCATCGCGCATCCGGCACGATCCTGGCGGAACTGTCACCCCACCTGACGGAACGCTATCGCGCCATCGGCCTGGACCCTGCCATCGTCGACAAGTCGCTGCTGCTGCGCATTGCCATGATGGGTGTGGCCTTGCTTCATGCAAGCTTTGTTCTGGCCTATGGGTCCACGCCGATGGGGGCAGGGCTGCTGCTGCTGTCCCTCGCCGTCATTGGCCTGCACCTGTTGCTTTTGATCAAAGGCCGCAAAACCGATCACCGGGCCGGCGATTATATGCTGGTGGCATCCATTTTGATCCTGCCCGTCTGGTACCTGGCTTTCATCAACCATAGCATCCTGCATGCGATATGGATGGTGCGCCCGCTGGCCTGGATGGTGGCGGTGGCCCTGGCATTGACCGCCCTTCGCCTGACCGACAGGGCCGCCGCCAGAGCCGCAGGCTGACGCCACACAGGCCAGCGGGGGGGGGGCAAGCGGAAAACCGCTGCCCCGCCCGTGCGCCCGTTACCGCAGCGCCTGTTCCAGATCGGCCAGCAGGTCGTTCACATCCTCTACCCCCACCGACAGGCGGACCAGACCGTCATCGATGCCGATGGCGGCGCGCTGTTCGGCAGGGATGCTGGCATGGGTCATGATGGCCGGATGTTCGATCAGGCTTTCCACCCCGCCCAGGCTTTCGGCCAGACTGAACAGCTCTGTCCGCTCCAGCATGCGGCGCGCCGGCTCCAGCCCGCCCTTCAGGTGGATGGTGACCATGCCGCCGCCGGCCCGCATCTGCCGCTTTGCCAGATCATGCTGGGTATGGCTGGGCAGGAACGGGTAGCGGACCTTGGCCACCGACGGATGCTTTTCCAGCCATTCGGCGATGACGCCCGCATTCTGGCAATGGCGCTCCATGCGCAGCGCCAGGGTCTTCAGGCTGCGCATCACCAGGAAACTGTCGAACGGCCCCTGGATGGCCCCCACGGCATTGTGCAGGAAGGCCATGCGATCGGCGATCTCCCCCGCCTCCCGCACGACCGCCACGCCGCCCACCATGTCGGAATGACCGTTCAGATATTTGGTGGCCGAATGGACCACGATGTCGAACCCCTGCTCCAGCGGCCGCTGAATCCACGGGCTGGCAAAGGTATTGTCGGCCACGGAGATCAGGTTATGCGTCCTGGCCAGTTGCGCCAGCGCCTCCAGATCGGCCAGCTTCAGCAGCGGGTTGGTCGGCGTTTCCACCCAGATCATGCGGGTTTCGGGCCGGATGGCCGCCTTCACGGCGGCCAGGTCCGACAGGTCGACCGTCGTTACCGACAGGTTGGCCGTCCGCGACCGCACCCGGTGCAGCAGGCGGTAGGTGCCACCATACAGATCATCGGATGCGATGACATGCGCGCCGGCATCCAGCAGTTCCAGGATGGTGGCTTCCGCCGCCAGTCCGGAGGCAAAGGCATAGCCGCGATGGCCCGACTCCAGATCGGCGATGCAAGCCTCATACGCCATGCGCGTCGGGTTCTGGCTGCGGGCATATTCATAGCCCTTATGAACGCCGGGGCTTTCCTGCACAAAGGTGCTGGTGGCGTAGATCGGCACCATGATGGCGCCGGTGGTGGGGTCGGGTTGCTGGCCGGCATGGATGGCGCGGGTCGCGAATCCCTGGCGGTTGGGGCGGTCCTTCATGCTGAACATCCTCTGTTGTAAGCGCCCAACCTCTAACGTGTCGGGTCGTTGACGGCCTCGGCCAGCACTTCTTCCAGCCGGGCGATGAACTGGGCGATATGCAGCCCGTCGATCAGGCCGTGATGTGCCTGAACCGCGACGGGGAAATCCACGCGGCCTTGCGCAAAGCCGAACTTTCCGATGGCAACGTTGGGAATGGAGCAATCCCCGAACCGCGCCATGGGATGCTGGATGGAGGTGAAGCGCAGCCAGGGCAGACAGGTGGCAAAGATGTAGTCGCGGTTGGTCAGCGGCGTCAGGCGCAGTTCCACGGCATTGCGGGCGATCTCCCGGTCGGCCAGATAGTTCTTCAGGAAGTCCCGGAAATCCGCCACGAACGGGATGGTGGAGAAATTCAGGTTCTGGTCCCGCCCGATCACCGTGTAGGACAGGGTCAGGTTCTTCACCTCGCTGACCCGCCCCTCCAGCAGGCGCAGCCGCATATGTGGGACATCCAGGCTGGCCCGCCCGACGGCATGCAGCACGCGGGCAAAGGGCGGAATGCCAGCATCCTTGGCCGGCGTCACGAAATCCGGGCAATCGGCCACAGCCGCGATATTCACGGCGGGCTGGTCATAACGGTCGAACAGGGCGATCTGGCGGCTGCGGTCGATCAATTCAGCGCTCCCATGACGGGTTCCCGACCCGATCCGGGGCACTTAGTTGTCTGGGCACGCGATTGCAATGCCCGTCGGCTCCGCCAGAGCCCGGTTTGGATAACCGCGATGGATCTTACGGTCAAGCCGGCAGCAGCACCAGACCCGCCAGCGGCGGCAAGGCGATCTCCACACTGAAGGGCTGCCCGTCCCAGGGCAGAGCCTGGGCCTGCACCGGCTGCGGATTGACGATGCCGCTGCCGGCATAGGCGGCGGCATCGCTGTTCAGCGCCTCCCGCCAGACCCCGCCGAGCGGCACACCGACGCGGTAACGCTGACGCGGCACGGGTGTAAAATTCACCACCGTGACGGCGGCCGCCCCCTCGGCAAAGCCATGGCGGCTATAGGCCAGCACGCTTTCCTCGGCCGCTCCGCCCTTGATCCAGCGGAAACCCTCCCCCTCACAGTCCCGCTCATGCAGGGCCGGCGTGTCGCGGTAGAGATGGTTCAGGTCGCGGACCAGATCGCGCACGCCCCGGTGCCAATGCCCACCGCCATGATCGTCCAGCAGATGCCAGTCCAACTGCCCGTCATGGTTCCATTCGCGTCCTTGCGCGAACTCACCGCCCATGAACAGCAGCTTCTTGCCCGGATGGGTCCACATGAAGCTGAAATAGGCGCGCAGATTGGCGAATTTCTGCCAGTCATCGCCCGGCATGCGGGCCAGCAGCGAGCCCTTGCCATGCACAACCTCATCATGGCTGAGCGGCAGGATGAAATTTTCGGAAAAGGCGTAGAGCAGGCCGAAAGTCAGATCGCTATGGTGATGGCGGCGATGGATGGGATCACGCTGCATATATTTCAGCGTGTCATGCATCCAGCCCATGTTCCATTTATAGCCAAAGCCCAGCCCGCCGGCATGGGCCGGCTGTGACACGCCGGGCCAGGCGGTCGATTCCTCGGCGATGGTGATGGCCCCGCCGCCCTGCCCTTCCTCGGTTCCATAGACCAGGGCGTTCATGCGGCGCATGAAATCGATGGCTTCCAGGTTCTCCCGCCCGCCATGGCGGTTGGGGATCCATTCGCCTTCCTTGCGGCTGTAGTCCAGATACAGCATGGAGGCGACGGCATCCACGCGCAGCCCGTCAATATGGTAATGCCGCAGCCAGAACAGGGCGTTGGAGATGAGGAAATTCGTCACCTCATTCCGACCGAAATTATAGATCGCGGTGTTCCAGTCGGGGTGATAGCCCTGGCGCGGATCGGCATGTTCGTACAGGTGCGAGCCGTCGAATTCATACAGACCATGGGCGTCGGTCGGAAAATGACCGGGCACCCAATCGATGATCAGGCCGATTTCCGCCTGATGGCAGGCATCGACAAAGGCCTGGAAATCGGCCGGCGTGCCAAAGCGAGAGGTCGGCGCAAACAGGCCCAGGGCCTGATAACCCCAGGAGCCGTCGAACGGATGCTCATGCACCGGCATCACCTCGATATGGGTGAAGCCCATTTCCTTCACATACGGCACCAACTGGCCCGCCAGATCGCGCCAGTTCAGGTAGCCGCCATGGCCGGGCCGGCGCCAGGAACCGGGATGCACCTCATAGATCGAAATCGGCGCCGTGCGGGCATTGCGCGCCGCCCGCTTGGCCAGCCAGTCCTTATCCTGCCAGGCATGATGATTGATGCGTGCGACGATGGAGGCGGTGGCGGGCCGGAATTCCGCCGCCAGCGCATGCGGATCGGCCTTCAGTGGCAGCAGATAACCGCCGGCATCCAGAATCTCATACTTGTAATGCGCACCCTCGGCAACGCCGGGCACAAAAATCTCCCAGATGCCGGAGCCCAGGCGCAGGCGCATGACATGCATCCGCCCATCCCAGCCATTGAAGTCGCCCACGACAGAGACGCGCCGTGCATTGGGCGCCCAGACGGCGAAGCGCACGCCGGCCACCCCGTCGATCACATCCGGATGGGCGCCCAGCTTTTCATAGGACCGCCAATGCCGCCCCTCGCCCAACAGATACTGGTCCATCTCCCCCAGGATGGGCGGGAAACAGTACGGGTCCTCAATCTCCCAGCGATCGTTCCCGTGCGACAGGCGCAACCGGTAACCGGCGGCCTGTTCGGCACTCAGCGTGCCTGCGAAGAACCCGTCGGCATGCAGGCGCGGCAGGTCCAGCCGCTCCACCCCGTCCGGACCGATTACGGTCACCCGGTCGGCATCCGGCCGGAACACCCGTAATTCCACCCGCCCCGATCCATCATGCAGCGGATGCGGCCCCAGGATCGCGAAGACATCACCATGTGTCGCCTGGGTAATGGCGGCAATCTCGGCTTCGGACGGGGTCTGGGGCATGGTGAACCTGAGTTGGGGTGGGACTGTAATTTACCATGTTTGCGGGAGGTGAGTGTAGCGCACGTTGCCCCCTCACCCTCCCACGCCTTCCGGCGCGGGCCCCTCCCTCTCCCGCCAGGGGCGGGCGAGGGACGAAATAAGGCTCAACACCATGTTCCGCCCCTCGCCCACGAATGTGGGAGAGGGGGGCCCGAACGCGTCAGCGTTTGGAAGGGTGAGGGAGCGACACAAACTGCCCTTCTCAAATTACGCCCCTCGCCCACGAATGTGGGAGAGGGAGGGGCCCGAACGCGCCAGCGTTTGGGAGGGTGAGGGAACAACGCCCCAACTACCCCCGCTGCCCCAACCGCCGCTCCCGGATCGGCCGCTTCGACCGCGCCAGGCTCTCGGCCAGATTGACACCCCGGCGCAATGCCACCGCGACCTGCAACACGTCCAGCATGGCCAGATGCGCCAGACGGCTGACCATCGGCGTATACATGCTGGTATCCTCCACCACATCGACCAGCAGCGACACCGTGGCCTTTTCCGCCAGCGGCGACCCGCCCGATGTCAGCGCCACCACCTTGGCCCCGCTGTCCAGCGCCAGATCGACCGACCGCAGCAGTTCCCGCGTGCGGCCGGTATGGGAGATGACCAACGCCGCCGCATTCGGCCCCAGCAGGGTGGCCGACATGGCCTGCACATGGAAATCGGTATAGGCGACGCAGGGAATGCCCAGGCGGAAGAACTTGTTCTGCGCATCCATGGCCACCACGCCCGAGGCACCAAAACCATAGAATTCCATGCGCTGCGCTTCGGACAGGATACGAACCGCCTCCTCCAGCGCTTCCGGATTGGTATGGTTGCGCACACGGGTCAGCGACGCGATGGAACGGTTCAGCACCTTGGCGGCCACATCGACGACGGGATCGTCGGGCCGCACCTCCTCGTGCACATAGGGCGTGCCGGTGGCCAGATCCTGGGCCAGACGCAGCTTGAAATCCTGAAAACCCGCACAGCCGATGGAACGACAGAAACGCACCACCGTCGGCTGACTGACCTGCGCCTCCCGCGCCACCTCCGCGACGGAGGCGTTGACCACCGAATGCGGGCGTTTCAGCACCACCTCCGCGATCTTCTGTTCGGATCGGCGCAGACCGGACTGCATGCCGCGGATACGTTCAAGCACGTCGGCCACTCCCCCAAACATGTTCTACCCAGTCTCGGTGATCGTAACCGATCACCGACCTCAATCGCCGGCACCGCCGAACCATCTCCCGGTGAGCCAAACTCCTAGGGAGATAGTATCAGCCGGCCAGCGGGCCATGTAAGGGAATTACACGAAATCCAGCCGGATTTGGCAAGGCCGCCATACAGTCGGTAACAGCGGGGCACCCCTGCCCGCAGATGCTGGCCCGTTCCGCCACCGAAATGCCTTCTATAGGGCAAAAGGCGTAGTAAAGTTACGCCGCAGCGCAGCATGTACGTCACAAACATGCGCGCGAATGCCGGAAATGCAAGGGATATTCGTAGTACCCGCTTGCCCCCTTCGGTAATTCTGCTACATTCAGGGCAGAAGACGGCGCGGACCGCGCGCCGCCTCGGCCGAAAAGCGGCCGGAAATCAAGGGACGGGCGGGCCGGGTGCCATGGCTGATGTGATGCAGGTTAATCCCTTCGACTATGTGGTGTTCGGCGGCACGGGCGATCTGGCCCTGCGCAAGCTGATGCCCGCCCTGTACTATCGCGAACGCGACCATCAGTTGACGGATGACAGCCGCATCATCGGCGTGTCCCGCACCGATCAGAATACCGACAGCTTCCGCGCCCAGATCACCAAGGCCCTGGAACAGTTCATTCCGGCCGATGATATCGACCAGGGCGTGCTGTCCCGGTTCCTGGGCCGCATCACCTATGTGCCACTGGACGCGACCAAGCCGGGCGGCAACTGGCCACTGCTGGTCGAGGCGTTGAAGGATGGCGGGGACAAGGCCCGCGTCTTCTATCTGGCAACCTCGCCTGTCCTGTTCGGTGCCATCTGCCGCAACATTAAGGAAGCCGACCTGATCTGCCCCAAGACGCGCGTCGTCCTGGAAAAGCCGATCGGCAAGGATCAGGCCTCGGCCAACACCGTGAATAACGAGGTTGGCGCCATCTTCAAGGAAGAGCAGATCTTCCGCATCGACCATTACCTGGGCAAGGAATCGGTGCAGAACCTGATGGTGCTGCGCTTTGGCAATGCCCTGTTCGAGCCGCTCTGGTCCGCCAACTATATCGACCATGTGCAGATCACCGTGGCCGAAAAGGTGGGCGTGGAAGGCCGCGCCGACTATTACGACAAGGCCGGCGCGCTCCGCGACATGGTGCAGAACCATTTCCTGCAGCTTCTCTGCCTTGTGGCCATGGAACCGCCGTCATCCCTGACGGAGGACATGATCCGGAACGAGAAGATCAAGGTCCTGCGCGCGCTGCGCCCCATCACCGCGCAGGAGGTGAAGGCCAAGACCGTGCGCGGCCAGTACCGCCAGGGCGCGATCGAGGGCAAGACGGTCCCGGGCTACGCTGAGGAACTGGGCAGCAGCTCCAACAATGAAACCTTCGTGGCCATCAAGGCGGAGGTGGATAACTGGCGCTGGGGCGGGGTCCCGTTCTATCTGCGCACGGGCAAGCGCATGCCCACGCGTTATTCGGAAATCGTGATCCAGTTCAAGGCCGTGCCGCACAATGTCTTCGGGCGGGGTGCGGGCGAGTTGACCGCCAACCGGCTGGTCATCCGGTTGCAGCCGGATGAAGGTGTGAACCTGTCGATCATGACCAAGGTGCCCGGCCCCGGCGGCCTGCGCCTGCGCTCCGTGCCGCTGAACCTGTCCTATGCGGAAACGTTCAAGGACCGGTATCCCGACGCGTATGAGCGTCTGTTGATGGACACCGTGCGCGGCAACCCGTCCCTGTTCATGCGCCGGGACGAAGTGGACGCCGCCTGGGCCTGGATCGACACCATTCAGAAGGGCTGGAAGGACACCGACCAGCCGGCGGAACCCTATCCGGCCGGAAGCTGGGGCCCGCTCTCGGCGGCCCTGCTGCTGGCCCGTGATGATCGGCGGTGGAACGATGCCGACTATTAATGCCCATGCCGACAAGGCATCCCTGGTCGCAGCGTTTGCTGACCATATCGCGGGCCTGATCCGCGATGCGGTGGCCACCTATGGTCGTGCCTCGCTGGTCCTGTCGGGCGGCACCACGCCCGCCGATCTGTTCGCCCGGCTGGATACCTATGACCTGCCCTGGGACAAGGTCTATCTGACCCTGTCGGATGAGCGCTGGGTCGATCTGGATGATCCCGCCAGCAATGAGGCGATGGTCCGCCGGACCCTGTCAAACGCCGTTGCCAAGGGTGCGACCGTCGTCGGCCTGAAAAGCGTGGGTGCTACCCCTGCCGACGGGCTGGCCCGCACCAGCAGCCGGCTGGCCACCATGCCCCGCCCCTATGACCTTGTCCTTCTGGGCATGGGGGAGGACAGCCACACGGCCAGCTTCTTCCCCGGCGCCGCCGGATTGGAAGAGGCGTTGAGCGGGTCACTGGGTCTGGCCGTGGCCGCCGTCACGCCGGCTGCCATTACGGCTGGAGGGAGTGTGCCGGCCCGCATCACCCTGACCTTGCCGGAACTGCTGCGCGCCCGCGCCGTTGCCCTGCTGATCACGGGTGACAAGAAAAAATCCGTTCTGGACACGGCGTTGCTGCCGGGGCCGGTTGAGGCCGCCCCCGTCCGCTCCGTCCTGCACCAGACCCAGGTCCCCGTTTCCATCTGGTGGGCGCCGTAACCCCCTGGCTTTTGCCGGGCGCCCCTGAAGGAGGAAGTTCGAGATGACACAGGACGCCATCCGCCGCGTCACCGACCGGATCATCGGGCGCAGCGTCGCCACCCGGTCCAAATATCTGGAGCAGACCCGCGCCGCCGCCGGCAAGGGTCCCAAGCGCGGCACGCTCGCCTGTGGCAACCTGGCCCATGGTTTCGCGGCCTGTGCCGCCGATGACAAGGCCAAGCTGAAATCGGGGACCGAACCCAACATCGCCATCGTGTCGGCCTACAATGACATGCTGTCGGCGCATCAGCCGCTGGAACGCTATCCGGCGCTGATCAAGGATGCCGTGCGCAAGGTGGGGGCCGTAGCGCAATTCGCGGGCGGCGTGCCCGCCATGTGTGACGGCGTGACCCAGGGTCAGCCCGGCATGGAACTGTCGCTGTTCTCCCGCGATGTCATCGCCATGGCGACGGCCATTGCGCTCTCGCACAACATGTTCGATGCGGGCCTTTATCTGGGTGTCTGCGACAAGATCGTGCCGGGCCTGTTCATCGGCGCCCTGTCCTTCGGCCATCTGCCGGCCGTCTTCGTGCCCGCCGGCCCCATGACATCCGGCCTGTCCAACCCGGAAAAGGCCAAGGTCCGGCAATTGTACGCAGAGGGCAAGCTGGGCCGCGATGCCCTGCTGGAGGCGGAGTCGCAAAGCTATCACGGGCCGGGTACCTGTACCTTCTACGGTACCGCCAATTCCAATCAGATGCTGATGGAGATCATGGGCCTGCACCTGCCGGGCGCATCCTTCATCAACCCCAACACGCCGCTGCGCGACGCCCTGACCGTGGCCGCCGCGGAGCGTGCGGCCAGGATCACGGCGCTGGGCGATGACTACACGCCCATCTGCGACGTGATCGATGAAAAGGCCATCGTCAACGGCATCATCGGCCTGATGGCGACGGGCGGGTCCACCAACCATGCCCTGCATCTGGTCGCCATGGCCGCCGCTGCCGGTATCCAGATCGACTGGCAGGATTTCAGCGACCTGTCCTCCTCGGTGCCGCTGCTGGCCCGCGTCTATCCCAATGGCGTGGCCGATGTGAACCATTTCCACGCCGCCGGCGGCATGCAGTTCGTGATCTCCGAACTGCTGGATAGCGGCCTGCTGCATGGCGATGTGAAGACGGTGGCCGGCGAAGGCCTGGACGCCTATCGCCAGGATGCCTTCCTGGATAATCACGGGGTGGCCACCTGGCGGCCCGGCGTGAAGGAAAGCGCCGATACCAAGGTGCTGCGCCCCGTCGCCGACCCGTTCGACAGCACGGGCGGCATGCGGCTTCTGTCCGGCAATCTGGGCCGGGGCATCATCAAGGTGTCCGCCGTGAAGCCGGAACACCGGGTGATCGAGGCGCCGGCCGCCGTGTTCGACAACCAGGATGACCTTCAGGCCGCCTTCAAGGCCGGTCAGTTGAACCGCGACGTCGTCGCCGTTGTCCGCTTCCAGGGTCCGCGCGCCAACGGCATGCCGGAACTGCACAAGCTGACCCCCGGCCTGGGCGTGTTGCAGGACAAGGGCTTCAAGGTGGCCCTGGTCACCGATGGCCGCATGTCGGGCGCGTCGGGCAAGGTGCCGGCCGCCATCCATATCACGCCGGAATGCCTGGGCGGCGGCCCGCTGGCCAAGGTGCGTGACGGCGACATCATCCGCCTGAACGCCGAAACCGGTGAATTGAACGTGCTGGTCGACGCCGCCGAATTCATGGCCCGCACCGTGACCGTGCCCGACCTGTCCCATAACGAATGGGGCATGGGCCGCAACCTGTTCGGTGCCTTCCGGGCATCCGCCACCGGGGCCGAGCAGGGTGGGTCCTGCTTCGCTGCCCCCGTCACCACCGCCTGATCCGACCGGAACCTGACAAGATGAGCATGGATATCGCCCACATCGCCAGCCTGGCCCCGGTCATTCCGGTGATCATCATCGACCGGCTGGAAGACGCCCAGCCGCTGGCCGAAGCCCTGGTTGCCGGCGGCCTGCCGGTGCTGGAAGTCACCCTGCGCTCGCCCGCGGCCCTGGACGCCATCCGCATCATGGCCAAGGTGCCTGGGGCCGTCGTCGGCGCCGGCACCGTCATCGCCCCGGAGCAGGTGAAGGATGTAGCCGATGCGGGGGCCAAGTTCATCGTCAGCCCCGGCACCTATCCGGGTCTGGTCGATGCGGTGCTGGACAGCGGCATTCCTTACCTGCCCGGTGTGGCGACGCCGGCGGAGATGATGTACCTGCTGTCGCGCGGCATCCGTCACCAGAAGCTGTTCCCGGCCACGGTCGTGGGCGGCATCGACATGCTGAAAGCCGTGTCCTCGCCGCTGTCCCAGATCAAGTTCTGCCCCACGGGCGGCGTCACCGCCGCCACCGCGCCCGATTTCCTGGCCCTGCCCAACGTCATGTGCGTGGGCGGGTCCTGGGTGACGCCGGGCCATCTGGTCAAGGCGGGCGACTGGGCGGGCGTCACATCACTGGCGCGTGAAGCGGCATCCCTGCCCCGCCGCGCTTAACCTTTTTCCGGTCCTCTACGATCGCCGTTGTCCGGTCATTTCACGGCGATCGACCTCAAGGGCGGTTGGGTTCATCCCAGCCGCCCTCTTTTTTTGTACTCCCAGGCGGGGTAGCATTTCCGGAAAGACAGCAACCGGACGGCAGCCCGCGCCAGTTACGGCGCCCCCGCCGTCCCGTTCGACCTTGGATCGGCCCCGCCGCGCCATTGCCCCGTCATCCGGTCGATGCCGTTCAGCTTGCCGCCGAAATCATCGACCACAACCTGATGGCCCATGGCGCGCAGCCTGTCCGCCATGCCGCCGACCGGCGTCCCCGCCTCGATCCGGATCGTATCGCCGCTGCCCATGAAGGTGGGCAGGGCCAGGGCCGACTGCACATCCAGCTTCCAGTCCAGCACGCCGACAATGGCCTTGGCCACCTGCGCGATGATGGTCGGCCCGCCCGCCGCACCGATGGCCAGCACGGCCTGACCGCTCTGGTCATAGACGATGGTGGGCGACATGGAACTGCGCGGGCGCTTGCCCGGCTCCACCCGGTTGGCGGTGGGCACGCCGTCCACGTCGGGCACAAAGTTGAAATCCGTCAGCTCGTTGTTCAGCACATAGCCGTCCACGATGATGCCGGAGCCATAGATATCCTCAATGGTGGAGGTCATGGACGCGACATTGCCCCATTCATCGGCAACGGAGAAATGGGTGGTGCCCGGGATTTCATTGTCGGGAATGTCCGACACGCGCGGCGCATCCTTGGGATTGCCCGGCAACGCCTTGGGCATGGCCTTCTTCGGATCGATCAGCTTGGCCCGATCCTTGATATAGGCGGGGTCGGTCAACCCCTCGACCGGCACCTTAACATGGTCCGGGTCACCCAGCCACTTGGCCCGGTCGGCATAGGCCAGCCGCATCGATTCGCCCAGGATATGCCAGGCTTCCGGGCTGTTCGGCCCCATGGAAGGAATGTCGAACCCTTCCATCTGTTTCAGGATGGTCAGCACCGCGATGCCACCAGAGGAGGGCGGCCCCATGCCGCAGACGGTGTAGACACGGTAGGTGCCACAGACGGGCGGGCGCGACACGGCCCGGTAATTCACCATATCCTCGGCCGTGATGACGCTGGGGTTACGCGGCGCCTTGCCCACCGCCGCCCGCAACCGCTCCGCCGCCGGCCCCTTGTAGAAAGCATCCGCCCCCTTCTCCGCCACCAGCGTCAGCAGATCGGCCAGCTTGGGGTTTTTGATCACCGATCCCACCGGCTTGGGCAACCCGTCCGGCTGATAATAGAGTTCCTGCGCCTCTTTCGACACGGACAGCAGCGGTTTCTGTTCCTCCAGCATCTTCACCATGCGCGGGGTGACGACAAAGCCGTCGCGCGCCAGTTTGATGGCCGGCTGGAAGAGCGCCTTCCAGGGCAGCTTGCCATGGCGGGCATGGGCCAGTTCGATCAGGCGGATATTGCCCGGCACACCGACGGACAGGCCGCCGGCCCGCGCCAGTTCATAATCCATTTCCTGGCCGTTTTGCATGAACCGGTCGGGCCTAGCCGCCGATGGCGCCTCCTCCCGCCCGTCATAGCTGAACGTGTCCTTGGACCCGGCCGGGTGGTACAGCATGAAGCCGCCGCCGCCGATGCCGGACGATTCCGGCTCCACCACCGTCAGGGCCAGCATCAGGGCCGCCGCCGCATCCGCCGCCGACCCGCCCTGGCGCAGGATTCCCCGCCCCGCATCGGTGGCGCGCGGGTCCGCCGACGACACCATGGCCCGGCCCATGGGCAGCGCCGTCACCACCGCACTGTCCTTCTGCGCCCAGGCCCCCGTGGCCGGTATCGCGCACAGCGCGGTGGCAACACAAAGCGACAGGGCAAACGAACGCAGACGGTTCATCGCGGGACATCTCCGGCCAAGCTGCAAGGGCCGTCAGCTTCCCATGAAAAACACGCATATCCTACTGTAAAATATTGGTTATTTTATGGGCAAGGTGCCTAAGCGGCAGCCCCGGCAAAGCGCTGCAGGGCCGGCAGCACTCGCGGCTTGGCCGGCGCAACGACCTCCCGATGGATGCGCCCGACCAGCGATTTGATCAGATCGGTCCGGTTCAACGCGGTGGCCACCATCAACATCTCCATCTCGCCCGCCAGGAAGGGAGAGATTTTCAGCGACAGGCGTTTACGCGGGGATTGTTTCTCAGCCCCCGGGAAGCTGTCGCGGAAGGCCTGCCAATCGGCCAGCAAACCCGCCCCCGCCTCCTTCTCCGCCGCTGCCCCATGCAGGTAATAGGACAGCAGCGCCTTGCGGAAATCGGTCGAAAGCTGCGGATTGATGCGATAGGCGGCAAGGTCGAGCGTTTCCAGGTACAGGGCGGGCAACTGCGCTTCCAGCGATACCGTCGCCCGCTCCCTTGCGGCCCGAATGGCAGGCGTGGATTGCGGCGGAATGGTCAGGACATCACCGCAAACATCGCAAACCCCGACCAGAATGTCGGGCGCACTGCCGTGACCGTCATCAAACGGCACATCGCGGTACCGGAAATGGGTGGTGACCAGCCCGTCCCGGTGACAGACCGCCCTGCCCGCCTCGCCTTCAACATACAGCTTCATGCCTACCTGCCTTCAGCGATGGACGCTGATGAAGGTGGTGTCCGGGTCCAGGAAGTAGAACTTGATGTACCAGCCATTGCGCACCACGATATGGACCTCAATGCTGGCATGGGCATGGTGTGGGCTGGCCCGGTGGTGATTGCCGGTGGCGCCCGCGATCAGGTCATGCACGAAATCCGCCGACACCTCGCCCGTGGCCAGCTTGTTCCTGGTCTCGATGCTATTGCGTGCCTCATGCAGGAACCGGCCGTCACGCAGGTCACGTAAAACCCGGCTTTTGACGGCACGCCAGCCCATCCAGTCCCCCGAACTATACGACAATCCTCGTAAAAAGCAAGGACCCTACACGGCCACATCCGCCTTGATCGGCGGGTGCGGGTCATAGCCTTCGACCACGAAATCCCCGGTCCGGTAGGCATCGGTGCTGTCGGCCCGGCGGGCCAGGGTCCAGCCCGGGAGGGGGCGGGGGTCGG
>NZ_JAGOGJ010000063.1 GCF_017996735.1 Niveispirillum sp.
CTATATATATGTCCAAAGTTATTCTTGTTCATCGCTGATAAATAGCCTGCATTAACAATAATGCTGGAGAATTTCTCCATAGCACATTTGAGAGGGTCGACGGTGGGACGGGGACGCAGCCCCCAGATTTCAGCCCGATTGAACATTTTCGATAGGCCTTCTCTTGGACCTCGGCACCTGGACAGAAAAGCCGACGGTATCACTGCCCGGGGTTGAACCCGGGCAGTGATGCCAATTCGGTCGGTGCGCGGTACCCAGGGATGCGAGGGCAGGTCTCGTTGTAGCCCTGTCTTACGCACCCCTCTCGGCCTGTGCCTCTGTCGGGCTGAAGAACCCTATGTGTTTTCAGAACTCATCCCGTAGTCGGCCGTTAAAATCTTCTCCATTGAAGGGGGAGAAGCGCCGATCAGAAATCGGCGCCGACCGATACGCCGATGGTCCGCGGCCGCACAGCGACATAACGCGTGGAGCCATCGGTGAATGTGGAAGCCTGGCTGTTGAACAGGTTGCGTGCGAACAGCGCGGCGTTCCATCCCTCAGCCTTTACGCCGAGCCGGCCGCCGACAATGTGATAGCCGCCGATCACCCTGTAGGTGGAAAGGGTGGGGCGGAACGTGTTAGGATACTGACCCGTGTAGGAATAGTCCAACCGGGCCAGGCCGGACAGGCTGGCACTCAGTTCCCACTCATAGCTGGCCGAGGCCGAGCCACTCCAGCGCGGTGTATAGGGGATGCGATCCCCCGCCCGGCCAATGGACGTGGAGGGCAAAGAGCTGCTGTTCACCTGATCCTCGGTCAGCTTGGCATCCGTGTAGTTGACCGTGGCCGAAAGCGTAAGGCCGGTCACGGGGCGGGCATTCAGTTCGAATTCCACGCCACGTGTGCGGGCAGCACCGGCATTGGTGATGAACGAGAAGACATTGTCGGCCGTGCGGGTGGAAACCTGGATATTGTCCCAGTCGATCCAATAGCCCGCCAGATTGGCGCTGAGCACCTTGTCGAACCAGTTGGTCTTTATACCCGCCTCATAGTTCCACAGGCTGTCGGACTCATACGTGATCAGGTCGCTGGGGATATTGGGCGTATTGTTTGTTCCCCCCGGCCTGAAACCTTGCGAGGCCGTGGAATAGAGCAGAACGTCATCCGTGGCCTGATAGCTGAGGCTGGCCTTGCCGATGGTGCCGCTTTCCGTCGTCTTGGTCTCGGCATAGGGGCTGGCCGACTGATAGCTGGGACCGCCGGGCAGCACCACTTCGCCGGCCACCGTCTTTTCATAATGATAATAGCGCAGGCCGCCGGTCACCTTCAGGCCGGGCAGCACTTCCAGGGTGGCTTCGCCAAAGGGCGCCACCTGGGTCATGTCGGTATCGACATAGCGATAGGATGTGACGTCGATGGGCTTGATCAGCTCACCCGTCGTGGCATCCGCCAACACGAAATAGCTGTCCACATCATCGTTGCGCTTTTCATAATAAAGGCCGGCCGTCCATTGTAACGCGCCTTGCCCGTTGGAGGTCAGGCGCGCCTCCTGCGTGATGACACGGTTTTCCATCTCGGCATAGAACAAGGCCGGTGTGCGCGTCCTTGCATAAGCGACATAGCTCGCCAACTGCGTCGCGGAACAGGCCGTGGAAATGCCGAAATGGATGCGACAGGGGCTGGCGGGTGCGGCGATGGAAGCCAGCGCCGTCGCCGTACCGTCGGTGGTGCGTTCCGTGCCGCTCTCCTGCCAGCCGCTGGCCAGCACCAGATCGGCGAAACCCAGGTCCAGCCGCCCCTCGCCACTGACCAGGGTGAATTTCTCGTCATAGCTGGTCAGGGTCGGGGCGTTGGAATTGAACATGCCCAGCGACCGCGTATAGAGCGTGCTGTCATCCACGCCGCTGTCCTGGTGCATGACGGTCAGCGTGTAGCTGAAATCCTCCCGTGGCGCCCATTTCAGGGCTGCACGTACGCTGGTCTGCCGGCTGTCATTGGTATTCTTGCGGTTCAGCGTCACCTGATCGATATAACCCTCATTCTCCTGCCGCGACACCACCGCGCGCAGCGCCAGCGTCTCCGTCAGTGGCGTATTGAGCATGGCCTGAAGGGCGTAGTTGAAGCCGCCATCCCTGGTAAAGGAACCCTCGCTGCTGACCGAGGAGGCGACGCCGCGCGTCGAGGGCTCGTTGAACAGCACGCGGATCGTCCCACCCATGGAACTGGAGCCGTACAGCGTACCCTGCGGCCCGCGCAGCACCTCGATCTGTCGCACGTCGAACAGGGCCAGATCACCTGTGCGGCCGCCGGGATCCGATGCCGTGCCATTCGAACCGATGATCGGCGTTTCCCCATAATAAAGGCCCAGCGTGGCTTCGCCCTGGCTGCGGATGCCGCGTACGGCGACACGCCCCCGGCCGGCACCCGTCTCCCCCTCCTGCACCACCAGGCCGGGGACGGTACGGAAGAAATCATCCATCCCCTTCGCGCCCATCTCCTGCAGCGTGGAACCGGTGATGGCCGTGATGGCAATTGGCGTCTCCTGCAACAGGCTGGCGCGCTTGGTGGCGGTGACGATGATCTCTTCAAGCTGGATCGGCGCCTCATCCGGCGCGGCCAAAGCGAAGCCGGTCAGCGAGAATGGCAGCGACAGCACTGAAACGGCGCGAAGAATCCTCTTACCCATGAAGCTCATATCCCTGTTCCCTTCATTATCTGTATTAGCTGAAGGGGATCATACGGCGGGAAACAGGTTCATCTTTACAGGCTGGCCGTCCACTTCACACAAACGTCATCGGCTTTGCTTTTCACAAACCTTTCCCGGTATGCCAAGCTGCGCAGGGCGATCCCGGGCGGCCCAAAAGGCATCGGTCACCGTGGAGACGACGATATCGGGCTTGTCGGTATGGACCATGTGTCCGGCCCCCGCAGCCAGAACGGCCGTACCACCGGTAAGCGCCACCAGTTCGCGATGTCCGGAACGCCAGCCCTCCACCACGCTCTCCGCTGTGCCGGGCCAGACCTTGCCGGCCGTGATTACTGAAACGGGGATGCCGCAGACGGGCGGATAAGCGCGCATCGTCTCCTGCGTGCGTACAAGCCCGCGCGACAGGCGCAGGTTGGACTGCTGATAGGGCGTGGGGTCGGGCACGTCATTGGCCTTGATCCGCCCCTCCGCCAACTTTGCCGCTCCACCGATACCGTCGATGCCCGTCACCGTGTTGGCATCGACATAGACCATCGCCTCCACATCGCCGGGATAGAGATTGGCATAAAGCTGGATCAGATAGCCGCCATAGGAATGGCCGACGAGGGTCAGATGATGGTCACGGCCCAGGGCGTAAAGACCCGCATGCAGCCGGCCGATCTCCTCATGCACATCATATTGCGTGGACAGGCCGGGGCTGCTGCCCATGCCGGCGCGGTCATAGGCGATGATTGTCGCCCCCGTCGCCTGTGCCAGGCGGGGGGCCACATCCTTCCAGGTGTCCGCCCCCAGACCGGAGCCGGATTCCAGCAGGATGGTGCGCGGGCCACCCGGATAAACGCGAAAATGCATCGCCACCCCGCGCACATCGACCATCCGGTCCACAATCCCGACGACCTCCGGCTTCGGCGGAGCGGCACAACCGGCGGCCAGCACCAGGACCGACGCGGCCACCATCGACAAAACCCTGTTCATCGCGCTCCCCCCCAAACCTCATCCGGGCAATATACCAGACCATCTGCGTACCAGAGTGCCGGGGTGCGGTCGGCGGCCAGGAAGGTCGGTCCGTCCAGATCGCAATAGTCGCACAATTGGCCCAGCACGAAGGCCGGCGCCTGTGACCAGCTTGTCCCCGTCATGTTGCCGACCATGACCTGGAAGCCAAGGTCCCGCGCCGCCTTCTCCATGATCAGGGCGTGGGTCAGGCCACCGCACTTGTCCAGCTTGATATTGACGATGTCGAAAAGGCCGACCAGCCCCGCCAGGTCGGCCGCGACCTGCACGCTTTCATCCGCTGCCGTAGGAATGCTGCCGTCCAGACCGGCCATGTCGCCTTCGCGCCCGATGGCGAGCGGCTGTTCCAACAGCCGTACCCCGGCCGTCTCCAGCATCGGTACCAGGGCATTGATGCTGTCGATGGTGAAACCGCGATTACCGTCCACGGCCAGCCAGGCATCGGGCCGGGCCGCACGCACAGCACCCACACGGGCCCCATCATCCCCGTCGCCCGACAGTTTCAATTTGATGGCGCGGGCATGGGTCATGGTTCGGGCCGCGGCCGCCATGGCATCGGGCGTGTCGATGCCGATGGTGAAGAAGCTGGGCAGCGGCACGGCCGCTTTCAGGCCGGCCATAGCCCAGACGGGACGGCCGCTGCGCTTGGCCTCCAGATCCCATAGCGCGCAGTCGATAGCATTGCGGGCTCCACAATCCGGCAGCAGGTCCTGAAGCCGGGTGCGGTCGGCACCGGCGGCCAGGGCATCTCTCACCGACAACGCCATCTCCAGCATCCGGTCAGGGCCGTCGCCCCGGTAATAGACGCCGCAGGCTTCCCCATACCCGACCAGATCGCCGTCCCGCACCTGGACAACCAGCATCTCTGCCATATTGAATTCCTGGCCAGAGATGCGGAAAGGCGAACGCATAGGCCAGCGTTCCACCCTGGCTTCAAATCGCATGGTGGTTTCCTTCATGGATGACGAATGGAATGGGGCGGCAGAGCGGCTACCGCCGCTTGGGCACCCAGGGTGCGTGGGGTGCCGCCGGCAGGAACCGGCCGGGATGAACACCCAGGGTCCGCTGACCTTCATAGACGGGCACACCATTGACCCAGACCCGGGTAATCCCTGCGGAAAGGGCCTTGCTGTCGGTCAGGCTGGCGCGATCCGCCACGGTATCGGGATCGAACAGGACGAGGTCGGCCGCCATGCCCGGCCGAAGCAGGCCGCGGTCGATGATGCCCAGATGGGCTGCCGTCAGGCCTGTCATTCGATGCACCGCCTGTTCCAGGCCCAGCACATGTTTTTCCCGGACATAGTGGCCCAGGATGCGGGTGAAGGTGGCATAGCCTCGGGGGTGGCCACCATCGAACCCGTCGGAGCAGATATTGGTATGGGGCCAGTTCAGGAAGGTTGTCAGATCCTGCTCCGACATGCTGAACCCGACGATACGCTCCACCGGTTCCTGATCCGGATGCTGCATCTGGTAGATGGCTGCCTGTGCCATCAGATCCAGATAGGTCTTGACCGGGTCCTGGCCGCGGCTCGCCGCGATCTGCGTGATACTCTTGCCGACCAGTGACGGGTCGGCCAGGAAGGTGGTCAGGATCAGCGTATCCGGCGGTGTGGTTTCGCGGAAATTGCGGGCCACACCGGTCGGGTCGTTGAAATTCTTGTCCGGGAACAGCGCCGCCATGGTCGTCTGCCAATAGATATAGGGGTAGATATCGGCGGTGACGTCCATCCCCTCGGCCCGTGCCTGATCCAGACGCGCCAGGATGGCGGGCGCCTGCCCCCATTTCGATTTGATGGCGATCTTGATATGGGACAGCTTGACCGGCATGCCTGTCGTTCGGCCGACCAGCAGGAATTCCTCGACCGCGGCCTCTATCTGATCGGCCTCGTTACGGATATGACTGATATAGCGGCCACCATGGGCGGCAGCGACCCGGGCAAGGGCCAGAACCTCACGCGTATCGGAAAATACCCCGGGTACATAAATCAGGCCCGTGGACAGTCCCATCGACCCTGCCCGCATATCGGCATCCAGCAGATTCTCCATGGCCAGGAGTTGCCCATCGCCCGCCAAGTCACGTCTATCGCCCATGACACGGCGGCGCAGATCGTTATGGCCGGAATAGGTCCCGACATTGACGGCCACGGGACTGGCCGCAAGGCGCGCGTTCAGGTCTGCTGTCGGCAGTTCCGAATAGCCGTCCTGGCCGATGATGATGGTCGTCACCCCCTGGTTCACCGCGCCCGGCACGTCGGGCGTGGCGAACATGGTGCGGTCCAGGTGGCTGTGGCTGTCGATGAAGCCAGGCGCCAGAACCTGTCCCCCGCCGTCAACAATCTCATCCCCGGCCTCACGCGGAACGCGCGGCCCTACCGCCGCGATCAGTCCTCCGGCGATGCGTAACTCCCCGGCCGAAGCAGCGGTTCCGGTTCCGTCGACCAGGCGGACATTGGTGACAACGATATCGGCCGTGGCGGGCAGCGACAGGCACAGCGCGGTGGTGAGCAGCAGGATGCGCAGGCTCATGGCTCAATCCTCCTTCTGCATGAACGCGCGCCATGCACCGACGGTGAACAGCGGAATGACCAGGACGGCAAGATAGAACAGCGCTGAATAGCGATAACCGCTGCCGATCAGGTCCACCAAACCGATGCGCGTTGCCGCCACGATGGCCACCATCATGACGGCAAGGGCCACCAGCGGACGCAGGCCGGACCGCAATGGCCGGTCCATATCGGCGAAATGGCGGGCCAGCCGTTCGTTGAATCCATGCAGCAGACCGGCCCCTGTCTTGATCAGCGCCCCCAGCACGACCAGTTGCAGAGCCAGCGCCAGGCCCGGACTGTCCAGCCGGGCCAGCACGGTCTGCACCGGCAGGGTCGATTGATTGATCTCCGGATAAAAAGCCGACAGCGTCAGCAGGAAGGCGAAACCAGGCAGCAGGATCAGCGGCCCGGCGATAGCACCGGCCAGCATGGCCTCCCGCCGCGTTTTGAAATTGCGGGCCACAAAAATCAACACGGGCAGCAGCGGGATATTGTAGGCGGAATAGGAGACCGCATTCCACACCGTGTCCACGGGCCGGAACGGTTCCATCGTCAGCGACGCCAGCATCTGGTCGCCGAATCTGTCCAGCACCAGCACGAACAGCAGGCCATAGGTCAGGTAGAAGATGACCGACCAGACCGAAATCACCTTTTCGATGACGCTGTTGCCGAAGAACACCAGCACCGCCACCGCCGCCATGAATATAGAGGCGCTGAGCAGGTGCGACCAGCCCAGCAGATCGAACAGCAGTTCCCCCGCCGCCGCCGAGACAATGGCCAGCACCAGCATCAGCCCGGCGAAATAGACGATCTCGAACAGGAACCGGCCCCTGCCCAGCAACAGCCCCATGAAACTGCGGTAATCATAGGCGCGGCCGAGGCGTGCCAGTTCGAAGCCGATCATCGACCCGATACTGATGATGGCGGCCGTCAACCCCATGCCGATCAGGCCGGACAACGGTCCCATGGACAGGAAGAACTCCACCAGTTCGCGACCGGTGGCGTACCCTCCGCCGACCAGTACCGCCTGGATGACAAGCCCTGGCACCAGATAGGTTTGCAGCGTCTTTATGGTCATGAAGGGTCCCGCGACATGGAAAAGCTCTTGGCTGCCCTATCCAACCGCAGCCACGCGGAGCCTGCTTCGCCGATCGGACGGGGGCTTCGCGCTTCGGCCAATGTTTGCGTCAGAAAGATCCCGTCATTCCAGCAGCAGATCCTCATAAAAGGCCGAGAAAGGCCGGGTCGGGTGGCGGATCTGGATTTCGAGCACCCAGGCCCCGGTCGATGGCGTGTATTCAACATCCATCAGGGCGCCCTTATGCTTGATCGCATGGGGAAAATCCGACAACCGGTGCCCCGACATCTCCAGGTTCAGCACCCAGCCAAGCCGTGCCGCCTCTGCCTGGGCGAAATGGTACAAGGCCATGCCGGTGGCCCTTTCACGACGCCAACAGGCGTGAACGGCATCGAAGACGGCACGCACATCGGTTGCGATGCGGCGCATGTCCGGGTCATGGCCGACGACATGGGTCTCACCGCCATCACCTTCATATCCCTGCCAGACGGGACCGATATCGATGAAGAAGATGTCGTCATCGCCCAGCACCACACCGGGCTCTGATGGTTTCCCGAAATTCTTCAGGGTGTTGGTGCCGAAACGGACATGGATGCCGTGCCAGCCCCGCAGCATGCCGCCTTGCTTCAGCCGGCTGCGCGCGAAGGCCAATGCATCGCTCTCTGCCATGCCCGGCCGGACATGGGCGGCGATGTCGGTGATGGCCTGACGGGTATGGCGGCGTGCCTCCAGCAACAGGTTGGGATCGAAGGAGGGACCATGGCGTTCCTCCTGAAGGCGCTTCTCGTCTGCTTCAATCATCCTCTGTCTCGGCTATGGGTGCCGCCGGCTTGCGGCGGATATTCTTCACGCGCAATTCGTCATGCGCCAGATAGCGCATCTGGATGGGGGAGACGCCGAAGGCGGCCTTGAAGGCGCGGGTGAAGCTGGCCGGGTGTTCGTAGCCGGTCTCCAGCGCGATCTCGATCATCGAGATCGCGCTGTCGCGGATCAGTTCCAGGGCCAATTCCATGCGTATCTTGTCCCGCATGCGTCCCACAGTGTCGCCATAGACCATGCGGAAGCCCTGCTGCAGGCGCTGTCGGGTAAGGCCCACCACCTCCGCCATCTCATGCACATTCAGGGGCTGGTCCAGGTTGGTGCGGATCAGGCGCATGGCGTGCTGCAGGCGCCGGTGATCCTCGGCGGAGAATTGGCCTTCATCGGCCTTCTCCACCTCGCGCGACAGGTTGAACAGGATGTGGCAGGCCAGTTCCAGGGCCTTGCCGGTCAGGAAGGCCTGCCGGAAGCTGCCGGGGAAGGGCGCTTCCAGCATCTGATGCGCCGCCAGCGACGCTGCCCGTGTCAACGGCACCTTGCGGCAGGGCAGGTTGCCGCCATTCAGCACAAAATCCACGACGGAGGGTGGAAGGTCGCGGGGGGCAAGGCCCGTGACATGGAACAGGGTCGTGCGTTCCAGATAGACGGTCACCCATCGCAGGTGATCGCCGGGCGAATAGACCGTCTCCAACTCGTCTCCGGCCAGCATGCTGTAGACGGTGCAGAAGCCGTTCGACAATTCCCCGCCCATGCCCCCGCCACCCGACAGACGTAGATCGCCATCCAGTACGGCGGTGATGGTCAGGTAATCGGAGGAACTATAGCGGCGCGGCATGGATCGCCGGGCAACAAGATCAATCAGGGCCACGCACATGCCGTTGCCCAGACGATAGAAGTCAAAGCCGCCCTCGGCGAATTTTGCATCATACTCGTACCGATATCCCAGACCGGCGCCCAGTTGCCGCCACCAGCCGTCATCGGTACGGACGACGCTGCTGCCGCCATCTCCCGGTTCGTCGAGGCGGGACATCATGTCCGCCATGCTGCGCAACCGTTCATAGGTCATTCGCCTCGCCTCCTCCTCGTTGCGCGCCATTCCGGTGCAACCATCTCAGCCCGATGGCAATGCGGCTGCGGCCACCGAGCAATCCGGCCAGCGATCCTTCCACGGACAGGCCAGTTCCAACTCGGCGGCGAGTTCCAGAAGAAGTTTTTCCCGCCCCCGTGCCGCCGCGAACATGCTCCCGATAGGGACCCCGTCTGCTGCCACGAACAGCGGCAGGGAGAGAGCCGGATTGCCAGACAGATTGTGCAACTGTGTATAGGATACGTAATCGAACATCAGCGCCATCATTTCCTGAAAATCGCATGTTGGCGCCAGATCGCCGATGGGCAGTGCCGGCCGACGCAGCACGGGCGACAGGATCAGGTCGTATTCCTGGAAGAACCGCTCCATCCCGGCTGACGCGCTGCCCACTGTGCGATAGAGATGGTCCACATCGACGGCCGTCAGCGCGTTGCCCCACGTGGCAAGGTTCAACGTCCACGGTTCCAGCAGCACTTCCGCCGCCGCCCGGCTGAGGCGGGCGGCCGTCGCGGTGACCGCCTCGCGCGCCATGTAACCCCAGATGATCTCAAAAGCCCGTGCGGCCGCCCGTCCGTCGACCGGCAATGACTTGCGTTCCACCATGTGCCCCAGATCGGCGCAAAGTGCGGCCGTGCGCTCGATCACCGCCGCCACCTCCGGCATCGGGGGCAGACCATCCAGATTCTCCATGACAACGGCAATGCGCAGCCGGCGGCGGACCGGGCGCACGGGCAGAGGCGGCTGGCCGGCCCCGACATCGAAAGCCCAGTCCACATCCCGCACCGAACGCGACAGCAGCACGTCGCAGGCCAGCAGGTCTTCCATCACATGCTGGTCGCGGGCACGCAAGTTGGCTCCACGTCCCGGCTTCAGCCCCACCAGGCCGCAGCAACTTGCCGGGATGCGGATGGAGCCGCCGCCATCGGCCGCATGGGCGACAGGCACCATGCCGGATGCCACGGCAGCCGCAGCCCCACCAGAGGAGCCCCCCGGCGAACGGTCGGCGGCCCAGGGATTGCGGGTCGGACCGTACAGTACCGGTTCGGTTGTCGGCAGCAGGCCGAATTCCGGCGCGTTGGTCTTGCCCAGCGGGATCAGGCCTGCAGCATCGAAGCCCCGCGTGAAGGGGAAGTCGATGGCGCCCGGCGGTGCGTCGCGCCGCGAGCGTGACCCGCTGCGATTGGGCATGCCGGGATAGTCCAGACCATCCTTCAAAAGCCATGGCACACCAGCCATCGGACCGGTGGCAGTGACGGCGCGGCGGCGAGCCGCATCGTAATCGCGAAAGGTCATGACGTTCAGCAACGGGTCCAATGCCTCGATACGGGCAATGGCGGCTTCCGTCATCTCGGTGGCCGACACCTCGCCGACGGCGACCAATGCCGCCTGGTCGTGGGCGTCCAGCCGGCCAAGGGCGAACGCATCGGAACGGCTGGGGACGGATACGAAAGGGCTCATTTGCGGAAGGTTCCCTGACAGGCGATCTCGTCGAAAGTCTAGGAACAGGGCGTGGTCACTTCTTCGCCGTCTGATCGGCACATTTCGCCAATCGGCCGGAATGTGCGCTGCCGCCCCGAAAGGCGAAGCGCCGTCGCTTCCTGGCAAAGCGACCATGTCGGCAGCGGCTCCACAATCCCTCTATCAGGCGCTGTCGCGCCGGCATGCAGCAATGGAGGTATAAATTGCGGACACCGTTTCTTTTGTTCCTTGGTGACGCGCGGGAATTCGGCGCTGCCAAAACAGCCGGCGGCATCCGCCAATGGCGTCCGGAAATCAGCATCGGGCAGCTACGGCTGCCCGGCTGCGGCGTTGATCTGGGCATCCCCGACATGACCCCCGCCGAAGCGGCGGCCAAGGGTGTGGCCACGATGGTCGTGGGCGTGGTCAATATCGGCGGGTTCATTCCGCCGCACTGGGTCGCCTCCATCATTGCCGCCCTGGAAGCCGGTCTCGATGTGGCCGCCGGCATGCACCAAAGGCTGGCTGACATACCGGAAGTGGCAGCGACCGCCCGCCGTCTTGGTCGTTCCATCCATGACGTGCGCCAGCCGACACGCAGCTTCGTGCCGGGCAGTGGTGTGAAGCGCAGCGGCAAGCGGCTGCTGACGGTCGGCATCGACTGCGCCGTTGGCAAGAAATACACCGCCCTGGCAATCGAGAAGGCGATGCGCGCGCGCGGATTGAAAGCCGACTTCCGCGCGACCGGCCAGACGGGCATCCTGATCACCGGGCACGGCGTAGCCATTGACGCCGTGGTCGCGGATTTCATCTCAGGCGCCGCCGAATGGCTGTCGCCCGATAATGAACCCGACCACTGGGACGTGATCGAGGGCCAGGGATCGCTTTTCCACCCGGCCTATGCTGGTGTGACACTCGGTCTGATCCATGGCAGCCAGCCCGACGCATTGGTCATCTGCCACGAACCCATACGCACGCACCTGCTGGGGCTGGATTATCCGGTTCCCGACCTGAAAACCTGCATCGAGCGCAATGTGGAGGCCGCCCGCCTGACCAATCCCGCCGCCAGGGCCGTCGGCATCAGCGTCAACACCAGCCGCATGGCCACGGACAGCATCGATGATGCTATCCGGCGGATTGAGGATGAAACCGGATTGCCCTGCTGCGATCCCATCCGGCATGGTGCGGGACGCATTGTCGATTACCTGATGAACTGACCCGGCAATAGGGGAGGGGGATGGATGGTTGACATCCCCCTGTTCTCCCGCCCCTAATTCGACGGGGCAATCGTCACACACAGCCCGTCCATTTCCGTTGTGACGGGTATCTGGCAGGCAAGTCGGGAACCGGGCCACCTGTACGGGGTTCACTCAGACATGGTGGGTGGCCGCGCCGGCTTCCTGATCTGCCGTTCACGGCTTGACACCCGTTCCATGGTCAATTTTTAGTGGGCTTGTTTGGCGTAATAAGGAACTTTTGACCCGTCGCCTTCTGTGCGAACTGGATAAAATTCGACGGTACAAGAACGTCATCCAGCGAGAGGCAAGTAGAAAATCTGGTCGAAAAGGTTGTTTTCATCTGCTGCGATACTCGTTTCCACGCCTCCGTCTTCCTCTGCTGTGACATTGGCAGCAGCCAGCCGGCAACATTCCACGAAAAATCAAACCCACGCTGGATTTGGATGGGCTGGTCGTCAAGGCAGCCATAGACATAAACAGTCTTGCGGGTCATCGATCCATACCGGCTATATCGCGACACATGCCGAAGGGCCACCGTTTCCATGCCGTCAAGGAGCTGATTGACAAGGGCACCACTGCCGATGGCGTCAAAGGCTATTGTCGCGCGGGTCTTTTCCAGCGCATCCACGAGCTGATCTGAAAAATCCTCGTCACTGGACACGCAGACATATTGTGCACCTTGGCTGCGCAACAAATCGGCCTGCTCTTTTCTTCGGACAACATTCACCAGCGGGATACCGTCATCGATGCAGATCCGGTTCAGCATCTGTCCCAGACTGGAGGCGGCAGCAGTGTGAACGAGTGCCGCGTGACCTTCGGCCCGCATTGTGTCGGTCATGGCGAGCGCGGTCAGCGGGTTGACCAGGCTGGCTGCGCCTTCGACGGCCGTGATGCCGTCAGGCAGGACATAGCAAGCCTTGGCCGGAACGCGGATATACTCGGCATACATGGCGTGGCCCAGACAAGCGACCGTCTTGCCGATGAGATGGGTTACGTTCTCGCCGGCGGCGATGACCACGCCTGCACCTTCGTTGCCCACCGCCATCGGCGTGCCGACCCGCCCGGCGAGTTCTGCCCTTCGTTCGGCGGGGATGGTGGCTTCCAGGACAGGCCTGTCAGCCGTGCCCGCCGTTCGAAGTGTTGCCAGATCGGCGGACGCGATAAGCAGCGCAAGATCGGACGGATTTATCGGTGCCGCGTCAATGCGGATTATGACATCGTCCGCTGCCGGGAGGCCGGTTTCCACGTCCTCGGCATAAAGCGTGACCACTCCATCGGCTTGCAGCAGACTAAACAGCTTCCTGCCCTTCATTGGATGGCTCTTTCCTTAAATGGGTTGTTTTGTTTCCTTTGGAAACGCGCTTTCCGCGTCCGGCTGCAAAGCCGCCATCGACGACGACGATCTGGCCGGTGATGAAGGATGCGGAATCCGAGCACAAATGGACGATGGTCCCGGCAATTTCTTCGGGTTCCGCGAACCGACCCATTGGAACCTCGGCCAGCAGAAGATCGGTGATGCCGGAATTGCCCCGCATGCCATGGGTGAGGTCGGTGGCGACGTAGCCGGGGGCAACACCGTTGACGCGCACCCCCCGGTCCGCCCATTCCACGGCCAGCGTGCGGGTCATCGCATCAAGACCGCCCTTGGTTGCCACATATGGCAGCCCACGATTGACACCAACCGTGGCGGTGACGGAGGAAACCGACACGATGCTGCCGAACCCTTGTGCGAGCATGTGTCGACCCACCGCCTGTACGGCAAAGAAGACGCCGCGCAGGTTGATCGCCATCACCTCGTCCCAGATTTCCGGTGTGATATTCTCCGCTCTGACCCAGTAGGGACTGATGCCCGCATTGGCGACCAGCGCGTCAATTCTGCCGAATTGGGCGGCGATGGTGTCAATGACCGATCGGCTTGCCACCACGTCACCAACATCCATAGCAAAGGCAAAGGCCTCAGCCCCCAGGGCCCGCGCCTCGGCGGCAACCGTCTCGGCGGGTTCGAGCGAGCGGCCGGTTACGATGACGGTTGCCCCGGCATCGGCCAGTGCCAGCGCTGCGGCGCGGCCGATGCCCCTTGTGCCGCCGATAACCAGAACAATCTTACCGTCGCAGGAACCGGCCATCACGCGTTCCAATCATATCCTGAGAGGAATTTGCCGGCGGCGACAGCGATCTGAATGGTGGGGGGACCCTCCTCAAGCCAGTTCAGGCGCGCATCGCGATAGAGGCGCTCGATCCGATGGGCCCGCGTGTATCCGATACCGCCATGGATGAGCAGCGCACGATCCGTGACCCTGCCGACGGCTTCCAGGCCGAACAACTTGCACATCGATGCTTCCGCGGGGATGCGCCGTCCCTGATCCCATTTGTTGGCCGCATCATCGATCATGCCGCGCAAGGCATAAATGTCAGTGCCCATTTCCGCGAGGTAACGCTGGATTGCCTGACGGGAGCCGATGGGCTTGCCGAAGGTCACCCGGCGCTTCGCGAATGCAAGCGAAAGCTCAAACGAACGTTCAGCCGTTCCCAGCGACGTTGCCGCAATGAACACTCGGCTGATTTCCAGCAGTTCCTCCATCTGGGTGAGGCCCTGGCCCTCCTTGCCGATGATCCGGTTCGCCGGCACGCGGACATTGACTAGGTCCAGTTGACCATGCTCGCCACCCTTGCAGCCCATTGTTTCCGGCAAAGGCGTGATCGTGAAACCGGGCGTTCCCCGGTCCACCAGGATGGCGCTGATACCGGCGGCGCCGGCGCTGGAGTCCGTCTTGCAGATGATGATGAAATGGCTGGCGATGTCGGAATTTGTGATCAGCCATTTTCGCCCGTTAATGACATAATCGTCCCCGTCGCGAACCGCCGTCGTCCCGATATCCATGCCGGTCCCATGGTCCGGTTCGGTCAGGCCGAAAGCGACGGATTTTCGGCCCTGGGCAACATCAGGCAAGATTTCCTGCAGCATCTCCTCTGACGCGGCTTCAAGCAAACCGTGGCTGGCGGAATTGTGTACATGCACCAGCACCCGGATACCCCCCTGGATTTTTGAAAATTCCGAAAGGATGGGAAGGTATTGCCTGGTGGAGAGACCGATTCCACCATACCGCTTGGGTATCAACAAACCGAACGCCCCCATATTCCGGAGCAACGGATCTACGATTTCGTGCGGTACATGCTCATTATTTTCAATCTCCTCTTCAAGCGGATCAAGGTCACGCCAAATGGCCTCAAAAATCTGCGTCTTGAATTCCTGATACTCTTTCTCTGGAAGCGCACTCTCTTCAATATTCTTGCGCATCACCACCGTATTGCTGGGCTGGTCCATCACGTTGGTCAGTGCCGGCATGCCATCCTCCTGTTTACCCTGCTGATTTGCCTCCCTGCGCCTGCGACCGCGTGCATCGGCTCGTTTCGACCGAGACGGACATGATGCAATTGCACAGGATTTGGGTCGGGATATGGTAAAGTGACCATAACGTCAGAAATGATCGCGCCAGGTCGCAGGCCGGATCAATTTCGAGCGTTGGCGGCAATGATCGTGCCGGCTTCGCGCGTGGGAAACGGCAAAGCTCTCTACCGCTTCCTCTTGCCCGGATACGCGCCGCTCAACAGCCTTTGAAGCTAGGCTTGCGTTTTTCATTGAAGGCGGCGATGCCTTCACGCATGTCATGACTGTGATTGTGCAGCGCGCTGGCCAGCAGTTCCAGCCTCAAGGCGGTATCCAGGGGCTGTTCCAGCCCATCGTCCACCAGCATTTTGACCTGCTTCAGCGCAAGCGGACTTTTGGATGACAACTTGTCCACGATGCGGTCGACGGTGGTTTCCAATGCACCATCCTGTGAGACCTCGTTTACCAGGCCGCAAGCCATCAGATCCGCGGCTGGCCGCAGTTCACCGGTGAACAGAAGATATTTGGCCCGCGTCGGCCCGATCTTACGGGGAAGGCGCACCGAAGCGCCACCGCCCGGCAGCAGCCCGAAATTGGCGTGGCCGTCGCCGATCTGCGCCTTTGCCGAGGCGACCACAAGATCGCAGCAAAGAAGCAGTTCCGTGCCGCCACCGGTCGACAGGCCATTCACGGCGCAAATGACCGGCTTGGGAAACTTCTCCAGCCGCAGCATAAGTTCCATCACCTGATTCAGAAAATTCGCGGTTTCGCGCTCGCGATGCTCCTCAGGTAGGTCACCCAGGAATTTCAAGTCCGCACCGGCGCAGAAGGCGCGACCGGTACCGGTCACGACCACGGCAATGATGTCGGGATTACCCTCAGCCAGCGTGAGCGCCTCATCAAACTCTCGGGCCAACCCGGGATTGATGGTGTTCAGCGCGTCCGGGCGGTTCAGGCGGATCCAGGCCCCCCGTCCGCGTTCTTCATAGGCAATATCCTCAAATCGCATAAGCAGAGTCCCCCGTTCGATTTCAAGAATTGACTATCAGATGTCATGAATTGACTATAAAGTCAATATCATTTGAACTGATGGTAATTGCCGCCTTTTGGGGCGCGTTCATGTGCGGCTTTGGGTGGCCCCCAAGGGTGATGCTGACTATGCCTTGTCCGATGTCTCGTTCCGGGGAAATGGAGGCATCAGGCAAAAAACGATCGCGCTCAGGAAAAGCACGGCGGAGGCACCCGCCAGTCCGATGTGATAATGTCCGAAATAATCCGCCGACCATCCATACCAGAGCGGTGAGAGCGCGGCTCCGGCCAGAAATACGCAGACAAGAACACCAAATATTCTGCCGAAATGTGCCTGCCGAAAGTACCGGCCCACCAGATAGCCCAGCAGATCGGCTTCCGCGCCATAGGCAAGTCCGGCCGCTATAGCTCCGATCACCGCTGCCGGGGCGCCGACTGCGCCGAAAATTGCAAAGCCGAGACCGCTTATCGAAAAAATCACGGCCGCAACCTTCGGCGCGAAAAATCTGTCGGCGAGCAAGCCTGTGCCCAGCCTTGCGATGGCCTGTGTCAGACCGACCAGACCGAGAAGCAATGCCCCTGTCTCGGCACTGATGCCGTCATCCTTCAGCATGGCGGCCAGATGGGTGATGATACCGGGCGCCGCGAGTGCCGCCGACAGGATCGCCACGACAAGCAACTGAAATGTGCGATCCCGGACGAGGCGCACATAGTTCAGTGGCACCGGTACCACTGTTTCGCGGGCGACCGCGACGTTGCGTCCGGAGCGAAGCAGCATCAGGGCAACCGGGGCGATGATAATAATCACGGCTGCATGGGTCAGATATCCAACCCGCCAACCGTAAGAAAGGATCACGGCCTGGATAACGACCGGGGCCAGGGCACTAAGGCCAGCGGTCCCGGTGATCATAAGGCCGAGCGCCGTGCCTTTGCTGAGGTGGAAACGGCTGTTGACGATCCTGGCATAGGGCAGGGCGCCACAACCGGCGCCCAGCAGAGCCATGCCCCCCATAGCTAGGTAAAATGACGTGAGCGTATCAATGCGGCTGAGTGCGATCAGGGCTGCAACCTGGATGACCAGGCCCGGAACAATGATACGCCGTTCGCCAAAGCGGTCGCACAACGCGCCAATGACCGGCGCTGCTACGCCCAGGCCGATGGCAAACAAGGTTGTTCCCAGAGAAATGGCGGATCTGCTCCATCCCTTGTCCGCCTGAAGAGCGACCATGAACAGACCCGACGTGTAGAAGGGCAACGCATGGACGCCCACGCTTGATCCCAGCGTGGAACCGAGCAGTGTCCGCCAGCCCGACAGAATTTCCCCGAGCCGTGGCGATGAAGGGGCCGCGTTCATGCGACCTCACCCTGGATGATCGGTTTGGCCAGCGGCGGTCCCGATCCTGCGCTACCGCCCGTGACCGGGAAATGGCGGCGCAGAAAGCGAAGCACGCCGTCGTTGAAGGCGTCGTTGCGATCGCCCGCGACCATATGGCCCGCCCCCTCGACCTCTAAAATCTCCGTCTGTGGCACCAGCGTTCGAAGATCCTGGATACCCGCCTCATCAATCATGTCCGACAGCATGCCGCGAATGAGCAGCGTCGGAGCCGTGATGGCCGGGCCCATAGCGCGGGCCTCGCTTACGAAGGTTGGCGGCTCGACACGCTGGGTGCCCATAAGTCGGGGGTCCCAGTGCCAGTATAACCGGCCATCCTCCCGCCGTCGCAGATAGCGCATCAGGCCCGACAGGTTGCCCGAGCGCGCACGCGCCGGGTTATAAGCGGCGATGGCATCCGCAGCTTCCTCAAGGCTGGCAAATCCGCAACCATGTTCGGTCATGAATCTGTGGATCCGCACCGCCCCCTGCGGATTGACGGTCGGTACGATGTCGACGAGCACAAGTGCCGCCACCCTCTCTGGATGGCGGCCGGCGACAAGGAAAGAAGTCATCCCTCCCATCGATGCCCCGACCAGCGCCAAGGGCTGACGTTCTGCGGCCATGAGATGCACCAGGTCCCCGGTAAGGGCTGTCGCCGAATAGTCACCGTGAGGGGACCAGTCGCTTCCGCCGTGGCCGCGCGCATCGAACAGCAAGACCCGATAACCCGCCTTCGCCATTTCGGCACCGGCGGATTTCCAGGCGTGCCGCGTCTGGCCGCCACCGTGAAGGAAGGCGACCACGGGCGCGTCCGTTGCGCCGCCTGTTGCGACCTCAAGCGAGATCTGCGGCGCGACCTTCACCCGATCGACGCGAAAACCGACGGGCGTCAGGCCCCCAGACGGGGCGATCGGCACGGAAGCTGTTCGGCTCATGACGACATCACCGTCACAGGCCGAACAGCGTGGGTCCGGCTTGCTGGAACATGATGACGGCCGATCATGGGGTGATCGCATAGCCGCCATTGACGGGGTAGACCTGACCCGTAATCCAGCTCGCCGCGTCCGAGCCGAGGAAGAGGATCAGGTTTGCCGCGTCGTCGGGCTCCCCCAGCCGGCGGATCACATAGGATTTCAGCATTTTGGCAACGGCTTCCTCGCTTTCCAGATAGCCGGCAATGCCAGGGGTGCGGACACTTGAAAGTGCCACGCAGTTCGCGGTGATCAGATTGCGGCCGACTGCCTTGGCGAGCGCCCGCATGAAGCCGGCGGCAGCGGCCTTGGCACCGGAATAGACCGCCAGGTGCGGCTCACCAACGCGGCCCGCATCCGATATGACCGTGACGATGCGGCCATATTTGCGCTCCATCATGCCCGGAACGACCGCCTTGCAGGCATTCAGGACACCGAAGAAGTTGGTGCCAACCCATTTCTGCCACTCTTCCGGGCCCGTTTCCCAGAACGGTTTGACATCCGCCGGATCTTCGACCGGGCCGGCATTGCCGGCATTGTTCACAAGTATGTCGATACGATCGAATGCAGTATTGGCGCGCGCAACCATGTCTGTTACGGCCGCGAGATCGGTAATGTCGGCCTGGACCGGCAAGGCCTTAACACCCATCGCCCGGATCTCTTCGGCCACCGCTTCGGCGCGGTCCAGATGGAAATCATTGACGATGATGCCACCGGCGTTGGACGCCGCAAAGTGAAGGCACGTTTGCCGGCCCACGCCCTGCCCCCCGCCGGTGACCAGCGCGATCCGCCCCTTAAGGTCCAGAATATCTGTCATTTTTACCGTTTCCGCTTCAGTCTGTGATCATTGTATTGACTTTAGCGTACTGATGTTTGAATAGTACGTCAATCACGTTCGGCAAAGATGGTCTGTCCGATCCCGGTTCGACCGCAGCCGCGATCGCAACCCGGAAAGCACGATGCCCGGGACCGTTTCCAAAGAGGTAGCCATGTCAGATGATATCTACGTGATCGGCGTCAGCATGACGCGCTTCGGCAAGTTTCTCGATCGCTCGGTAAAGAGCCTTGTCGCCGAGGCCGTGAACAGCGCGCTCATGGATGCCGGCGCCAAAATCACGGATATTGGCGCCGCCTATTATGCCAACACGACGCAAGGCATCATGGACGGCCAGCTATTGATCCGTGGTCAGGTGGCGTTGCGTCCGCTTGGCTTTGCGACGATCCCGATCGTCAATGTCGAGAATGCCTGTGCAAGCGGAACGACGGCACTGCAGCAGGCGATGGTCTGCCTGAAGGCGGGCGTCACCGACGTCGCCATCGCGGTCGGTGTCGAGAAGATGTATGATGACGACAAGGTCAAGTCGAACAGGATTTTCGACGGTGGCTGGGATGTTGCCGAAGCCGACGACCTGATGGCGCGCCTGACGCGGATCGGCGATGGTGTTGAGATACCGGCAGGCGTCGCATCGGTGCGCAGCCCCTTCATGGAGCTTTATGCGTCATTGACCAGGGGGCATATGAAGGCGTTTGGCACGACCCAGCGTCAGATCGCCACGGTTTCTGCGAAGAACCATCATCACTCGACGATGAACCCGCTCTCGCAATATCAAAATGACATGACGGTGGATGAGGTGCTTCAGGCCCGGGCCATCCAATGGCCCCTGACGCTGCCCATGTGCGCCCCGATCAGTGATGGTGCCTCGGCGGTCATCCTGTGCCGGAAGGAGGCGCTTTCTCGCTTTCCGGGCGCCCGGCCGGTCCGCCTGCTCTCCTGTGTGCTGACAAGCGGCAGCGACCGTGAGTGGACCGACTTCGGGCAGCACATGTGCCGGATTGCGGCCAAGCAGGCCTATGACCAGGCTTGTGTCGGCCCCGGGGATATGTCGGTCGCCGAAGTCCATGACGCTTCGGCCTTTGCCGAGATCATTCAGACGGAAAATCTCGGCCTTTGTGAGATTGGTCAGGGCGGCTGGATCGCCGAGCGTGGCGAGACGAGCCTGGGCGGTCGCATCCCGGTCAACCCGTCCGGTGGGCTTGAGTCAAAGGGCCATCCGATTGCGGCCACCGGCCTCGCGCAGATCTACGAACTCACGCAGCAACTGCGCGGCACCGCCGGTCGGCGGCAGGTCGAAGGGGCGCGATTTGCCATTGCAGAGAATGGCGGCGGCTTCCATGGCGTCGAGGAGGCGGCGGCCTGTGTGACCATTCTGGCGGCGTGACACCACAGGGGGGACGCGCGATTATCCGGCTGTCGAGGGGAGAGATCATGGAAGCCTTGAAATCCGACTATGTTGACGATGGTATCCAACGGATCGCCATGGCCCGGCCGCATGTCATGAACGCCATTGATGGGGTCATGCGGCGGGAGTTCGAGGAGGCGGTGGCGGCGGCCACCGCCGATCCCGACGTGCGTGCCATCATCATCACGGGCGAGGGTCCGCATTTCTCGGCGGGCGGTGATATACCGTTTCTGAAGGGTATGAGCACGGCGGAGATCCATGAATATCACCGCGCGGCCCTTGGTCTGGTTCGGGCCATCGCGCTCTGTCCCAAGCCGACGATCGCGGCGGTCCGCGGGGCCTGCGCGGGTGGTGCCTTCGGCTTCGCGCTGTGCTGCGACTATCTTCTGGCATCGCGCACGGCGTTCTTCAGCGCACAGTTCCTGCGCATCGGCCTCGTCGCGGATATGGGGATCGGCTATTTCCTCACGCATCGGGTGGGTGCGCACAAGGCGCGTAAACTGCTTCTCGACAACCGGGTGGTGAGGGCCGAGGAGGCTGAAGCGCTTGGCCTTTGTGATGCGCTTCACGCGGAAGATTCGCTGGACGCCGAGACGCTGCATTTGGCGCGGCGGCTTGCCGAACTCCCGCCGCGCGCCGTTCGCCAGACCAAATGGCTGATGCGTCAGGCAGAAGGAAGCCTCACCCGCTTTTTCGATGCGGAGATGAATGCGGCGGCCGAATGCCTGGGCAGTCAGGAATTTATCGAGGGCACGACCGCCTTTTTCGAAAAGCGTCCCCCGCGGTTTCGATGATCGCTCGGACCGAAGGCCCGGCCAGATGGTGAGAGCAGTGCGCGTCGCGTTGCGATGATGTGCCATGAAGCCCATTGATTGACTGTTAAGTCAGAATTTTGCGGTCGCTGCTATGTTCTTGATGCGTGCGCCTGCTCATAATAGCCGGTGAAGGCGTACACTGGGCGTCCGCCGGCCCGTTGCTCCAGTGTCTGGCCTGGCTATTGCGGATCCCATTCAATATCCGGCGCCTGGGGTGGGGGCAATTGCCGGGGCCATCCCTGTTCAACACTGTGCTGACAGGCAATAGTATTGACGTAAGAGTGCTCCACATTTATCATACAAAGTAATTTATCATACTGGCATTATCGGAAGGTAGCCTATGCCCCGCTGGGAGAACGGCTTTCAAACAAACGAGGAGATTCAGCGCTACAAGCGTTACGCGGTGATCCGCGAAGCCGCGCGGATCATGTCGCGGCGAGGCTTTCATAACACCTCGCTGGATGAAGTCGCGAAGGTGCTCGGTATCTCGAAAGGGACACTTTATAACTATGTCGCGGACAAGCAGGAGATCCTGTTCGAGTGCCACAATATCGCGCTTGATCTGGGGGACTGCGCCGCGCAATTCGCCAGGGAAGCGGGTGGCCTGGGGATCGACAGGCTGCGACTTCTGCTGAAATGCTACATCATCTGGATGTATGGGCAGGCAGGGGTGGGCGGTCTGACATTTGATGTGAATGCGTTACGTGCCGATGATCGCGTGGCGGTGATTGAACGGCGGGATGCGATGGAGGCAAACCTCGTCGCGCTTCTTCAGGAAAGCATCGCGGATGGGAGCATCCGGGCCTGCGACGCAAGAATCGCGGTCTACGGAATGATGAGTGCGATCAACGGTATGTCGATCTGGTTTTCGCCTGAAGGTCGCCTTACCATCGAGCAGGTTGCCGACGAGCTTCTGGATATGTTGACGCTGTCCCTCGCGACGCGGCCAGAAAAGCTTGCCCCCTATCCGCCGATCCCGGCCTATCCGGCCCCGGACACCCCATTGCGATTTTTCGATCGAAGGTCGCCGGTTGCCGCTCGTCCGGACAAACCAGCCGAAAGCAGGACAAGGACCTCTTCGCCCCGCAAAAAAACGGTTTCGTCGCCAAAGCGCAAGACGCGGAAGAGCGGCGTGGAATGAGGCTCTTGCCCCAATAACTTTGTTTATGAGGCGTGTTGTTCCCGGATACGGCTCGGGCCGGCGTGACGGGTCATGGCACCGGACGATTTTGCTTCGCTATCAATCCGCCAGGCAGCGAACTCCGGCCGTTGGCAAAGAGGCGCCGCAGAAGCGTATCGGTCCGCAATGTCATCACCCAGCGCCGGTTAAAGGGCAGCACCGCCCCACCGCGCGTTCTGTGAACTTGATGACCTGACGCACATAATCCTCCGGCGTCAGACCGCGGCGGCGATGCTTGCCACGCTTGATGTACCAGTCCTGCAGCAATGGTTTGATCAGGGCGGCGGTCATGGTCGCATCCTCCAGGACGAACTGGCCGGTTTCCTGACCGGCCAGCAGCGCCCCGGCAATCAGCCCTTCGGTCAACAGTTCACTGGCCACCGCCATGTCGCGACTGGTCTTGGGAAAGGCCTTGGCTTCCATGAAGGCGAAGACGAACCAGGGATGCATCACCTCCGTCAGGTAGATGTGGGTCTCCAGCAGCCAGCGCAGCCGCTCCGCCGGGTCGGCGGGAACATCGGCCGCCTGTTGCAGCACTTCCTCCGCGACCCCGGTAACTTGGCCCAGGATCATCAGCAGCAGCGTTTCCTTGCTGTCAAAATAGGTATAGAGCGCCCCCATGCTCAGGCCCGACCGCTCCGTCAGGTCGCGCAGCGACATGGAATGGAAGCCCTTGCGATTGGCCAGATCCAGCGTGGTCTCGATGATACGGCCCAGATTGGCGACGGCGACGGCGGGCTTCTTCACCCGGATCGTGGCCTGATGGCGGTCCAGGATACGCCCGCATAACGCCTCCATCGACAGGTCGTGCCGCGCCTGGAATTCCCGCAACGTCCCCATACCCACCTCTCCCACACCATCAGGCTAACATGGATTGGCCATTGCCCAATTTTCCATGACAGACTATATAGTGAGCGCTCGCTCTTATTTTGTCATGAAGGGAAGTTTTGATGGCCGTGTTCAGCGATCTGGCCGGGCGCACGGCCCTGGTCACAGGGGCGTCCGGCGGTCTGGGGCGGCATTTCGCCGAGGTGCTGGCCCGGTCTGGCGTGCGGGTGGCCCTGGCCGCCCGGCGCCGGGAGAACCTGGACCAGGCCTGCGCTGCCATTCGGGCGGCAGGGGGCGAGGCTATTGCCCTGTCGCTGGATGTCACCGATGACACCTCTGTCCAGACCGCAGTGACCGGGGTTGCCGATGCGTTCGGCGGGCTGGACATCCTGGTCAACAATGCCGGGGTGACGGCCAATGCGCCGGCCCTGGAACTGTCGGAAAAAGATTGGGACCGGGTGCTGGACACCAATCTGAAAGGCTGTTTCCTGGTGGCCCGGGCAGCGGGCCGCATCATGCGGGATCAGGGGAGGGGTGGTGCGATCGTCAATATCGCCTCCATCCTCGCCGACCGGGTGGCAGGGCAAGTGTCGGCTTATGCGGCGTCGAAGGCCGCCCTGGTGCAACTGACCCGCAGCCTGGCGCTGGAACTGGCCCGGTACGACATCAGGGTCAATGCACTCTGCCCTGGCTATGTGGAAACCGACCTGAACCAGGATTTCTTTGCAGGTTCCGCCGGTCAGTCGTTAGTCCGCCGCATCCCCATGCGCCGGCTGGGGCGTTTGCGGGACCTGGACGCCCCGCTATTGCTGCTTTGTTCCGACGCCGGTGCCTTCATGACCGGTGCCGCCATCCCCGTCGATGGCGGTCACCTCGTCTCCTCCCTCTGACCGGAGAATGTTCCATGGACTTCACCCTGACGCCCGAACTGGAAGAATACCGCGCCCGTGTCCGTGCTTTCGTGGAAACGGAAATCCTGCCGGTGGAGGCGGATCGCGCCAACTGGGATGAGCATGAGAACATCGCGGAGGCACCCCTGGCGGCTCTGCGCGCCAAAGCCAAGGCCGCCGGTTTGTGGGCGTTGCAGATGCCGCGCGAGCGGGGTGGCCAGGGCCTGCCCTTCACGGGGCTTGCCGCCTGCTATGAAGAGATGAACCGGTCGATCTTCGGTCCCGTCTGCTTCAACGCCGCCGCTCCCGATGACGGCAACATGCGCCTGCTGAACCAGGTGGGGACCGAGGCGCAGAAGCAGCGCTGGCTGCAGCCCATCATTGACGGCAAGGTCCGCTCCGCCTTTGCCATGACCGAACCGCATCCCGGTGGAGGGTCTGACCCGTCGATGATCCGCACCCGCGCCGAGCGCAGGGGCGACCGCTGGGTCATCACCGGCCGCAAATGGTTCATCACCGGTGCGGCGGCGGCCCAGCATTTCATCCTGATGGCCCGCACGTCCGACGATCCGCGCAAAGGCCTCAGCACCTTCCTGTTCGACCGTGATCAACCCGGCTGGCGCATCGAACGGCGCATTCCCATCATGGGGCCGGAGGAACATGGCGGCCATTGCGAGCTGGTCTTCGACGGGCTGGAGATCGCGGACGAGAATGTGCTGATGGGGGTCGGGGACGGGCTGAAGGCGACGCAGATCCGGTTAGGTCCGGCACGCCTGACCCATTGCATGCGCTGGACGGGCCTTGCCAAGCGCAGCCTGGAGATTGCCGGCGCCTATGTGAAGGAACGCCACAGCTTCGGCATCCCGCTTTCCGAGCATGAGGGGGTGCAATGGCTGCTGGGTGAAGCCGCCATGCAGATCGAGATCGCACGATTGCTGACCATGCGGGCCGCCGCTCGGCTGGACCAGGGCGATTTCGCCCGCAAGGAAGTGTCCATGGCCAAGGTGCAGGTGGCCGACACTCTGGCCCGTGCCGTGGATACGGCGATCCAGCTTTGTGGCGCCAAGGGCTATTCCCGAGACACGGTGCTGGAGTGGATCTACCGCTATGCAAGACAAGCCCGGCTGGTGGATGGCGCCTCTGAAGTTCACAAGATGGTGCTGAGCCGCTCCTACCTGCAGGAAGGGGACGGGTTCTGGGGGTGGTCATAAGCGCCAATCCGACGCGTGTTATGGGCGACGTCTCCCACATTAAGCGTACCTGCTTTACAGACTTCAATCAGAATAACGTATTTTAGTCCAAGATAACAATCCTGGGGCGTTCGTCTCGCGGCTATTGCCCAACGGGGTGACGCGCTTCTCTGTCTCCGGCGCCAACCTCACCGACGTTATCCGCGTAACCAACATTCTCGGACGTTCTGATCTTATATGTGGTGGTCACCAGCGCCAAAGATTGCGAAACCGCTGGCTGAAGTGTGTTTCCGGTCACCGGAAACACACTTCTATCAATACTGGTAAAATCTGCTCAGGCCGCGGCGGCCACATGCCCGTCGGGACGGACCAGCAGGCGGTTCAGGCCGGCGAGGCGGCCAGTGCCCATATCCGTCACCTCCATCCGGCGGGCCTTGATGGAAGGCATCGTCGTGTCGGCCCCGGGCAGGCGGATATCCAGCCAGTCCCCCTCCCGCAACAGCGCGTAAAGCGTGGTGGCCGTGCCGTCGGCCAGCCGGAATTCCATGTCCGGCAGGCGGTCGCCGCACAGGGGCGTCTTCTCCTGCACGGGCCACACGGGCTCCGCATAGGCGATATCGAAGGCGCAGATCTGGTTGGCAAGGTGGCGGTTGGTTTCCGGCAGCGTCAGCAAATCGTTCAGGACGTTGCGCAGGGCCAGGTCGCGACCCTTGAAGGCCACCATCACTGCCGTCTGGGCCAGCGTGTTGGTCAGCAGTGCCTGACCCACCGGGTGACGTTCGGCGTGATAACTGTCCAGCAACGTCTCCGGTGCTTCGCCCTTGACTACCGCGGCCAGCTTCCAGCCAAGGTTGAACGCGTCCTGCACACCGACATTCAGGCCCTGGCCGCCGGCCGGCAGGTGCATGTGGGCGGCGTCGCCGGCCAACAGGATGCGTCCCTGGCGATAGTCGGCGGCCAGCCGCGTCTCATCCCCGAAGCGGGACAGCCAGAACGGGTCGCGCATGCCGAAATCCGTGCCGGCGATCTTCAAGGCGGCTTGGCGCACCTCTTCCACCGTCACCGGTTCGGACAGCGGCGCATTCAGCCGTTCGCCATCGACGATGGCGAAACGGTGATGCTTGCCGTCGCCGAGTGGCACCACCAGAAAGCGCCCCTTCTCGTTGGCGAAGGAATGGGTCTTGGGTGGATTGTCCAGAACCATGTCGGCCAGGAACATGGTGGTGGTGATGTCATTGCCGGGAAAGGCGATGCCCGACAGGGTCCGGACCGTGCTGCGGGCACCATCGGCCCCCAGCAGGAAGAGGCCGTGCCCCGTAAAGGCACCGTCCGGCCCTTCCGCCGTGACCGACACGCCGTCCCCATCCTGGGAAAGGCCGGTGACACGGCAGCCACGACGCAGGTCGACGCCCAGTTCCAGGGCCCGTTCCTCCAGCAACGCCTCCGTCACGGCCTGCGGAATGAACAGCGTATAGGGACAGGACGTTTCCAGTGTCGAGAAATTTAACCGTGTGTCCAGCACCCCGTAATGCCCGCTGGGCAGGGGGATGCCGCGCTTCAGGGCGCGGTCCAGCAACCCGCGCATGGAAAAAATTTCCAGCGTGCGTGGATGCAGCGTCAGGGCGCGTGACTGCGCCACCCGTTCGGTCCGCCGTTCCAGCACCGTCACCGGCACACCGGCCAGCGCCAGTTCGCATGCCGCCGTCAGACCGGTCGGGCCCCCGCCGACAATGATCACCTGGGTCGAGAAATTCATGGGTCTGCTCCATTAATCTAACGTTGTTAGGGTGCCCTTACATTGTTAGATAGGAGGAGAATGTCAACGGGGAAAACGATGCGTCTTGATCGGGAACAGATTGTCGCGGCCGCGCTCCGGCTTCTGGACGAGGTGGGGGCGGATGGCCTGACCATGCGGGTGCTGGCCGACGCGCTGAAGATCCAGGCACCCTCGCTCTACTGGCATTTCAAGAACAAGCAGGCGCTGCTGGAGGCGATGGCTGACGCGTTGATCGCCCCCGTGGCCCGCACGGTGCCGTCTGGCTCCTGGCAGGAACAGGTGGGGCATATCGCCTGGGACCTGCGGTCGGCCCTGCTGTCGCGGCGGGACGGGGCGCGCGTGTTTGCGGGTACCTATTCCATCAATGACAATGTCATCCGGACCAGCGACATGATGATCGGCTTTTTGATGGGTGCCGGTGCGCCGGCCCGGCTGGCGGCCTGGGCTACCCTGACCATTACTTATTTCGTGCTGGGCTTCACGATTGAGGAACAAGCCGCTGCCGAGCCCGGTGGCGCCGAGGGCGTTGTCCTGGACGCCCGCCGCGCGGAGTTCACCCGTTTTGTCGGTGACCGCTATCCCCACGCTGCCGCCTGCATCCCCGACATATTCGACGGGGACCAGGATGCCCGGTTCCGCCTGGGTCTGGAGATGCAGTTGGCGGGACTGGCCGCTTTGCTGCCCAAGTCCTGAGGATGGGTCGGCTTCCAACCACAGCATCGGCGGCGAGGGTCTCTGCGCTGCGGCAGGCGCGACGCAACCCGGTGCGCGGGTCACGTCGCGCCCCGAGCCTTACCCGAATTTCCAGCCCAGATTGACGCCATAGGTGCGCGGCATGCCGGCGGTGCGGCTGAACATGTCGCGACCGTAATTGACGCTGGTCCAGTAGTCCTGGTTGAACAGGTTGCGAACCCAAAGGCCGGCCGTCCAGCGCTCGTCCGGCCCCAGCAGAGTGATACCGCCATCCACCAGGGCGCGGGATTTCACGTTGTAATAGGCCAGATCCTGAAAATCCCCGTGCGAACGGGACTGGTAGCTGAGCGAGACTGTGCTGCGCAGCGACAGGTTGGCCGACAGGTCGGTGACATGGTCCAGACCGGCATTAACCTGCCATTCCGGTGAATAGGGGAATTCGCTACCCCGGAAATCGACCGCATTGCCAAACTGGTCGAAGCCCTTGTAGTCAAGCACCTTGGTGTGCGTCCAGGATGCGGCCGCCCGGGCCGTCAAGCCTGCGGCCAGCCGCCAGTTGACATCGGCCTCCAGCCCCCAGATCTCCGACTTGGGCACATTCAGCACCCGTTCCAGCGTGCGGAACAGCGGGTCGGTCAGGACGCCGAACACCTGCTTGTCGCGATAATCGCTGTAATAGGCGGCCAGACTTGTGCGCAAGCCACCATCCAGAAGGCGCAGCTTGGTCCCCAGCTCGTAGGAGGTCACCTCTTCCTGCCGCACGGGCAGCAACTGCCGGCTGGTATTGGCCGCGATGACGGGGAAGCCGCCGGACTTGTAGCCACGGCTGATCGTGCCATAGAGCAGCGTATCGTCCGACAAGGTCCAGTCCAGGCCCGTACGCCAGGAAAGATTATCCTCCCGCAGCTTGTCATGGACCATCCCGGCCAGTGCCGTCATGGTTTCGTTGAAGGTGATGCAGCCGCCGGGCTGGATATTCGTCGGCACACCGGCCAGCACGCCCGCCACGACAGTGTTCCAGATGGGGGCCGTGTTGTTGCCGACATCACGGGTGCAGCCGTCGAAGATTGTACGGTCGACATTGTAGCGGGCACCGACCGTCAGCTTCAGCGCATCGGACAATTCATACTGACCGCTGCCGAACAGGGAATAGCTGTCGGTCTTCATGTCGGCGACGGCCTCATCCACCCGCAGTCCCTGGGCGATCTGGCCGGGCTGATAGCTGTTGGGTACCATTGCGCCAACCGCGCGCAGGACCCGGACAGTGGAGAAATCGTCCAGCCACGCAGTCATGCCCTCGAAAATATCGTCATGGACGTAGTAGCTGCCCACGGTCCAGTTCAGACGTTCCGCCTCCCCCGACAGGCGCAGTTCCTGGGAGAGGGAATTGACGTGACCACGCGGCTGGTAGCTCAGCATCTCGAACGGTGCGCCATTGGCGTCGATCATGTCATCGCGCGTGACCCGGTTATAGGCGGTGGAACTGTTGAGCAGCAGGCCATTATCGAACGCATATTCCAGGTCCAGCGCATGGCCCTGGAAATCGGCCCTCATGCGATAGGGCGGGCGCTGTCCCGACCAGGTGCGGGTACCGGGATGGTTGGACGGCACCCAGTCGGCCTGACTGTTCTTCGCTTCCAGCAGCAGCGACGGAGCAATCTGCGCGGCAGTCAGGGCACCGGCCGGGTTTTCCGGCAGATAATAGATCGCCTGCGGCGCCTGCGTGTCAGACCGGTCGCGCCAGAAGCTGGACCGCCATGTGGCCACCAGCCCGCTATCCGGCTTCCATTGCAGCGTGGCGCGGCCGGCCATGCGATCCTTCTCTCCCAACCGCTCGCCATGGGTGACGCTTTTCTGCCAGCCCTTGTCGCTGTCCTCCGCCGTAAAGGCGATGCGCAGACCCAGCGTCTCGCTGACCGGGGTAGAGACATGGCCTTGCAGGCTGAAGGTCTGATAGTTGCCGTATCCCGCTGTTACCGCCCCCTCATAGCTGTCGCCGGGCGTGGCCGTGACATACTTGATCAGGCCGCCTGTGGTGTTGCGGCCATAGAGCGTGCCTTGCGGTCCCTTCAGCACCTCCACCCGCGCCAGATCGAAGGCCATCTGCTGGGTCATGAACGGATAGGCCAGGGCCGTATCATTGATATAGACACCCACGGGCGAGGTGGCTGACAGGTTCGGCGTGTTGAAGCCGATGCCGCGCAGCGTATAGATCGGTGTGCCGGCTACGGAATCCGCCGCCGTGAACCCGGGCACCAGTTGCACCAGATCCTTGGTGTCGGTCACGCGCAGGGTTTCCAGCGCCTCTCCGCCCAGGGCGGCGATGGACATGCCGATCCGGTCCGCCACGCCGCTCCGTTTCTCGGCGGTCACGATGATTTCTTCCAGCATCTCACCGGACTGGGCATGGGCCGGGCCTGCCGCCAAGGCGAGCAGCATTGTCAGCGCCAGCCGCGATGGGCCGCGCCGTTCAGTGATCCAAGACATCCTTAAAGCTCCCTGTTCAGGCTGGAATGGCGTTCGTACCACTCTCTAACTTTATTAGGGCAACATGTTGCCTTAAACGCAACAAGTTTGTTGAGCACAAAGGTATTCCACGATATGAATGGTGTGTGGGTCTGTCTTTACGCCTTCCGTTGGCGCAACCGACAACCTGTTGTCCAAAATCAAGCATCCGGCACCGGAGACCACGCATGCCCGAATCGCCCCCCTTGCTGATCTTGATCCACGGGTCCTGGCTTGGCGGCTGGTGCTGGCAAAGGCTTGCCGGTTCGCTGACCGATCGTGGATGGCGCGTGGCCAGCCCGACCCTGACCGGCCTTGGGGACCGTCAGCATCTGGGCGGTGCCGCCACCGGCCTGTCGGACCATGTCGCCGATATCTTGTCGGTGCTGGATTTTGCGGAGCCGGGCCCCGTCATCCTGGCCGGCCATTCCTATGGCGGGCTGGTGGCGGCGGAGGTGGCGGCGCTGCGGCCGGATCGGGTCAGCGACCTTGTCGTGATCGACGGCCCCATCGCCACGAAAGGTCAGTCCCTGTTCGATCAGGTGCCGGAAATGGGTACCCTGTTCAACGCCATCGCGCGGGACGGGATGGTACCGCCACCGGACGCCGCCTTCCTGGGCCTTGATCCGGGAGACTCTGTTACGGAATGGACGCTTTCCCGGCTGCGCCCCATGCCACTACGCACGCATGCGGAACCCGCGCGATACGGCGCCGGCGCCCTGGTCTGCCGCCGCCATTACCTGCGCTTTACCGACTTTCCGCCAACCGGCCCCCTGGCCGCGCTGGCACAAAAAGATGGATGGCAAGTGGCGGAGGTGGCGGCCGGTCACACGGCCATCGTCACCCATCCCGAACCGGTGGCGCACGCCCTGACCCATCTTCTGCGATCCGAACCGGGAAGCCCCGCATGACCCAGAAACTGAACCCCGACAGCCTGGCCCCGCCCGTGATGGGCCTGTACGCCCAGATCGCCATCGCCCCCACGGGCCGGCTGGCCTTCATCGCGGGGCAGGTGGCGCTGGATGCCGATGGCAATCTGGTGGGTGGCGACAGCCATCAGGCACAGGCACGGCAGTGTTTCGCCAATATCGCCGCCGCGCTGGCCGCCCTCAAGGTGGGGCCGGACCGGATCGTCAAGATGACGATCAATGTCGCGGGCCATCATCCCGGCCTGATTGCGCCGATTTTCGGCGCCGGCCGGGACGTTTTCGGCGATGAATGGCCCGTGACGGCCAGCATGCTGCTGGGCGTCCAGGCTTTGGGTCTGCCGGAATGGCTGGTGGAGGTGGATGCGATCGTGTCGCTGCCCGACTGACGCCCCTACGGAGGGGGGCTTCAGCCCTCCTCCCCGCTGCGGGTCGGCAGATCCTGGGCCACGATCAGCATCGCCAGACATTTCCCGGTGCCCACCCGCCGCAACTGATGGCGCAGATGGCCATCGAAATGCACGGCATCGCCTGTCTCCAGCGACACGATGCGATCGGGGAAGACCACCTCCATCGCGCCTTCCATCACATAAAGGAACTCGTCCCCCGGATGATCGGCATTCTGGGTATGGCGTCCGTCACCCGGTTCCAGCAGGAAGACGCTGAGCCGGCGATGGTCACCGGCCGGCAGGATGGCCTTCAGGGCGGCCCCGGGTCCCATGGAGGAATCGTCGCTGATATCGACATGTTCGTCACGGCGGATGATGATGATGGACTCAGCATCCGTGTTCTCACCGAAAAGATGCCCGACGGGTACGCCCAGCGCCTCGGCAATCTTCAGCAGGGTGCCGACCGAGGGCGATTTCTGGCCCCGTTCGACCCGCGACAGATAACCCTTGTCCAATTCCGTCCGCTCTGCCAGTTCCGCCAGGGTCATGCCCTTGCGGCGGCGCGTGGTGCGGATGGATGTGGCGATGATATTGGCGTCCGGCACGGTCATGGAACCGCGACCGGCTGGCTTCTTCTCCCGCATGGCAATTTCCGTCCTGGCAATCCCGCTTCCCCTGTGAATGCCTCAGGAGCAACAAATTGTCCACAAATTCCAATGGAAAACCGGCCGGGCATCACGACCCGGCCGGCCGCACCGGTCAGAACCGGTAGTTCACCTCCAGCCCATAGGTGCGGGGCGCCCCGGCATAGGCCAGGGAGAAGCCGAAACTGTCGAGGAAGGAAACACCGCTCTGGATATAGCGCTTGTCGGTCAGGTTCTTGCCATAGAGCGCGATTTCCAGATCGCCGTCACGCAGGCGCAGGGCCGCACGGGCATTCAGCAGCCCATAGCCGCCCTGCGCGATGGAGACGGTGTTCTGCGGGTCGTACCAGGTCCGGCTGCGATAGCTGTAATTGACATCCAGGAAGGCGCTGGCCGTATCGGAAACCGACTGTTCCCAATTGCCGCCGATCAGCAGGTTGTATTTCGGGGTATAGGCAAAGGCCCGGTCCGATACGTCGCCCAGACGGGCGTCATAATATTCGTCATATTGCGCATCGGTGATGCCGCCGCTGGCATACAGATTGACGCCCGCTGCCGGCCGCAGGTTCACCTCCGCCTCCAGCCCCTGGATATGGGCCTTGCCGGCATTGGTGGTCAGTTGGAACAGGTTGCCGTTCTGCACGGTCATCACCTGAAGCTGGATATTTTTATAGTCGGTATAAAAACCGGCCAGGTTCAGCGTCAGGCGGCGGTCGAACCATTGCGATTTGACGCCCAGCTCATAGGCCCAGGCCGATTCCGGCTTGTACGGGTCCAACTGGCCGAACGGGCCGGCGCGGCCGTTGAAACCACCGCTCTTGAACCCTTTGGACACGCTGGCATAGGTGAAGAGTTCCGGCGTCCATTTATAATCGACCTCGAATTTGGGCGAGGTATCGGTGAAACGGTCGTCATTGCTGATGGGGCCGAAGAACACCTGCCCCGTATTCAGGCGCGCGGATTGGATGGCGATACCCTTGTCCTCCCGCGTGTAGCGCAGGCCCAGCGTGCCCGACAGCTTCTCCGTCATATCCCAGGTGACATTGGCGAAGGCGGCATAGCTTTTGGTGTCCAGCGCCAGCGATTGCCGGACGGTCTGGTTCAGGGCCGGGTTGACGGCGATCAGGGCGGGGAAGAAGTTGCCAAGCGTCAACTGCTCCACATCTTCCTGATAATAGAAGGCGCCGGCCAGCCATTTGACGCTGCCCCCGGCAAATTCACCGGACAACTGGAATTCCTGGCTGAACTGCCATTGGTCCAGATGGTCGGAGAAATTGGTGACGGTCAGCGGCGAGGCATCGGCATCCACCAGCCGTTCCCGGTCGATCTCACGATAGGCGGTGATGGATTTGACGGTGAATTTCTCGTCCCCCACCGACGCGCGCAGGGACGCGCCCCACACATCTTCGAACGGCTTCATGGTGATGGCGGGATCGGCGGAAATATCGAAACTGCCGCGCCAGATATCGCCGTCCACCGGCTTCACATAGCTGTTCATCGGCCCGATATAGCGGTTGATCAGGGCGTTCAGGCTGGTCGGCAGCGTTGCGGCCAGGAAGCCATTATAGGGTTCGGCCCGGTTGCGCGACCCGTCCAGCGACAACAGCAGATCCACGTCCTCCGTCGGGGTATAGCGCAGCATGGCCCGGCCCGACAGGCTGTCGGTATTGTTGGTGCGCTCCCCCGTCAGGGCATTGCGCATGAAGCCGTCATTGCGCAGCCGTTCCGCTGATACGCGCATGAACAGCTTGTCCTCCACCACGGGGCCGCTGACGGAAGCCGACGCCTTCACCTCGTCGAACCGGCCATAGGCGAGGCCGATTCGCCCCTCCGCCTCGGGGCCCGGCAGCTTGGAATTGATCTTGATGGCGCCGCCGATGGTGTTCTTGCCATAAAGCGTGCCCTGCGGCCCGCGCAGCACCTCCACCGAGGCGACGTCGCTGATACTGACCAGCGCGCCCTGCAGCCGCCCCAGATAGACATCGTCCACATATTGCGCCACGCCGGGATCGGCTGACGGATTGTCGTCGGCCTGCCCGATGCCACGGATGAAGACGAAACCGACGCTGGAACTGGATCGGCCGGTGGAGATTTGCAGGTTGGGCGCCTGCCGGCCGATATCCAGCACATTGCCGATATTGCGGTCGGTCAGCATCTGGTCGGTCAGTGCCGTGATGGCGACGGGCGCCTCCTGCAGGCTTTCCGCACGCCGCCGCGCGGTGACCACGATCTCTTCAAGCGTGAACGACTCCGCCTGCGTCTCCTGCGCCGTGGCGACCGGTGCGGTCGTGGCCAGCAGACCGGCGCCCAGGCCGATCGCCACACCGATACCGGGCACGGCGCGACCCCTGGAATTCATCTCCCATCTACGTCCCATGATGCTGTCCCCTGTGTGAATTTTTGTTTGGACAATTTGTTGTCCATAAGACACCATGCGTCCAACAAAGCCGACTGTCAACAGCCACTGAACGCCTGTGTATGACAGTCAGGCACTTCGATGCCCGAGCCGGCGGGGATGACAGATGATGGGATTGAACCGATGATCACGCTCTATGCCGCTGTGGGCAGTTGCTCGCTCTGCGCGCACGTTGCCCTGATCGAAGGCGGGCTGGACCATCAGGTCCGCTATGTGACCCTGCGTGCGGCCGACAGTCCATTGGCCGCCATCAATCCGCTGGGCAAGGTCCCGACGGTGCAATTGCCCGATGGGGAGGTGGTGGCGCAAAGCATGGTGTTGCTGCCGCTTCTGGCAGATCTGGCACCCCAGGCGGGGCTGCTACCGCTCGCCGGCACGCTGGCCCGGCGTCAGGTATTGCAATGGCTGGCCTTCCTGAACACGGATGTGCATCCGGCCATGAAAATGCTGGCGGGGGCGGCGCGCTATTGCGCCGATGCCGAGGGGCTGCGGCGCAGCTTCACCCCCATCCTGCGCGGGTATTTCGAGTTGATCGACAGCACATTGGCCGACCGCCCCTGGCTGACGGGCGAGAGTTTTACCCTGGCCGACATCTATGCCGGGGCCGTCTATCGCTGGGCGCAAACCTATGGCGGCCCCCTGGCCGGCCTGGACCGCTATACCGCGTTCGCCGGCCGTTTCGAAGCGCGCGACAGCGTGCGGCAGGCCCGCGCCATGGAGGCGGCCTGTCAGGTGCCGACCAGCGCATGAACGGCCCCTTCATGGCTTTGTCCCCCCGCTTCGGCGTCACGGTCCTGCTGCTGATGCTGTGTTTTGTGTTGTCGCATGCCGACCGGCACGTGATGGGCCTGCTGCTGGCCCCGATCCAGCGCGATCTGGCGCTCAGCGATACACAGTTGGGGCTTTTGCAGGGGGCGGCCTTCACCCTGTTCTACGCGGTAGCGGGGTTGCCCATCGCGCGCCTGCTGGACAATGGCAACCGGGTCCGGATCGCGTCGGCCTGCGTCCTGGCCTGGAGCCTGGCGACCATGCTGTGCGGTCTGGCCGGCGGGTTTCTCAGCCTGGCGGTGATGCGGGCCCTGACCGCCACGGGGGAGGCGGGACTGCCCCCCGCCGCCTTCTCCCTGTTCCGTGAGTTGGGGGACCGGCGGCGCATGGTGCAGGCCAACGGCTTCTTTATGCTGGCCCCTTTCATCGGGGGTGGTTTTGCGCTGATCGCGGGCGGGCAGTTGCTGCGCCTGCTGGAGGGCGTGGTGCTGCCAGGGTGGGACCAGCCCTGGCGGCTGGTGTTCCTGCTGTTCGGACTGCCGGGGATCATCATGGCCCCGCTTCTGCTGCTGCTGATCCCGGAGACGCGGCAGCGGCATATGGCGAATGCCGGATCGGCCGAGCCCGCACAGCCGCGTATCGCAAGCCTGTTCGCCCCCGGATCACCGCTGCGCTTCCATTATCCGGGGATCGCCTGCTTCACCCTGTTCATGAACGCCCTGCTGAGCTGGTATCCGCTGCACCTTGTCCGCGACCAGGGGGCAACGGTGGCACAAGCCGGCACCATGGCGGGCACGACCTATCTGCTGGCGGGGATTGCCGGCACCTTGCTGGCCACCTGGATCGCCCCAAAACGGGCAGCCAAGGGCGTGCGCGGCCTGCTGGACATGCTTTGCATTGCCTGTCTTCTGGCCCTGCCTGTCGCCGTCGCCATGACAATCACGCCGCAGATCGGCCTCTCCACGGCGCTCTACGGTCTTTATTCGCTGCTGTCGGGGCTTTTCGCGGCGCTGATGATCGCCCCCATCCAATGGCTGGCCCCGCCCGGCCTGCAGGCCCGTGCCGTCGCTCTGCTCTACCTTGTCGCGGCGATCAGCGGCAGTGCCGGCACCATTGCTATCGGCCTTCTGACCGATCATGCCGGCCTGACGCTGGGCGGGGCCCTGTCCCTGCTGGCCGCCGCCGCCCTGGGCGCCGCCGGCATCCTGCTGCTGATGGCCCGGCAGCGGGCGTCCGCCCAAGCCTGAACATTCCACCCACCCATCAAGGAGGAACCCGGCATGTGGTCCGGAACCGTCCATGCGCTGCATCTGGCGCCCCGATCCTTCCTGCCCATGCGCGGGCAGGACCAGTTGGTCCTGCTTCCCGGCATCGGCATTGAGGGGGACCGTTATGCGTCCGGCGAAGGCTTCTATTCCGACCGGCCCGAAGAAGGGCGGCAGGTCACGCTGTTTGAGATCGAAACGCTGGAAGCCCTGGTGCGTGACCACAAGGTGTCCCTGTCCCCGGCCGACCATCGGCGCAACATCACCACGCGCGGCGTGCCGTTGAACCATCTGGTGGGCGTGCGCTTCCGTGTGGGCGCCACCTTGCTGGAAGGCACGCGCCTGTCCACCCCCTGCCGCCATATCGAGCAGATCACGGGGCTGGAAATCTTCAACTTCCTGCTGAACCGCAGCGGCCTGCACGCAAAGATCATCGATGGCGGCATCGTCCGCCCAGGCGACGGGGTGTATCTGCCGTGACCATGCCGAAGCTTCACCACCATGTCACCACCATCGTCCGCCGCATCGAGCGGGAGACGGATCGGGTCATCCATTATGAACTGGCCGACCCCGATGATTGGGACCTGCCGCCCTTCACGCCCGGCGCGCATCTGGATGTGCGGCTGGCAAACGGCATGGTCCGGCAATATTCGCTGTGCGGCGATCCGGCGATCCGCAACCGCTATCACATCGCGGTCCAGGCGGAAGCGCAGGGGCGCGGCGGATCGTTGGCCCTGCAGGCGCAATTGGCGGTCGGGTCGATCCTGCCCGTGTCCCTGCCGCGCAACCATTTCCCGCTGGCCCCCGATGCCCGGCACCATGTGCTGATCGCCGGCGGCATCGGCATCACACCCTTCCTGTCGATGCTGCACGCCCTGAACCGGCGGGGTGCGAATTTCGAGCTGCATTACTGCACCCGCACGCCGGAGGAGACGGCGTTCTGCGCGTTGCTGGCTCCGCTGGTCGCACGCGGCGTGGTGCGGCTGTACCATGACCGCACCATCCCGGCCAATCCGCTGGACCTTGCCGCCCTGCTGTCGCGGCCGGTGGCGGGGGAACATGTCTATTGCTGCGGGCCTGCCGGGCTGATCGCCGCCGTGCTGGAGGCGACGAAGGATCGCGATCCGGACACCGTCCATATCGAACAGTTCGGCGGCGCACCCCGCGCGGCCGGCGGACCCGCCTACACGCTGGAACTGGCCCGGTCCGGCGGCACCGTCCAGGTCCCGTCCAACCAGACCATGCTGGAGGCCCTGCGCGGTGCCGGGGTGGAGGTGCCGTCCTCCTGC
>NZ_JAGOGJ010000064.1 GCF_017996735.1 Niveispirillum sp.
CGCTCCAGTTCCTCCACCGATGTCGGCGCCTCCACGAACAGCGCGTCTGCCCCCTGTGCGATGTAGCGGTGGCCGCGCTCGATGGCGGCGTCCAGCCCTTCCACCAGCCGGGCGTCGGTGCGGGCGACGATGGCCAGGTCCGGCCGCCGCCGGGCCGCCACGGCCGCCGCGATCTTTTTTTCCGCCACCGTTACCGGCACCACCTCCCGGGTCACGGCGGCATGGCCGCATTTCTTGGGGCTGACCTGATCCTCCAGCACCAGGGCGCTGATGCCCATCTCCTCATAGGTACGCACGGTGCGCACCACGTTCTTGACGTCGCCATAGCCGTCGTCGCCATCGACGATCAGCGGCAGGTCGGTGGCGCCGGCGATGTCGCGGACGGCGGCGCTGATCTCGCCGAAGCTGGCCAGGCCCAGGTCGGGCAGGCCAATGCGGCAGCCGATGACGCCGAAGCCGCCGATGGCGGCGGCGGCGAAGCCGGCGCGCTCGATCATGCGGGCAGACAGGGCGTCATGCGCCACCGGCAGCACCAGCGGGTGTTCGCGAGCCAACAGGTCCGACAGGGGGGTGAAGCGGGTCATGCCATCCTTCCTTCCACTTTATAGACCCAGGGGCGGCGCAGGGCGTCGGCGGCCTGGAAGGCCGCGATCTGTGGCTCGCGCCTGCGGGTCGCGTCGATGGCGTCCAGCCCTTCCAGCAGCCTTTCACGCTGCAGGTCCGGGATGTGGAAGCTGTATTCCTGGCTCGAAGGCGACAGGATGACCTGCCGCGACAGGTCGACCGTCATGGTGTAGGCCTCCGGCGTGATCTCCGCCGCCAGGAGGCTCACCGCGTCTTCCGGCAGGGCGATGGGCGCCACGCCGTTCATGTAGCAGTTGCTGGCGAAGATGGCGCCGAAGCTGGGGGCGATAACGGCACGGATGCCGAAATCGCGGAGCGCCCAGACGGCAAACTCCCGCGAGCTGCCGCAGCCGAAATTGGTGCCGGCCAGCAGGAACCTGGTCTCGCGGAACGGCGGCCGGTTCAGGATGAAGTCAGGGTTCTCCCCCCCGCCGGACAGGTAGCGCCAGTTGAAGAACAGGCCCTCGCCGAACCCCGTTTTCTGCACTTTCATGCCGGTATGGCCCGGCGTGATCTGGTCGGTGTCGATATTGTTGCGCATCAGGGCGGCGGCGACGCCGGTCTCGATGACGAAAGGCTTCATGTTCATGGGATCAGTTCCCTTCGGGCGCGGCAAGGTCCCGCGCGTCGGCGATGCGGCCGGCGATGGCGGAGGCGGCCACGGTTACGGGGCTGGCTAGGTGCGAGCGGACATGCGGACCCTGCCGGTCCTCGAAATTGCGGTTGGTGGAGGCGATGACGCGGGCATCGCGGGGAAAGCTCTCCCCCCCCGTCGCCCCGCTCATGCACAAGGAGCAGCCGGCTTCACGCCACTCGAACCCGGCTTCCCGGAAGATCCGGTCCAGCCCCTCCGCCTCTGCCTGCCGCTTGGTGGCGGTGGAGCCGGGGACGCAGATGGCCGTGACCCCGTCGGCCACCTTGCGGCCCCTCAGGATGGCGGCGGCGGCCCGCAAATCGTCGATGCGGCTGTTGGTGCAGGAACCGATGAAGGCGCCGCTGATGGGCAGTCCCTTCACATTGTCACCGGGCGCGATCTCCACGTAATTGGCGGCGCGCTGGCGGGAATCGCGGGCGATGGGGTCGGCTGCCGCCTGCGGGTCCGGCATCGTGCCGCCGATCGCAATGCTGTGTTCGGGGCTGGTGCCCCAGGTCACCTGCGGTTCCAGCGTGGAACAGTCCAGCGTGTATTCCCGGTCATAGATGGCGTCCGGGTCGCTGGCCAGCGTGCGCCAGTAAGCGACGGCGGCGTCCCAGTCGGCCCCCCTGGGCGAGAATTCGCGGTCCTTCAGATAGGCGAAGGTGATCTCGTCCGGGGCTACCATGCCGGTGCGGCCGCCGAATTCCACGGCCATGTTGCACAGCGTCAGCCGCCCGTCCATGGGCAGCGACCGCACGGCCTCGCCCGCGAACTCGATGGCATAGCCGGTGCCGCCATCGGCCGTGTACTTGGCGATCAGCGCCAGGATCATGTCCTTGGCATGCACGCCGGGCGCCAACGTGCCCGTGAAATTGACGCGCAGCGTCCTGGGCTTGGTCAGGATGGCTGTCTGGGTGACCAGCGCATGCTCGCTGTCGCTCGACCCCACGCCCCAGGCGAAGGCGCCGACGGCGCCCACCGTGCAGGTATGGCTGTCGCCGCAGATGAAGGTCATGCCGGGCAGGATGGCACCCAGTTCCGGCGCGATGACATGCACGATGCCCTGGCGGGGGTCGTCCAGGCCGAAGAAGCGGATGCCGTGCGGCCCGATCCGTTGGGCGAATTCCCGCAGGAAGTCGTTGCCGCCCGGCATGCGCGTGGTCATGCCGCGGCCGGGCACGGTTTCCAGCACATGGTCGACGGTGCCGAAGGTCAGTTCCGGGTTGCGTACCGTGCGCCCGCGGTTGTCGATCTCCTTCAGCGATACCGCCCCGCTGACCTCGTTCAGGAAATGGCGGTCAATATGGATGAGAAAGGCGCCGTCGCCAAGATCGGCGACGACGTGATCATCCCAGATTTTCTCGAAGAATGTTCTTGGCATGGGGGCGACTCCGGTTAGGGGCCGGGAGAGGGGGGCGGTGCGAAGGGGGAAAGCGGCCAGGCTGTCCGCGCCCTATCCCGACCAAGGGAATGGTGTGGGCTGTCCGGGAATACCGGTGGGCGGGTGCCGGGCCGTGAAGGGATGCCATGACGGCCATCCGCAGGTCCGGATATGTATGCGTGTATACAATCTGACTGTCAAGCGACGTTCGCCGTGCTGCCGGGAGATTATTTTCGCCTTCCCCGGACGATTTCCCCCGTCCTTGGCATTGACCGGACGGCGCTTTGGCGAATAGCTGTGGCCATACGCATGACATGTCGCAGCGCGCCTGCATGGGGATGGGGATGAAGGACACGACGGAAACGCCGGCCGTTCCGGTTGCGGACGGCGCGGACCAGCCATTGCAGGCAAAGGCTCCCCGGCGCAGCAGGGGGGTGAAGCGGGTGGAGACTCTGCTGGCGGCGGCCGAGCAGTTGTTCGCGGAAATCGGCTATGGCGCGACCTCGATGAACGCCATCGCGCAACGCGCGGGCGCCCCCGTGGGGTCGCTCTACCAGTTCTTTCCCAGCAAGGTCGCAATCGGCGGCGCCCTGGTGGATCGTTACGCCGCCGACCTGCAGCAGGCATGGCGGGAGGCCTGCATGAAGGTACCGCGTGGGAACTGGCCCGCCTTCGCGGATGGTCTGATCGCGGCGACCCTGGAATGCATCGGCCGTCATCCCGCCTTCGCCACGCTGGACGAAGCTCAGGCCCAGGTCCATCTCCGCCCCAATTCCCAGGGCGAGTTCGAGGTGGAACTGATGAAGCTAGTCGCCGCCGCGGCCGGGGAGGAACCGGACGAGCGGCATCGGCTGGTCGCCATCGTCGCCTTGCAGATCCTGAAATCCGCCTATGCGCTGCACCGGCGGGGAGCGGGGTCGCTTCAGGACGTCAGGGACGAGATCGCCCTGATCATGAAATCCTATTTCCAGGCGAAGTTTGCGGATGCGTGACAGTCCCGTCGACCTTGGTCGTAGTTTTACGAGATGTCTCTCATAAAACCTGTTGTGGTTTCATGAGAGATCATTCATAAATCCTCCCAACACAGATTCGGCCGTCAGCCGGACATCGGGAGGAAACATGACGCATCACCGCAGCAGTGTGGGCGGCTTGATCGTTGGGGTGCTTTTGGCGTCCAGCGCATCGGTCGTGGCCCAGAACGCGCCCGCAACCAGCACCGACGAACTGGTGGAAATTATCGTCACCGCCCAGAAGCGCTCTGAACGGTTGCGCGACGTGCCGATGTCGATCAGTGCCGCCACAGGCGACCAGTTGAAGCAGCAGGGCATCACCAACGCCGAGCAGTTGGACAAGCTGGTGCCCGGCTTCACCTTCCAGCGCACCGTCTATGGCCTGCCGGTCTTCTTCCTGCGTGGCATCGGCTTCAACGACACCACGCTGGGCGTCAGCCCCGGCGTGTCCGTCTATGTCGACCAGCAGCCCCTGCCATTTTCTGCAATGACGCGCGGCGCCATGCTGGACCTGGAACGGGTGGAGGTGCTGAAGGGCCCGCAGGGAACCCTGTTCGGGCAGAATTCCACGGGCGGCGCCATCAACTACATCGCGGCCAAGCCGACCGATGACCTGCAGGTGGGGGCGGAAGCGTCCTTTGGCCGCTTTAACGCGCTGACGGGCGAGGCCTTCATCAGCGGCACCCTCGCGCCCACGCTGACGGGCCGGCTGGCCGTGCGGGGGGAGCGCCAGGATGACTGGCAGCGGGGATACACCAACGGCGAGAGTATCGGTCAGCGTCGCTTCATCAACGGCCGCGCCACGCTGGACTGGGAGGCGACCGACGCTATCCGCGCCGAGCTGGTCCTGTCCGGATGGCGCGACAAGTCCGACACACAGCAGCCCCAGACGGTGGCCTATACGCCGCTGGTGACGGGCCCGGCGGCCCGGCCTGTGCCGTTCCCGCTGGCCACATTTCCCACGGGATCCGACAACCCGCGCGCTGCCGCCTGGGATCCGGGTGTCGATTTCGCCCGCGACGACCGGCTCTACCAGATCGCCGGCCGGATCGATGCCGACCTGACTGAGGATATCTCCCTGTCGTCGCTCTCCGCCTATGCGCACTACCGGCAAAGCATCCCGCTCGACCTCGATGGCACGACCTACCCGTCGGGACGCAGCGACGACCGGGGCCGCGTTCGCACCTTCTCCCAGGAACTGCGCCTGAACGGCACGGCGGGCGAGGGCGTGCGCTGGATGGTCGGCGCCAATTACCAGGATGACAGCGTCTTCGAGCGGTTGGAACTCAATCCGCTGATCACGTCGGGCACGACCGTCGGTCCCGTCGTCTTCGACGAGTTATTCGTCGACAATGACCAGGAGATCAAGTCGAAGGGCGTCTTCGGCAGCCTCGACGTACCACTGGCGGACAGTCTCGTGCTGCAGGGGTCCGTGCGCTATACCGACCAGGACCGCGACTTCGGTGGCTGTGTCCGTGATACCGGCAACGGCCAGATCTCGGCCGCCCTGGGGCTGCTGGGCACGCTGATCAGCGGCCAGCCGCAGACGGTCCCGCTGGGCGGCTGCGGGACGCTGGGCCCGGCCGGCGCGCCGCTGCCCCTGGTCACCGGCACGCTGAACGAGGACAACCTGTCCTGGCGCGGCAGCTTGAATTGGAATGTCGACGGCAACAGCCTGATCTATGCCAACGTGACCAAGGGCTACAAGTCGGGCAGCTTCCCGACCCTGCCGGCCTCCTCCTCCGTGCAGTTCACCCCCGTGCCGCAGGAATCCGTGCTGGCGTTCGAGGCCGGGACCAAGCTGTCCTTCGGCCGCGCCCTGCAGGTGGAGGCGGCGGCATTCTACAGCCGCTACGATGACAAGCAGCTTGTCGGCTTTCTGGTCGATCCCGTGTTCGGGCCGCTGCCCAGCCTGGTGTCCATCCCCAAGAACCATATTCAGGGCGGGGAGGTAACGGCCACCCTGCGGCCGGTGGATGGGCTGGTCATCGCGGCCAGCGGGACCTATGTCGACACGCGCGTCGACCGCAACCCGATCAATCCCACCGGCCCCTTCGGCACGCCGGCCGATTTCGTGGGCCAGCGCTTCCCCTACACGCCGCGCTGGCAGGGCAGCCTCGACACACAATACAACTTCCCGGCCTTCGACGGGTTCGACGGCTTCATCGGCGGCACGCTGACCGCCCGCAGCGGCACCACGGGCACCCTGCTCAGCGGCGATCCGGCTGTCGCCGCGCTGGAGGACAAGCTGAAGATCGGCGGCTACGCGCTGATCGACCTGCGCGCCGGGATCGAGGCGGATGATGCGCGCTGGCGGCTTGAGCTATGGGGCCGGAACATCACCAACCGGTTCTATGTCGGCGGCGTGTCCCGCAATTCCGACTTCACCACCCGCTTCGCCGGCGCTCCCGCCACCTATGGCGTGACCCTGCGCTACCGGTTCCAGTGACATGGCCGGCAAACGCAAACGGGCCAACGCTTCCAAACCTGAGACCAGCCTTCCCATGGAGACCAGAATGTCGCTTACCTTCGATATTGCGCAAACCATCGTCAGCAATGCCGTCAAGGCCGGCGCCGGCCAGGGCGTGAATGTGGCGGTCGTCGTCGTCGACCGCGCCGGCCGCGTCGTCGCCTCGGGCCGCAGCGAGGCGGCCGGCTTCATCAACCTGGCCGTGGCCGAGCGCAAGGCCGTGGCCTCGGCCAGCTTTGGTGCGCCCACGCTCGCCGTACTGGAGATGGTGAAGGGCGACCAGGTTCTACTGTCCTCGGTGATGGGCGAGACGAGCCTGTCCATCCTGCCCGGTGGCATGCCAATCACCCTGGATGGCCAGCCGGTGGGCGCGGTCGGCATTGCCGGCGCGCATTATTCTCAGGATCATGCCATCGCGGAAACCGTGGTGGGCCGTCTGTCGCAAGACTGACACGCCTTACCGGGCCCTGCCGGCACAGTCCCTGGCGCCGGCCCCCCTTCACTGCCACCATGGGAGTAGTCAGCCATGAGCAAACCCGCCGATCGCCATGATTGTGCGACCACCGGTCCCCTGTTCAGCCGGAACAAGATGAAGCTGGGCGTCTTCGGGCTCAACGTGTCGAGTGCCGGGGCCATCACGACATCGCCCGACCGCCATCGCATCAGTTGGCCGCAGAATGTGCGCCTGGTCCGCATGGCCGAGGATGCGGGCATTGAGGCCGCCGTGCCATTCGCCCGCTGGCGCGGCTTCGGCGGTGCCACCAACCCCTGGGGCGAGAGCTTCGAAACCTTCACCTGGGCCGCCGGCCTGGCCGCCGTTACCAGCCGCATTGCGCTGGTCTGCACCGTCAACATGATGACGATGCCGGTGGTGGCAGCTGCCAAGCAGGTGTCGACCATCGATCACATCTCCAACGGCCGCGCCGTGATGAATGTCGTGGCCGGTTGGATGGAGACGGAGATGAAGATGTTCGGCGTCGGCGCCCTGGGCCATGCCGAGCGCTATGCCCAGGGTGCCGAATGGATGGAGGCGTTGACCAAGCTGTGGACGCTGGACGAGCCTTTCGATCTGCATGGCAAGTACATGACTGTCGAGGGCGGGTTCCAGTTGCCGAAATCGGTGCAGACGCCGCGCCCGCCCCTGATGAACGCCGCCTTCTCCGCCACCGGCCACGCCTTCGCCGCCCGCTGGGCCGACATCGCCTTCATCTCTCCCAACCCGGACAAGCCGCAGAGCGCGGTGGAGCAGGTGACAGCGCTGAAGGCTAAGGCCGCCGAGCAGGGGCGTGACATGCAGGTCTGGGTCGCCACCAGCATCGCAGGCGCGCCCACGTCGGAGGCGGCGCGCGCCTATGTGCAGCACTACAGCGGTGACTTGATCGACAAGGAAGCGGTGGAGAACTTCACCAAGCTGATGATGGGGGGCACAAACATGCCCGACGAGCAGAAGGCCGTCATGCTGCGCCACGTCGCGGCCCATATCGGCGGCTATCCGCTAGTTGGCTCCTACCAGGAGATCGCCGACAAGATCGGCGCCCTGGCGGAGGCGGGTGTTGACGGGCTCTGCCTAACCTGGATGGATCACGAGCGGGGCCTGCCGGACTTTATCGGCAATATCCTGCCCCTGATGGAGCATGCCGGACTGCGTCTGCCGGCCAGGACCGGAGCGGATGCATGATGGACTTCGCGGACAAGGTCGTCGTCGTTTCCGGCGGCATGGGCGGCATCGGACTGGAGATCTGTGAGCTGTTCGGGGCGGCCGGTGCGCGTGTCGTCGCCGTCGACCGCCGCAAGGACAAGGACGGATCGGTGGAGGGCGGTTTCCGCCAGCGCGGGCTGGATGTCCGGTTCCGCGCCGTGGACGTCACCAGCGCTCTGCAGGTCTCCACACTGGGCCAGCATATCCGCATGCAGTATGGGCGGGCGGATGTGCTGATCAACAATGCCGGCATCCTCAGCTTCGCCCCCATCCTGGGCGCCGATGCCAATGAATGGGACCGGGTGCAGAAGGTGAACTGCAAGTCGGCCTTCCTGATGATCCGCGCGATCGCCCCCCTGATGCAAGGGCAGGGCGCCATCGTGAACGTCTCCTCCTCCGCGGCGCAGAAGCCGACGGCGAACACGGCTGCCTATTCCATCGCCAAAGCAGGGTTGCTGACCCTGACGCAAATCGCGGCTTTGGAATTGGGCCCCGGCATTCGGGTCAACGCCATCTGCCCCGGTCCCCTGGACACGGACATGCCCCACAATTACCTGCGGGGCCATCCCATGAAGGATCAGATCATGCGGGAGATGATTGACCGCACCGTGGTGAAGCGGCTGGGCCATCCCAAGGAGATCGCGAAAGCCATCGCGTTTCTGGCCGGAGACGCCGCCTCCTACGTCACGGGTGCCGTCCTGTCGGCCGATGGCGGTTTCATGAACTGAGCACCCTTCTCGTGTGAGCGGCGCCGGGTGAGCGGGGGCGAAGGCTCTTCCCCGAAGGCGGCCGGTTGCGCCCGTGGCGCATCTGATCAGGAAAGGTCAAGGACATGGATTACGGTCCCCGGTCCATCGAAGAACTACGGCGTCTCCAGTTGCAGCGCCTGCGCTGGACCGTCGAACATACCTGGCGCAACGTTGCGTCCTTCCGAGCAGCCTGCGCGTCGAAGGGGGTGGAGCCCACGGACATCCGCAGCCTGTCGGATGTGGCGCGCCTGCCCTTCACGACGAAGAGCGACCTGCGGGCGGCATATCCGTTCGGCCTGTTCGCGGTGCCGGAAGCTGAGGTTGCGCGTATCCATGCCTCCTCCGGCACGACCGGTGCGCCGACCGTTGTCGGTTATACAAAGCAGGACATCGACACATGGACGGCGTTGGTCGCGCGTTCCATCCATGCGGCGGGCGGGCGGGCGGGAATGCGAGCCCACATCGCATACGGTTATGGGCTGTTCACGGGCGGGCTGGGCGCCCATTACGGAGCGGAGGCGCTGGGTTGCGCCGTCATCCCCATGTCGGGCGGGCAGACCGAGAAGCAGGTGAAGCTGATCCAGGATTTCCGGCCGGAGATCATCATGGTGACGCCCAGCTACATGCTGGCCATTCTGGACGAGTTCCGCCGACAAGGCATCGACCCACGCAGTTCTTCGCTGCGCGTCGGCATCTTCGGGGCCGAGCCCTGGTCGGAACCCATGCGTCGGGAGATCGAAACCGCCTTCGGTCTGACCGCCGCCGACATCTACGGCCTGTCGGAGGTGATGGGGCCGGGCGTGGCGCAGGAGGTGCCGGGCACCCTCGGCCTTACCCTCTGGGAGGATCATTTCCTGCCGGAGATTGTCGATCCGCAGACGGGCGAGCCCCTGCCGGATGGGGCCGAGGGTGAGTTGGTCCTGACCTCGCTGTCTAAGCAGGCCTTTCCCATCATCCGCTACCGCACGCGCGACCTGACGCGGCTGCTGCCGGCCGACAGGCTGCCCTATCGCCGCTTGGCCAGGATCGTCGGTCGGTCCGACGACATGCTGATCATCCGCGGTGTGAATGTCTTTCCCACCCAGGTCGAGGAGCAGTTGCTGAAATGCGATGCCTTCACTCCGCATTTCGTCATGGAGATCACACGGCCGCAGCGCATGGACGAGATCATGGTCCAGGTCGAGCCGCGACCGGGGGCCGATACCGCGCGGGCTGAAAGCCAGGCGGCGGTGCTGGCCGGCCTCATCAAGGAGAATATCGGCGTCACGGCGCGGATATCGCTGTGCCCGCCGGGCAGTCTCGCCCGCTCGCAGGGCAAGGCGTCGCATGTGCGGGATCTAAGACAAGACCGGTGAACGGAAGGTTGGAGGGAACCATGGAAAGCCAGGTATCGGCGCAGGAACGTCCTGTTTGCGACCTTCTGGAGGTCGGCTCCGGCGGCGGCATGGTGCCCACCAGTTCTCCTCGAACACACGGCGGATCTCCGGTCGCCCGTTCCGGACCGGACCGTCGGCAAGATGATTGTAGTATATGGATGGGGCGATCGGCAGAACCTCGGCAAGATTGGCCCCACCCCGTGCGCACGCGATGCGCATCGATGAACGACCATCACTTCGACGGGCGGTCGGACAGTCTGGCGCAGCGCGATCGGTCACAAAGCGCCGATCGCGTTGATGAACCGCCAAGATGCGGCCGCTCTGCCCAGAGCAAATCCCCCCGGAAACTTTCCAGCCGGGCGGTCCACAAGCGGGGCAAGTCTGGGCCAACTCTCACCTCTGTCGGCCTGGGCCGGGGGATCACGGTTCGGTCATTGCAGATTTTCGGCTTCTGATCGCTGCCACACGGGTTTCCCGGTGTAGATCCAGTGCCTTTTCGACGGCGATCGCAATGCCATATGCACGGTCGTCGATGCCGGTCCAGACGGCACCACGTACACGCGGATCGACCTCCAGAAGTTTGACGCCTGAAGGCACCTCCGTACCGTCGCGCACCACGCCGCGCAGAATACCGTCGAATGGCGCTTGGACGGGAGTGTTGCCCAGATATCCGATGATATAGTTGCGGAACACGCGGGAACCTATGTCGATCGCTGTATGCCAGCGGCCCGGCATACTCGAATAGACAAACCGCTCGCCCCCACGGCCTGCCAGCGTGCGGAACGTGCCGTCGGCCGGTTCCGTGGAGCCGTGGCGGAGGATGGTGCCCGCTTTGTCAGGTATCGTCTCGATGGCGAAGTCGCAGTTCCGGTCCACCTGGAAACCCGGACCCAGCCCGATGGTGAAGCCGGCCAGATGACGCAGGTCCGGCCTGATCTGGTGCTTCTGCATCCTGGCGTCGATCAGCAGGTCGAGCTTGCGCACCACGATCAGATCCAGCAGGCCAAGTTCCGTGATGGCCACGGCGGTCCTTGCCGACAGGAAAGCCGGCAATTCAGCGCCGCTGTCGATCCGCTCCGCCGCCACGCCGGCCAATGTGACGGGCTCATCGAAGAGCGCATCATGGAAGGCCATCCTGCGGCGTATGACCGGGGGCAGCGGATCGTGGGACATGGTGACACCGCAACCCCGTTTATGCAGTCGCACGGCCACCGCCGACGCAATCTCGTTGGTGCCGAGAATGACGACATAAGGCGCCCGGCCAGCGCTTTCACCGGAATGGATGATCGTGGACAGGGGCCTGTTATTCATGGTCCGGTCCTTCAGGATGGAGGGTGCGCCCGCCGGTCGGGTGCGCGTCACAACGGGATCAGGAAAGGCGGGCCCGCGCCGCCCCGCTGCCGGCAACGCCCAACTGGATCAGGGGTGCCGCCCCACCCCGGCCCAGCACCGTATCCACCTTGCGCCGAACGCTCTCCAGTGTCAGCGGCTTGACCAACGCCCCATGGGCGCCAGCTTCCAGCGCCGTGATTGCCGTCGCTTCTTCTTTTACCGAACAGGTGATCAGCAGCCGCACACCGGGAAAGGTGCGCTGGAAATCCCCCACCAGGCCCGACCCCCGTTCCGCGATGAAGGAAACGCCCAACAGCACCAGATCCGGACGGAGCCAATCGACACCCTTGGCATAGGCCTCTTCCGGGCTGGCCAGTTCGTGGGTTTCGATCTCGTCATGCAGCATGAACTGCAAGGCCGCCCTGGTGATCTCGTCCGCGTCCACGACAAAGACCCGACGCTGGTCCACGGCCTTGGCTGTTTCCACACCAATCTGCATCGCCTTGTCCTCCGTTCCCGTTCCCGACATGGGAAGTGGTGGAAGCCAAAGCAAAATCCGTTCCGTCCACGACGGGTGCCGGGAAGCCTGGATTTGCCCCGGCGGCGGGCGGATGCGGGCTTGTTCCATTTGCGACAGGCTGACATTGGCTGTCGGGTTCGACACATCTTTGTCGGTTGGGGCCTGTTCCTCATATAGTGAACAAAATCAATATGTTGAGGTTTTTTTGCGGGTTGGCACGCGAGTTGCTGCTGTGCGGCTCGGCTAGTGAGGGCTGAGTACACGCCTACGCGCTGTCGAGCGATGTGCTCCTTCCCGACATCCGCTGAGCCAACTTCTGTGAACGAGGATCGTTCCGGCGGGTGCCGGGGCGGCATTGGCAATCGGCTTAACTATCGGTTCAAGGAGAACTCTCAATGTCGGCTCTGCGACAGATCGCTTTTTATGGCAAGGGTGGCATCGGCAAGTCCACCACCTCCCAGAATACCCTGGCGGCGCTGGCCGAGATGGGGCACCGCATCCTGATCGTCGGCTGCGACCCCAAGGCGGACAGCACACGTCTGATCCTGCACGCCAAGGCCCAGGACACCATCCTCTCCCTCGCTGCCGCTGCCGGCAGCGTCGAGGACCTGGAGATCGAGGACGTGATGAAGGTCGGTTACCAGGATATCCGCTGCGTGGAATCCGGTGGTCCGGAGCCGGGTGTCGGCTGCGCCGGCCGCGGCGTCATCACCTCCATCAACTTCCTGGAGGAGAACGGCGCCTACGAGGATATCGACTATGTCTCCTATGACGTGCTGGGCGACGTGGTGTGCGGCGGTTTCGCCATGCCCATCCGCGAGAACAAGGCGCAGGAGATCTATATCGTCATGTCCGGCGAGATGATGGCCATGTACGCGGCCAACAACATCTCCAAGGGCATCCTGAAATATGCCATGTCCGGCGGCGTGCGCCTGGGCGGCCTGATCTGCAACGAGCGCCAGACCGACAAGGAGCTGGAGCTGGCGGAAAACCTGGCCAAGAAGCTGGGCACGCAGCTGATCTATTTCGTGCCGCGCGACAATATCGTGCAGCACGCCGAGCTGCGCCGCATGACGGTGCTGGAATATGCGCCGGAATCCGAACAGGCCAACCATTACCGGGAACTGGCCCGGCGCATCCACAACAATGCCGGCAATGGCGTCATCCCCACCCCCATTACCATGGACGAGCTTGAGGACATGCTGATGGAGCATGGGGTGATCAAGACCATCGACGAGAGCCAGGTCGGCAAGAGTGCCGCCCAGCTGGAACTGGCCTGATCGGCGGAACCCGGGTCCGGCTGGCATGTCCCGCCGGACCCTCCCTTCCCGGGTAACATGAGGACAGTCACATGAGCATGTCGGAAACGCAGAATGTCGCGGAGATCAAGGCCCGCAACAAGGAGCTGATCAACGAGGTCTTGCAGGTTTACCCGGAGAAGACCGCGAAGCGCCGCGCCAAGCACCTGAATGTGCATGAGGCCGGCAAGTCCGATTGCGGCGTCAAATCGAACCTGAAATCCATCCCCGGCGTCATGACCATCCGTGGCTGCGCCTATGCCGGCTCCAAGGGCGTGGTCTGGGGACCGATCAAGGACATGATCCATATCAGCCACGGCCCCGTCGGCTGCGGCCAGTATTCCTGGGCGGCGCGTCGCAATTACTACATTGGCACGACCGGTATCGACACGTTCGTGACCATGCAGTTCACGTCCGATTTCCAGGAAAAGGACATCGTCTTTGGCGGCGACAAGAAGCTGGCCAAGATTATCGACGAGATCCAGGACCTGTTCCCGCTGAATAACGGCATTTCCATCCAGTCGGAATGCCCGATCGGCCTGATCGGCGACGATATCGAGGCCGTGTCCAAGGTGAAATCCAAGGAATATGAGGGCAAGACCATCGTACCCGTGCGCTGCGAGGGGTTTCGTGGTGTGTCCCAGTCGCTGGGCCATCATATCGCCAACGACGCCATCCGCGACTGGGTGTTCGACAAGGCCCAGGGCAAGGATGCGCCGGCCGGCTTCGAGGCCACGCCCTATGACGTCGCCATCATCGGCGATTACAATATCGGCGGCGACGCCTGGTCGTCGCGCATCCTGCTGGAAGAGATGGGCCTGCGCGTCATCGCGCAATGGTCGGGCGACGGCACGCTGGCCGAACTGGAAGCCACGCCCAAGGCCAAGCTGAATGTGCTGCACTGCTACCGGTCGATGAACTACATCTCCCGCCACATGGAGGAGAAATACGGCATCCCCTGGTGCGAGTACAACTTCTTCGGCCCCAGCAAGATCGCGGAATCGCTGCGCAAGATCGCCAGCTATTTCGACGACAAGATCAAGGAAGGGGCCGAGCGCGTCATCGCCAAGTATCAGGCCCTGGTCGACGATGTCATCGCCAAGTACCGGCCGCGCCTGGAAGGCAAGACGGTGATGCTGTTCGTGGGCGGTCTGCGCCCCCGCCATGTCATCGGCGCCTATGAGGATCTGGGCATGGAAGTGGTCGGCACGGGCTATGAGTTCGGCCATAACGACGATTATCAGCGCACGGCCCAGCATTACGTGAAGGACGGCACGCTGATCTATGACGACGTGACGGGCTACGAGTTCGAGAAGTTCGTCGAGAAGGTCCAGCCCGATCTGGTCGGGTCCGGCATCAAGGAGAAGTACGTTTTCCAGAAGATGGGCGTACCGTTCCGCCAGATGCATTCCTGGGACTATTCCGGCCCCTATCACGGCTATGACGGCTTTGCCATCTTCGCCCGCGACATGGACATGGCCATCAACGCCCCGGTCTGGAAGATGGCCGAGACGCCCTGGAAGGCCAAGCCGAAACCCCACCTGCTGGCCGCCGAGTAAGCGGCTTCCGCCCCGTCCCGGCGCCCCTGTCCGGGGGGACGGGACGGTCCCGGATAATCCCTTGGAAGGGTCTAAGATCATGACGCAGAGTGCTGAAAATGTGCTCGACCATTTCGAGCTGTTCCGTGGTCCGGAATATCAGAGCATGCTGGCCAGCAAGCGCGAGCTGTTCGAGAACCGGCGCGATCCCGCCGAGGTGGAGCGGGTGCGGGAATGGGCCAAGACGGCCGAATACCAGGAAAAGAACTTCGCCCGTGAGGCGCTGACCATCAATCCGGCCAAGGCCTGCCAGCCGCTGGGTGCCGTGTTCGCGGCGGTCGGGTTCGAGGGCACGCTGCCCTTCGTCCATGGCTCCCAGGGTTGCGTTGCCTATTACCGCAGCCATTTCTCCCGTCATTTCAAGGAACCGACCTCCTGCGTTTCCTCCTCCATGACCGAGGATGCGGCGGTGTTCGGCGGCCTGAACAACATGATCGACGGGCTGGCCAATACCTATTCCATGTACAAGCCCAAGATGATCGCCGTTTCCACCACCTGCATGGCGGAAGTGATCGGCGATGACCTGAACGCCTTCATCAAGACGGCCAAGGAAAAGGGCTCCGTACCCGAGGCCTTCGATGTGCCGTTCGCCCATACGCCGGCCTTCGTCGGCAGCCATGTCACGGGCTATGACAACGCGCTGAAGGGCATCCTGGAACATTTCTGGGACGGCAAGGCCGGCACGGCCCCGAAGGTGGAGCGCAAGCCCAACGGCAAGATCAACTTCATCGGCGGTTTCGACGGCTATACCGTCGGCAATATCCGCGAGGTCAAGCGCATCTTCGACCTGATGGGCGTGGAATACACCATCCTGGGCGACAACAGCGATGTCTGGGACACGCCCACCGATGGCGAGTTCCGCATGTATGACGGCGGCACGACGCTGGAAGAGGCCGCCGCCGCCGTCCATGCCAAGGCCACCCTCTCCATGCAGGAATATTGCACGGAGAAGACGCTGCCCTTCATCGCCGGCCATGGCCATGAGACGGTTTCTTTCAACCATCCGATCGGGGTGGCGGGCACCGACCGTTTCCTGATGGAAGTGGCCCGTCTGACCGGTAAGGAAATCCCCGACGCGCTGGCGCGGGAGCGCGGCCGGCTGGTCGATGCGGTGGCGGACAGCAGCTCCCACATCCATGGCAAGAAGTTCGCGCTGTATGGCGATCCCGACCTTTGCCTGGGCCTGGCCGCCTTCCTGCTGGAACTGGGCGCGGAGCCGACGCATGTGCTGGCCACCAATGGCAGCAAGGGCTGGGCGGCGAAGATGCAGGGTCTGTTCGACAGCTCGCCGTTCGGGAAGAACTGCAAGGTCTATCCGGGCCGCGACCTGTGGCACATGCGCTCGCTGCTGTTCACGGAGCCGGTGGATTACCTGATCGGCAATACCTACGGCAAATATCTGGAGCGCGATACGGGCACGCCGCTGATCCGCATCGGCTTCCCGATCTTCGACCGGCACCATCATCACCGTTACCCCGTCTGGGGCTATCATGGCGGCATGAATGTGCTGGTGCGTATCCTGGACAAGATCTTCGACACGTTCGATGCCAATACCAACATCCCGTCGAAGAGCGATTACAGCTTCGACATCATCCGCTGATCCCGTCTCCCGCGCGTTGCGGCGCTCTCATTCAGGGGGCGCCGCACACCACCCAAGCGACCGCCCAGGAGAACAGGCATGACCACCTTGTCCGCTACCATCCAGGAAGTGTTCAACGAACCGGCCTGCGCCAAGAACGCGGCCAAGTCGGAGAAGGAACGCAAGAAGGGCTGCACCAAGCAGCTTCAACCTGGCGGGGCGGCGGGTGGCTGTGCCTTTGACGGGGCCAAGATCGCCCTGCAGCCCTTGACCGATGTCGCCCATCTTGTCCATGGACCCATCGCGTGCGAGGGCAATTCCTGGGACAATCGCGGGGCCAGATCGTCGGGTCCCAGCCTGTGGCGCACCGGCTTCACCACCGACATCAACGAGACGGACATCGTCTTTGGCGGGGAGAAGCGGCTTTACAAGGCCATCCGCGAGATCATCGAGAAATATGACCCGCCGGCCGTCTTCGTCTATCAGACCTGTATCCCGGCCATGACCGGCGACGACATCAACGCCGTTGCCAAGGCCGCGTCGGCGAAGTTCGGCAAGCCCGTCATCCCCATCAACGCCCCCGGCTTTGTCGGGCCGAAGAATTTGGGCAACAAGCTGGCTGGCGAGGCGCTGCTGGACCATGTGATCGGTACGGTCGAGCCTGAATACACTACGCCTTATGACATCAACATCATTGGCGAATATAACCTGTCCGGCGAGCTGTGGCAGGTGAAGCCGCTGCTGGATGCGCTGGGCATCCGCGTCCTGTCCTGCATTTCCGGCGACGGGCGCTACAGAGAAGTGGCGCAGTCGCATCGGGCGAAGGCGGCGATGATGGTCTGTTCCAAGGCCATGATCAATGTCGCCCGCAAGATGGAGGAACGCTACGGCATCCCCTTCTTTGAAGGTTCCTTCTACGGTATCGGCGATACCAGCGACAGCCTGCGCGAGATCGCGCGGCTGCTGGTGTCGCGCGGCGCGCCGGCCGAACTGCTGGACCGCACCGAGGCGCTGATCGCGCGTGAAGAGGCCAAGGCGTGGGCCAGCATCGCCCCCTTCAAGCCGCTGTTTGCCGGCAAGCGCGTGCTGCTGATCACCGGGGGTGTGAAATCCTGGTCGGTGGTGGCGGCGTTGCAGGAGGCGGGACTGGAGATCGCCGGCACCAGCGTCAAGAAATCCACCAAGGAAGACAAGGAACGCATCAAGGAACTGATGGGCGAAGACGCCCACATGATCGAGGACATGACCCCGCGCGAAATGTACCGCATGCTGAAGGACGCCAAGGCCGACATCATGCTGTCGGGCGGGCGGTCGCAGTTCGTGGCGCTGAAGGCGGCCATGCCCTGGCTGGACATCAACCAGGAACGCCACCACGCCTATATGGGCTATGTCGGCATGGTCGACCTGCTGCGGGAGATCGCCAAGACCCTGTTCAACCCTGTCTGGGAACAGGTGCGCCGGCCCGCCCCCTGGGATGACCCGGCCGACAACTGGCAGGCCCGCGCCCTGGCGGAAATCGTCGCCCCCCAATTGGCGGCGGAGTAGGGGCCATGGCCAAGGTCACCCATGTCAAGAAGGCCTGCACTGTCAACCCGCTGAAGATGAGCCAGCCCATCGGGGCGGCACTGGCCTTCATGGGCTTGCGCGGTGCCATGCCGCTGCTGCACGGATCGCAAGGCTGCACGTCGTTCGGGCTGGTGCTGTTCGTCCGCCATTTCAAGGAGGCCATCCCGCTGCAGACCACGGCCATGAGCGAAGTGGCCACGGTGCTGGGCGGTTATGAGAATGTCGAGCAGGCCATCCTCAACATCCACAAGCGCACCAAGCCGGAAATCATCGGCATCTGTTCAACCGGCGTCACCGAGACCAAGGGCGATGATGTCGAAGGCTATATCCACCTGGTCCGGGAGCGTCACCCGGAGCTGGCCGGCCTGCCGCTGGTCTATGTCTCCACGCCTGATTTCAAGGACGCGTTCCAGGATGGCTGGACCAAGGCGGTGACGCGCATGGTGGAAGGGCTGGTGCGGGTGCCGGAACCCGGTGCGGTGCGCGATGCTGGCCGCATCGCCGTGCTGCCGGGCTGTCACCTGACGCCGGGCGACCTGGAGGAACTGCGCACCATCATCGAGGATTTCGGCCTGCGGCCCAGCTTCCTGCCCGACCTGTCCGGATCGCTGGACGGCCATATCCCGGAGGATTTCACGCCCACCACCATCGGCGGCATCGGGGTGGATGAGGTGGCGAGCCTGGGCGAGGCCGCCTGGGCCGTGGCCATCGGGGAGCAGATGCGCCCGGCGGCGGAAGCGCTGCGCACGCGCGCAGGCGTGCCGTTCCGCCTGTTCCCGCGCCTGTGCGGGCTGGCGGCGATGGATGAATTCATCATGTTCCTGTCGGCCGCCAGCGGCCGGCCCGTGCCCGCGAAATACCGGCGTCAACGTGGCCAGTTGGTCGACGCCATGCTGGACGGGCATTTCCATATTGGCGGGCGCAAGCTGGCCATTGCCGCCGAACCCGACCTGCTGGCCGATGTCGCGGGCATGCTGCGCGAGATGGGGGCGGAAATCAGCGTGGCGGTGACCACGGCCCATTCCCCCATCCTGTCCGGGATCGACACGGAAGAGGTGCTGATCGGCGATCTGGAGGATCTGGAGCGGCTGGCCGGCGAACGCGGCTGCGACCTGCTGGTCACCCATTCCCATGGCCGCCAGGCGGCAGAGCGGCTGGGCATTCCCTTCTTCCGCGTCGGCATTCCCATGTTCGACCGGCTGGGGGCCGGACACCTGTTGACGGTCGGGTATCGCGGTGTCCGCGACCTGATCTTCGCCATCAGCAACCTCGTCATCGCCGATGCCGAGCAGAGCCATCAGCCCACGCCCGACAGCTGGCGGCTGACGGAAGAGGACGGCGCCACCGATGGCGCACAGCAGAAAGGGCAAGCCGCATGAAAGTCGCCTTCGCCACACAGGACCTGAAACGGGTGGATGCCCATTTCGGCTGGGCCCGCAACATCGCCATCTATGAGCTGGAACCCGAAGGCCACCGCTTTTTGCAGGCGGTGGAGTTCGCTGGCGACCTGCAGGAGGATGGCAACGAGGACAAGCTGGCGCCCAAGATCGAGGCGATCAAGGATTGCGCCATCCTTTATGTCGCCGCCATCGGCGGGTCGGGTGCCGCGCGCGTCGTGGCCAACAATATCCACCCGATGAAGGTCAACCAGCCCGAGCCGATCGATGATCTGCTGGAGAAACTGCGCGACGTGCTGAACGGCACGCCGCCGCCCTGGCTGCGCAAGGCCATGGGCAAGGGTGCCGCCCGGACACTGGATTTCGAGGATTGAGGATCGCCATGACGGACGTTTTAGAATTATCGCCTGACCAGGCAGCCGCGCAATCGCCCTTCATCCGGCAACTGGTGAAGATCTGGCGCGCCCAGGACAGCCATGGCACCTGGGACGGCAAGGCCGACCTGGACCTGCTGGAACCCTATATCATCGACAAGGCCAAGCGCCGTCTGCTGCCGATCATGGGCGATCCCGATCCGGAGACGATCTGGCGGCTGGAACTGTTCTTCAACGCCATCGCCCTGTCGATCGAGCTGGAAACCGGCGTGATGGTCTCGCCCATGCTGAAGATGAGCCATGAGGGCTTTGGCCGCATGGTGCTGATCGGCGGGCGGCTGATCGTGGTGAACAAGCAGTTGCGCGACGTTCACCGTTTCGGCTTCGACAGCCTGGCCAAGCTGGCCGAGGAAGGGACCAAATATGTCCAGCAGGGTGTGGAGATGATCGGGCGCTTCCCCGATGTCGCCCGCTACTGACCCGGTGCCGGAGGATTGGCCATGAGCGACATGGACACATTGAAGACCGAGATCAAGAAGCTGTCGGCCAAGGCCATGCAGGCCAAGATGGACCTGCATGACCTGTCGGAGGAACTGCCCGTCAACTGGGCCTCCATCCTGGAGGTGGCGCAGCGAACCTATGCCGCGTTTGCCGAACTGGAGGCCAAACGCGCCAGCCTGAAGGCCCTGGAAAGCGCTTGAGATACAGCAGAACCTGAAAGGAACCCCCGATGTCCGCCCCCTTCACCCGCGACGGCCGGTCCTGGCAGCCGGATTTCCTGATCGCCATCGACGCCAAGCGCTGCATCGGCTGCGGGCGCTGCTTCAAGGTCTGCGGCCGTGGCGTCATGGAGCTGAAGGGGCTGAACGAGGAGGGGGAACTGGTCGCGCTTGACGATGATGACGATGAGGAAATCGAGAAGAAGGTGATGGTGATGGCCGACGCCGGTGCCTGCATCGGCTGCCGGGCCTGCGCCCGTGTCTGCCCGGCCAATTGCCAGGTCCATTCACCCGTGGCGGCGTGAGGGGACGATGCGCGCAGGCGACGCCTATCCCTGGCTGATGGCGCGGACCTGCGACGGGGCCTGCGACCCGTTCGACCTGCATGTCGTCGCCTGCATCCTGTCGCGGGCCTGGGCGGAGGCCGTGGCCGATGGCGGCGGCCTGCCGGAGGGGCTGGGGCTGGATGGCGACGCCGCGGCCGGAATGATCAAGCGGCTGTTCCCCGATGCCTTTCCCGCCCTGGCGCCGCTGCTGCCGGGGCCGGCTGTGCTGGGCGATGATGAGATGGCGGTGCGCGACCTGCTGTGGATGTATGCCGACGGGGGCACCGCGTTGCAGCGCTGCCTGTCGGCGATGATCGCGCGGCGCTGCACCCGGCCCAACCATCTCTGGCAGGATCTGGGCCTGCGCAGCCGGGGGGAACTGTCGCAACTGATGATGCGGCATTTCGGCCTGCTGGCGGCGCGCAACAGCCAGGACATGAAATGGAAGAAATATCTCTACCGCACCATCTGCCGGGCAGACGGGTTCAGCCTGTGTACGGCCCCTGTCTGTACCGATTGTGAGGATTTCGACAATTGTTTCGGCGCGGAGGAGGGGGAGGCGGTGCTGGCCCATATCCGTTCCGACCGCCCGCGCGCCACCGCCTGACCACATCGCCATCCGCAAGGGAGGGTCCAACTCCATGACCCAGCCGCAGAACCCGCCGGACATCGCCTATGCGCTGTGCCGGCTTGACGACATTCCCAGCCGCAAGGCACGCGGCTTCCACCTGCTGCGGCTGGAGGCGGACGGGGGGACCCGGCCCTGGACCATCATTGTCGTGCGCTGGGGCCGGCAGGTGGTCGGCTATGTCAATCGCTGCCCCCATGACGGGGTGCATCTGGACTGGGAGCGCAACCAGTTCCTGGACCCCGACGGCACGCGGCTGATGTGCGGCAAGCATGGTGCCCTGTTCGATCTGGGCACCGGCGCCTGCGTCGATGGTCCCTGTCGGGGGCAATCCCTGACGCCGGTCGCGCTGACCGTGCTGGACGGCGATATCTGCGTCACCGGCGTGACGCTGGCCGAAGATGACGAACCGGAACTGGCCTGCGAGGCGGAAGGGGTGTGAGGGCGTTTTCCCCCGCACCCCGTCACCATCACACCGGCCGGTTCGCGTTGCGGTTCTTCACGGGTTCCATGCGCGCCACCCCTTCGGCGAAGCTGATGAAGGGATATGTGGCATCAAAGCGGGCGGCCACGTCCAGCACCACATCCAGCTTGCCGCCCGTATCCAGCTTCTTGATGTCGTTCTTGTCGATGCCCATCAGGTCCGTCATCTCCTTCCAGACGGTGGATTCATCGCAGGGCAGGATCATGTAGGTGATGTTGTCGATCACCACCCGGTAGCTGGCCAGCAGGTCGATATTGTTGCAGAAGATGAAGTAGCGACCGTCGGGCCGCAGCAGGCCGCCCAGCACCTCGGCCACCGTTTCCAGATAGGCGAAGGAATGGATGTAGCCGGCCAGCACGGGCAGGGTGGCCTCCCCCTCCTGCGCGGCGGTCAGGACCTGTTCCATCGAGAAATCCGGGGGGCGCTTCTCGTCGGCGATCTGCGGCTGGAACTTCAGGGCGATGTCGCCACGGAAGCCGAAACGGCCCGGATGGCTGGTCGGACCCTTCAGCACAGCGTTGAACAGGCGCCCGTCCTGGTCCAGGCGGGCAAGGGCGGTCTTGTCGATGGTGGTCATGGGCGCAACGCTCCTGTTTGACAGCAAGGGACAGCCCACGGGAAAGGGGCGTCATTCCCGCCCTTGCAAACCCTCTGCCGGTTTTGCAAGGGCGGGGGCATCGGCTGCCAACATGTGGATTTGTCAGCATTTGCGGGCCGGCCTGCGTTGGTTTCCCCCTGTCGGGTTTGCGACAGAAGCGCGACAAACACGACAGGGGTGAAGGGAAAGGACAAGGCTTTTCAACGAACTGTGTGGTGGCACGCCCTTTGCTGTGATGGAAGCCATCTTCCTCACAATGGCAACAGAGGGTTGTTCCCATGATCACCTTGACCCCGAGCGCCTTGAACGCCGTCCGCAGCGCCATCGCCGGCGCCGCCAACCCCGCCGGTGGCTTGCGCATCGCCGTCGATGCCGGTGGCTGTGCCGGCTACAAATACATGATGGGTCTGGCGGGCGAGGCCGCGCCGGAAGACAAGGTCATCGACCAGGATGGCGTGAAGGTCTTCGTCGACACCAACAGCCACGCGCTGCTGGAAGGCACCACCATCGATTTCGTCGTGGCCCTGGAAGGGTCCGGCTTCACCTTCGACAACCCGAACGCCAAGTCCAGCTGCGGCTGCGGCAAGTCGTTCGGCTGATCACCGTCATCCCTTCTGACAGGAGCCACCCCATGCTTGCTCCCGACATTGCGTTCAACACGGCCCCGCCGTCTGGCACAGAGACGGAAGATCCCCGCTTGCAGGTCGTCCGCGCCGCCATCGAAGAAATCCGCCCCGGCCTACGCCGGGATGGCGGCGACTGCGAATTGCTGGGCATGGAGGGCGACACCGTCAAGGTCCGGCTGACGGGCGCCTGTGTCATGTGCCGGCTGTCCAGCGCCACGCTGGACGGTATCCAGGCCCGCGTCGTCGAGCGCCTGGGCGCCTTCGTGCGGCTGGTCCCGGTAATGGGACGGGCACCCGGGGCGCACTGACCTTCCCGTACTGCCCCCGTCCCTGACAGAAAAGGGGAAGCACCATGCAGCCCGTCTATCTGGACAATAACGCCACGACACGCACGGACCCGGAAGTGGTCAGCACCATGCTGCCCTATTTCGACGTGCATTTCGGCAATGCCTCTTCCAGCCACAGGTTCGGATCGGCGGCGGCGGACGGGATGCGGCTGGCGCGGCGGCAGGTTCAGGCCCTGCTGGGGGCCGCGCAGGAGCAGGAGATCATTTTCACCTCCGGCGGGACGGAGGCGAACAACATGGCCCTGCTGTCGGCGCTGGAGACCCAGCCCGACCGGGACGAGATCGTTGTCACCGCCGTTGAACATCCGGCCATCCTGTCACTGGCCACGCATCTGGCGAAGACGCGCGGCGTGACCCTGCGGGTGGTGGAGGTGGATAGTCAGGGCCGGCTGGACCTTGATCAGTTCGACGAATATGTGGGCTCGCGCACGGCCCTGGTTTCGGTCATGTGGGCCAATAACGAGACGGGCACCCTGTTTCCCATCACCCGTCTGGCCGAGCGCGCCCATGCCTTCGGCGCGCTGTTCCACACCGATGCCGTCCAGGCCGCCGGCAGGGTACCCATCGATCTGAAATCGGTGCCGGTGGACATGCTGTCGCTGTCTTCCCACAAGCTGCATGGCCCCAAGGGGGTCGGCGCCCTTTATGTGCGCAAGGGTGTCGCGGTGCGCCCCTTGCTGCGCGGCGGACGGCAGGAGCGGGGACGCCGGGCGGGGACGGAGAATGTGCCCGGCATTGTCGGGCTTGGTGCCGCCGCCGCCCTGGCAACCCGGTATCTGGAGGTCGAACAGGGCTGGGTCGGCGCGCTGCGCGACCAGCTGGAACAGGGACTGATGCAGCGCATCGGCCAGGCCCGCGTGCTGGGCGATGTTCAGCACCGGCTGCCCAATACAAGCTGCATCGCCTTTGATTATGTGGATGGTGACGCGCTGCTGCTGCTGCTGGACCGGGTCGGCATCGCCGTTTCCTCCGGCGCGGCCTGTGCGTCGGGCGCCATGGAACCGTCGCATGTGCTGCGCGCCATGCGGGTTCCCGCCAGTGCGGCGCGTGGCGCCCTTCGCTTCTCACTGTCGCGTGACACAACGACCCCGGATATCCACCGGGTGCTGGAGGAATTGCCCCCGATCGTCGCCCGTCTGCGCGCGAGTTCGCCCTTGTGGCGTGACCACGCGCCCGTCCCCGCATGAGAAGAGGCATGGAATGCTGAACGCCCCCATCATCATCAATGACAGCACGCTGCGCGATGGCGAGCAGGCGCCCGGCGTGGCCTTCACGGCGGCGGAAAAGCTGGCCATCGCGCTGAAGCTGGAAGCCGCCGGCGTGGACGAGATCGAGGCCGGCATTCCCGCCATGGGCGACGCGGAGATCGAGGCCATGGCGGCGGTGGGCGCCACCCTGACCCGTTCGGCGGCCATCGCCTGGTGCCGGATGACGGAGGCCGATGTCGACGCGGCCCTGCGCACGGGCCTGAAGCGGGTGAACCTGTCGGTGCCCGTTTCCGACCTGCAGATCCGGGTGAAGTTCAACGGCACACGGCAGGACATCATCACCCGCATCCGTCGTATCGTCGCCTATGCCCGTGATCGCGGGCTGGAGGTTGCGGTGGGCGGCGAGGACAGCAGCCGCGCCGACATGGATTTCCTGCTGCGCGTCATCGCGGCGGCGGAGGAGGCGGGCGCCCACCGGTTCCGCTTCGCCGATACGGTGGGCATCCTGGACCCGTTCCGTACCCATGAGATTTTCCGCCAGCTTTGCGCGGAGACCGATCTGGAGCTGGAATTCCATGGCCATGACGATCTTGGCCTGGCCACCGCCAATACCCTGGCCGCCGTGCGCGGCGGGGCCAGCCATGCCAGCGTCTGCGTGCTGGGCCTGGGCGAGCGGGCCGGCAATGCCGCACTGGAAGAGATCGTGGCCGCCCTGGGTCCCATCGCCGGCCGGCGGTCGGGCGTGGATCTGAAGCAATTGACTGATCTCGCCGAACTGGTGGCGGCGGCCGCCGGCCGGCCGATCCCGGCGGCCAAATCCATCGTCGGCCCCTCTGTCTTCGCCCATGAATCCGGCATCCATGTTTCCGGCCTGCTGCGGGACCCGGAAACCTATGAGGCGCTGAATCCGGCCTGGTTCGGGCGGGTGCGGTCCATCGTGCTGGGCAAGCATTCCGGCATGGCCGCGATCATCAATGCGCTGAACGCCCTGGGCGTGTCCCCGGAAGAGAGCCGGGCCCGGCTGGTGCTGGAACAGGTGCGCAACAGCGCCATCGTCTGGAAACGCCCCGTCAGCAACGGGCAACTGCTGGATTTCTATCAGGCGGTCGGCGATTGAGCCAAGGGAGGGCGCCATGGCGGGAAAGGATCGCCCACCCGGCCTGCTGGCCATGGTGCGGGAGGATATCGGCTGTGTGAAGGCGCGCGACCCCGCCGCCCGCAATATGGCCGAGATCATCCTGACCTATCCCGGCCTGCATGCCGTCATCCATCATCGCCTGGCCCATCGGCTGTGGTGCCGGGGCCTGCGCTTTCCGGCGCGGTTCCTGTCCTGGTTCGCGCGGCTGGTGACCAATGTCGACATCCATCCCGGTGCGCGTATCGGGCGGCGCTTCTTCATCGACCATGGCGCCGGCGTCGTGGTGGGGGAAACGGCGGAGATCGGCGACGATGTCACGCTGTATCACGGGGTGACGCTGGGCGGGACCAGCTGGTCGCCGGGCAAGCGCCATCCCACCATCTGCGACGGGGTCCTGATCGGTGCCGGCGCCAAGATCCTGGGGCCCATCCATGTCGGTGCGGCATCCCGCGTCGGGGCCAATTCGGTGGTGGTGGAGGATGTGCCGCCCGACATGACCGTGGTGGGCATCCCCGGCCGCATCGTGCGCGATCCGCGCTGCCGCAAGCCGGTGGCGGGGCGTATCGACCTGGAACATCACCTGATCCCCGATCCGGTCGGGGAGGCGCTGACCCTGATGCTGGACCGCATCACCTTTCTGGAAACGCGGCTGGCCCATATGCAGGGCCGGACCCCGTCGCCGCCGTCCCCGGTCGGGGCCGGCGGCAATGATTTTCGTGCCAAACACAAGCAGGGGACCGGCCATGGGCATCCTTGATGAACTATCCCGCCTTTCCTCGGCGGAAGATTTCTTTGTGCATCTTGACGTGCCTTACGATCCCGCCGTGGTGCGTGTCGCCCGGCTGCACATCATGCGGCGCATGGGCCAGTATCTGCGCGGTTCGGATGTCGATGGCGAATTGCTGACGGGGGAAGAGGCCGACCTGCGGGCCCTGTGCCGGTCACATCTGGAACAGGCTTACCAGGATTTCGTCGCCTCCAGCCCCATCGCGGAACGGCTGTTCAAGGTGCATCGCGACGCCGTGGCACCCAAGGCGCCCGAGGCAAAGCCCTTTGTCCCGCTGGCGGCACTGGGCGAGGTGAAGGTGCCCTGACGCATCGCCGACACAGACCCGACAGACCTGTCGGGTCTGCGACAAAGCCCGTCTGGCCCCTTTGACGGGTGATGAATGGAAAATCAGGGGGTTAGGTCCAAACCAAGGGTTGGCACGCCGCTTGCCTTTGGGATGTAAGGACATCAGCGGCAAGGGATGGGAGACTTGAAGATGCATATCGTGGTCTGCCTCAAACAGGTTCCCGACAGCGCCCAGATCCGGGTTCACCCCGTGACCAACACGATCATGCGCCAGGGCGTGCCCACCATCATCAATCCCTATGACCTGTTCGCGCTGGAAGAGGCCTTGCGCCTGCGCGACCGGATGGGCGGGGAGGTGACGGTGCTGACCATGGGGCCGCCCATGGCGGAGGACGCGCTGCGCAAGGCGCTGACCTTCGGTGCCGACCGGGCCGTGCTGCTGACCGACCGATCCTTTGCCGGGTCGGACACGCTGGCCACCAGCTATGCGCTGTCCATGGCCCTGGCGAAGATCGGTGAGGTATTCGGGCCGACGCCCATCATCTTCACCGGCAAGCAGACCATCGATGGCGATACGGCCCAGGTCGGCCCCGGCATCGCCAAGCGCCTGGGCCTGAACCAGCTGACCTATGTCGCCCGTATCTGTGACCTGGATGCGCAAGCGGGGACCATCAGCGTGGAACGCCGGGCGGAAGGCGGGGTCCAGGTACTGGAAACCCGGATGCCGGTGCTGATCACCATGCTGGAGGGCACGAACGAGATGCGCCGCGGCACGCTGGACGATGCCTATCGGGCCGCGCGGTCGCAGATCGTGAAATGGAGTGCCGCCGATGCCGGCATCACCGAACTGGCCAAATGCGGCCTGAAAGGGTCGCCCACCATCGTGAAGAAGGTGTTCGCCCCCCAGGCCCGTGCCGAGAAGGTGCAGCAGATCCCCACCAGCGACCTGTCCACCGATGCGCTTGCGGCCAGTGTCATGGCCGCGATCTTCCAGAAGCAGCCGGCGCTTGAGGGCGATCTGCTGCGCTTCGCCGCCGGGCAGTGACCGGGCGGCCAGAGAGGAACCAGACCATGAGTGACGTACCGAAGGCCGATGCCCCCAAGCCCGCCGCCGGCCGGGCCGGCACCAAGCGCGAACTGCCCGAGCATTTCAAGGCCTACCGCCATGTCTGGGTGGTGATCGAATGTGAGCATGGCATCGTCCACCCGGTGTCGCTGGAACTGCTGGGCGAGGGCCGGAAGCTGGCCGACAAGCGCGGGGTGGAACTGGCCGGCGTGGTGCTGGCGGGGGACCCGCTGACGGCGGCACAGGTGGCTGCCGCCGCCTTTGAACATGGTGCCGACCTGGCCTATGTCGTCACCGACCCGATCCTGGCCCATTACCGCAACGAGTCCTATACGCGGGCCATGACCGATCTGGTCAACACCTACAAGCCGGAAATCCTGCTGCTGGGGGCCACCAATCTGGGCCGCGACCTGGCGGGATCGGTGGCCACCACGCTGCTGACCGGATTGACGGCGGATTGTACGGAGCTGGCCATCGATGATGAAGGATCGCTGGCGGCGACGCGGCCGACCTTCGGCGGCTCCCTGCTCTGCACCATCATGACGCTGAATTACCGGCCGCAGATGGCGACGGTGCGGCCGCGCGTGATGTCGCTGCCGGAACGCACGCCCGGTCGCTGGGGCCGCATTGTCGAACATCCCCTGAACCTGACCGAAGCCGACATCATCACCAAGGTCCTGCGCTTCGTGGCCGACCGGGAGAGCGACAAGGCACAGCTGGCCTATGCCGACATCGTCGTGGCCGGCGGGCTGGGCCTGCGCTCGGCGGAGAATTTCCAGCTGGTGCGGTCGCTGGCCGAAGTGCTGGGGGCCGAATATGGCGGGTCCCGGCCGCTGGTGCAGAAGGGCTGGATCAGTGCCGACCGGCAGATCGGCCAGACGGGCAAGACCATCCGGCCCAAGCTCTATATCGCCGCCGGCATCTCCGGCGCCATCCAGCACCGGGTGGGGGTGGAAGGGGCGGACACCATCGTCGCCATCAATACCGATCCCAAGGCCCCCATTTTCGAATTCGCCCATCTGGGCGTGGTGGCGGATGCCATCGAGCTGCTGCCGGCCCTGACCCGGGCCTTCAGGGCGCATCTGTCGGTCAACCGCCTTGCCGGCTGAAGGAGGCTTCCCATGATCGAGGAACGGTTTGATGCCATCGTCGTCGGCGCCGGCCCGTCGGGCAATGCCGCCGCCTATACGATGGCCAAGGAAGGGCTGAAGGTCCTGCAACTGGAGCGCGGGGAATATCCCGGCTCCAAGAATGTGCAGGGCGCCATTCTCTATGCCGACGCGCTGGAGAAGATCATTCCGGACTTCCGGGAGGATGCGCCCCTGGAACGCCATGTCATCGAACAGCGGCTGTGGACCATGGATAATGGTTCCCATGTCGGCATGCATTACCGTTCCGACGATTTCAACGAGGAACGCCCCAACCGCTACACCATCATCCGCGCCCAGTTCGATCGCTGGTTCAGCGGCAAGGTGCGGGAGGCGGGGGCCGTGCTGCTGTGCGAGACGACGGTGACCGAGCTGCTGCGCGACACAGCCGGCCGCGTCATCGGCGTGCGCACCGATCGCGGGGGCGGCACGGCCTTCGCCGATATCGTGATCCTGGGCGAGGGAGTTAATGGACTGGTGGGGCAGCGCGCCGGCCTGCGCCCGGAACTGAAGCCCGACACCGTGGCGCTGGCCGTGAAGGAAATGCATTTCCTGCCGCGCGAAACCATCGAGGCGCGCTTCAACCTGAAGGGCAATGAAGGCGTGGTGATCGAGGCCATGGGCACCATCACCGATGGGATGACCGGAACGGGCTTCCTCTATACCAACCAGGAATCCATCTCCATCGGCATCGGCTGCATCGTCTCGGACTTCACCGAGAGCAACCGCACGCCCTATGGATTGCTGGAAGCCTTCAAGCGCCATCCGTCGGTGCAGCCGCTGCTGGAGGGATCGGAATGCAAGGAATATGTCGCCCACCTGATCCCGGAGGGCGGCTATAACGCCATGCCGCAGCTCTATGGTGACGGCTGGATCGTGGTCGGCGATGCCGGCCAGTTCGTCAATGCCGTGCATCGCGAAGGCTCCAACCTGGCCATGACCACCGGGCGGATTGCCGCCGAGACGGTGGTCTGGCTGAAGCGCCGGCGCGAGGCACTGAGCAAGGCCAACCTGTCCGAATATCAGCGGCGCCTGGAAGAGACCTTTGTGATGAAGGACATGAAAAAGTACCGGAAGATCCCGGACTTTCTTCATCACAACAAGCATTTCTTCAACCTGTATCCCAAGCTGCTGAGCGGTGCCGCCCAGACCTGGTTCCGGGTCGATGGCGTCGACAAGCGCACCAAGGAAAAACAGATTTTCCAGTCGTTCCGCGCTGGCCGGAAGCTTTCCGGCCTGATCGGCGATGCCTTCAAACTGGCGAGGTCATGGCGATGATGAATATCTCAGAAGCGGGCGGCACCGCCCCGGTCAAAGTCGAGGAACGGCTGTTCCAGAACCGCTACATGGTGGATGCGGGCCGGCCCCATATCCGCATCCGGCCGCATGAAACACCGTCCAAGGCGCTGCTGGCCATGACGCGGCTGTGCCCGGCCGGCTGCTACAGCGTGAATGACCGGGGGCAGGTGGAGGCCGTGGTGGATGGCTGCGTCGAATGCGGCACCTGCCGCGTCGTCACGGCCCAGACCGGGGAACTGGAATGGAACTATCCCCGTGGCGGCTTCGGCGTGCTGTTCAAGTTCGGCTGATGACGATGGCGGGTCCTTCCGGCGGCGACCCCTGGGCGGTTTCCGACGCGGCGATCCGAGCGGGTCGACCATCTGGCCAGGCGCTTGCTGCGGCGCAGTGATGGCCGCCCCCTGCTGGCCGCTGCCGGTGGCATCAATGCCGGCAATGCGGGTGCATATGCGAAGGCGGGGGCCGACATCATCGTGACCTCGGCCCCGTACAATGCGGCGCCAACGGATATTCAGGTGGCCCTGGATGTATTGTGAATCAACTGCTTATATCCAGATAATTCGCTCGGCGAATATTGAGTCTCTTTTGGATGGCCTTTATGAATCCGCTTGCGAGTTCCTTTTGCACCTGCGAAACTGTTTGACGGATGCTCGGTTTGATGGGCGTCGTCGCCATCGCAAAGCATCCATATCGGTAGGCCTCGAGACACGAAAGGATTCGTGCGATGCCTATGGTTAGTTCTGCTTCGCACACCCCCTCCGTTTCTTCGCCGGCCGCGGTCGGCGCGGATCGGCAACGGGGTTCCGGCTTCTCGTCCCGCGCGGAGATCGCGCTGCACGGGGTGTATGAGATATCCAAGATCCTGGCGGTTCCCAACCGTCTGGAAACGACGCTGTCTAATGTGCTGGCGCTGCTGTCCAGTTTCCTGGAGATGCACCATGGCATCATCGCGCTTTTGAGCGAGGATGGGTCGCCGCAGATGGTGGTGGGGCTGGGCTGGACGGAAAAGAACGCAAAGATCTATTTCGACCGGCTGCCGGAACGGGCGATCGGTCAGATCGTCACCACCAAGATGCCGGTGGTGGTGGGCAATGTCGCGGATAATCCACTGTTCGACGATTGGTCGGCGGCCGAATGGGGGGAAGCGTCGCGCGTTTCCTTCATCGGGGTGCCCATCAAGGATCGGGAGCGCGTTGTCGGCACCCTGACCCTGGACCGTACCTGGGACGCGCAGTCGACCTTCCGGCTGGACGAGGATGTCCGGTTCCTGGTGATGATCGCCAATCTGGTGGGGCAGACGGTTCGGCTGCATGAACTGATCGCCCGCGACCGCGAACGGTTGATGAGCGCGCAGCGGCTGCTGGCCAAGGAACTGTCGGAAACCATGCGGCCCGAACGCGATCCCGGCCCCGCGGGCATTGTCGGTGACAGTCAGGCGATCCGGTCGGTCATCGACAAGATCAAGATCGTGGCCCGCAGCAATTCAACCGTGCTGCTGCGCGGCGAGTCCGGCACGGGCAAGGAACTGTTCGCCCGTGCGACCCATGACCTGTCGTCACGTCGTTCCGAACCCTTCATCAAGCTGAACTGCGCCGCCCTGCCGGAAAGCATGCTGGAGTCCGAGCTGTTCGGGCATGAGAAGGGCGCCTTTACCGGTGCCCTGGCGCAGCGCAAGGGACGGTTCGAACTGGCCCATGGCGGCACCCTGTTCCTGGATGAGATCGGGGAGATTTCCGCGTCATTCCAGGCGAAGCTGCTGCGCGTGCTGCAGGAAGGTGAATTCGAGCGGGTCGGCGGCACGCGGACCCTGAAGGTCGATGTGAGACTGGTCTGCGCCACCAACCGCAACCTGGAAGAGGCGGTTGCCCGTGGCGAGTTCCGGGCCGATCTCTATTACCGGATCAATGTCGTTTCGATCTTTCTGCCGGCCCTGCGTGACCGGCGCCAGGACATCATGCCCCTGGCAGGCGAGTTCCTGCGCCGGTTCAACGACGAGCATGGCACAGCCAAGACGCTCAGCGGATCGGCACGCGCCGTGCTGGAAAGCTGCTTCTTCCCCGGCAATGTGCGCGAACTGGAGAATTGTGTGCGGCGGACCGCGACCCTGTCGCGGGCGGCCGGCATCAATGCCGATGATTTCGCCTGCCGTCATGATGAATGCCTGTCCGCGACATTGTGGCAGGGGGCGATCAGCGCCAGCAGCGCCATGAAGATCATTCCCCGCCCGGCGGCACCCATGCCGCCGCCGCCGCTGCCGCCCGTTGCCGACGGGAACGAGATTCCGGAAGGAAGTTCCGGCGGGGCGGGGGCGTGCCCGCAGGCCGCCACCTGTTCGGCGGCCCAGGGTGACCGGATGTCGGAGCGGGAGCGCCTGCTGCAGGCCATGGAGATGGCCGGCTGGGTCCAGGCCAAGGCCGCCCGGCTGCTGAACCTGACCCCGCGTCAGGTCGGCTATGCCCTGGTCAAGCATAATATCCAGGTCAAGAAGTTCTGAGGGCGATCCCGCGCATCCGGTCCGGGGAAATGGAGAGACAGATGAAGCTGAGCGCACGGAATGTCATCGCCGGAAGGGTCGTCGCCGTCACCAAGGGCGTGACGACGGCCAATGTGAAGATCGAGATTGGCAATGGCTGCGTGATCACCTCTTCCATCACCAACGAAGCGGTGGCGGAACTAGACCTCAAGGTCGGTGATGCCGTTTCCGCGATCGTCAAATCGTCCGACGTGATCATCGGCAAGGATTGATCACGAACGCATCCTGTTCCAGTCCGCGCGACGGCTGGTTTCCTGCCACCAGTCCGCGACCACATGCTGTTCGCACAACAGGGTTGTGCCGTACCCGCCGGTAAAGTCGCACCAGGCGTCGTAGAAGCGCCACGGCACACCGGTCAGCACCGGCAGCCCGGCCGCCACCGCCATGGCCAGTTCGCCGCGCAGGCCGCGTCCCTCCGCTTCCGTCTTGCCGAATTTATTGATGACGACCAGTTCCACCTTCTGCGCGATGGCGTGCTGAACAGCCAGGGCCGCATCGGCCAGGCCGCCCGTGTCCAGATGGCAGGAGACGGCACCCGGCCCCAGATTCTGGCAGATGGGAATGACCTGACCCGTGCCCAGGTCCACGACTTCCATCAGCTTCACCGGCCCGCATGTGCCCTTGCGGTTGCGCTGTACGACACCGCCGACGCGCCGGCCCTGTTCCAGCAGCCCCGTCGCGAAACCCGCCAGCAGGCTGTCGACGTCATCTTCCGGTCGGTAGATGACGGCCGCCAGGTTCATCAGGTTCTCGGTATAGACGAAACCGTCCGGCATGCTGCCCTCCTGTTGATGAAAGATCGACCGGCACGGCCGCCGGATCAAGCCGAAGCTTGCAGTCTCCATGCCAGACCGCTTTGCCAGCCCCCGGGCCGTAACGGCCCTTCATCCAGGGTCGGGGATGCGACAGGCTTGTCGGCTTCCCGACGTTCAGGCGTGGCTTCGCGTCGTCATCACGGCGGGAAACGGCCGGCTTTTGCGGTGTGCGACCCTGGCACGGCCTTTGCTTTTCCCCTGCTGGCCAGGACCATCAGCGGAAGGACCGCCCTTATGAAAGTCATGATCCGCCGTTCGCCTGAAACCGGCCTGTCCATCTATGTCCCCAAGAAGGACCTGGAGGAACCGGTGGTGGAGACGGAGCACGAAACCCTGTGGGGAGGCTGGATCCGCATTGCCAATGGCTGGGTACTGGATCTGCCGGAGATGGCCGCCGACACGCGGCTGCCGGTGACGGTCAATGCCCGCAAGCGCGGCGAGGAGGATTGACATGGCCCTGCTGGACCTATCCCCGGAGCAGATGCTGCGCCGGCCCGCCGAGGCGGAGGCGCTGCTGACCGACCTTGCCCGGCAATTGGCGGAAGGCGGCCTTGTGCCCTATCTGGGGCCGGGCCTTCTGGACCTGGCCGCCGTGCCGTCGACGCCGGAAGAACTGGCCGCGTTCTTCGCGGCCAAGGTGGCGCTGCCGCGCCGGGCCAAGGGCAATGCCTGGGCATCGGCCCAGCATATCGAGAGCACGCGGCACCGCTCGACGCTTTCCAGCCTGATGGCGGAAGCCTTCGCCCCGCCGGTGGCGCCGACAGACCTGCATCTTCATCTGGGCGGGCTGCCGCTGCCCCTGATCGTCGACAGCTGGTACGATGGCGCGATGCGCGCGGCACTGTCGGCACGGCACCCCGCCGCTGACTGGGGGGAGGTGCAGGGCATCACCCGGGCCGGCATCGGCGAGGACCGCTGGTACCGTTTCTATGATGCTGCCGGCGCGGAAGGGGCGCGCGACCAGGCCGACGCCTGGACGACCTTGCTGTATAAGCCCCATGGCGGGGTGTCGCCCGCCCGTAATTTCCTGATCTCGGACGCCGATTATGTCGAAGTCCTGACAGAGATCGACATCCAGACCCCCATTCCCGAGACGGTCAGACAGCGGCGGCGGTCGCGTGGCTTCCTCTATATCGGTTGTCGTTTCCACGACCAGCTGCTGCGCACCTATGCGCGCCAGATTTCCAAACGGTCGGGCGAACAGCATTTCGCCCTGGTGGAACCGGCACTGCTGACCCGCAACGAGACGCGGTTCCTGGCCGAGCAGGGGATCACACCCATCGCCCTGCCGCTGACGCGCGCCGTGGAAATCCTGTGCGCTGCGACATGACCTGTCGCAAAGACCACAGGCCTGTCGTCAATGTGACGATGAAGACAAGAGCTAATATACTGTAATTAAATAATAAATTCTCCTTATGCCTTTGGCCCGCCCTTTGCTTTTGGGTCAGCAGGCGTCCTTCCATGGACAAAAGCGCTTCACCCCCCAATCGGCCTGCCGGCCCTGCCAGCGGCCTAATGCTAAGGAGCGGACATGCACGCATCGACACAGCAGGGTGGCGGTACCGGCCATCTGGTGAATATCGACGCCGTGATGCAGCAGGTGGCCGAACATAAGGGCTGCGGCACCACGGGCGGCAGCGGCAAGGCCAGTTGCGGATCATCTGCCGGCCAGAACGACCTGCCGCCGGAGATCTGGGAGAAGGTGAAGAACCATCCCTGCTACAGCGAGGAGGCGCATCACCATTATGCCCGCATGCATGTGGCCGTGGCGCCCGCCTGCAACATCCAGTGCAATTACTGCAACCGCAAATATGATTGCGCCAATGAATCCCGCCCCGGCGTGGTCAGCGAACGGCTGACTCCGGAACAGGCGGCCCGGAAGGTGCTGGCCGTTGCCTCCACCATTCCGCAGATGACGGTGCTGGGCATCGCCGGCCCCGGCGACCCGCTGGCCAACCCGGCCAAGACCTTCAAGACCTTCGAACTGATCGCGCAGACAGCACCCGACATCAAGCTGTGTCTGTCCACCAACGGGCTGGCCCTGCCGGATTATGTCGACGAGATCGCGCGTTACAATATCGACCATGTCACCATCACCATCAACATGGTGGACCCGGAAATCGGGGCCAAGATCTATCCCTGGGTCTTCTGGGAACATAAGCGCTACACGGGCGTGGAGGCGGCACGGCTGCTGACGGAACGTCAGTTGCGCGGGTTGGAGATGCTGACCGAGCGGGGCATCCTGTGCAAGGTCAACTCCGTGATGATCCCCGGCGTCAATGACCAGCATCTGGTGGAGGTCAACCGGGCCGTGAAGTCGCGCGGCGCCTTCCTGCACAACATCATGCCCCTGATCTCGGCGCCCGAACATGGCACCGTCTTCGGCCTGACCGGCCAGCGCGGGCCGACGGCGCAGGAGTTGAAGGCCCTGCAGGATGCCTGCGAGGGCGAGATGAACATGATGCGCCATTGCCGGCAGTGCCGCGCCGACGCGGTCGGCCTGCTGGGCGAGGATCGCAGTGCCGAGTTCACCACCGAGAAGATCATGGAGATGGAGGTCAACTATGACCTGGAGGGCCGCAAGGCCTATCAGGCCCTGGTTGAGGAGGAACGGGTGGCCAAGGTGGCGGCCAAGGTCGAGGAACTGGCCGGACTGGACGGGGCCGACGCCGACATCTCCCTGCTGGTGGCCGTGGCGACCAAGGGTTCCGGCCTGATCAACGAGCATTTCGGCCATGCCAAGGAATTCCAGGTCTACGAGCTGTCGGCCAAGGGCGCCAAGTTCGTCGGTCACCGACGTGTCGATCTCTATTGCCAGGGCGGCTATGGCGACGAGGACAGTCTGGCCACGGTGATCCGCGCCATCAATGACTGCCACGCCGTGTTCGTGGCCAAGATCGGCGGCTGCCCCAAGGCGGACCTGACGGCGGCCGGCATCGAGCCGGTGGAACAGTACGCCCACGAGTTCATCGAGAAATCGGCGATCGCCTGGTTCAAGAACTACCTGGCCAAGGTGGCATCGGGTGCCGTCACCCATGCCCCGCGCGGCGATGCCGCCATCCGCCAGGGCGCCCTGATCGTCGCCGCCTGACCATTCCAGCTGCCGGGCGCTGTCCGGTTTCAACGGGAGTAATCGACCATGGCCTTCAAGATCGTCGCCTCGCAATGCACGAGCTGCTCCGCGTGTGAGGCGGAATGCCCGAATGTCGCGATTTCGGAAAAGGGGGGCACCTTCGTCATCAATCCGAAGAAATGCACCGAATGCATCGGCTATTTCGACGTGCCGCAATGCGTGGCCGTCTGTCCGGTGGATAATACCTGTGTCATCGACAATGCCTATCCGCGCTATCAGGCCGCACGCTGAGGGGGACGCGGAGATGAACTTTACCCTGACCCCCGCGGCCAGCCGCTTCATCCGCCTGATGCTGCGCAGCGATGGCGGGCCCACCAGTGGCTTCCGACTGCTGTTGAGCCCCGGCGGCTGTTCCGGCCTGTCGGCCGATATCAGCGTCAAGGCCGACCCGGAACCGGGCGACGCCATTGTCGAACGCGACGGTGTCCGCCTGTTCCTGCCGGCACAGAGCCGGCTGCTGCTGGACGGTGTCACCATCGATTTCGCGGACAATGCCGCCCAGACCGGTTTGGTCTTCCGCGAAGCGCGCACCGTTTCCTGCGGCACCGTGGCCCCGGTCGATCTGGTTCAATTGCAATAGCGATGGGGAAGGGACGATGTCGAGCCGCCAGGCAGCCTCCGTGATGGCCGAAGCGCCCCAACTGGCCGACGCCCTGCTGGGCGGGGGTCTGCCATCGGCAGCCTTTCACCATCTCTGTGCGGCTGGCGCGTCGTATCACCAGGATGCGGTTGCGGAGCGACATCTTTCCCTGGCGCAGGCGGCGGCTCCCGGTCACGCCGCCGTGCTGATCGCCTATTACCGGTATTATTTCTACAAGGGGCGTCTGGCAGAGGCGCTGCACATCGCCCGGCTCTGCCTGGCCAAGGCCGCCGCGGATAACGGTCTGCCGCCGGACTGGCGGCAGGTCGCCGCGGGCGACGCCGCCTTCGGCCATTATGACGCGCTGCTGCCGCGCTTCTTCCTCTTTGTGCTGAAGGGCTACGCCTATCTCCAGATGCGGCTGGGCAATCTGGAGGAGGGGGAGGCGGCGGTGCGCAAGCTGCTGGAACTGGACCCCGGTGACAAGATCGGGGCCAGGGTCCTGCTGGCTGTCATCCAGCGCCGGGGGGAGGCCGACGATGACTGAGATCGACGAGGCCATCGACTGGCAGGGGCGTGCCGTTTCCTGCGGCGGCTGCGACCATGCGGCGTTGCAGGCCCTGGGGAGATGCCGCCTGCTGCATGCCTGTGTGCGGGACCGCTATGCCCGCCGCATCGACCGCTTCTTCACCTGGAACCAGGGGCTGGCATCGACCTATCTGAACCATCCGCATTTCGAGGTGCGGGCGATTGCCGCCAAATTCGCCGATATCTTCCTGCTGCCGCCGCTTCTGGATGACCCGGACGAGACCGTGCGCTGGAACGCCGTGCGGCGACTGCCGAAACGCTATGCCCTGCGCCTCCGGGACTGGGCCGGGGAGCACGGCGTGGCCCTTCCCTTCGTGCCGCCCCATTGCGAACAGCCGTTCCAGGCCGAACCGTGGTTTCAGAAGACAGCTCATGGCGGTCAGGCTCATCCGTATAACAGGCCATATACATTTCAAGGGCACATCAATGAATTCGCGGCAATCCTGGCAACATGCGACGTTCCATTGGATGCCCAGTTCGGGACGCCGCAGGGGCCGATTGCGATGGGAGACTTGATCAAGAACGCACAGATGACTGCCAACGACAAAGAAG
>NZ_JAGOGJ010000065.1 GCF_017996735.1 Niveispirillum sp.
CGGTGAACAGGCAGGGCACGCTGGTGGTGGCCAGCCCGTCGATGCTGGATTGCGCTGCGAAACGGGCCGGGTCTGTGCCGAAATAGGCATCCTGATAGGGATTGCGCGCCGCACTGGGCACATCATACAGGCCCGACAGCATGATGGCCCCCGCGATGGACACAGCCGCCCGCTCCGCGAACCCCTGCCCGCCGACATAGGAGGCGATATGCGCCGCGCCTGCCGACTGTCCCATCAGCACGATGCGGCCGGGATCGCCGCCATGGTGCGCGGCCTCCGCTTTCAGCCAGGCCACCAGCCGCGCCACATCGTCGGCCCCCGCCGGCCAGGGATGGGCCGGGGCCAGCCGATAGGTGGCGGTGACACCCAGCCAGCCCTGGGCCGCCGCCCAGGCGCCGACATTGTTATAGAAGGCGGCACCGGGCGCGCCCTTGTCACCACCGACAAAGCCGCCGCCATGCAGGAAGACCAGCACGGGCCGCCTCGCACCGCCCCCCCCTCCCCCGAACAGGTCCAGCCGGTGGCGCGGATCGGGCCCATAGGACAGGTCACGCCGGACCATGGCTTCGTCAACGGCCGGCTGCATCGGGGCGAACAGCGCCATGGAGCCCTGGATCTGCGCGACCGAGAAGTCCGTGCCCAGGGCGCGGATGCGGTCATGGATATGTACCGTCGCCCCCATCACCAGGGGTCCTGCGACTGCACGCTGAAGGGCCGGCAATCGACAGGCGGCGGGGCATTGAATGGGCGCGGCACCATGGTCCGGTCGCCCTTCCAGGGCACCTGATCGGCCTTGGTCCAGGCATTGACGAACAGCCGATGGAATTTCCAGCGGCCATCGCGCTTCACCAGCCGGTCATCGCGCGTGCCGATGCCGAAGATGAAATTGGTGCCGTAATCGGTGTTGAACTGGACGATCTGGAAGAAGCAGCGCACGCGCGCCCCTTCCGGACGCGGATCCATGATGAAATGGTTGAACAGATGCTGGCGGCCGAACCACCAATGCTGCCGGTCATACCACAGGCCGCGCAGATGGGCGCGGATCGCATCGCGCCCCTGCGCCTTGCCCTGCCAGAGATGGTCAAATTCCCCATCCTCGGCGAACGTATCCAGCACCTGCTCCTCGTCGGCCAGATCCAGGCCCCAGGCATAGCGTGCGAACAATTCGGTGATTTCGGCGCGATCCTCGGCAGGCATCACAGCCGGCACACCGCCCGGCCAGCAGACCTTATCCATCGATCCTTCTCCCGGAAACGGCCCGCGCGCGTGCTAGCGCGACGCCGGGCGGAACAGGGGTCAGGCGTAACATCAATTCATTGATAGTTCAATGAACTTTTATATTGAGGGATCAATGATGTTTGAAATCCACCATCGCCCCGCGCTTACGTCTTCACCAGGTGCGCCAGCCTTTCGCCGATGCGGGACAGAAGCTCGTCCAGCACCACCCGCTCCTCCGGCGACAGATCGACCAGCAGCGACTCATGGAAGGCCACACGTTCCTTCAGCGTCGCCTTGTAGAGCTTCTGTCCGGCCTTGGTCAGATAGAGGATTGGGGTGCGCAGGTCGTTGGGGTTCTCCCGCCGCCGCGTATATCCCCGTTCCTCCAGCGAGCGGGCGGCCCGGCTCACCTCTGCACGGTCGACCCAGGCCAGGTCGGCGACCTGCCCCACGGTTCCGCCGTCGGGCATGGTGCCCAGCCGGGCCAGCACGCGCCATTCCGCGTAGGTCAGTTCACCCCGCTCCGCCAGCCGCCTTATCGTCAGCCGGTCGATCACCTTGGCGATCAAGGTCACGCGGAAGGTGGAGAATTGCAGATTTGAGACATTCCACCCCGGCAGCTCAAGCTTCGCCCGGGCCGGCGCCGCGTTTTCCACGCCTGGCACCTCGCCCTCTCCTTCGCTGCTGGCCGGGCTCGCGTCCGATCTGGCCTGCCGTTTCATATGTCTTCTTTCATCCCGATCATGTGTCAGCGACGGCTGAACAGGTCCATTGTTAGTTGATCATTCAATGTTATTCCAGCGTTCTGGCGGCCTGCCACCGCTGCCGGATCGAAAGGACGACATTTTTGGGATAGATGCTCAAGGGGGCTGGCGCGGAACCAAAGCAGGCGATATTATTGATTCATCAAAGACTGGTCGGAACGGACGGCTCCTTGACCCGTGCGTGTACAGGCCGGCATCCCCATCATAAAACATCGCCGGATCATGGTCCGGTACCCTTGAGGGAGGGAGCGCAGCTTCATGTCCGCGTTCGACGTCCAGAACTTCATCGACCAGCGCAAGATCGGCCTGCCGCAATGCCTTGTGCTGCTGCTGACCACGCTGGCCATGTTCATCGATGGTTTCGACATCTTCATGGTGGGCAAGATCGCGCCCGCCATCGCCGGGGATTTCGGCACCACACCCGCCAGCATGACCATCGTCTTTGTGCTGCAGCAGACCGGGCTGGCCATCGGCGCCTTCGTCATCAGCCCGCTGTCCGACTATTACGGGCGCAAGCGGATGCTGATCATCGCTTTCATCATTTTCGGCCTGCTGACCACGATCACGGTCTTTTCCACCTCGCTGATGATGGTGGCCATCCTGCGCGGCCTGTCGGGTCTGTTCCTGGCCAGTGTCGTGCCCACCACCATGGCGCTGCTGGCGGAATTCACGCCGAAACGCTGGCGCTCGCTGTTCATCGCCATCGGCATCGCGGGTTATAGCGCCGGCAGTGCGGCTGGGGCCGCCGTCGCCCTGCTGGTCCCGCATTATGGCTGGGAAAGCGGTTTCTGGCTGGGCGGGCTGATGCCGCTGGTCATGGTGCCAGTGCTGTTGCTGTTCCTGCCGGAATCGCTGACCTACCGCGTCGGCCGTGACCCCAGCCATCCCGCCATCGCCCGCACCATCCGCTGGATGGACCGCAATCTGGTCCTGACGGGGGAGGAACGGTTCGTGACGGCGGAAACCGGCGGCAAGAAGGTCAAGGCCCATGTCATCGACGTGTTCCGCGACGGGCGCGCCCGTACCAGCACGATCCTGTTCGCCGCCTGTGTCCTGTCCATGGGCAATATCGCGCTGCTGGCGGCCTGGCTGCCCACCTTCTTCCAGGAAATGGGCGGCGTTTCGATCCAGCGTTTTGCCATCGTCTCCATGACCGCCTTTATCGGCGGCATGGTGGGCACGGTGACCATTGGTTTCCTGATGGACCGGATCGGGGCCACGCGCCTGATCCCGGTTTATTATATCGGGATCGCGGCCACGCTGATCCTGATGGGTCATGTGCCGTTCGGCACTGTCGGCTTCGTGCTGCTGCTGGTCTGCTGGAGCTTCTGCCAGTCGGGCGGACAGGCGGGGCTGAACATGCTGATGACCCAGATCTATCCGACGGCCCTGCGCAGCACGGGCGTGGGCTGGGCCGGTGGCGCGGGCCGCATCGGCGGCATCATCGCGCCACTGTTCGGCGGCATGGCGCTGGCCTCCTCCTTCACGCTGGAGGTCACGCTGGCCATGATTGCCATCCCGCCGGTCGCCGTGGCCCTGCTGGTCCTGCTGCTGAAGCCGATCCGCCGCGATGGCGCACCGGCCGCAAAGCCGGCCGTGGCTTAACGGTTCCCGGTCTGGCGGTATCCGCCGCCAGACCGGGAACCCACCTTCAACGGGTGCGTAGCCCCTCCCCCGGCACCCAGGTTCCATGGAAGGTCGTCCGCACCCGCATCGGCATGTAAAGCCGGGCCACCGGCCCCGCCTCCACATCCTGGGCATCCAGGATCGCCAGTTCGCTGAGATTGGTTTCCAGCCGGTTGACAATGACCAGCAGCCAACCATCCCCCTCCGGCGCGCCGGGATAACGGGCCACGAATTGCGGTTCATGGACGGAGGCGCCGGGACCGGGGCGCCAGCGCGTCATCTCCCCGGTCCGCAGGTCCACGCGGCCGATGGCGGATGACCCGTCCGGCCCGCGCCCCACGATCAGGAAGCCGTGCCGGCATTCCTGCCCCTGGTAGCGGTCGTCGGTACGCGGCATCTCACCCGGCGTATTGATGATCCGCCGCCGCTGGAACCCGTCGCCGTCGCTGGTCAGATCGAAGCTGAGGCGCGACAGGAAGGGCGGGCAGCCTTCGACATGCTGCCCCTCCGGGGTGGGGAAGAACGGGAAGCAGTTACCGTCGTAATAGCAGGCATCCAGATGGACCGTCCCGCCCTCCTCCCAGGCGTTCATCATATGGCTGAGACAGCCCGGCGGCCCCCGGAACCAGCGTATATCCTCTCGCGTGCCGCCGCGTTTCACCAGCGCCACCACAACCTGCTCGTCGGGATGCCACTCATAGAAGGTGCCGCCCCGCTTCAGATTTTCCGCATCCGTGATCAGCGGCATGAAGGGAAAGAGGGCCCAGTTCGGCGTCACCGCGAAGTCATGGACCAGGGAGGCATAGGGCATCTCGAACCAGATTTCGTCCATGATGCGGCCCTGATCATCGATATCGTAGAAGACGATGTCCCGCGTTCCGTCACCGCGTGCCTGATAGGAATAGGTCAGCAGACGGCCATCGTCGGGATACCATTTCGGATGCGCCGTCAGCGAGGTGGCCCGAACCTTTCCGCCGAAATCATAGCGCCCGACGGGATCCAGCGTGTCGCGGTCCACCTCGAACGGCAGGTCATCTTCCTTCAGCACCAGCAGCCGGCCATTATGGAAGATCACGTTGGTGTTGGCCGTGCCGCCGCTGACACCCTTGACCGACGGGTCGTCGGTGAAGCGGTTGCGATACAGCCCGAACAGCGACCGGCCGGCCTTGGCCTGCGCCATGTAGCGTTCATTGCGGACCCAGCGGCTGCGGTAGGAGACGGTGCCATCCTTGATGCGGAACATGTGGGCCATGCCCTCGCCATCGATGAAGATGTCGGTGCCCAGCATGGGCGGATATTGCCGGTCCGGTCCGGCGCGGTACCAGGTGCCATCCAGGCCGGCCGGCACCGCCCCGTCGATCAGTTCCAGCGCCTCAACCGTCGATTCCAGGCGCAGCGGCTTGGCCCAGCCGTGATAGGCCGGGATGTCGGGAAAACGGACTTCCATTGATTTCTCCCCTCGGCCATCCGCGGGTTCACGGGTGACCGTGATTGGGGCAGCGATCGCCGCCGCCGGCCGGGGGCACAGCCCCGGACATGACGCGACTCGCCGCCCTATTGCGATATCATTGAATGATCAATATTATGATCCGGCTGTCAATGCGCAAAGCGCGGATTTTCTGATCATCGATGCCAGAACAGGCACGGCCCAAGATGGCCGTTCCCGTTTGAAAACCGAAAACCGACCGGTCATGGCCGCAAAGCCGGGCCGATCGTGAATTCAGTGGCAGCCCGGAACCGGATCGCATACCATGGGATGCGTCAACTGGGCAGAAAACATGAAAAATTATCGAATAAATACAATACATTATCTAGATTCACCAAACCGAAACCCCTCAAGCATCCGCCCAGAAAAGCACGGCAGGGGCCGGGCAGAAACAGGGTGGTCGATTTAGCCGATCACCCCCTTGCCAAGACACACATCATTGAGCTATCAATGATCTCATTGATAAATCAACAAGCGCTTGCGCCGCCGTGCCCCGTGTCTGTCCGGCGCATCGCAGGGGGAGGAAATCCACATGAGGCATTCAACGGCGCACCGGCTGACCGGCGCCAGCACTCTGGCCGTCCTTGCCGTCCTGGCCAATCCCGCCGCCGCACAGGACGCCACCGGCGCACCGCCGCAGACGCTCGACCAGTTGGAAGAGATCATCGTCACCGGCACGCGCCTGCCCATGACGGGTTTCGCGGCCCCCACACCGGTCACGGTTGTGGGTGAGGTGGAGTTGCAGCGCCAGGGCGTGTCCAATGTCGCCGACCTGTTGAACACCCTGCCCTCGTTCCGGCCGCAATCGACCCCGGCGACGGTCGGTATCTTCTCCAGCAATGCCGGTGCCAATCTGGCCGACCTGCGCGGCCTGGGCGCGCAACGCACGCTGGTGCTGGTCAATGGCCGCCGCTTCGTCGCCAGCACCATCGCCGGCAGCGGCAACTCGCCGTCCGGCTCCGTCGACCTGAACCTGATCCCGACCGTCCTGATCGAACGAAGCGAAGTGGTCACCGGCGGCGCCTCCGCGGCCTATGGGTCCGATGCGGTTGCCGGCGTCGTCAACGTCATCCTGAACACCAGTCTGCAAGGGGTGCGCGGCAGCGTGCAGTATGGACTGTCGCAGGAGGATGACAATCGCGAACTCTATGCCACCCTGGCCGGCGGCACCGATTTCGCCGATGGCCGTGGCCATGTCGTGATCGGCGGCGAATATTCCAACAATAAGGGCATGGGTGACTGCTACAGCCGGTCCTGGTGCGCCGAAAGCTACAACACCATTTCCAACCCGACGCCGCAGACCAACGGTCTGGCGCGCCAGATCCTGCTGCCCAATGCCCGCACGGCCACGGCCTCCTTCGGTGGCCTGATCACTTCGGGTGTGCTGCGCGGCATCGAGTTCCGGCCCGATGGCAGCTATTTCAACCATGATTACGGCACCTACTATGCCACTGGCCCCGCGTTCTCCAATGGCGGTCTGTTCCAGTCGGGCGGCAGTGCCGATCCGGTCAACGGCTTCTACAACAACTTCCCGCTGGTGGCGCCGGTCGAGCGCTATTCCGGCATGATGCATGCCAAGTACCAGGCCACGGACAGTGTCGAACTGTTCTTGGAGACCTCCTATGGCCGGGCGAACGCGGAAACCATCGGCGCATCGGCCCGCAATACCGGCAACATCACCATCCAGCGCGACAATGCCTATCTGCCGGCGGCCCTGCGCGCGCAGTTGGTGACGGCCAACCAGACCAGCTTCTCCTTCGGCCGCGTGTCCAATGATATTGGCCCGCCCGTGGCGGAGGTGGAACGCGAGACCTATCGCATCGTCTCCGGTGCGCGTGGCGATCTCAGCGCCGATTGGCAGTGGGATGCCTATTACCAGTATGGCCGCACCAATTACGAACAGGAAACCCGCAACACCCAGATCACCGACAATTTCGCCCGTGCGGTGGATGCGGTCGACCAGGGCCTGTTCCAGAACGGTGTCGCCAACGGCAATATCGTCTGCCGGTCAACCCTGACCACGCCGACCAACCCGCTGGTGGCGGGATGCAAGCCGCTGAACCTGTTCGGGGAGAACCGCTTCTCCCCGGAAGCTGTCGCCTATGCCTATGGCACGGCCTGGCAGAAGACGCACCTGATCCAGCAGGTGGCCTCGGCCAACATCTCCGGCACGGTCGCGGAACTGCCCGCCGGCCCGGTCTCCTTCGCCACGGGCGCCGAATATCGCGTGGAAAGCGTGGCCGGCAGCACCGATCCGATCTCCTCCGCCCTGCGCTTCATCACCAGTTCCGGCCAATCCATCTCCGGCCCGAACATCAAGGTGAAGGAAGGCTATGCCGAACTGGGCGTGCCGCTGCTGAAATCGGTGCCGTTGGCCGAAAGCCTGTCGATCAATGGCGGCGTCCGCCTGACCGACTATTCGACCAGCGGTTCGGTGTGGAGTTGGAAGGCCGGCCTGTCCTGGGAACCGACCGATTATCTGCGGGTTCGCGGCACCCGGTCGCGTGACATCCGTGCGCCCAACTTCTTCGAACTGAACGCCCCGGCCAGCACCAGCTTCCAGTTCCTGACCGATCCCGCCACCGGCGGCAGCGCCCTGACCTCCGTGGTGCTGAGCGGCAACACCAAGCTGCGGCCTGAGATTGCCAAGACCTGGACGGCGGGCGCGGTTGTCACCCCCATCGATGACCTGCAATTCTCCGCCGACTATTTCGACATCAGCCTGGATGGCGCCATCACCACCCTGGGCGGGCAGATCATCATCAACCGCTGCGCTGCTGGCGCGACAGAACTTTGTTCCCTTATCACCAAAAATGCCGCTGGCACCATCACCAGCGTCAACAATGCCAACCTGAACCTGAACACGCTGAAGACGCGCGGCGTGGATGTTGAGGCCCGTTACAAGATCGCCCTGGGCGAAGGCGACCTGACCCTGCGGGCGCTGGGCACGTACCTGTTCGACCTGATCACCATTGATGCGACGGGGGCGTCGGTGAACCGGGCCGGCATGAACGGCGCGCCCACGTCACAGCCGTCGGGCCTGCCGACCTTCACCGGCACGCTGAGCGCCACTTATGCGCAGGGTGATTTCAGCGGCACTCTGACATCACGCTACATCTCACGCGGTGTCTACAACGCCACGCTGATCGGCCCGCACCAGTCCGGCTACAGCGCGACCCTGGCCAACAGCATCAGCGACAATCGCGTCAACGATTACTGGCTGTTCAACCTGAACGCCCAGTATGACCTGACCTTCAACGACACCAAGGTGCAGTTGTTCGGCATCGTGAACAATCTGTTCGACCGCGATCCGCCCAACGACCTGCCGTCCAGCTTCGGTGTGACCAACCCGGTCCTCTATGACAGCATCGGCCGCACCTTCAAGGCCGGCTTCCGCTTCTCCTTCTGATCCAGCAAGGGGAGGCCGCCTGGCCTCCCCGCTTTCAAGGTAAGAAAGTGGGGCCGATATGACCTCTCCGGTACAGCCGGCCACCGATGATCCCCTGTTCGGACGCGGTTACCGCGCGACCTTGCTGGTGCTGATCCTGCTGGTGTCGGCCTTCGCCTATGTCGACCGGGTCATCGTTCAGACATTGGCGGAACCGATCAAGAAGGATCTGGGGCTGACCGATTTCCAGTTCGGCCTGCTGGGCGGTCTGGCCTTTGCCATTCTTTATTCCACGCTGGGCCTGCCCATCGCCCGGCTGGCCGAACGGCGCGACCGCGTCACCATCATTTCCGTCTCGGTCGCCATCTTTTCGGTGATGAGCCTGCTCTGTGGCATGGCGACCAATATCTGGGCCCTGTTCCTCTGCCGGATCGGTGTCGGCATCGGGGAGGCCGGGGTCCAGGCGCCCTGCACCTCGCTGATCGGCGACCATTTCCCGCCCCACCGCAGGGGTTTCGCCCTGACCGTGATGCGGCTGGGCGCCCCGGTGGGGGCCTTGCTGGGCTCCGTCGTGGCGGCCTGGCTGGCGCGGGATTACGGCTGGCGCGTTGCCCTGATGCTGGTCTGTGCGCCCGGTCTGGTGGTCGCCCTGCTGTTCCGCCTGCTGCTGCGCGATCCGCCGCGTGGGCATAGCGACCGGCTGGCGGGGGCTAGCATGCCTCCATCCGGTTCCGCCCCGCCCAGGACGCGGGAGGTGTTCGCGCAGATGTTCCGCCGCCCGGCCTTCCGCCACATGCTGGCCGGTCTGGCCCTGGCCAGCATGGCTTTGTTCGCGGGCGGGGCCTTTACCGCACCCTTCTTTATGCGTGTCCACGAATTGCCACTGACCACGACCGCCCTCTATGTGGCGATCATCAGCACCACGGCATCGACGGCGGGCATGAGCCTGGGGGGCTTCGGTATCGATTTCATCGCCAGACGTGGCCGGCGCTGGTATGCGCTGCTGCCCTTCTGGGGCATCGCCGTCAGCGTGCCGCTCTATCTGGCCGGCTATGGGCTGGGCAATCCTGTCGTTGCGGTGACCCTGATCACCATCGCCGGCGTGTTCCTGTTCTTCCATTCGGTACCCACGCTGGTCGCCTTCCAGAACATGGTGGCGCCACAGCAGCGGACCACGGCGGCCTTTGTCTATTTCTTCGTCTCCACCATGGTGGGTGTGGGCTTCGGGCCGCCGCTGCTGGGCCTGCTCAGCGATCTGTTCGCCACCGCCTCCGGCGTCACCGATGCGGCCGCCGCCTCGGCCATCGGGGTGCGCAGCGCCCTGCTGGCCAGCATCGGCCTCTATGCCTGGGCCGCCCTGCATTACGGGCTGGCCGCCCGCGCCATCGCGGCGGAGGATCGCCCATGACCATCCGTCCTGAAACTTTCCGTGCAAGGGGCCTATCATGAAGTTTCCCAACACGCCCAACTTCACCGGTTTCTTCGCCCCGTCGGGTGTAGAGGCGGAAGTCCGCCACCTGCCCGTGCTGGACGGCGCGGTTCCCCCGGAACTGGATGGCAGCTTCTACCGCGTGGCGCCGGACCCGCAATTCCCGCCGCTGGCCGGCGACGATATCTGGTTCAACGGCGACGGCATGGTGACACGGTTCCGGTTCAAGGACGGCAATGTCGCCCTGCAGCAGCGCTGGGTCCGTACCGACAAATTCACGCTGGAACGTCAGGCGGGCCGCGCCCTGTTCGGCGCCTACCGCAACCCCCTGACCGATGATGACAGCGTGCAGGGAGAGGTGCGCGGTACCGCCAACACCAATGTGCTTGTCCATGCCGGCAAGCTGTTCGCCCTGAAGGAGGACAGCCCGCCCGTCATCATGGACCCGGAAACGCTGGAGACACTGGACCCGACCTATGATTTCGGCGGGGCCATGACATCGCAGACCTTCTCCGCCCATCCCAAGATCGACCCGCGCACCGGCGAGATGTTGAGCTTCGGCTATGCCGCCAAGGGCCTGTGTACCCGCGACATGGTCTATTACACGATCAGCGCCGACGGGAAGATCACGAACGAGGTCTGGTTCGAGATCCCCTATTACTGCATGATGCACGACTTCGGCTTTACCGAGAATTACGTCGTCTTCCATGTGGTACCCATTGTCGGGTCCTGGGAACGGCTGAAGGCCGGACTGCCGCATTTCGGTTTCGACCGGGGCCGGCCCGTGCATCTGGGCGTGCTGCCACGCAATGGCGGGGCCGAGGATATCCGCTGGTTCTCCGCCCCCACCTGCTTTGCCAGCCACGTCATGAATGCGCATGAGGATGGCAGCAAGGTGCATTTCGACGTGCCCATGGCCAAGGGCAACATGTTCCCATTCTTCCCCGATACCGAAGGGGCGCCGTTCCAACCGCACGAGGCCGCCGCGACCATGACGCGCTGGACCGTGGATATGAGCGCCAACAGCGACGACATCCACATGGCGCCGCTCGCCGGTCTGGTGGGTGAATTTCCCCGCATCGACGACCGGTTCGCCGGGGTGAAGAACCGCTATGGCTGGCAGCTTGTGCAGGACATGACCAAGCCCGTGGACCTGCCGGGCGGGCGCAGCGCGTCGGGCCTGATGATGAACACGCTGGGCCGCATCGACCTGGAAACGGGGGAGACCGACACCTATTGGGTCGGCTCCACCTCCTCCTTCCAGGAACCGGCCTTCATTCCGCGCCCCGGCTCCACGGCCGAAGGCGATGGTTACATCGTGGTGATCGAGAACCGGCTGGTGGAGCACACCTCCCGCCTGCTGCTGTTCAACGCCCTCCATCTGGCGGCCGGTCCCATCGCGACCATCGGCCTGCCCTTCCGCATCCGTCAGGGCCTGCATGGCAACTGGGCACCGGCCCAGGCCAGCGTCGCCTGATCTCCCCTTCGTGCGACCGAGAGGATCAATTTTGGTTGACCAGACTTCCGCCGACTATCCCAAACTCGGCATGTATATCGACGGTGAATGGATCATGCGGGCCGACCGCAGCCACACCGTCATCAACCCGGCCAATGGTGAAACCCTTGGCGAGCTGCCCCTGGCCGGGGCCGCCGATCTGGACCGGGCGCTGGCCGCCGCCGACCGTGGTTTCCGGACCTGGAGCAAGACATCGGTCGATGACCGGGCCCGCGTGCTGCGCGATGCCGCCCGGCTGCTGCGCGAACGGGCCGATGTGATCGCCCGCAACGCCACGCGGGAGGAAGGCAAGACCCTGGCCGAAACCCGCATCGAAACCATCGCCTGCGCCGGCCTGTTCGATTTCTACGCCGAGGAAGCGCGCCGGGTCTATGGCCGCGTGCTGGTCCGTCCGGCGGGCCAGCGCTCGCTGGTGATGAAGGTGCCGGTGGGGCCGGTGGCGGCCTTCGCGCCCTGGAACTTCCCCGTCCATAATCCGGGCCGCAAGCTGGGGGCGCCCATCGCCGCCGGCTGCTCCGTCATCCTGAAGCCGGCGGAGGAGGCCCCGGCCTCGGCCATGGCCGTGGTGCAGGCGCTGATCGATGCGGGCTGCCCGTCCGATGTCGTGCAGCTTGTCTTCGGCGTCCCGGACGAGGTGTCGCGCCATCTGCTGGCCAGCCCCATCATCCGCAAGCTGAGCTTTACGGGATCGACGGTCGTCGGCAAGCATCTGATGCGGCTGTGCGCCGACACGATGAAGGTGACGACCCTGGAACTGGGCGGCCACGCGCCTGTGATCATCTTCGACGATTGCGATTTCGACCGGACGGTGGAGATGCTGGCCAACAGCAAGGTCCGCAATGCCGGCCAGGTCTGCGTCTCCCCCACCCGGTTCTATGTCCAGGAAGGCATTTATGACCGGTTCGTGGAGGCCTATGCAAAACGGATGTCGCAGATGAAGGTCGGCAACGGTCTGGCACCCGACACCAATATGGGGCCGATGGCCAACCCGCGCCGCCCGGCCGCCATCGCCGACCTGATCCAGGATGCCGTCAGCCATGGCGCACGGGTCCGTACGGGCGGCGAAGCGATCGAGGGCAAGGGTTTCTTCTGGCAGCCGACGGTACTGTCCGATGTGCCCAACAGTGCCCGCATCATGAATGAGGAACCGTTCGGCCCCGTGGTGGTCGCCACGCCCTTCGCCACCCTGGACGACGCCGTGGAACAGGCCAACCGGCTGCCCTACGGCCTGGCGTCCTTCGCCTTCACGGAGAATGCGCGCCGCGCCAACCTGATCGGTGACGCCATCGAGGCGGGCATGGTGGGCATCAACACCACGGCACTCGCCGCCTCTGACGCGCCGTTCGGCGGGGTCAAGGAAAGCGGCCACGGGTCGGAGGACGGGCCGGAAGGTCTGGCCGCCTGCCTCGTCACCAAGACCATTCATCAGCATTGAAGACAGGGGTCGATCCATGACCATGCCCAAGACCGGCGGCGCCCAGGGCTATCTGCGCATCGCGACCGAAGAAGCCTTCACCACGCCCGAACTGATCGCGGCCTTCCGCGAGGAACTGGTGGCCCCCGATGTCGATCCGGGCTTTCTCAGCCTGATCGGTTATTATCTGGACCATCCGGCCGAACGGCCGCGCTTTGTCGCCAACGCCCTGATGGATCTGGGCGAACAGCGCATCGCCCATATGGATGAACGCGGTATCGACCGTCAGATCCTGGGCCTGACGGCGCCCGGCACCAACGTCATCCGCAATGCCGACCGGGCCACCATGGTGGCGGAAACGGCCAACGACCGGCTGGCGGAAGCCATCGCCAAATACCCCACCCGTTTCAGCGGCATGGCCGCCTGCGCCCCCCAGAACCCCAAGGCGGCCGCGCGGGAGGTGGAACGCGCCATCGGCAAGCTGGGCCTGTCCGGCGTTCTGATCAACAGCCACATCCTGGGCGAATATCTGGATAATCCGAAGTTCAACGAGGTGCTGGAAGCCATCGAGGCGATGGACGTCCCCCTCTATATCCACCCCAACACACCGCCGGCCGCCATGATCGGCCCGCTGCTGGAAGCCGGTTTGGACGGGGCCATCTTCGGCTTCGGCGTGGAAACGGGCATGCATGCGCTGCGCATGATCACGTCCGGCGCCCTGGACCGGTTCCCCAAACTGCAGATCATCATTGGCCATATGGGCGAGGCCCTGCCCTTCTGGCTCTACCGCCTGGATTTCATGCATGGGGCCGGGGTGCGCACCGGCCGGTATGAGTGCATGAAGGCCCTGAAGAAGGGCAAGGTCTCGACCTATCTGCGCGAACATTTCCACATCACCAATTCCGGCGTCGCCTGGGAAGAGGCAATCAAGTTCACACAGAAGGTGATGGGCGAGGATCGTGTGCTCTACGCCATGGACTATCCCTACCAGTGCCCGGTGGAAGAGGTGATGGCCCTGGATTCCATGGACATGCCGCTGGAAGTGAAGCGTAAATTCTTCCAGACCAATGCGGAGAAACTGTTCAAGATCAGGTAACACCAACCCGCCTGGCACGCACCCCGGTGGCCGGATGTCGTCCGGCCGCCGGGGTGCAAGCGCCTGTAGGGGATGCCAGTCGGGAAAGTGACCGGCGTCAATCAGGAAGCACCGGGCATTCCTGACCCTCAAATATCAATCGGTTGCTTGCATCGGCTCAGCCAGCGGATTTAGGCTGCACCGCATGACCGACCCTTGCAACCTCGGCGCCGTCCCGATGCTGGCGGCTTTCCGGCAGCGCACACTGTCCCCCGTGGAGGTGATGCGCAGCGTGCTGGACCGGATGGAAGCGGCAGAGCCGCTGCTGGCCGCCACCTGGGCCGCCGAGCCGGACAATGCCCTGGCGGAGGCGCGGGCGGCAGAAGCGCGGTGGCGGGCGGGCCAACCGCTGGGGCCGCTGGACGGAGTGCCCGTCACCATCAAGGAACTGATCGCCACCAAGGGCTTCCCAAAGCCGCTGGGCACTGCCGCCACCGAACTGGTGCCGCAAGCGGCCGATGCACCGCCGGCGGCCCGGTTGCGGGAGGCTGGTGCCATCATCTTCACCCGCAGCACGGTGCCCGATTACGGCATGCTGTCGTCCGGACTATCCAGCTTCCACCGTCTGTCGCGCAATCCCTGGGACGTTCGGCTCAACCCTGGCGGATCCAGCGCCGGGGCTGCGGTCGCGGCGGCAGCGGGATATGGCCCGCTGCATGTCGGCACCGATATTGGCGGGTCGGTGCGCCTGCCCGCTGGCTGGTGTGGGATCTTCGCGCTGAAGCCCAGCAATGGCCGCATCCCCATCGACCCGCCCTATCACGGCCGCGTCGCCGGACCGATGACGCGCAGTGTGGAAGACAGCGCCCTGATGATGTCGGTCCTGTCCCGGCCGGATGAGCGTGACCACATGTCCCTGCCGCCAGCCGACCTGCCCTGGCAGGATCTGGATATCGACGTGAAGGGGCTACGCATCGGCCTAATGCTGGATGCCGGCTGCGGCCTGCCGGTGGAAGCGGAGGTCGCCCGGGCTGTAATGGCGGCGGCGCAGGCGCTGGCCGATGCGGGTGCCGTGGTGCAACCGGTGGGGCCGGTGATCAGCCGTGCGATGCTGGACGGGCTGGACCGGTTCTGGCGGACGCGGTTCCTGCATGAAATGCAGCAATTGCCACCGGAACGCCAAGTGCTGATCCTGCCCTATATCCGCGACTGGGTGGCGGCGGCCCATGCCTATACCGCCATGGATGTCTATACCGGCCAGGAACAGGTGCTGCGGATGAAGGAGGCGGCGCGGGATGTTTTCCATGGGCTGGACTTCATCCTGTCGCCCACCTCCCCGGTTCCCGCTTTCCCGGCGGAATGGGCCAGTCCCGTCAACGACCCCGCCCGCCCCTTCGAACATATCGCCTTCACCGTGGCCTGGAACATGTCGGATCATCCGGCATCCTCCATCAATTGCGGCTATACCGACACCGGCCTGCCCATCGGGCTGCAGATCGTGGGCCGGCGGTTCGACGATGTCGGCGTTCTGCGCCTCTCGCGCTTTTACGAGACCATCCGCCCGGTGCAACGGCCCTGGGCCACACCCTGGTGCCAACAGGTGAAGCCATGAACTTGCGCCCCGGCCCCCGCAACAGCATCACCGACATTGACGGGTTGCTGGTCGGCCACGCCACTGATGAGAAGATCGGGTCCGGCGTGACCGTCATCCGCTGCGGCGGCCAGTGGGTGGCGGCGGTCGATATCAGGGGTGGCGGCCCCGGCGTGCGGGAAACGGAAACCCTGGCACCGGAAAATGTTGTGGGCGGCATCCATGCCATCACGCTGTCCGGCGGATCGGTCTTCGGGCTGGCGGCGGCGGACGGGGTGGTGGGTTACCTGTCGGAACGCGATGTCGGCCTGCGCCTGCGCCCCGGTGGCCGCGCCATCCCCATCGTGCCCGCCGCCGTGCTGCACGATCTGAACAATCCAGGCGACAAGAATTGGGGGGAGGTCTCGCCTTACCGCGCCTTAGGCGCGGCCGCCGTGGCGGCGGCGGGGACGGACGTGGCCCTGGGGTCGGTTGGGGCCGGGCGCGGCGCCATGGCCGGCTATGTCAAGGGTGGCATCGGCACCGCCTCTCTGGACCTCGGTGACGGGTTGATCGTGGCGGCCCTGGTGGCGGTCAATCCCGTCGGCTCCGTCTTCATGCCCGACGGTCGCACCTTCTGGGCCTGGCCCTATGAGATCGACGGAGAGTTTGGCAGCCAACGGCCCGCCGCCGACGCCCCGCCAGCCACCGACCCCACGCCCGATGTCACGCGCCTGCGTGAACTGGGCCGGCTGAACCCCGGCGCCAACACGACTCTGGCGGTGGTCGCCACCAATGCCGCCATCGACAAGCTGGAGGCCAAGCGCATCGCCATCATGGCCCAGGACGGTCTGGCTCGCGCCATCCGGCCCGTCCACACGCCGTTCGATGGCGATCTGGTTTTCGCCATCGGCAGCGGGGCCGTGCCGCTGGGGGACGAACGGACCCGGGCGTGGCAGGCCGCCCGCATCGGTTCCGCCGCCGCCGACGTGCTGGCCCGCGCCATCGCGCGCGGCGTGCATCACGCACGCTGAGCCAGCACCCGGTCCAGATCGGGCGTCGCGGCCAGCAATTGTGCCGTGTAGGGATGCTGTGGGTGCGACAGGACCTGTACCGTTGGCCCCTGTTCCACGATGCGCCCCTGCTTCATCACCAGCACCCGGTCGGTGACGGCCCGCATCACCGACAGATCGTGTGAGACGAACAGATAGGCCAGGCCCAGTTCCGCCGACAGCCGGGCCAACAGGTCCAGGATGTCGGCCCGGATCGACACATCCAGCGCCGATACCGCCTCGTCCAGCACCACCAGCCTTGGTTCCACGATCAGAGCGCGGGCCAGCGCGATACGCTGCCGCTGCCCGCCGGAGAATTGATGGGGGTACCGGTCAGCTTCATCCGGCGACAGGCCGACCAGCGACAGCACCCGTTCCACCCGCTGCCGCCGCTGCGCCATGGTCAGCGGTTCGTCCAGCAGGTGCAGCGGTTCCGCCACGATCCTCCCGACATTCTGACGCGGATTAAAACTGCCGGCCGGATCCTGGAATACCGCCTGCATCTGTTGGCGCAGCCCCCGCAATTCGGTCCCCCGGCTGTCCTGCACCGACCGCCCGTTCAGCAGGATCGTGCCCGCCTGTGGCCGATCCAGACCCAGGACACAGCGCAGCAGGCTCGACTTGCCCGAACCGCTTTCCCCCACGACACCCAGGGTTTCACCGGGGGCAATGGTGAAGCTGACATCGGCGACCGCGTGAACGGGGGCACCCCGGCCGAACAGTCCCTGACGTTCCCCACTATAGGTGCGCGTCAGGCCGGTGACCGACAGCACGGGCGGGGCGGCCGGGTCAATGGCATGGGCCCGCAAAGGCCGGTGCCGGGACCGGTCCAGCAACGACCATGTATAGGGCGCTGTGGGTCGCGACAGCACCTCCATGGCCGCCCCCTGTTCGACCAGCCTTCCCTCTTTCAGCACGGCGATCCGGTCGGCCACCTGCGCAACCAGCCCCAGATCGTGGCTGACCAGCAGCAAGCCCATACCGTCGTCCCGCACCAGCCGGACGATCAGGTCCATGATCTGGGCCTGGGTGGTGACGTCCAGGGCCGTGGTCGGCTCATCGGCGATCAGCAGCCGGGGCCCACCGGCAATAGCGATGGCGATACCCACCCGCTGCCGCTGACCACCCGACAATTGGTGCGGGTAGCGCCGGGCGGAAATGTTCAGGCCCACACGCGCCAGCAACGCCTGGGCCGCCACCCACGCCACTCGGCGGCCCAGGCCACGGGTCGCGCGCACCGCCTCCGCCACCTGTGCCCCGATGGAAAGGGTGGGGTTCAGCGCCGTCAGCGGCTCCTGAAAGATCATGCCGGCCACCCGGCCGCGCAGCCGGTCGCCCTCGCGCTCGCTCAGGCCACTCCAGTCCCGCCCGTCCAGCAGCACACGGCCCGTAACCGACGCGCCATCCGGCAGCAGACCCATGGCCGCCAGGGCCGCCGTGGACTTGCCCGACCCGGACTCGCCGATCAGGCCGACAATTTCGCCCGGCGCCACATCCAGCGTCAGGCCCGAAAGGGCCGGCCGGTCGCCGTAACGGATGCCGGCATCCTGGAAGGACAAGATATTCATGCCCCCTCCCCCCGCCGCAGATGCCGGGCCAGCCCGTCACCGATCAGGGTCAGGCCAAACACGGCCAGCAGAATGGCCAAACCCGGTGCGATGGCCAGCCAGGGCGCGGTCCCGATCAGTGTCTGCGCATCGGCCAGCATGCGCCCCCAACTAGGGGCGGGCGGCTGCACACCCAGGCCGACATAGGACAGGCCGGCCTCCGCCAGCAGCGCCAGGGAGAACTGGATCGTCGCCTGCACCGACAGCGGACCCGACAGGTTGGGCAGGATATGTTCGGCGGAGATGCGGGCCTTGCCCTTGCCCGCCAGCCGTGCGACCGCAACAAAATCCAGTTGCCACAGCCGCCGCGCCTCGCCGCGCGTCAGGCGGGCGAAAACCGGGATGTTCAGGATGGCGATGGCCAGCACGGCATTCGACGCGCCCGGCCCCAGGGTGGCGGCCAGCAGGATGGCCAGCATCAGCCAGGGAAAGGCAAAGACCAGATCGCCCGTGCGCATCAGCGCCTCATCCACCCATCCACCCCGCGCCGCCGCCAGCAGGCCCAGCGGCACACCGAGCAGCAGCGCCGCCCCCACACCCAGCAGCGAGACGGACAGCGACACCGCCGCCCCGGCCTGGATCATCGACAGCAGATCACGGCCCAGATGGTCGGTGCCGAACGGATGCGCCGCCGATGGCGCCAACAAGCGCGCGCCGATATCGACCTGCGTCACGTCATGGGGGGTCCAGACCAGCGACAAGAGACCCGCCGCCACGAACACCCCCGTCAGCAGCAACCCGGCCCGTAACGCGTTCATGCCGCCCTCCCGTCCCGCAGGCGCGGATCGACAAGCGCATAGGCCATGTCCACCAGCAGCGAGGCGAAGACCGTGAAGCCGACCAGCAACACGACGACTGACTGCACGACGATCAGGTCACGCTGCGCAATGGCCTGCAGCACCAGCCGCCCCAGGCCGGGCAGGGAAAACACATTCTCCACGATCGCCCCGCCGGCCAGCAGGAACGGCACCTGCAGCCCCAGCACCGTCAGCACCGGACCCAGCGCATTGGGCAGGGCGTGGCGGCGGATGGCCTGTGCCCGGCTCAAGCCCTTGGCCCGCGCCGTGCGCACAAAATCCTTGTGCATTGTCTCGATCAGGGCGCCCCGCGCCACGCGGGCCAGGATGGCGGCCTGCGGCAAGGCCAGGGCCAGGATGGGCAGCGTCAGGGCCGACAGGGCGGGACCTGGACCGGCCGCCCAGCCCGGAAAACCGCCGGCCGCGAACCAGCCCAGGCCCAACGCGAAGCCCAAGACCAGCAGGATGGCCAGCCAGAAACCGGGCACGGCGATGCCGACCCGCATGATCCAGGACAGGACCCCGTCCAGCCATCCCCCCTGCCGCACCGCCGCCAGATATCCCGCCGGCAACCCGATCATGACCGACAGAAGCACCGATAACAGTGCTAGCGGCAGCGACAGTGACAGCCGTTCCCCGATCAGGTCGGCCACCGGCACGCGGTAGGTATAGGAGATGCCGAAATCGCCCCGCAGCAGCCCGCCGACCCAATCCAGATAGCGGGCGGGGATCGATCCCGTCAGGCCCAGTTCACGGTGAAGATTCTCAATGGCCTCCGGACTGGCGTTCAGTCCCATCATGACAGTGGCGGGATCGCCCGGCACCACCTGCACCAGGGCGAAGATCACCAGGGTGGCGCCCAGCAGCGTGCCCGCCAGCACCGACAGCCGCGCCAGCACATAAGACGGCCCGAAACCGATGATGGCGGCCCCCAGCAGCAGGACCAGCGCCCCCCACAGCAGCCAGATGCCCCACCCGTCACCCGCCGCCGCCGATGATGGCCCGGCCCCCGCCGCATCACCGGCGCCGTAATGCGCGGCGGCATAATCCACGACCTGATTGGGGGAATTGACCCACAGGTCGGTCAGGGCGCGGTCCTGCACCCCGAGATGCGGAAACTGGTAAAGGAAGCCATTCACCGCATCATCGACCAGCCGCCGTTGCAGGTCGCCCAGTATGCGGTGGCGTGCGGCCGCATCGGGTGCGGCCTTCAGGTCGGTCAGCAAGGCGCGGTAGGCGGGGCTTTCATAGCCGAAATAATAGTCCTGGCGGCCATAGATTGCATAATCGAAGGGTTCGGCATGGCTGACAATGGTCAGGTCGAAATCGTGGCGCTTATAGACCTCGTCCAGCCAGGCGGACCATTCGACATTGACGATGCGGGCTCGGATGCCGACAGCGGCCAGTTGCGCCGCCACGATCTCCCCGCCCCGCCTGGCATAGGCCGGGGGTGGCAGCTTCAGGGTCAGGTCCAGGCCGCGGCCATACCCCGCCTCGGCCAGCAGCCGCCGGGCGGCGGCCGGGCCGTGCGGCGTCAGGCCCGTCAGGTCGATATAATCCGGGCTGTGCGGCGGGAAATGGCTGCCGATGGGTGTCCCATACCCGTACATCGACCCATCGATGATGGCTTGCCGGTCGATGGAAAGCGCGATGGCGCGGCGCACGCGGCTATCAGCCAGGGGGCCCTGTCGCTGGTTGATCGCCAGGATCACCTCCCCTTCCGACGGGGTGATGGCCAGTTTCAGGCGCGGATCGGCGGCAAGCTGGCCCAGCACCTCCGGTGCGGGGAAATCCGGAAACAGGTCCAGGTCGCCCGCCCGCATGGCGGCATAGGCACCGTTGGGATCGGCAATGAAGCGGAAGACCAACCGCGACAGGCGGGCCGGGCGGCCCCAATAGCCATCGAACCGTTCCAATGTCACGGCGTCGCCCCGCCGCCAGCCGGCAAAGCGGAACGGCCCCGTTCCCACCGGGCTGGTGGCCAGCGCATCGGCCGTGGCGCGCGACACGATGACCGCATCACCCAGGCTCAGCAGCGTCAGGAAGGCGGAATCGCGCTCCGCCAGGTCGATGCGCACCTGCAGCGGCCCCGTGGCCGTGATCTGGGTGATCGCCCGCAGCGCCTGCATCTGGGCATTGGTGGAGGTGGGGCCGATGGCACGGGTCAGGCTGAACACCACATCCTCGGCGGTCAGCACGCTGCCATCATGGAAATGGACACCCGGCCGCAGATCGAACAGGTAGGAGCGGCCATCATCCGACAGGGTCCAACCGCTGGCCAGCAAGGGCCGGATCGTGCCATCGGCGGCGATGCGGGTCAGCCCCTCGAAGATGGTGGCATAGACGACATCGTCGGTGGCCGTGGCCGCCCCGCTGGTCGGGTCCAGGTTGGGCGGTTCCAGTTGCAGGCCGACACGCAGCGTATCACGCGACGCCGCCTGCACGGCCAGCGGCAGAAGCAGGACCAGAAGGGTCAGCAGGCAGTGCCGCAGCAGCCTCATGCCGCCGCCCACCCGCCGGCGCGGGCCTGCGCCTGTTCGGCCAGTTGCGGTAGGCCCAGACGACGATAAAGGTCAGCCAGCGCCCGGTTCAGCGGCACATTGTCGGGATCGACGGCACGGCGCAGTTCCAGTGATTGCTGCGCCTCCACCCAGGCCCCGCCCTTGATCTGCGCCTCCAGCAGGAACTGAGCGAACAGGTCGCGCTGCGCGTGGCTGCCACCCAGCCGGGAAAGGCGCGGCACGGCATCGGACAGCAGCGGCAAGGCGGCCGCCGCATGGCCGCGCGCCAGGGCCACCAGCCCGCGTGCCAGCGGCCACGCCGCATCCCGCCACGTCGCGCGGCTGTGCAGGGGCCCGTGTTCAGCGGCATCGGCGATGGCGGACAGCAACGGGTCGGCCTCCGCCCGCCCGGCCCGTGCCAGACCATAGGCATATTGGACCGACAGGAACGGCTGCACCACATCACCGGCACGCAGCGCCAGATAGGGTGCCAGTTCCGCCCAGCGTTCGCCCACCGCATAACCGGCCAGTTCCACCCGCGCCAGCAGCGACACGGCCCCCACCTGATCCTGCGAATAATCGCGGGCATGGGCCCAGACATGGGTGTCGTAAATCTCCAGCACCCGGACCACGTCACCCCGGCTCAGATGGAACAGGGCCAGATGCCACCAGAGATGGGTGACCATAAAACTGTTCAGCCCCTGCCAGCCCGGCGACCAGCCGGTCAGCGCTGCCAGCCCCTCCGCCACCTGTCCGCGCGTCAGCCAGACATGGGCCAGGGCGTGTTGTGCCCAGGGATCGGTGGGCACGATGGCCAGCCCCGCCCGCGCCGTCGCCGCCGCATCGTCCAGCAGGTGCAACTGCTCATAGGCGAAGGCCAGGCAACCGCCCAGATAAGGCAGGTCGGGGTCGGCCGCCGCCGATACCTGCGCCGCGCGCAGCATGCCGGGGAAATCACCATGATTGAACTGGTGGTAATGCAGCAGCTTCAGCGTCGCCAGATCACGCGGATAATCGGCGAGGATGGCGGACAGGATGGCGACGGTTGCGTCGATATCATCATCGATCCAGGCGGCCAGCGCGTCCGCCAGACGGGTTTCCCGATCGTTGGCCGTAGCCAGAAACAGGCGGGCCGCCACCAGATGCGGACGGGCGGCATCGGCGGCCCCCGGTGCCTCGGCCAGAAGGTTCAGGAAACCCGCATAGAAATGGACCAGCGCCGGCGCGTCAGGCACCGTCGCCGCGTCCAGGATGGTCAGCGCGCGCGCCTCATAGGCGATCATGCCGCCTACGAAATCATTGACCGCAGGCAACGACGCATCCGGAACCGTAACGGAATTTCCCAGCAGGTCCTTTGCCATCATTCACCCTTGTTGCGGTCCAGGAAGCGGACAACGTCAGCCGCCGATTTCGCCGGGATCTCCCATTGCGGCAGATGACCAACCGCAGGGTAGATGACCAGCTCGGCCTGGGGAATAGCCGCCTTGAACTTATGGGCGCCATCAACCTCGATGATCTGATCCTCCGCCCCCCACAGGATCAGGGTCGGCACCTTGATGGCGAACAGCAGTTCGTTAGATGCCGCCAGCGCACCGGGCTTCAGCGACATCAGGATGGGCCGGTGACCCGGCAGGCGCTGCAGGTCGGCCCAACGCTGAATGAAGTCCTCGGTCAGGACCGACTGATCGACCACGTCACGCTTCAGTCCTTCGCGGATCAGCGGCTTATTGTCGATGGAGGCGATGAAATCCCGGCCCCATTGGTATCGCATCAACTTGAAGGCCAGCGGCGGGTCCTTCAGCGTGGCCGAGGGCCAGCCCCCGGCATCCACCAGGATCAGGTGCGACAGCCGGTCCGGGTGCCGCACGGCCAATTGCCAGGACACCGCCCCGCCCAGGGAGTTGCCTGCAATGGCGATGCGACCCAGCCCCAGCGTGCCCGCCAACTCTTCCACCAGATCGGCATAGCGGTCGGGTGCCGCTGGAAAATCGGACGGTGCCTGTGTCATCCCATGTCCGGGCAGGTCCAGCGCGATGACCCGGTGCGTCGCCGACAGGACCTGCGTCCAGCCATCCCAGGAAAAGGCATTGTCCCCGAAACCATGGACCAGGAAGACGACAGGTGCGTTGGCGGCCCCGCTTTCCAGGTAATGCAGCCGCACCCCGCCTGAAAGATCGATATGACGGGAATTGGGCCGGCCATACTGCGCCTGCAGATCCGCCGCCGGAATATCGGGTGCGCGCAGATACAGCCAGCCGCCGGCCGCGATCAGCACCAGAACCAGCAGGATGCCCGCAATCACCGCCACGATCTTCATCTCCCGTCTCCCCTTGTGCATGAAGTGTAGGGCGGATCACGGCCAACCGTAACCCGCCCATTTAAGCCGCGCCCCTGTGATCGTCACCGATCACAGGGCTTCAGTCGCCAGCGCCGCCATCCGGCGGCTCGGCTACGCGCCACGTGGCGCGCGGCGGCAGTCGCCGCCGAACCCATTCCCGTTGAGTCTAGCTCAACGGGAATGGGTACTTGCCCTTACAGTTCGTAAGTCAAACGCACGCCATAGGTCGCCGGCCGCCCCGGAGAGGCGATGTTGGCATTGGGCAGGAAGAAGTTGCGGGTATTGTCATAATCATTGTTGAAGATGTTGCGACCGTAAAGCCCGGCGGACCAGCCGCCTTCTTCCGGCCGCAGGGTCAGGGTGGCGTTGGTGATCCAGCGTGACTTCAGGTCGTAGGTCGCGCCCAGGAACGACGGCAGCTTGTCGCGATAGGCATAATCGGCCTGCACCTCCACCGCGAACCCGCCGACCGGCACCGTATAGGCGACCGATCCCTGGTAGGACCAGTTGGCAAGCGGAATGGCCGTACCGGACAGGTCGATGGTGCGGGCCGTATAGATCCCGGTCACGGGGTCGCGGGTCAGCGATGTCGTGTCGATATTGGCGAAATCCTTGTATTCACCCTTCTTATAGCCGATGGACTGGGTCAGCCGCAGATGGGTGGTCGGCGTCACGGTCAGTTCCAGCTCCCCACCATAAATCTCCGACTTCGGCGCATTGACGATACGCCCGATCAGTCCGCGCTGTGGATTGACGACGGTGCCCAGAACCTGCTGGTTCCGGTAGTCATAATAATAGACGGAGCCGTTCAGACGGACCGATTTGCGCAGGTCCGACTTGAACCCCGCCTCATAGGCATAGAGCGTTTCCGGCTTGAACGGGTCGATCTGTTCTGTGTTCGGGGAATTGTAGACGGAGAAGCCGCCCGACTTCACGCCCCGGCTGGCATTGGCATAGAGCAGCAGATCATCCTGGGGCCGGAATTCCACCCCGATCTTGCCCGTCACCTCATCCAGTTCCTGGTTGCGGTTGCCATTGGTAAAGGTCGGCGAGCCACCGATGGCGGTGCGGAAATCACGCAGCTTGCGCTTTTCATTTTCATAGCGCAGGCCCCCCACCAGCTTCACCTGCTCCGTCACCTCATATCCCACCTGACCGAAGCCACTGATGGATTCTGCCTTCTGGCGATAGGAGGTGTCGGTGATGAAGCCCAGGCTCTGGCTGAAATCGGTCAGGAAGACCTCGTCCAGCTTCTGGGATGAATAATAGGCCCCCGTCACCCAGGATAGGGGGCCGGTACCGGTGGAGGCCAGGCGCAGTTCCTGGGAAAAGACATCGACATCGCTGCCCCAGAACGTATCGGACTCATGGCTGGCCGAGGCATCCCAGTCGGCCAGTTCACGGCGGTCCAGATGGTCATAGGCGGTAATGCTGGTCAGGCTGATGGCATCCGTCAGTTCCGACGCCACGGTCAGGCTGGCGCCATAGCTTTCATTGTCTTTCTGCGGCTTGTCATCCACGTCAAATCCGGCCAGCGTGGCGAAGGTGGAGGACAGGCCCCAGCCGGTTGCACGGCGGCTGGTATCAGCCGGGATGACCGGCCCCGCCGGCCCGCCATAGCCGCGCGTCGGGAAAGGCCGGAACAGGTAAAGGCCGGTCTGTTCGGACTGATCCCGGCCCCCATGCAGATTGACGGTCACCGTCGTGCTATCCGACGGGGTAAATTCCAGCAGCGCGCGACCAAACAGCCGGTCTGCGTCGCCCAGATGCTGGCCCGTGGCGCGGTTCTTCTGGAACCCGCCGCCCCGTTCGGTGACACCTGACACGCGGAAGCGCAGCTTGTCATTGACCGGACCGGAGACGAAGCCCTCGGCCTTGAACTCGTCAAACCGGCCATATTGCGCGTCGATGCCGGCTGAAAAATCCGCGGTGGGGCGGCGGGTGATGAAGTTGATGGCGCCGCCTGTGGTGTTGCGACCATAAAGCGTGCCCTGCGGCCCGCGCAGAACCTCCACCCGGTCGATATCGAACAACACACCCTGCGTCGCCACCGGCACGGGATAGGCCACCTCATCGACATAGACGCCGACAGTCGGCGTGTTGTTGGTGGCGTAATCCTCAAACCCGACACCACGCAGCCGGAACTGCGGCTGACCGCCACCAAAGGCGGGCACCACTTCCAGGCTGGGCGTCTGGTTCTGTAGCTGGTTCACATTGGACAGGCCACGCCGCGCCAACTCATCCCCGCCCAGCACCGACAGCGCGACACCCACATCCTGCGCGGACTCGCTGCGGCGCTGGGCCGTGACGATAATGTCCTCAATCAGGCCCGCATCCGTTGCAGCAGGGGCGGAGACCTGGGCCAGGGCCGAGAGCGGCAGGGCCAAAGTGCCAAAGGTGAGCGCGGTGGTAAGGGACAGTCGGAATTTCATGGTTGGTTCTCCCAGAGGCAACGGCAGTCAGCCGAGCTTGCGCAGGTTCGCCCGAAGCCCTTCGACGATTTCGCCGATCTGGCTTTCGGTGATGATGAGCGGGGGGGACAGCGCGATGGTGTCGCCCGTCACCCGGATCAAAAGGCCGCTGTCGAAGGCGGCGTGGAAAATATCCTGGCCGCGCTCCCCAGCCTGGCCGGGCCGGGGCGCCAGTTCGATGGCGGCCATCAGGCCGATATTGCGGATGTCGATGACATAGGGCTCGCCCCGCAGCGAATGTACGGCCTGCTCCCAAAGCGGCGCCAGCGATGCGGCCCGGTCGAACAAACCTTCATCACGATAAAGGTCCAAGGTCGCCAGGGCGGCCGCCACGGCCAGCGGATGGGCGGAATAAGTATAGCCATGCGGGAACTCGATCAGCCCGTCGGCGCCCGCCAGAATACCGTCATAGATCGTGGGCGACACGACAACGGCCCCCATGGGTACCGCCGCGTTAGTCAGCCCCTTGGCCAAGGTGACGATATCCGGCCGCACCCCGACACGCTGGCTGGCAAAGGCGGCGCCCGTGCGCCCGAAGCCCGTGATCACCTCATCAAAGATCAACAGAATGCCGTGGGCATCACAAAGGGTGCGCAGCCGCTCCAGATACCCGATGGGTGGCACCAGCACGCCGGTGGACCCGGCCACCGGCTCCACGATCACGGCCGCGATGGTGGATGGATCATGCAGCGCCACCAGCCGGTCAAGCGCATCGGCCAGTTCGGCACCATGACGGGGCTGGCCCTTGGAAAAGGCGTTACGGGACAGATCGTGGGTGTGGGGCAGATGATCGACCCCGCCCAGCAGGCTGTTGGCGAAGGGCTTGCGGTTCCCCGCGATGCCACCCACCGAAATGCCGCCAAACCCGACACCATGATAGGCACGTTCCCGGCCGACCAGACGGGTGCGCCCCGGTTGCCCGCGCGCCCGATGGAAAGCCAGCGCTGCCTTCAGCGCGGTATCGACCGCTTCCGAGCCCGAATTGCAGTAGAAAACATGCTCCAGCCCTTCCGGCAGGATGCCGGCCAGACGGGCAGCCAACTCGAATGCCGCCGGGTGGGCCAGATTGAAGGAAGGCGCGAAATCCAGGTTGGCAGCCGCACGGGCGATGGCCTGGACAATCGGCGCCCGCGCATGGCCGGCATTGGAACACCACATGCCCGATGTGCCATCCAGCACCGGCTCTCCAGCCGGGGTGAAATAATACATGCCTTCGGCCCGCGACAGCAGCCGAGGTTTCGCCTTGAACCGCCGGTTCGGCGTGAAGGGCATGAAGAAGGCGTCTAACGCGTTGGGCAGGCCGCTCATCGTCTTCGGGCTCATCCAGGGGACCGCGATATCAGCCTCTAGGTGAGGCCGTTTTTCCGGATTTTTTTATCCACTGTTTTGATAGGAATTTACAAGGCGATTTTCGCACACCCGTGCGGATTGAAGGTGGCAATACCATGCGAACGGTTCATTGACCAACCCGCCACCCTCGCACCTTGTCTCGCAATTACTCGATAAATAATTGATAATATTAAAATATTGGATGCATATTCATGGAATGGCATATTTCACATAATATTTTTGCTGTATGATGTGAATGTGCAGCCATGCATTGTACCATTGGTCAGAGTCAGCGTGGGCCACCCATCGGTGGTGAAACAGGACCATGGCCTTCATCCAGGATACAATCCAACAGGAACATGGCGCGGTGGACGACTTGCCGCTGGTGGTCGGTGCCAATCTGCACCGCGTTCGCACGCGGCGTGGCCCGTCATTGGAGCGGTTGGCGAAGGCCAGCGGTGTCAGCCGGGCCATGCTGGGCCAGATTGAAAACGGGCATTCGGTGCCCACCATTTCCGTGCTTTGGAAGATCACGCAGGCGCTCGGCGTTACCTTCTCCGCCCTGACGGTCTTCAGATGGGGCCGGAACACAGATCCTTCGCGCGGACCGGTCAAAGGTACTGACGTCTGCCGATGGCAAGTTCTCCTCACGTACGCTGTTTCCGTTCGAACCTGGACGGCGCGTGGAGTTTTACGAGTTGCGGCTTAAGCCGACGGGGCATGAGGATGCCGACCCGCATCTGCCCGGCACACGGGAGAATCTGGCTGTCGTCAGCGGCCGTGTGGAAATCGGCATCAACGGCGCCACCAGCCAGTTGCGGCCGGGCGACGCCATCGTCTTCGACGCCGACGTGTGGCCGCATTGAAATGGCGGGCCGGATACCAGATCAGACTGTTCTTCCCACCGGTGAAAACATGCCTGCATAGACCGGCTTCGCGTGCAGGAACCGGCATGCTGCGCGGCAGCGACACACCGTGATGACATCGAATAACAAATTTTAACAGTATAATTATGTATTTAAATCCCCATTGCATCAATAGGAAATATGGTTTTATGCTGTACCCCATCAACGGCGTGCCGCATGCCGGGCGCCGATGGGTTTCAAGGAATTGTGGAGCATAAAGATATGTCCTTCCGTCCCCTGCATGACCGTGTCGTCCTGCGCCGTCTGGCCCAGGAAGAAAAGACCAAGGGCGGCATCATCATTCCCGATACCGCCAAGGAAAAGCCCCAGGAGGGCGAAGTGGTGGCCGTAGGTCCGGGTGCGCGCGACGACCAGGGCCGCCTGGTGGCGCTGGATGTGAAGGTCGGCGACCGCGTGCTGTTCGGCAAATGGTCGGGCACCGAGATCAAGATCAATGGCGAGGAGCTGCTGGTCCTGAAGGAAAGCGACCTGATCGGCGTCTATACCGCCTGATTTGAAACCAATCCCTTTATTGTTTTAAGGAGCCTGCATAATGGCCGCCAAGGATGTGAAATTCTCCACCGATGCCCGTGAGCGCCTGCTGCGCGGTGTCGATATCCTCGCCAATGCCGTGAAGGTGACGCTGGGGCCCAAGGGCCGCAATGTCGTCATCGAGAAGAGCTTCGGCGCGCCGCGCATCACCAAGGACGGTGTGTCCGTCGCCAAGGAGATCGAGCTTTCCGACAAGTTCGAGAATCTGGGGGCGCAGCTGGTCAAAGAAGTGGCGACCAAGACGGCCGATCTGGCCGGCGACGGCACCACCACCGCCACCGTCCTGGCCCAGGCCATTGCGCGTGAAGGGGCCAAGGCTGTGGCCGCCGGCCTGAACCCGGCCGACCTGCGCCGCGGCATTGACCGCGCCGTCGCCGCCGTGGTGGAGGATGTGCGCGCCCGGTCCAAGAAGGTCTCCACCAACGAGGAAGTGGCCCAGGTCGCCACCATTTCCGCCAATGGTGAGAGCGCCATCGGCGAGATCATCGCCCGCGCCGTCGCCAAGGTCGGCGACGAGGGCGTGATCACGGTGGAAGAGGCCAAGAGCCTGGACACCGAGTTGGACGTGGTCGAGGGCCTGCAATTCGATCGCGGGTACCTGTCGCCCTATTTCGTCACCAATGCCGAGAAACTGGTGGCGGAACTGGACAATCCCTACATCCTGATCTTCGACAAGAAGCTGTCGGGTCTGCAGCCCATCCTGCCGCTGCTGGAATCCGTGGTGCAGTCCGCACGCCCCCTGCTGATCATCGCGGAGGATGTGGAGGGTGAGGCGCTGGCCACCCTGGTGGTGAACAAGCTGCGCGGCGGCTTGAAGATCGCCGCCGTCAAGGCGCCGGGCTTCGGCGACCGTCGCAAGGCCATCCTGGAGGATATCGCCATCGTCACGGCCGGCGAAGTCGTGTCGGAGGATCTGGGCATCAAGCTGGAGAATGTCACCTTGGCGCAACTGGGCACCGCCCGGCGCGTGCGCATCACCAAGGATGATACCACCATCATTGATGGCGCCGGTTCCAAGGATGATATCCAGGGCCGCATCGCGCAGATCAAGGCGCAGGTGGCCGAAACCACCAGCGATTACGACCGCGAGAAGCTGCAGGAACGTCTGGCCAAGCTGTCGGGCGGCATCGCCGTCATCCGCGTCGGTGGCGCGACCGAGGTGGAGGTGAAGGAGCGCAAGGACCGGGTCGATGACGCCGTCCATGCCACCCGCGCCGCCATCGAGGAAGGCATCGTCGCCGGTGGCGGCGTCGCCCTACTCTATGGTATCCGCGCCCTGTCGGCATTGGTGCCGGTGAACGCCGACGAGAAGGCCGGCATCGACATCATCCGCAAGGCCCTGCAGGCCCCCGTGCGCCAGATCGCCGAGAATTCGGGCACCGATGGCTCCGTGGTCGCCGGCAAGCTGCTGGAGAGCACCGACACCAATGTCGGCTATGACGCGCAGAAGGGCGAATTCACCGACTTGTTGAAGGCCGGCATCATCGATCCGACCAAGGTCGTCCGCGTGGCGTTGCAGGATGCTGCATCCGTCGCCGGCCTGTTGATCACCACCGAAGCCCTGATCACCGACAAGCCGGAGAAGAAGGCTGCCGGCCCCGCCGCCCCTGGCGGTGATCTCGACTTCTGACCAAAACGGTTCCCGGTGCCGGAAGGCTTCCGGTCCGGCGCCCGGAACCGCTGGAGCCGCCGCTTGCGTCCCCAATCGCAAGCGGCGGATTTCCTTATTCTCCAGGTGACGCCATGGAACCACAGGAAAGCCGACGCACTGAAAAGGTCCTGGTCTATCTCACCCGTGGCCGGTCGCTGCTGCTGTTCCGGCATGTCCATCATCCCGAGGCTGGGGTGCAGGTCCCCGGCGGCACGATCAAGCCCGGCGAGGGCCCCGTTGCCGCTGCCCACCGCGAACTGGCGGAGGAAGCGGGTTTGACCGGAGCCCGTTTCGGCCGGGTGATGACCCGCTATCTCTATTCCATGGCCACCTATGGCCGGGCGGAGCTGCAGGACCGCACCCTGGTCCACCTCACCTATGACGGCGACACGCCCCCGCGCTGGCGCCATGCAGAGGAAGATAGTGAGGGCGGCGGTGCCCCGATTGATTTCGAATTCTTCTGGCACGACCTGGACGCCATACCGCCGGAACTGATCGCTGGCCACGGCCTGTTCCTGTCGCAACTGCGCCAGTTGGCGTCTTGAGTAAGGAGTCCGGCCGATGCCCAATCTTCCCATCCTCGATCTGCGACGCCTGGATGCGGGCCCCGGTGAACGGACCGCCTTCCTGGCCGATCTGCGCCGCGCCGTGCGCGATGTCGGCTTTTATTACGTCACGGGCCATGGCGTGCCGGATGACATCCTGACCAACGCCTATCAACAGGCCAATGCCTTCTTCTGGCTGAAGCAGGCGGACAAGGATGCCATCGCCATGGCCAATTCGCCGCATTTCCGGGGCTATACGCGCACGGGCGGGGAATTGACGCGCGGGCGGCAGGATTGGCGGGAGCAACTGGATATCGGTACGGAACGCGATGCCCTGCCGCTGACGGCGGACAGCCCCGCCTGGGCGCGGTTGCCCGGCCCCAATCAATGGCCGGCTTCACTGCCCAGCCTGCGCCCCGCCCTGCTGGCCTGGCAGGAGGCGGCGACCGGCGTGGCGGTACGTTTGTTACGCGCCTTCGCCCTGGCACTAGGTCAACCAGCCGATGCGCTGGACCCGATCTTCGCCGAACGACCAGGCCAGCACGTGAAGATCATCCGCTATCCGGCACGTGGTCGGGGGGAGGATCGCCAGGGTGTGGGACCGCACAAGGATGGCGGCCTGCTGACCCTGCTGCATCAGCCCGACCTGGGCGGGTTGGAGGTTGAAACCGACGCGGGCTGGATCGCCGCCCCACCCCTGCCCGGTGCGTTTGTGGTCAATAGCGGCGAATTGCTGGAACTGGCCACTGACGGCTATATCCGCGCCACGACGCACCGTGTCGTATCTCCCGTCGGGGATCATGATCGCCTGTCCATCGCCTTTTTCCTGGGCGCGCGGTTGGATGCGCGGGTGCCGTTGCTGCCGCTGGCGCCCGAACTGAAGGCGGAGGCACGGGGACTGTCGGCCGATCCCTTGAACCCGTTATTCCGCGATATCGGCGCCAATTACCTGAAAGGCCGGCTGCGGTCCCATCCCGACGTGGCCCAGCGCCACTATGCCGACCTGCTGGCCACGACGTCCTGACCATACAAACCAGAACCAAAACCAACCACCAAGACAGCAATCCAGAGGACATATGACCGCCAAGATCGGCCGCCGTGCCCTGTTCCCCCTGCCCCTTGCCGCCCTGGCGCTGGGCGTGATGCCGGCCATGGCCGCCGATGATGCGCCACTGCGCGTGCTGGCATCGGCCGTGCCGCATGCGGAGATCCTGTATTTCATCCAGCGCAAACTGGCGCCCGACCTGAAGCTGAAGATCGTAGAGATCACGGGGGAGTTGCGCGTCAACGACCTGACCCTGGCCGGCGACGTGGATGCCAACTACTTCCAGCACAAGCCGTACCTGGAAACGGACGAAGCGACGCTGAAGACCAAGTTCGCCATCACGGCGACCGTGCATATCGAGCCCTTGGGCGTCTATTCCCGCAAGATCAAAAGCCTGGATGCCGTGCCCAACGGCGCCAAGGTAACCCTGTCCAACAGCGTCACCAATACCAGCCGGGGCCTGCACCTGTTGCAGCAGGCAGGCCTGATCAAGCTGACACCCGGTTTGACGCGTCTGGCCACCTTGCGCGATGTGGCGGAGAACCCGCGCAGTATCAAGCTGATCGAGGTAGACCCCGCCCAGTTGCCGCGCACGCTGGACGATGTCGATCTGGCCGTCGTCAACGGCAATTACGCGCTGCAGGCCGGGTTGATCCCCGCCAAGGACGCGTTGGCGCTGGAGAAGGCGGAGGGCAACCCCTACGCCAATCTGCTGGTCACGGTGCCCGCCAAGGCGAATGATCCGCGCATCAAGCGCCTGTCGGCCTTGCTGGAAGGACCGGAAGTCGCGGCGTTCATCCGTGAACGCTACAAGGGCTCCGTAATCCCGGTCCATTCATGACGGCGCGGCAACCGATCCGTATCCAGGGCCTGCGCAAAGACTATATCCAGGGCGGTCAAAGCGTGACCGCCCTGGATGGCATTGACCTGGATATTCAAGGCGGGTCCATCTTCGGCATCCTGGGGCGTTCCGGTGCCGGAAAAAGCACGCTGATCCGCTGTTTGAACCGGTTGGAAACACCCAGCGCCGGGCGTATTCTGGTCGGCGATGTCGATTTGGCGTCGCTGCCGCCGGATGAGTTGCGGCGGCAGCGACGGCGCATCGGCATGGTGTTCCAGCATTTCCACCTGCTGCATTCCCGTACCGCCGCCGACAATATCGCCGCCCCCCTGGAAATCGCCGGCATTTCGAAGCCGGAACGACAGAAGCGCGTGGCGGAACTGCTGGATCTGGTCGGCCTGTCGGGTCGCGGCACTGCCTATCCGTCGCAGCTTTCCGGCGGGCAGAAGCAGCGTGTGGGCATCGCCCGCGCCCTGGCGGCCGATCCGGACGTGTTGCTGTCGGACGAGGCGACCAGCGCACTGGACAGCGAAACCACGGCCCAGATCCTGGACCTGCTGCGCGATGTGAACCGTCGGCTGGGCGTGACCATCGTGCTGATCACCCATGAATTGTCGGTGGTGAAATCCATCTGCGACGGTGCGGCCCTGCTGGAGGGTGGGCGGCTGGTGGAAACCGGCACGCTCCGGGATCTGGTGAGCGATCCCACCTCCCGACTGGGCCAATGGCTGCTACCGGCGCTGCCGGACGCCCCCTCCGACGGGCGGCACTTGGAACTGCGTTACAGCGGCAGCGGGGCCGATACGATCCTGTCCGACCTCACTCTGCATCTCGGCCTGTCACCGGCTCTTCTGGGTGGCGGGGTGGAACAGGTGGCGGGCACTCCTGTGGCCCGGCTGCTGATCCGCCTGCCCGATGGGGCCGATCTGGACCTGATCCTTTCCTTCCTGGCCACGCGCGGCGTGCGGGCGGTGGTGCGATGAACCCCGAGACTTTCAGTGAACTGCTGGACCTGTTATGGGGTGCCAGCCTGGAGACGCTGTATATGGTGGCGCTGGCCGGGCTGGTAACCCTGGTTGCCGGTCTGCCCGCGGGCGTGGCTCTGTACCTGATCGATGGGAACGGACCGTTGCCCTGCCCCCGCCTGCACAGGGTGCTGTCCACCATCGTCAATATCGGCCGCTCTCTGCCCTTTGTCGTGCTGCTGATCGCCGTCATTCCCCTGACGCGGCTGATCGCCGGCACCTCGCTGGGCAGCACGGCCGCCATCGTGCCCTTGTCGCTGGGCTCCATCCCGTTCTTCGCGCGGGTGGTAGAGGCCGCATTGCGGGAGGTGGACAAGGGCCGGATCGAGGCGGTGCAGGCCATGGGCGGCACGCTACGCCATCTGGTGTTCATGGTGCTGCTGCCGGAGGCGCTGCCAGCCCTGCTGTCAGGCGTCACCCTGACCCTGGTCATGCTGATCGGCTATTCCGCCATGGCGGGGGTGGTGGGCGGTGGCGGCCTGGGTGATCTGGCCATCCGTTACGGTTATCTGCGCTTCAACACAGAGGTCATGGTGGCAACGGTGGTGGTGCTGATCCTGCTGGTCCAGATCATCCAGGTGGCGGGCGACTGGGCCGTGCGCCGTCTGGCGCATCGGCGGTGACCATGCAGGCGCTGGAACAGGCTCCGCCCGGTCACTTCGCCGGCATCCGCACCATCCTGACCGACATGGATGAGACGCTGACGCTCAAGGGCCGCCTGCCGGCCGCGACATATCTGGCGCTGGAACGGTTACAGGCGGCGGGCATCCGGGTGGTGCCCGTCACCGCCGCGCCCGCCGGCTGGTGTGACCAGATGGCCCGGATGTGGCCAGTGGACGCGGTGGTCGCGGAGAATGGCGGCCTGTTCATCCAGCGTGACCCATCCGGCCATGGCGCGCGCCGACATAACTGGCACGGGTCCGCCGACCCGGCGGACGCCCTGGAAGCCATCGCCACCTATGTGCGCGGCACGGTACCGGGGGCACGGTTGGCCGATGACCAGCCTTTTCGCCTGACCTCCATCGCCTTTGCCCGCACGGGTGACCGGCTGACAGACAATGCCATCCTGTCGGCCATCCGTGCGGCGGGCGGCCAGGGCACAGTGAACAATCTCTGGGTCCTGGGCTGGATCGGTGCCTATGACAAGCTGGTGGCGGCCCGCCATTTCCTGGCCCGGCATCTGGGCCTGGATATCGACCGGGACGGCGACAGCGTGCTTTACAGCGGCGATAGCGCCAATGACGCGCCCATGTTCGGCTTCTTCCGCCATACGGTGGGCGTCAGCACGGTGCGCGACCATCTGGCCGATATCCCCACCCCACCACGCTGGATCACGCCCAGCCCCGGCGGCCTTGGTTTTGTGGAACTGGCCGATGCCGTCCTGGCGCACCGGGCTGGAAATGCCTGAACGCGTCACCAGGATTGGCACAGAAGGAGAATGGGGGTCCATCCCTCTGGATAGGAAAGCGCACAAGCAGGGCCCGGTTCCGGCCCTCCAGCAGGATTTAAACATTATAAAAATGTAAATATTTTAAATTTGACTATTAAAATGTGTAATGGCGTTATTTTTCTCATTGGCAGTGAGTCTTGCCAGGCCTTCGCATCCCTCTCATAAGCTGGAGCGTTGAAAATGCTTGGAAAATCCATCTGGTCGCGGCTGATCTATACCGCTGCGACCCTTGGGGCCCTGGTCTTCGGCCCCGCCGCCTTTGCCGCCGATCCTGTGGTCAATACCGAATGGTTGGCCAAGAACCTGGATAATCCCAAAGTCCGGGTGATCGAGGTCAGTGTGGAACCGGGACAGTTCGAACGCGGGCACATCCCCGGTGCCGTGAACTTTGTCGGGCACACCGATCTGGTGGACACGGTGCGCCGCGATATCGTCTCGAAGGAGGCGTTTGAAAAACTGGCGTCGCACGCCGGCATCGGGCCGGACACGACCGTGGTGCTGTATGGCGACAATAATAACTGGTTCGCCGCCTGGGGCGCCTGGATATTCGACGTCTATGGCGTGAAGGATGTGCGCCTGCTGGACGGTGGCCGCAAGAAGTGGGAACTGGAAAAGCGGGAACTGTCCAACAGCGTGACCGACGTGAAGCCGACCGCCTATAAGGTAGCCCAGACCAACCTGCACCTGCGCGCCCGCCTGACGGACGTGCTGAAGGTGGCGGAGGGCGACAACGGCACTGCATTGCTGGACATCCGGTCGCCCGATGAATATGCGGGCAATATCTTCGCGCCCAAGGACTCTCAGGAACTGGCCATCCGCGCCGGCCATGTGCCGGGTGCCGTGAACGTGCCCTGGGCCACCGCCGTCAATCCGGAGGATGGCACCTTCAAATCGAAGGAAGAATTACGCAAGATCTACGCCGCCGCCGGCCGGTCTCGCCTTCGGCATGCTGCTGCAACGATCCCGCTTCTGTTTCCTGTGCATCCTGCGTGATTTCCATGACCGGCGTGATGCCGACGGGCTGACCGGCATCCTGGCAGCCCTGGCCGTGGGCACTGTCGGCTATGTCATCGTCTTCGGCGCCTGGCTGCCCGATCCGTCAACCGGCCATCTGCCGGCGGAGGCGCATATCGGCCCCGTCTCCTGGCCGCTGGCCCTGGCCGGACTGGCCTTCGGCGTCGGCATGGCGCTATCGGGTTCCTGCATCAGCGCTCATCTCTATCGGCTGGGTGAAGGGCCGGTTCGTGCCCCTTTTGCGCTGGCCGGCACGCTCGGCGGCTTCATCCTGGGCTATCTGTCCTGGGAATGGCTGTATCTGCGGGCCATTTCAGAGGCGCCGGTCATCTGGCTGCCCAACTATCTGGGGGCTATGGCGGGGCACTTGCCCTGCAACTGGCTGTGCTGGCGGCCCTGTTCCTGGCACTGGTACGGTTCATTCCGACCGCCAAGGCCGAACCATCCCCCTGGACCCTGACCCGTGTCGCCGACGCCGTGCTTCGCCACCGCTGGCCCGCCTGGGTCGGCGGCGTGAGCGTCAGTCTGCTGGGCACGGCAACCTATCTGCGCACCGATCCACTGGGGGTGACGGCCCAGATCGGCTGGCTGGCGCGATTGCTGGGTGAGTATCTGGGTTTTCTGGATGCGGGCCGCCTGCCGGGCCTGGACGGCTTCGCCGGCTGCGCTACGAAACCGGAAGAAGGGCTGCTGACCCTGAATGGCTGGTTCGTACTGTCCCTGATTGCTGGCAGCCTGTCGGCCGCCCTGGCCGCCGGACAATGGCGGCCCACACGTCCCCGGCTGCGCCCGTCGCTGACGGCCTGGGCGGGCGGGGTGCTGATGGGGTGGGGCCGCTACCCGCGCATGGGCGGTACGGCGGACTTCCGCTCCGCCGTGAAAGAATGGTTGTGCCGTCGCTTCTACCTCCCGGAAACGGCGCTGGCTGCCGACCGGCATATTGTACCCGTGGCTGGCACACGCGAAGCGCTGCACCAGATCGCCCACACGGTGATCGACCGTGAAAGACAGGGCCCCAAGCCCCGGGTCCTGATGCCCAACCCCTTCTACCAGATCTATGAGGGTGCGGCGCTGATCGCGGGGGGCGGAGCCATATTACATTCCCGCCCCCTGGGAGAACGGCCATCTCCCGGATCTGGAATCCCTGCCCGAGGAGGTGCTGGCCCGAACGGCACTGGCCTATATCTGCTCCCCGTCCAATCCACAGGGCGCGGTGGCGACGCTGGAGCGGCTGCAATCCTACATCCTGCTGGCCCGGCCCCATGGCTTCGTGCTGGTCATGGATGAATGCTATTCGGAGATTTATGATCGGCAGCGGTCGGTGGGCGCCCAGCAGGCCGCATTGACGCTGGGCGATAGCTTCGTATCACACGAAAGACGAAGGAGGCCGTGGAGTTACTGGAGTTCCATGTACGCCACGCTGTATCCATATGGAGACATCATCAGAAAGAAGCGGAAACAAATATTGAATAAAATAATAGGAATTA
>NZ_JAGOGJ010000197.1 GCF_017996735.1 Niveispirillum sp.
CCCGGGCCCTGGCCGGCCGGTTCGGCGGGCCGGCGGGCGCCCTGTCGGTGGCCATCGTGGCCGACAATGTGCCGCCGGAGCGGCGCGGCAAGACAATGGGCATGGTGATGGGGTCATTGTCGATCAGTGCGGTTCTGGGCGTGCCCCTGGCCCTGGAACTGTCGCACCTGTTCGGCTGGCGCGTGCCGTTCCTGACGGTGGCGGGCATGGGGCTGGTGATCATCCTTGTGGCCGTGCGCCTGCTGGGGCCGCAGCGTGCGCACATGGCGGCGCCACCGGTGCCCCTGCGTCAGGCGCCGGCCCATCTGTTGCGTATCGCGCGGGGTGTTCTGCCGGCCCTGGCCTTTGCCCTGTCCTTCATCGCCATCGTGCCCAGCTTCATGCTGATCTCCAACATGGCGGTGTTTGTACAGTTCAACCTGGGCTTTCCCCGTGAACAGCTCGGCATGCTCTATATGGTCGGCGGGGTGCTCAGCTTTTTCGGCATGCGGGCGACGGGCGCGTTGGTCGACCGCTATGGTTCCACCCCGGTGACGACGGGCACGGCCCTGGGCCTGGCGACGCTGATCTGGCTGCTTTATTACGACTGGTATTGGGCGGCGCTGCCCATCGTGGCGCTGGTTCCGGGCTTCATGGTGTTCAACAGCGCGCGCATGGTGGCGCAATCGGCCGCCATCTCCAAGGTGCCCGCCCCGGAGGATCGCGCCGGTTTCATGGCGCTGGTGCAGTCGGTGACACAGGTGGCCGGCGGGCTGGCCTCATTGACCGGGGCCGCGATGCTGTCCACCGGGTCGGGGGGGCAGCTTCTCAATATGAAATATGTGGCGTTGGTGGCACTGTGCGTCACCCTGCTGGCCCCGCCCCTGATCTGGGCGTTGGAGCGCCGGCTCCCACGGGATGCGGGTATCAGCCACCGCGTGCGGGCCGTGATGAAGGGAACTTCCGGCGGCTGAGGCCCGGGGGAATTGTACCGGTGGCATCCGAATATCACCGATCCGGGTCAGCCCCCCCATGCCGCCAGCTGGGCACAAAAAAGCGCGGCACCCGTGAAGGTGCCGCGCTTTGTCTGTGAACGTCGCCGAACGGTGGATCAGGCCGTGATGTTCACGAAGCTGCCACGCGTGCGGCCAGAGGACAGAGCCTCCTGCCGTTCATTGTCGGTCGGATTGGTGTTGGTCTGCTGATTGTCCTGCTGGGTGGCGGTGGCTTGCTGTGCCTGCTGATCGGCCGGGGGAACCGGCTGAACACGCGTATTGCTCTCCGCCGGGCGGACGCCCGGTGTCTGGAAGACGGAAGAGCTGTAAGAAGACACGCCGCTGATCGCCATCACACACCTCGATTGTTGAGGACAAGGTAAGCTGCATGGCAAAGCCCGTCAATCCGCGATCGGCGCAGGGCCGGAGCCATACCCATGCGCGAGTAAGGATTTTCGTAACGAATTCGCCACGATACGGCCCCGTGATGGCGGCGGCCGGGCTTGCCCCACCCGGTCACCGGGGTTATTGCTTGAATTACCGAATAAAATCCGGCTGCACCGGCGCTGATGATGATGCGGGGGCCGGGCAACGAACAGGGGTAGGTCTTTTGCAATCCACGGACAATGCCGCGGCGGCCCAATGGTCCTCGCGTTTCGCCTTCCTGATGGCCGCCATCGGATCTTCCGTCGGGCTGGGCAATATCTGGAAGTTTCCCTACATGATCGGCACGGGGGGCGGGTCGGCCTTTATGCTGGTCTATCTGATCTGTGTGCTGGGGGTCGGCCTGCCCATCCTGATCGCCGAGTTGGCATTGGGCCGCATGGGGCGACAGGGGCCGATCGAGACCCTGATCGATCTGGGCCGCCGGTATTCGGGCCGGGCCACCTGGGGTCTGGTCGGCTGTGTCGGGGTGCTGGCCGCGGTCCTGATCCTGTCCTTCTATTCGGTGGTGGCGGGCTGGTCGCTGGCCTATATCCCCAAGCTGCTGACCGGGCAGATGACGGGCCTGTCGGGGGCCGACACGGGCAAGGCGTTCGGCGACTTCCTGGCCGATCCCTGGGCGCTGACCTTCTGGCATGCCCTGTTCATGCTGCTGACCATCATTCCGGTGGCGCGTGGCATCCAGGCCGGCATCGAAAAGGCCGTGGTCTGGATGATGCCGCTGCTGTTCGCGCTGCTGGTCTTGCTGTGCATCTATGCCGGGATCGAAGGCGACTTCGTCCAGGGCATGACCTATCTGTTCAAACCGGATTTCGGCGCCGTCACCTGGGATGTGGTGCTGGCCGCCACGGGGCAGGCCTTCTTCTCCCTGTCGATCGGGCTTGGCACCATGCTGGCCTATGGCGCCTATCTGCCGAGTGGCGTGTCCATCCCCCGCACCTCCGTGGTCATCGTCTTTGCCGCCATCATGACGGCGGTGCTGGCCGGGGCTGCCATCTTCCCCATCGTCTTCGCCAATGGCCTGAACCCGTCGGAGGGGCCGGGACTGGTGTTTGTGACGCTGACGGTGGCGTTTGGCGCCATGCCGGGCGGGGCGGTGTTCGGGGCGGTGTTTTTCGTGCTGCTGGCCATCGCGGCGCTGACCTCCTCCGTCTCGCTGCTGGAACCCATCGTTGCCGCCTTCTCCGGCCGCACCCGCCTGTCGCGCTCGGCCCTGGCCTGGACGGGCGGTATCGTCGCCTGGGTGCTGGGTTTCCTGACCTTGTTCTCCTTCAATATCTGGTCGGATGTGCATCCGCTGGGCGGCACGCGCACCTGGTTCGACTGGATCGATTTCCTCACGTCCAACATCCTGCTGCCGCTGGGCGGGGTGATGCTGGCCCTGTTCGCGGGCTGGGTGGTGACGCGGGAGGACAGCGTGAAGGCATTGGGCTTCGAAAGCCCGTTCCTCTATGCCGTCTGGCGTGTGCTGGTGCGCATAGTGGCACCAGTCGGTGTCGTCGCAGCGGTCGTTTCCAATATCGTCTGAAGCCCTGACAGTGGAGCGGTGTTCCCTGGCCGGAAAACCGCTTTGCGGCGCCGCAGGGAACATGGGATCGGCCTGGATCGTTTGCGATCAAGGCCGATTGTTATCATCTTGAATGAAGGGACCCCGCGATGATCAATCTGCTGATGAATGTGCTGTGGCTGCTGCTGTTCGGCTGGAATGCCGGGCTGGCCTGGCTGACGGCGACCATCGTCATGGTGGTGTCGATTGTCGGCATTCCCTGGGCGCGCGCCGCCTTCAATATCGCTCTGTTCATGTTCTGGCCCTTCGGCCGGGTCGCCGTGGCCCGCGATGACCTGACAGGGCGGGAGGATATCGGCACCGGCCCCCTGGGCTTCATCGGGAATGTGATCTGGTTCCTGTTCGGCGGCATCTGGCTGGGCCTGGGCCATCTGCTGATCGGGCTGGTCTGCTGCATCACCGTGATCGGCATTCCGTTCGGCCTGCAGCATTTCAAATTTGCCGGTCTGGCCTTTGCCCCCATCGGCAAGACCATCGTCGACCGCGAAGTGCTGGAAGCCGTTCGTTACCGGTAAGCGGGGCACCGGACGCCGCCGTATCACCGGTCATCAATGATGACCGGTGATACGGTATCAGATCCGCTCCGACAGCCAGATGGCGGTCCGCGATCCCGCCTTGATCAGGGCCGACAGGACGGGATAACCGGTGGCCAGTTCCGCCTCGTGCGCCAGACCGATATCACGGTGCTCCAGCTCCTCGGCGCGGAACTGCTCGATGGTGGCTTTCAACGGGGCTTCGTCGGGGCCCAGATTTTCCGCCTGTTCGGCATAATGCTGGTCGATCACCTCTTCCACGGCCACGGTGCAGGCCATGGCGGCGCGGCTGCCCATGACGGCCGTTCCGGCCCCCAGCGCCCATCCGGCCACATGCCAGAAGGGTTGCAGCATGGTGGGACGCACGCCGCGTTCACGGGCCAGCCCGTTGAACGTGTCCAGGTGCACCTGCTCCTGCTCCGTCATATGGCGGATCATGGGGCCCTTCTCGCCCTTGCCCAACACGGCCATCTGCCCCGTATAGATACGGACGGCCCCATATTCGCCCGCCTGATCGACGCGGATCATCCGGTCCAGGCTGGGCGTGCCGTCGCCCGGCAGGCGGCGGGGCCGTGCGGCCACCGGCACTTCCCCGGCATCGGCGACGGGGCCGTCCTTCAGCGGACGCGGGGACAGAAGATGGGCGGGAAGGCCGGGATTGGGATTGCTCATCGCACCGACTCCGTGGAAAAGGCTGCCTTCACGGCGAAAAGCGCCAGGATCAGGCTGGCGATGGCGCTGTATCCGGCAATGGAGATGCCGAACAGCGACCAGGGAATATCGTCACAGCGCACGACGGGCGCCGCCAGGATGGCCGCGCGCAGATCGTCCAGACCGCCGGCGCTGATCGGGGCGGTGCAGGCGGTGAAACCTTCCCACCATTTCTGTTCGACACCGGCATGGAACAGCGAAATCCCTGCACCGACCAGAAAGACCAGCCCGCCCAGCAACAGGCTGGCCCGCCGCTGACCCGCCGACAGCCGCAGCAGGGCAGATGGCAGCAGCGGCAGGATGGCCGTCATATAGGCATAGCGCTGCCACCAGCACATCTCGCACGGGTTCAGCCCGCCCCAATATTGCGAGGCGAAGGCGGTGCCCAGGGCGCCCAGTGCCGCCAATACCAGCAGGGCGGAGGGAAGCCGGGGTGCGGCGGTCAGGCGGGCAAAGGCGGAGGGCGGGGCTGTCATCATGCCCGACACTATAGTCGTGGCCATGGATGACGCAAAGGCCCGCCCGCATGGGACCGATGGCCGCAATCGCCGCCATCTCATGCTGCTGGCGTTACAGGATTTCATTGACCGCCCGCCGATCATCATTATAGTGCGGCCTCGCGTTGAAGCGCTCGGTGCCTCCGTGGCGAAATGGTAGACGCGGCAGACTCAAAATCTGTTGCCCGAAAGGGCGTGTTGGTTCGAGTCCGACCGGGGGCACCAATCTTTCCAAATGCCTGGCTGCGGGTGATTTGTTTGGGGCCGGGTCCGGCTCCGCCCGGGTTATGGCGACCTGCTGGGTAACCGGGCCATTCCCTTGTCAGATTTTGAAACGAGATTTGGCGAACCGCTCGCCAAAGTGATGCTGCGGTTCGATGAGTTGCGCGACGGGCTGGCTTCGGGCGCGCTGGTCGGCGACGCCTTCGTCAAGGCCAGCCAGGAATATGCCGAACTGGAACCCGTGGCCGCCGCCATCACCGAGATGCGCCGGGCCCATGCCGACATGGCGGACCTGGAAGCCATGGCCGCCGGCGACGATGCCGAGATGCGGGACCTGGCGGCAGACGAACTGGCCGAGGCCCGGCGGCGCCTGCCCGATCTGGAACGCCGTATCCTGCTGGCCCTGCTGCCCAAGGACGAGGCTGACGAGCGCAACGCCATCCTGGAGGTGCGCGCCGGCACCGGCGGCGACGAGGCCGCCCTGTTCGCGGCCGAACTGTTCGAGATGTACAAGCGCTATGCGGTATCCCAGGGCTGGCGGTTCGAGACCATGGATGTCAGCGAGACGGGCATCGGCGGCTATAAGGAAGCCAGCGCCACCATCACGGGGCGCAGCGTGTTCCGCCGGCTGAAATTCGAATCGGGCGTCCATCGGGTACAGCGTGTGCCCGCCACCGAGACCCAGGGCCGAATCCATACGTCCGCCGCCACGGTCGCGGTGCTGCCCGAGGCGGAAGAGGTGGATATCCATATTGATGAGCGCGACCTGCGCATCGATGTCTTCCGGTCTTCCGGTCCCGGCGGTCAGTCGGTGAACACCACGGACAGCGCCGTGCGCATCACCCACCTGCCCACCGGCATCGTGGTCAGCCAGCAGGACGAAAAAAGCCAGCACAAGAACAAGGCCAAGGCCATGAAGGTGCTGCGCGCCCGCCTGTACGAGGCGGAGCGTCAGCGGCTGGCCGATGCGCGCGCCGCCGATCGCAAAAGCCAGGTGGGATCGGGTGACCGGTCCGAACGTATCCGCACCTATAATTTCCCCCAGGGTCGCATCACCGACCATCGCATCAACCTGACGCTTTATGGTAAGATCGACAGGTTCATGGCCGGCGAGATGGATGAAGTCATCGACGCGCTGATCGCCCAGGAAGAGGCGGAAAGACTGGCCGAACTGCAATGACGCGGGCGAACCGCGCCGGTGCATACTGAATGATTGTTGGCGGGCCCCACGATAAAGGCGGAGGAAACCCGATGTCCAACCCAGGCAATCCGGCAAATCCCGGCACACCGCCGGATTTTTTCATGCGTTTTCCCATGCGCGCCGTGAGCAGCGCCGATCTGGACGCCGTTCTGGCAGAGAATGGCGCGCCGCCGCTTTCCATCCTGTTCCTGTGGGGGCGCGACTGTCCCAACTGCGACATCGCCAAACACGCCATCCTGTCGGCGCCGCCGCGTTTCCTGTGGCCGGAGGTGCGCTGGCTGCACGACAATGTCTATGACGACATGGAAATGGCCAACCGGTTCAGCCTGCACGGCATCCCCGTCTTCTTCGTGTTCCGGGGCAAGAAGCTGATCGGCAAGATGACCAGTTGGCCCGGCATTGGCGATTTCACCAATGTCATCGCGGGGCAGATCGCGGGCCTGCCGGGATATCATCCGCCGCCGGGGCGGCCGAAACTGACCCTGGTGAAGGCCTGACGATTTTTTCGGGGGGCCGGTGTCGGCATCGGCCCCCTGTCTCCGTCCTTGGGCTGTCAGGGCCGGACAAACCGGCCGTAACCTGGATCAAGGAGAGGCAGATGCGCGTGATGGTGATCGTCAAGGCCACGGCGGACAGCGAACAGGGCGCCATGCCCAGCATGGAACTGCTGACCGCCATGGGTGCCTATAATGAGGAACTGATCAAGGCCGGTATCATGACGGGCGGCGACGGGCTGAAGCCCACCGTGCAGGGCAAGCGCGTCGCCTTCGACGGCGCGTCGCGCAGCGTCGTCAGCGGCCCCTTCGCCCCCACTACCGAACAGATCGCCGGCTTCTGGCTGTGGCAGGTGAAGGATATGGACGAAGCGGTGGAATGGGTGAAACGCTGCCCCAACCCCATGCCGGGGCCTAGCGAGATCGAAATCCGTCCGCTTTACGAGGAAGCCGATTTCATGTGAGGGGGGACATTTCCCCCGGTTTCTCCACCCGGTCCCGTTCGGCCGCCAACCGGCCGAAAACGGGCCGGGCCTGGGGCGCCAGCATGCGCTGGCGTTCACGCACCTTGGCCCGCGTGGGGTTGGCATAGATCTGCTTGGACGCCTCCACCATATGCACGCCGGCAAAGGCCCGGAACCAGCGATGGCCCACCTCCTCCACCGCCGGCGCGCTGGCCAGCAGGAACCGCAGGCGGGTGGGTGGCAGGAACAGGGCGCAATCCTCCCTTTCCGGCACGAACATGTTGGCCTTCAGGGTGCTGCGCAACTGCCCCGGTGAAAAGGGGCTGCCCAGGCCGAAGGGGGTGCGGTCCGATCGCGCCCAGATGCCGCGCCGGTTGGGCACGACCGTAATCAGGCGCCCGCCACCGGCCATGACCCGCCAGATCTCCTGCATCAGCGGCCGCAATTCCTCGGTACATTCCAGTCCATGGACCAGCAGGATCCGGTCGATCGACATGTCGGGGAAGGGCAATTCCGCCTCGTCCGCCAAGGTCACCTGGCCCGGCCCGTCCGGCGGCCAGGCGATGACGCCCTGGCTGGCCGGCATTACCGCCATCACCCGCTCCGCCTCTTCCTGGAACATGGTCAGATAGGGTGTGGCATAGCCGATGCCCAGCACCCGCTGACCCCGCAGGTCGGGCCATAGCTCCCGGATGCGGCGGCGGATCAGGCGGCGCACGACCTGGCCCGTGCTGCTGCGATAGAATTCGCGAAGATCAAGGACGTCGCTGTACATGGGGCCCAGGATAACACGGGGGCCGTGCAATGCATGCAGGGTAAAGAAAGGGCAAAAGAAAAGCCGGCTGTGCCTGGCACGCCGGCTGTAGATGATCATCCCCGGATCGGCGAGACACGTCCAGGGTTCCATCCCGGTGGGGTGGCGGTGACCCGCAGCACCTCACGGCAGGGCGGACAATACGCCAAAGCCGGGCCGGTGCCAGTCATGAATGCTAAGGGCTTCCGTCATTTACGCCCCCAGTCACATTTCTGCAACATGGTGCGGCGCAGCGGGCACGCCCGCCCGACGGGTGGCGGCACCCGCATCAAGGGGCGGCCGGCTTCTCCGGCGCGACATAGCGGAAGCTGATGCTTTTGGCCTGCGAACCGTCGCGTTCGGGCACGCGTGATTCGAATTTTGTGGACTGGTTGGGGAACAGCCGGCGCACCGGCGGCACGATGCGCCAAGCGTACAGTTCCTTGCCATCCTCACCCAGGGCCACGGCCTGGATATCGGGCACATCGCGCTGGCTGTCCGACCGGTTGGCGATTTCCCCGGTCACGAACAGCATATTGATGCCTTCGATGTCGCGGATTTCCACCTTTGTGGTCTTGGCATCGCCCGGTTCGGACAGGCCCGTGCCCGGCAGTTCGGCCAGTCCCACCATTTCATAAAGGGGGAACGCGGCCGGCCAGGCCTGGATGATCGTATCCTTGCCGTAATAGAGGCCGGCACCGATGCCGCCCACCACCAGCGCCAGTGCGGACCAGGCGATGATGGCGGCCCGCCGGGCCTTGGACTGGCCGGGAAGGGCGGGCAGGTTGCTGCCCTTGGGCAGGGGCCGCGGCCGGAAGGGCCGGGCCAGACC
>NZ_JAGOGJ010000198.1 GCF_017996735.1 Niveispirillum sp.
TCACCGGCCAACTGGGTCGCAACACCTATGACCAGGCGGCCTATAACAACCGCATCGCACAGCGCTGGACCTATGGCATCGACAGCGTCGTCAACCCGGCCACGGGCCAGCCCATCTGCCGCGTGCTGCTGAACAACCCCAACCCGACGGCGGCACAGGACCCCTTCGGTGACATCCGGGGCTGTATCCCCATCAACCCGTTCGGCGCTGGGTCGATCACCTCGCAGGCGCTGTCCTACTACCGTGGCACCTCCACCACCTTTGCCGAGATGGAGCAGCAGGTTTATGCCGCCAACATCTCCGGCTCTCCCTTCTCCACCTGGGCGGGCCCCGTCTCCATCGCGGCGGGTGCCGAATACCGGACCGAGAAGACCACCCAGACGTCGGACGCGGATTCCGCCGCCAGCCGCTGGCGCTCCATCAACGCCCAGCCGTTCAGCGGCAAATATAATGTGAAGGAAGCCTATACCGAGGTGGCGGTGCCGCTGGCGGATGGGGCGGCCTTTGCCAACAAGCTGGAACTGAACGCGGCGGCCCGCTACACGGATTATTCCACCAGCGGCACCGTCTGGAGTTGGAAGGTCGGCGGCAATTACGAACCGATCGCCGACCTGCGGTTCCGGGGCACGCTGTCCCGCGATATCCGCGCGCCCAACAATTTCGAGCTGTTCTCCAAGGGCAATCAGGTGATCAACTCGATCATCGATCCCAACGACAATATCGCCCGGCAGACGACCTTGATCACCGGCGGCAATCCCAACCTTTTGCCGGAAAAGGCCGACACCTACTCCGTCGGCGTTGTGGTGCAGCCGGAATGGCTGAGCGGTTTCCGCGCTTCCTTCGACTATTACAATATCAAGGTGAAGGACGCGATCTCGGTGGTGGCAGGGCAGGATATCGCCAATTTCTGCTTCCGTGGACAGGCGCAGTTCTGCCCCAGTATCATCCGCACCAACGGCACCATCACCCGTATCAACATCGTCCCCTTCAACGCCAATTCCCAGGAAGTGGCGGGGCAGGATTTCGAAGCGGTCTATTCTTTCCCGCTGGATCTGGCCGATACCGCCGGCACCATGCAGCTTCGCCTGCTGGGCAGCCACGCCGACAAGCTGAGCACCACCGCCAACGGCCGGACCGACGACTATGTCGGCCTGGCCGGTATCTCCCCGCCGCCGCAGGGCGTGCCGGAATGGCGCGTCAATCTCAGCGCCAATTACAGCATCGATGCCTGGAAGCTGGGGCTGGCCTACCGCTATGTCTCCGGCGGCAAGATCGATACGCGGTTCAACCAGACACGGCTGGATATCGCCGACAACAGGATCGACGGTATCAATTATTTCGACGCCAACGTCGCCTATGACCTGACCGAGAACCTGACCCTGTACGGGTCGGTGGAAAACCTGACCAACGAGGCGCCGCCGATCACGCCCAACGGCATCGTGCAGCCCACCATCGCCAACTCCCCCTTCTTCGACAATCGCGGGCGTTACTGGGTCTTCGGCCTGCGTGCCCGGATTTGATGTTCCCTTTCCCCCAGCAACTGACACCGGAGCGGGCGACCGCTCCGGTGTTTTTTTATTTTGGGGGTGGGGATGATGGCCTCCCGATACGCCTCCCCCGCGAAAGCGGGGAAGGCATGATCAGCGGCTTGTTTTAAGAACGCCGGATCAGATCCGCCGCCTTCTCCGCCACCATGATCACCGGAGCGTTGGTGTTGCCGCCGGGCACGGTGGGCATGATGGAGGCGTCGACGACGCGCAGGTTTTCCACCCCGATCACGCGCAACTGCGGGTCAACGACCGCGTCGTCGCCCGTGCCCATGCGGCAGGTGCCCACCGGATGCTGGGTGATGCGCAGATTGGCGCGGATGAAGGCGTCAAGATCGGCATCGCTTTGGCAATGCGCACCCGGCTTGGTCTCCCGCCCCGCCAGTTGGCCCAGCGGGCCGGCGCCGAACAGGGTGCGCAGCGCCCGGATGCCACGCCGCAGTTCGGCATAGTCCCGTTCATGCGACAGCAGGTTCAACTGAACCCGCACCTTGTCGTCCGGGTCCGCCGACCGCAGGCTGACCCGCCCCCGGCTTTCGGGGTGCAACTGGATCACCATGACGGAGAACATGTCGGCCAGCCGCTTGCCCAGGCCGGGCGCCCAGATCTTCGCGTCCAGCCGTACCGGCATCACCATCAACTGGATATCCGGCCGCGTCAGTTCCGGCAGGGTACGGATCAGGGCCGCACAACTGGTCACCTGGGACGCGAACGGCCCGCTGCCCAGCAATGCCCAGCGCAGCACCGACAGCGCAGCGCGGTCCAGGCGAAGCTGCCGCAGGAACGTGTCGCCGGTCACCGCGAATTCGCCATAGACCAGGGGATGTTCGGACAGGTTGCCGCCCACGCCTGGATTGTCCACCCGCACCTCGATCCCCTGATCGCGCAGATGGGCGGCCGGGCCGATGCCGGACAGCATCAGCAATTGCGGGGAATTGTAGGACCCGCCCGACAGGATCACATCGCGCGTTGCGCGTGACTGATGCAGTGCCCCGTCGCGGCGATATTCCACGCCCACGGCGCGGTTGCCGTCGAACAGGATGCGCGTCACCTGGGCATGGGTGACCAGATGCAGGTTGGGGCGCTTCAGGGCCGGGCGCAGATAGGCGCGGGCGGCACTGGCGCGCCGTCCCCGCCGGTCCACCGTCACCTCGCTGAGCGCGAAACCCTCCTGCCGGTCACCACTGAGATCCTCGCTCATCGGGAAGCCGGCGGCGGCGGCCGATTCCATGATCTGGTCGATACGCAGCCAGGGATGGCTGACCGGGCTGACGGTCAGGGGGCCGTCACCGCCATGATAGGGGCCGGGCCCACGCCAGCTTGTCTCCATCTTGCGGAAATAGGGCAGCACATCGTCATAGCCCCAGCCGGGACAGCCCAGATCACGCCATTCATCATAATCGCCGGAATGGCCGCGCATATAGATCATGCCGTTGGTCGTGGAACAGCCGCCCAGCACCCGGCCGCGCGGCAGGGGCACGCGGCGGCCGTCCAGGTGCGGTTCCGGTTCCGTGGCATAGCCCCAATCCTTGGCCGGATCGGCCATGGCCGCCATGAAGCCCAACGGCATGGCATGGAATGGGCTGGCATCGGAGCCGCCGGCCTCGATCAGCAGCACGCGGCGGGCGCCATCCTCGGTCAGCCGGTTGGCCAGGACACACCCGGCCGACCCGGCGCCAACGACGATATGGTCGAATTCCTGCGACAAGGTTCCTCACAATCTCGAAAGGAGATGTTGCACAATAACGGAAGATGTTCAACAATAGCAAACGAAGAGACGCCCAAAAGTGGCGTCCATGCGGGCGCACGCGCCGGACCCATCCCATCCATCATAGCCAGACGGTGACACATGCCGGATATCGCAAAGGATCAACTTGCCCTGGACGGGGCACGACAATTCGCGGGCAGGGAGCATGGCCTGTTCATCGATGGGGAATGGCGGGAGCCACGGTCGGGTTCCAGTTTTGAAACCTTCAATCCCGGTGACGGGTCGCGGATCGGCCGCGCGGCGGCGGGCGGGGAGGCGGATGTCGATCTGGCCGTCCGTGCCGCGCGGGCCGCACTGGACGGACCCTGGGCCACGATGAAGCCGTCGGAACGTGCCCGCCTTCTGTGGCGGCTGGCCGACGCGATCGAGGCGCATGCGGATGAGTTCGCGCTACTGGAAACGCTGAATAATGGCAAGCCGCTGCGCGACGCCCGCATGTTCGACGTGCCGCATGCGGTGGAGGTGCTGCGCTACAATGCCGGCTGGCCCACCAAGCTGAACGGGGAGAGCGTGAACCTGTCCGGCCCCGGCACCTGGCATGCCTATACGGTGCGGGAGCCGGTGGGCGTGGTGGCCGCCATCGTGCCGTGGAACGCGCCGCTGGCCATGGCGGTGGCCAAGACGGCGCCGGCCCTGGCCGCCGGTTGCACCATCATCCTGAAACCCGCTGAACAGACACCGCTGACGGCGCTGCGCCTGGCCCATCTGATGGCAGAGGTTGGGTTCCCCAAGGGTGTGTTCAATCTGGTGACCGGTCTGGGGGAGGCGGCGGGGGCGGCGCTGGTGGCGCATCCGGGTGTGGACAAGGTGACCTTCACCGGCTCCACCGAGGTCGGGCGGCTGATCGTCAAGGGTGCCACCGTCAATATGAAGCGGGTCACCCTGGAACTGGGCGGCAAGACGCCGGTCATCGTCATGCCCGACGCCGACATCAACCGCGCCATCGAAGGGGCGGCCCGGTCGATCTTCACCAATGCCGGCCAGATCTGCAATGCCGGCTCCCGCCTGTTCGCGCATGAAAGCGTGTTTGATGCGCTGGTGGAAGGGGTGGCTGACTTTGCCGGGAAGCTGCGTGTCGGCCCCGGTCTGGACCCCGATACGCAGATGGGGCCGGTCGTGTCGGCGGAACAGAAGGCGCGCGTGCTGTCCTATATCGAGGCGGGCCTGCGCGACGGGGCGAAGATCAGCGGGCAGGGCAGCGCCGCATCCGGCCCCGGCTATTTCGTGCCGCCCACGGTGCTGACGGGCACCAACCCGCAGATGTCGGTGGTGCGGGAGGAGATTTTTGGCCCCGTCCTGTGTGCCATGTCGTTCAGCGACCGCGATTTGGATGCCATCGCGGCCCAGGCCAACGATACCGATTACGGGCTGGGCGCCATCGTCTGGACCCAGAATCTCAGCGCCGCGCACAAGCTGGCCCGCAAGATCAAGGCCGGCACGGTGCGGGTGAATGGCGGTGGCCTGGACCCGGCACTGCCCTTCGGCGGGTTCAAGCAATCCGGCTGGGGCCGGGAAAACGGACGCGAGGGCGTCGAGGCCTATACGGAGGTGAAGTCGATCGCCATCGCGCTGTGATCGGGGACTGTCGGGTTTCAGCTTGCTCTACTGTCATCCCCGCGAAAGCGGGGACCCAGCGTAAGGCGCGGTCAGCGCCGATATGAGTTATGTCGCGGCTATCGCCGCTCTCGCTGGGCCCCCGCTTTCGCGGGGGTGACGGTTGAGCAAGCTGATATCCCGGTACCGCACGCAAACACCAGTCGTGGGGCCTCAGCGGCTCACCGTCGTCCGTCCCCCCATCTTCACCGAGATACGCGAAGCGGCGGCCAGCACATGGTCGATGCTGGGCTGTGTGCGCGTTCCCGTCAGGTACTTGTCCGGGCCCAGCAGGGTCAGCGCCGCTGCCAGCCCGTCGCTGTAATCGAAGATGGGCGCGGAAATGGCGGCGAAATTGGCGTTGATCAGGCCGCTGGTGGTGGCATAGCCCTTGTCGCGTACATCGCCCAGCAGGGCCGGGGCCGGCATCTCCGCGCTGCTGTCCGCTGAAAGGTGGGTCAGGGCCTGCGGCAGGAAGGCCAGGAAGATCAGGCCGGTGGCGGAACTGGCCATGGGCAGGACATGGCCCAGCCGGACCGTGAAGGCGCCCTGGCGGTTGCCATCCACCTTGGACACGATGGCCGGCCCATATTCGGTGAAGACGGACAGGTAGGTGGCGCAGCCCGTCTGCGCCGTCAGTGCCGCCATTTCCCCGTTCGCGGCCTCCACCACCGATAGCTGCCGGATGGCCGACAGGCCCAGTTCGGTGGCGTAGGGGCCAAGGGAGTAACGCGCGGTCTGCGGGTTCTGCGCCACCAGTCCTTCGCGCATGAAACTGGTCAGATAGAGATGCGCCTTGCTGGCCGGCATGTCGGCCTCTTTGGCGATGTCGCGCAGCGCCATGGCCTCGTGTGCCTGTTGCAGGACACGGATGACACGGAACCCGACCTCGATCGACTGCACGCGCCGTTTCTGGTTCAGGGCGTCATCGGGCGGCATCGGCATCGTTCTCTCTCTGGTTTGCCTCATGCGTATCAGAGGAGCGGGGGTTCCGTCACCTGCCCATTGCGCTGTGGTCAGGATTTGAGTCTTGTGTTATTGACGAATGATATTCAGAAATAGCAAACAACATGAAGCGCAGCGAGGATCAGATGCGGATAGCGATTGTCGGGGCGGGCATGGGCGGGTTGACCGCGGCCCTGGCGCTTTTGCAGCGCGGGTTCGACGTCACCGTCTATGAACAGGCCGAGGAATTGCGCGAGGTGGGGGCCGGGCTGCAGATCAGCGCCAACGGCACCCGCGTCTTTGCGGCACTGGGCATCCTGGATGCCGTCCTGGCCCAATCCTTCTGCCCGGTGGGCAAGGAAATCCGGCTGTGGAGCACGGGGCAGACCTGGAAACTGTTCGACCTGGGGCCGCAATCGGTGGCGCGTTATGGCGCCCCCTACATCACCATTCACCGCAACGACCTGCATACCGCGCTGGCCGAGGCTGTGCGGGCCGTGAAGCCGGACGCGATACAGCTTGGGTCACGCTGTGTGGATGTGCAGCAATGGTCGGACGGGGTTGTGCTGTCCTTCGCGGGCAAGCCGGCGCAGCGCCACGATCTGGTGATCGGTGCCGACGGGGTGCATTCCATCATCCGGCGGCAAATGTTCGGAGAGATGGAGGCCACATTCACCGGCATCGTCGCCTGGCGCGGCGTCATCCCCATGGAAAGGCTGCCCGCGCATCTGAGGCGGGATGTCGGCGTCAACTGGATCGGGCCGGGCGGCCATATCGTGAATTACGCGATCCGGCGCGGCGAACTGATGAACTTCTCCAGTGTGGTGGAGAACCAGGACTGGAAGACCGAAAGCTGGTCCAGCCCGTCGACGGTGGAGGCCTGTCTGGCCGATTATCCCGGCTGGCATGAGGATGTTCACGCCTATATCCGCGCCATCCCGCAGCCGTTCCGCTGGGCGCTGTTGTCGCGCAAGCCGCTGGATAACTGGACCCAGGGGCGGGTGACCCTGCTGGGCGATGCCGCCCATCCGATGCTGCCCTTCCTGGCGTCGGGCGCCTCGATGGCGATCGAGGATGCCTATGTCCTGGCCCGCGCGCTGGAAGCCTATGGCGATGATCATGCGGCGGCCTTGAAAGCCTATCAGGGGGCGCGCATCGAACGCACGACCCGCGTGGTGCAGGGGGCGGCCGCGAATGCCGGGCGCTTCCACAATCCGGCCCTGGCCAGTGCGGAAGGCGCGCAAGCCTATGTCGACCGGGAATGGGACCCGCAAAAGGTCGCGGAACGCTACGAATGGCTGTTCCGCCACGATGCCACGACAGTGCCGATTTGAGGGATGGCCGGCGACCGCCGGCCCGGCGCACGTGCGCCGCAAGCCAAGGGCACGGATGTGCCCGCCCGGCGCTTGAGGGAACAATAAAAGGAGATTGAGATGTCGGAACCGACGGCCTGGATCAGGCAGCCGCAGGTGGTGAGTTTTCCTGATATCAGGGGGTTCAGCGAGACCTACGGGTTCGCGGGCAATTCGGGCAAGGTCAATCTGGAGGGCCAGTTACTGTGTCCCGCCGGGGAGCGGGCGCGCACGGTCTATGTGTTCATGCACCCGACCTCGACCTTGCAATTGCTGCCCATGCCGATGGCGCTGGCGGACCGGGGCTTGCATGTTCTGTGCGCGGCCAGCCGCTATCCGCGCAATGACAGCGCCCTGATCATGGAAAAGGTGGCCATCGATCTGGGCCGCTGGATTGCCCATGCGCGGGAGGTGCTGGGCTATGAACGGGTGGTGCTGGTCGGCTGGTCGGGCGGCGGGTCGCTGTCGCTGTTCTATCAGGCGCAGGCGGAGAATCCGTCGATCACCCACACGCCCGCCGGCGATGCGGTGGACCTGACGACGGCCGGCCTGTCGCCCGCCGACGGTGTGATCTTCATCGCGGCCCACCTGTCGCGGGCGGAAACGCTGACCGAATGGCTGGATCCCTCGGTGATCGACGAGCTGGACCCCGACCGGCGCGACCTTGAGTTCGATATCTACGCTGAGGAATGCCCCAACAAGGCGCCGTTCAGTGCCGATTTCATCGCTTCATTCCGCGCCCGGCAGGTGGCCCGCAACCGCCGCATCACCACGTGGTGCCAGGAACAGCTTGAACGGCTGCGGGCCAGGGGCGGGGCGGAGCAGGAACGGGCCTTCGTCGTCCACCGCACCATGTGCGACGTGCGCTGGCTGGACCCGACCATCGAACCCAGCGAGCGGCGGCCGGGCTGGTCCTATATGGGTGATCCGCGGACCGTCAATGTCGGCCCGGTGGGGCTGGCGCGGTTCTGCACCCTGCGTTCATGGCTGAGCCAGTGGAGCTATGACCTGTCCAACGCCAAGGGGCCGATGAACGCGGCCAGGATCTTCCGCACGCCGGTGCTGCAGATCGAGAACACGGCCGACGATGCTGTGCCGGCGGCGCATAATCCGGCCATCCATGCCGCGCTGGCGACCCCGGACAAGGAATATCACCGCATCATCGGCGCCACGCATTACTATATCGGCCAGCCCGAACATCTGGAGACCTGCATGGGTCTGATCCTGGACTGGAGCCGGAAGAAGGGGTTCTGAAAGGTGCCCTCCCCGCAAGGGGAGGGCGTAAAGCACACGGTTAGCCCGCCCGTGCCGCCAACCGCGCCGCCTTGTCAGCCGTCCATTTGTCCAGGTCGGCACGCGCGGTGCGGGCGGCCTCGGCGACATAGCCGGGCGGTTCGGTCCGTGTGGTGACTTCCAGGCGCAGGCCGTTGGGATCGAAGAAGTAGATGGATTTCACGAATTCGTGATCGACCAGTCCCAGAACCTCCACCCCATGCGCCTTCAGCC
>NZ_JAGOGJ010000199.1 GCF_017996735.1 Niveispirillum sp.
TCGTGACGACGGCGCTGCGCACCTCGATCCGCTTCACCAACCGGATCAAGGGCAGGACGGCCAGCGTGGCGGACCATACGGCCGTGCGCGACGCGATCGCCGCCGGTGACGCGGACGCTGCCCGCACCGCCATGCGCCACCTGATTGCCGACGTCCTCACCCTGATCGACCAGGCCGAGGCAAAGGGCGCCGCCATCTGACGCGGCGGCGTGGTACCCAAAATTCTGATATCCGGGACCGGAAAACAAAGTCCCCTGCACAGGCCGTCGGACCTGCGCAGGGGGCTTTTTGCTTGCCGATCACCGCTTGCCGTATAGCGGGCCGGCCATCGACTTCAACTTGGCAGGCGGCAGCTTCTCAACGGCCCGGTCATAGGTCAGCAGACCGTTCAACTCGCTTTCCACGTCCGTGGTCTGGGTATAGACGGCGGCGGCCAGCCCTTCCTTGCGATACTGGCGCACGATCTCGTCGAACTTGGTACGGTAGCGGGCTTCATAATCGGCCGGGTCCTTGGCGATCTGATAGATTTTCAGGTCGCGGTCGGGGAACCAGAGGTGGCCGGGCTTGGCCAGACCGACGCCGCCATATTCACCGATGACCCGGACGCGTCCGCCGCTGGCTTCGGGTACAAGCGGCACTTCCTCATAGGTATGGATGTCGTAGACCTGGGAGACATCGCCCGCAATGTCCAGCCAGCCGCTGGTGGCGTTGATGATGCGGCTGGGGTCCATATTCCTGACCAGCGCGGAAACGGTGCGTGCGCCATATTGGCCCCAGCCTTCGTTGTTGGTGACCCACATGACGATGGACGGGAAGGGGCGCAGGGCGCCGATGATGTTCGCGGCTTCAAACTGGTACTGCGCCATGGCCTGCGAGGTGAAGACGGCCTCGCGGTCGCTCAGCCGCCGCACCGCCTGATCGGCAAACCCACCGGACGGCAGGTCCTGCCAGATCAGCATGCCAAGCCGGTCGGCATCGTAATAATAGCGCGCCGGTTCCACCTTGATATGCTTGCGCAGCATGTTGAAGCCGGCCTTCTTCAGGAAGACCATATCGCTTTTCGCAGCTTCCTCCGATGGTGGGGTCAGCAGCCCGTCGGGCCACCAGCCCTGGTCCAGCACGCCGTTATGGAACAAGGGTTTGTTGTTCAATAACAGCACGGGGTGGCCCGTGGCCGGGTCCGGACCCACCGAGATTTTGCGCATGCCGAAATAGGCATCGACCTTGTCGCCGCCCTCCGCCCCCGGGGCCAGCGCGGCATAGGCTTCCGTTTCCTTCGCGGAATGGGGAGGCAGGGTCTTGCCCGGTTCCGGGAGGCCCGCCGCCGGATTGGCCACGGTCACCAGTTCCGCCGTCAGATCGTAAAGGAACGGATCATCCGTCGTCCACAGCCTGGCATCGGGAATGGACAGTTCCGCCCGCCGGTTGCCCCGGATCACCGTGGTCGCGACGGTCTTGCCCCCGCTGCGCGCGGTCAGACGCACGGCGTCGGTCGGTTTGGCGGGCCCGTTCAGTGCCACCTCGACCGATACGACCCCGCGGTCGATATCGGGTGTGGCGCGCACTTCCTTGATATGCAGGTCGGGCACCGGCTCCAGCCAGACCGTCTGCCAGATGCCGCTGACCGCTGTGTACCAGATGCCGCGCGGGTCCAGGACCTGTTTGCCGCGGGGCTGGTCCCCATCGGATGTCGGGTCCGCGACCTGCACCGACAGGCTGTTGGACCCGTCACGCAAATAGAGGGTGATATCAAAGCTGAATGGGTCGGAACCGCCCCTGTGGCTGCCGACCAGCCGGTCATTCACCCAGATGGTGGCTTCGAAATCGACGGCGCCAAAATGCAGCAATGTCCGTTTGCCGGCCCATTCGGCCGGAACGGTGAAGTCGCGGCGATACCACAGGCGATCATCGGGCAGCACCTTGCGTGCCACCCCCGACAGCTTGGATTCCACGGCGAAGGGGACCAGGATGCGGCCATCCATCCGCGCCGGCTGCGCGACATTCGCAGGGGTGATGGCATAATCCCATATGCCATTCAGATTCTGCCATTGCGGGCGCACCAGTTGGGGGCGGGGATAGCTGCGCCAGGCGTTTTCCGCCGTCACCTCCCGGCCCCATTTGGTCGTGATCGGACCGACATAGGCGGAACTGCCCGTCTGTGCCGGATCGGCTGCGGTCTGCGCCATGATCGGCGCAGCCATGAGGTGGAAGAGTGTCGCCGCACCCGCCAGCAGAAGAATTTTACGCACCGCGCGTCCTCCCCATCTGATGAAACCGCAGCGTTGGGCTGCATTTTTTTACATATAAATATGATATATCATCGTGGAGTGGTGCTTCAACGGATTTTCTGAACCGCGAGCATGCCGACATATAAATAAGATTGATATTATCAATATTGCCAACGCGCCGTCCTGTGATAGGGTGCCCGCCAAACGGCCGGGTACAGGCCGGAGGGTAAGGCCCCGTCAGGAGGAGAGGTGTCATGAGGAAGAGCCGTTTCACCCGCTTCCTGGCGGGCGTGGCCCCGGCCTCTGTGGCGCGCGCGCAGCCCGCCGCCGGCGACATGAATGCACAGCCGAATAGGGCAGGGCCGAGCCATCTGATCGATGTGATGCCGGCCCCGGTCAATAACAGCCGGTTGACATGCCCCGTCATTCGTGAAGGGCATGAAATCCTGCTCATGCAGGGCCGGTTGATGGTTCCGGCGGTCCATGGCGAGGCGTTGAAGCGCGATAAGCTCCTGTTCTGGCGCCATGAAGGCAACCGCGCCGTGCGCGACGGGAAATGGAAGCTTGTGTCACACTTCGGCGAGCCCTGGCGGCTTTTCGACATCGCGGGGGATCGTGGGGAAATGCATGATCCGGCGGCGAGCCGGCCCGAGATCGCGCGCAAGATGGCGCGGCAAGCGCCCTTATGCGGTGATCCAATGATCAAGGCTCGACATGCGTTGAAGCGCCACGGTATCTGAGTTAGAAGCATATATATCTTATAATAAGGATCGTGCAGGAAATGGTCAGACTGGGACTTGTCGGTATCGGCAAAATCGCACGCGATCAGCATGTGCCGGCGCTGGCGAAAAGCGCCGATTTCGAACTGGCCGCGACGGCGAGCCGCCATGGCCGTGTTGACGGGGTGGAAGGTCATGGCTCGATTGCCGAGATGCTGGCGGCACGTCCCGACATCCAGGCGGTATCCCTCTGCACCCCGCCCGATGGCCGCTTCGAACAGGCCATGGCGGCCATCCGGGCCGGCAAGGACCTGATGCTGGAGAAGCCCCCCGCCGCCACGGTGTCGGAGGTGGAGGCGTTGGCCCTGGAAGCGCGGAGACAGGGCACCGTCCTGTTCACCACATGGCATTCCCGTGAAGCGGCGGAGGTCGATGCCGCCCGCGACTGGCTGGCAACCCGCCGGATCGACGCCGTCCGCATCCGTTGGATGGAGAATATCCGGCAATGGCATCCGGGCCAGGACTGGATCCTGGCAGCGGGCGGCTTCGGTGTTTTCGACCCTGGCATCAACGCCCTGTCCATCGCCACCCGCATCCTGCCGGAGCCGCTGACCGTGATGGACGCGGAACTGGACGTGCCGTCGAACCGCGTCAGTCCCATCGCCGCGCTGGTCCGGTTCCGCACCGGCGACGCCGCCGGCGATGTGCGCCTGGATTTCCTGCAGACCGGCCAGCAGACCTGGGACATCGAGGTCGACACCGATGCCGGCATGCTGCGCCTTGGCATGGGCGGCAGCATTCTGGAACTGCCGGGCCAGCCGCCGGTGAGCGGCGCCAACGAGGAATATCCCCGCCTTTACAAGAGGTTTGCGGAACTGGTGCGTACACGGCAGAGCGACGTGGACCTGCGTCCGCTGCAGTTCGTGGCCGACGTCTTCATGATCGCCAGTCGTCGTCTGGTCGCATCGTTCGACTTCTGAATTCGCGGTGGAACACCGCCCATTCCTGTCGTGGAGAATGACATGTCCAACATTTCCCGCCGTAGAATGCTGATGGCGTCGGCCGCCTTGTCGCTGGTTCTGACCGGCACGGTTTCCGGCTCCGCCATGGCGCTGGAGCCGCCGGCCCGCCCCAACATCGTGATCTTTCTGGCCGATGATCTGAGCTATAACGACGTGAATATCGGCGGCGATGCCAATGCCCGCACCCCGGCGCTGCAGCGATTGGCATCGCAGGGAATGATGTTCGATCGGGCTTTCGTCGCCTCGCCGGCGTGCGCGCCCAGCCGCGCGGCCCTGCTGACCGGCATGATGCCGGCCCGCAACGGGGCGGAGGCCAATCATGACCGCGCCAACGCCGATATCCGCAAGCTTCCCTCATACCTGCAGGAGCAGGGATATCAGGTCGTCGCCTTCGGCAAGGTGGCCCATTATCAGCACACGGGCACCTATGGCTTCGACTATTACGCCAACGACACGTTCCACGACCACAAGGGCATTCCATCGGCCGTGGAATGGCTGAAGGCGCGCAAGGACAAGCGTCCCCTGGCTCTGTTCGTGGGCAGCAACTGGCCCCATGTCCCGTGGCCGCGCACCACCGAGGGGTTCGAGCCCGACGCCCTGACGCTGCCGCCCAAGACGGTGGACACGCCCGTCACCCGCGACGCCCGCGCCCGGTTCTATGCGGCCGTGCGGCGCATGGACCTGGAACTGGCAGAGACCATGGACGCCGTCGACAGCGTGCTGGGACCCGACACGTTCGTCCTTTATTCGACCGACCATGGCACGCAATGGCCTTTCGGCAAATGGAACCTCTATGACACCGGCACACGTGTGCCGATGGTCGTGCGCTGGAAGGGCCAGGTGCAGCCCGGCAGCAAGACCGACGCCATGGTGAGCTGGGTCGACGTACTGCCGACGCTGGTGGAACTTGCCGGCGGCAAGCAGCCGCAGGGCATTGATGGCATTTCCTTCGCCGGTCTGTTCGGCGTGGGCAAGGGGCCGACGGGTCGCCAGGAGATCTTCACGACCCACAATAATGACACGCAGGTCAATGTCTATCCGATGCGCAGCATCCGGACCGATCGCTGGAAATATATCCAGAACCTGCACCCCGACTATACCTACACCACCCATATCGATCTGAAGGTGAAGCGCACTGATTCCGGTGCCTATTTCCCCTCCTGGCGTGAAGCGGCGGAAAAGGACCCGGCGGCCAAGGCCATTGTCGACGCCTATTACAATCGTCCGGCCGAAGAGCTTTACGATCTGCAGGCCGACCCCAACGAGCAGGTCAACCTGGCTGCCGACCCCCGCCATGCCAAGACGCTGAAGGATCTGCGGCTGCGTCTGGAGGCCTGGCGCAAGGCCCAGGGCGATACCGGCAAGATCACGGTCAAGCCCCGCTTCGAGCGCGGTTCGATGGATGGCGAGGATGATTGATCCGGGCCGGGCAGTCCCGTGATCCTCAGGCCGCGACGGGCGGCCGTCGGGTATCGGGTGGGGAAATGAAGAAGGCCGCGTGTATCGCCCGCGGCCTTCTTCATGGCCTGTTCATCTGTTGCTGCCGGACGGGACGGCCAGTTGGGTGCCGGCTGCCGCCGGTTCCCCGAAATCGGGACGGCCATCCGCGGTCCAGCCGAAACGTTGCATGTGCGGTGCCCGTTTGGCCGTGCATTTCATGCCGGGACCGGGATTGGCGTGATAGATGATCCAGTCCTCCTTTCCGTCCGGCGACTTGAAGAAGCCGTTATGGCCGGTCGCGTAGACGCCATTGGCGCGGTGGAACACCGAACCGTCCGACTTGGTCCAGGCCGCCGCGTCCATCGGGTCCGATCCGGCCGGGGCATGCAGCAATCCCAGCGCATAGTCATCCGACCAGCAGGCGCTGGCGGAATAGACGATGAAAAGGTCGCCTTTGGGGCCGGCCAGGAATTCCGGTCCCTCCACGATCGCGCGCCCCCCTTGTTTCTCCCAGGGTTGGTCGGCCGTGGTCAGGATGTTTTCCGGGCCTTTCAGGCTCCAGGGATTCTCCATTTCCGCGATGGCCAGGCCGCTGACCGGCCCGACATAGGGGGAATAGACGAAGTACCGCTTGCCGCCATGCTCGAACACTGAACCATCGATCCCAGGATAGGCGGTATTGATGCGCCCCCGATCCACCCAGGTGCCCTTGGTCGGATCGGGATCGGTGTTCTCCAGAACGAAGACGGCCCGGTTGGCGTCGTCCTTATGGCCGCTGGCCGTGGCGGAATAATAGAGATACCACGTGCCGTCCAGGCGATGCAGCTCCGGCGCCCAGATGGAATGGGCATTGGGGCCGGTGGCGGGCGGCTTCCAGATGACCGTCTTCTGCGCCTTTGCCAGATTGGCGATATTGTCGGTGCGCCAGAGGGCGATCTCCTTCCCCAGCGTATGCATGTAGTAATAGACGCCATCCACCTGCGTGATCCACGGGTCCGGCCCCGATGGCAGCAGCGGGTTCGTGAACTGTGCGGGTGCCTGTTCCTGCCTGGCCGGCGTGGCATAAGCCGCCGCCCCGGCCAGCAGTGCCGCCGACAGGAGGGGCGCGACCAGCAATGCCCTGAAGCTTCGTGTGCCCCGGAGCTTGCCGGGCTTGCGAGGCGTAAGCTGCGTATATGGTGCGGTCAGATATCGGTCGAGCATTTCCCAAATCTCCTTGGCATCAAGCTCAGAATTTATCATATAAATAGGAGATATCCTGCAAGCGCATTGCGCGCGCCGCTGCGCACTTCAGGATCGATATTGATCCGGCGGGCAGGGACAGGATGCGTGCCCCGCTTTTATCATATTGCCAGGATGCGCCCCGCCTTCATGCGGGGGGCATGACCTTGTCCCATGTTGGAAAATCAATTCGATCGTCAAACGCCGCCTTTGGCATCCGGACGTGGAACTTTGTCAGCGGACGCTGCGTCTTGTCGAAGACAGGGGCTTGGCGGCAGCCGGTTCCACAGAAAGGGCGAACTCCGCAGCTCTTACGGCCTCCGCGGGGCTTTCAGCCACATGGGTGCTGCTTTGCGGGGGCGATGGCGGCCATTGCCAACTGGGCCTTATGCATCTGCGCCACACGGCCGTGACGCGGCTGGGCGAGGCGGGATGGCACCCCGCAGGAGATCCGCGCGATCAGTGGCCACAGCTTTAAATCCATCGCGGCCATGCTGAACCGCTACAACATCGTCACCTGTAAGCAACCTGCCCCCGCCTTCACCAAGCATCACCAGGTGGAAACGAATCGCGGGGTGATGACGATGATGGTGATGATCTTGATATGGAATGAAATCCGATATCGCACCCCAAAACGATAAACGGCGGCCAAACGGCAGAGGTGGCCCCGTTTGATCGGACAGATTGGCGGCAGGAATAAGCTAATCCCGGTTGTCGTTACGCCGCCACTTTGTCGTATGAGCCTGTTGACGTTCCTGCCGGGGTTAACCCCGGCAGGAACGTCGGGCCGGTTTGATGATATGCCTCGTCCGGCGTTCTTCCGGCCAGTGCCGAATGCGGGCGCCGGGCATTGTAATGTCCGATCCATGTCGTCAGCCCGGCCCGCAGTTCCGATCCGGTCTCGAAAGCATGCAGATAGACGCACTCGTATTTCATCGACCGCCATAGGCGCTCGATGAAAACGTTGTCCATCCACCGGCCCCTGCCATCCATGCTGATCTTGATGTTCCGGTCCTTCAGCACCTCGGTGAAACGCGGGCTGGTATATTGGCTGCCCTGATCGGTGTTGAAGATTTCCGGGGTGCCATGGCGGGCCAGGGCCTCCTCCAGTGCCTGGATGCAGAAATCGGCATCCAGGGTATTGGACAGCCGCCAGGCCAGGATCTTGCGCGTCGCCCAATCCATGATCGCCGTCAGATAGAGGAAACCCTTGCGCATCGGGATGTATGTGATGTCCGAGCACCAGACCTGATTGGGTCGGTCGATCACCAACCCCTTCAGCAGATAGGGATATGTGGGGTGCTGCGGATGCGGCACGCTGGTCCTGGGCTTCTGATAGATCGACGCCAGACCCATCCTGCCCATCAGCCGCCCGATCCGCTTGCGGCCGACCTCATGGCCCAGGCGCCGTAGATGCCGCGCCATCTGCCGGGCCCCATAATAGGGCGTCTCCAGGAACTGCTCGTCGATCAGACGCATCAGCGACAGGTTCAGCGGGCTTTCCGGCGCCGGGCGGTGATAAACCCCGGACCGGTTCAGCGACAGCAAGGCGCATTGCCGGACAATCGACAGGCCCGGGCGGTCCCGCTCGATCATTTGGCGCCTCTGATCAAGCCCAAGCGAACAGAGGCGTCCCGCAAAAAATCCCGTTCCACCACCAGCTGACCGATCTTGGCGTGCAACTTCTCAACATCCGCGCCGCTGGCCGTAGCCTCCGGCTCCGACGCCTTGCCGGAAAACGTCGCCGCCATCCCCTCGATCGCCTGGCGCTTCCATTGCGCGATCATCGTGTGGTGGATCGCGTATTTCGCCGCCAGTTCCGCCAACGTCTGATCGCCCTTGATCGCCTCAAGCGCGACCTTCGCCTTGAATTCCCCCGAATACCGCTTCCGTGTCACCTTGCCCATAAATCCTCGTCCTTCCAGAAGGCGGGATTAGGGTCTGTGGGGATTCACAAAAGGGGCTTTATGTGATTCAAGCTCTGGATGGATAGGAATCTTCTGACGGACGCCCAATGGGCGAAGATAGAGCCGCACTGCCTTGGCAAGCGCACCGACC
>NZ_JAGOGJ010000066.1 GCF_017996735.1 Niveispirillum sp.
GGGTGGGAGGCGCGGGGGGAAAAGACCGCCAGGGCGGGGCGCTTGCCCTCCCCCCCGGCCCTGCCCCCCCCCTTGGCCGGGCCGAAGGCTGCTTTAACGCCGGTGGGCAGGCGGCCGCGGCCGGGGACGGGCATGCCGACCTGTCCTATGTCTATGCCGCCGCCGCCGAGATTGCGGCGGCGCTCGACCCCGATGATTACACCGTCATCGTCACCAAGAGCACGGTGCCCGTGGGCACGGGGCGCGAGGTGGCGCGCATCATCCGCAAGACGCGGCCGGAAGCCGATTTCGACGTGGCATCCAACCCGGAATTCCTGCGCGAAGGGTCGGCCATCGAGGATTTCATGCGCCCCGACCGCGTGGTGATCGGCACCGACAGCGACAGGGCGCGGCAGGTGATGCGCGCCCTGTACCGCCCGCTGTTCCTGATCGAGACGCCGATTGTCTTCACCAGCCTGGAGACGTCGGAACTGATCAAATATGCCGCCAACACCTTCCTGGCCGCCAAGATCACCTTCATCAACGAGGTGGCGGACCTGTGCGAGAAGGTGGGCGCCGACGTGCATGACGTGGCCAAGGGCATCGGCCTGGATAACCGCATCGGCAAGAAGTTCCTGCATCCCGGCCCCGGCTATGGCGGGTCCTGCTTCCCCAAGGATACGCTGGCCCTGGTGAAGACGGCGCAGGATCACGGCACCCCGCTGCGCATTATCGAAACGGTCGTGGACATCAACGACAAGCGCAAGAAGGCCATGGCGACCCGTGTTGTTGCCGCCTGCGGCGGGTCGGTCCAGGGCAAGCGTATCGGTGTGCTGGGCGTGACGTTCAAGCCCAATACCGACGATATGCGCGATGCCCCGGCGCTGGATATCATCCCGGCGCTGCTGGAAGCAGGGGCCACGATTGTCGCCTTTGACCCCGCCGGCATGCATGAGGCGGGAAAGCTGCTGCCCGGTGTTGACTGGGCCGAGGATGCCTATGCCGCCCTGGAAGGGGCCGATTGCGCCCTGGTCCTGACGGAATGGAACGAGTTCCGGATGCTGAACCTGTCCCGCGTCTGCAAATCCATGAAGGCGCCGGTGCTGGTCGACCTGCGCAACATCTTCAATCCCGAGGACGCGGAGATGGCCGGCTTTGCCTATCACTGCGTCGGCCGGCCGGGCCGGGTGAAGAGGGCGAAGGGCGAGGCGCATTGAGAGCGGCGTCACATGCGGGCGCCCGCCCGCATGTGACGGTCAGGCTCAGATACCCTGGCCGCCCGATACCTCGATCCGCTGTGCCGTCACCCAGCGGTTGGCGGGGGACAGCAGGCTGGCGATCATGGGGCCGATATCGTCGGGCACGCCGACACGGCCCAGTGCCGTCATGTCGGCGAAGAACTTGTTGAATTCCGGCGTGTCGCGGACGGCGCCGCCGAAAAAGTCCGTCTCGATGGCGCCGGGCGCCACGATATTGACGGCGATGCCGCGCGCGCCCAGCTCCTTGGCCATATACAGCGTCAGGGTCTCCATGGCCCCCTTCACGGCGGCATAGGCGCCCCAGCCCGGCGCCGACACCCGTGTCAGGCCCGATGACAGGTTGACGATCCGCCCGCCATCCCCGATCAGGCCCAGCAGGGCCTGGGTCAGGAAGAAGGGGCCCTTGAAATGCACGTCGACCAGCCGGTCGAACTGCGCCACCGTGGTGTCGGCGATCAGGGCATGGTCACCGTGGCCGGCATTGTTCACCAGATGGTCGAAACGCTCGCGGCCCCAGGTCTGTGTCAGGGCGGTGCGCAGACTTTCGGCAAAATCCGCGAAGCTGGCGGCGTTGCCGACATCAAGCTGCAGGGCCACGGCCTTGCGGCCCAGCGCCGCGATCTCAGCCACCACGGCGGCGGCCTCTTCGGCACGGCTGTGATAGGTGATGATGACATCGCCGCCGCTGCGGGCAACGGACAGGGCCGTATTGCGGCCCAGGCCGCGGCTGGCGCCGGTGATCAGGGTGATGGTGGACATGAGAGCAATCCTTGTCTGCGGGGGACTTTCCGTGCCGGTCCGTCCCGGTTGCCGATGACGGATTTATAAGGCCGGGGGCTGTAATTCGTCGTTGCCGGAACCTGGATGATCTTTGCCTGATCCTCCAAATCCGCTTGGCGAAGGGGTGGAGTTAAGGCAGGGTAAGGGCATGAATAACGACCTTCTCCGCACTGTCCGCCGCTATCTGGAGGTGCATGCCGACCCGACCGGCATTGCCCATACCCCCATCGCGGGCCTGACCACCATCCGGTCGGCCACGCCCAGCGGACTGGTCCATGCCATCTCCAAACCCCTGGTCTGCCTGGTGCTGCAGGGGACCAAGCAGGTGACGATGGGGGCCAGCAGCTTCACCTTCGGGGCGGGAGATTCGCTGCTGATCACCGCCGATGTGCCCATTGTCAGCCAGATCACCACGGCCAGTGCCGAGGCGCCCTATATGTCGCTGGTGCTGGACCTGGATCTTGCCCTGATCGCCGATCTGGCGATGCAGATGGGGCCGGCGGCGATGGGGGAGGCGATGCCGGTGCGGGTCGATCCCACGGATGCGGAGGTGGCGGATGCGGCCCTGCGGCTGATGCGGCTGCTGGACCGGCCGGCGGCGGTGCCGGTTCTGCATGGGCAACTGGTGCGGGAACTGCATTACTGGCTGCTGTGCAGCCGGCATGGCGCCGATATCCGCCGTCTGGGCTGGCCCGACAGCCATGCCAGCCGGGTGGCCCGCGCCGTGGCCGTGCTGCGGGCCGATTATGCCAGGCCGCTGCCGGTGGAGCGGCTGGCCGCCGTGGCAGGCATGAGTCCGTCGTCCTTTCACCAGCATTTCCGGTCTGTCACCTCCCTGTCGCCGCTGCAGTTCCAGAAGCAGTTGCGCCTGATCGAGGCGCGGCGGCGTATGCTGGCCGAGGGCGTGACGGTCAGTGTTGCGGCCTTTGCCGTCGGTTATGAAAGCGTGTCACAGTTCACCCGTGAATATCGCCGTATGTTCGGCCAGCCGCCGGCGCGGGAGACGGAGGCGGCACGCGGTCTGGTGGCGGCCTGAGGCGGCTTCCGGTGTGGGGATGGCTGGTAACGTCCGTCACCCCACTACCTCCATCGCCCCGAAACAAACCCGCCTTCTGCGCTGTTGAACAGGCTGGCGGGCGGTCGCGGCTTGTGCTTTGCTGCCGCCATAATCCTTTTTAACCAACCTCTGTTCAGGTGACGGAAACATGACCCTGGCGCACAATTTCCATCCCACGGTCCTGCGCGAATACGATATCCGCGGCATCATCGGAAAGACGCTGACGACCGACGATGCCCGCGCCATCGGCCGGGGCTTCGGCACCATGGTGGTGCGCGGGGGCGGCAAGAAGGTGGCCATCGGCTATGACGGCCGCCTGTCCTCGCCCGACCTGGAAGCGGCGGCGGTGGAAGGGTTGAAGTCCGTCGGCCTACATGTGGTGCGTATCGGCCTGGGCCCGACGCCCATGCTGTATTTCACGGCGCGGCACCTGAAGCTGGATGCCGGCATGATGATCACCGGCTCGCACAATCCGCCGGATTATAACGGCTTCAAGATGATGATCGGCAAGGCGCCGTTCTTCGGCAGCCAGATCCTGGAGATCGGCAAGATCGCCGCCGCCGGCGATTTCGCCACGGGTGAGGGCTCGGAAGAAACCATCGACATCCAGGATACCTATGTCGACCGTCTGGCCGCCGATTATGACGGCACCCGCGACCTGAACGTCGTCTGGGACAATGGCAACGGGGCGGCGGGTGAAATCCTGCGCCGGCTGGTGAAGAAGCTGCCGGGCAAGCATACGCTGCTGTTCGACGATATCGACGGCACCTTCCCCAACCACCATCCCGACCCGACCATTCCGGAAAACCTGGAAGACATCATCCACAAGGTGGCCGAAGAGAAGGCCGATCTGGGCATTGCGTTTGACGGTGACGCCGACCGTATCGGCGCCGTGGATGAGAAGGGCCGTATCGTCTGGGGCGACCAGTTGGTGGCGATCTATTCCAAGGATGTGCTGGCAGCCCATCCCGGCGCTACCATCATCGCCGACGTGAAGGCCAGCCAGACCCTGTTCGACCAGATCGCCAAGCTGGGCGGCAAGCCGCTGATGTGGAAGACGGGCCATTCGCTGCTGAAGGCCAAGATGGCCGAGACGAACAGCCCGCTGGCCGGTGAGATGTCGGGCCATATCTTCTTCGCCGACAAATATTACGGCTTCGACGATGCGCTGTACTGCGCGGTCCGTCTGCTGGGTCTGGTGTCGCGCCATGGTGAATTGTCGGCCCTGCGCGATGAATTGCCCGACGTGCTGAACACACCGGAAGTCCGCTTCCAGGTCAGCGAGGAGCGCAAGTTCGCCGCCGTGGAGGAGATCAAGGCCCGCGTGAAGGCGGAAGAAGCCGCCGGCGGCGCCGAGGTTAACGACATTGACGGCGTGCGCGTGAAGACTGCCGATGGCTGGTGGCTGCTGCGCGCGTCCAACACCCAGGACGTGCTGGTCGCCCGTGCCGAGGCCTTCAGCCCCGAGGGTCTGGAGCGCCTGAAGGATGCCATCAAGGACAATCTGGCCAAGAGCGGCATCGCCGCCCCGGCCGATTTCTGATGTGAGGGTGGCGGGGGAGGGTGCGATGGACGCGGCGTCCCCCGCCCCGTCATCCCGCGACTGGGCACAGTTGCGGCGAGATGCCGAGACGGGCATTGAAAGCATCCGGGCCCATTTCACGGGCCATGCCTATGACATGCACGACCATGACGAAGTGCTGCTGGGCGTCACGGAACAGGGCGTGCAGTCCTTCCGCTGTGGCCGGCAGCAGGTGGTCAGCATCCCCGGCCGCGCCATCCTGATCGAACCCGGCCAGCCGCATGACGGGCATAGTCCCGACCCGGCCGGTTTCACCTATCAGATGCTGTATCTGCCCCTATCCTGGGTTCAGGCCCGGCGGGACGCCGCGACCGGGCCGCTGGCGCCGCTGGGGTTCCGTCAGACCCTGTGGGAGGATGCGGGGCTTTGCCGCGACATCGCCGCCGCTTTCCGCGCCCTGCACGGGCGGGAGGGGCGGCTGGCCCGTGATCTGGCGCTGGACCGGCTGTTGGGGCGGCTGTGGCAGCCTGATCTCTGGCGGGCCGAATCTGCCGGCCACCGGCCGCACCGCGCGGCCCGCCGGGCACGCGCGGCGCTGCATGATCATATGGAGACGGATATCGGGCTGGATGAACTGGCCGACATGGCGGGCACCGACCGGTTCCGCCTGAACCGGCAATTCCGGGAGGCGTATGGCCGCTCCCCCCATGCCTATCTGGTGCAGTTGCGGCTGAAGCGGGCCAAGGCGCTGCTGGCGGCGGGAGCGGCGCCGGCGGATGTGGCGGCCCGGGTCGGATTCGCCGATCAGAGCCATCTGGGCCGCTGGTTCCGCCGCGCCTATGGCACCAGCCCCGCCGCCTATCGCAAAATCTGCACAAACATTCCAGACACGGACCCGACCGCATCGCCATCCTGAGCCCCCATTACCGGAGGGACATGATGTTCGATACCAAGGTCGCCCTGATCATCCGCGACGATCTGTTGCCCTGGCAACGGCTGAACGTGGCTGCTTTCCTGGCGACGGGGATTGTTGCGGGCGCGCCGGACGCGCTGGGCGATCCTTACCTGGATGGGGCCGGCCGGTCCTATGGCCGCATGCTGGGCCAGCCGATGCTGGTGTTCCAGGCGGATCGGGACGGGCTGGCGCGGGCGGCGCAGGTTTCGCGTGAACGCGGGCTGTTGACCGTGCCCTATGTGGCGGGCATGTTCCGCACCGGCAATGACGCGGATAATCGCGCCTGTTTCCAGGCGGAGGACCCGGACGCGCCCGACTGGGTGGGCATCGGCCTGCGCGGGGCGAAGAAGGGGGTGGAGAAGGCTACGAAGGGCCTTTCACTGCACCCTTGAGATTTGATGTCTTGCGGGCCTGGGTTGCAGGTCATGTTCCCCAGCGTGGTTGACTCAGGGCCGCTTCGCCACTATAGACCACGCTTCGTTTTTGTACTCAGTAGTTTCAAGACCGGAGTAAGTACCGTGAAGCGTCCCTTTCAGCCCTCCAAGATCGTGCGCGCCCGCCGTCATGGTTTCCGCGCCCGCATGGCCACCGTTGCGGGCCGTAACATCATCAACAAGCGCCGCGCCCAGGGCCGCAAGAAGCTGAGCGCCTAAAGGTTACCGGCATGGCGCCCCCGGCCAAGGCCAAGGTGGGGCGCCTGACCAGACGGCCGCAATTCCTGGCCGTCGCGGGCGCCCGTCGCAAATGGGCCACGCCGGGCCTGATTCTTCAGGCCCGCGCCCATGATGAGCGGCAACACCCGAATCCCGGCGAACCGCCGGTACGGATCGGCCTGACAGCCAGCAAGAAGGTGGGCGGCGCGGTTGAACGCAACCGCGCCCGTCGTCGTCTGCGCGCGGCACTGGCCGAGGTGTTGGCCCCCAACGCCACCCCCGGGCACGATTTCGTGCTGGTGGCGCGGGCGGAAACGGTGCGGCGGCCCTATGCCGACCTGAAGGCCGATCTGACCCAGGCTTTGAAGAAGCTGCGGGTCTGGAAAGGCAAGCGGGAGGCGGCGGCAGCCGAATCAGGCGCGGCCAAGGATGAAAAAGCATGAGCCCGGCGGCCTGGCTGCTCCGGGCTTTTGTGCTTTTCTACCGTTGGGTCATCCGGCCGATGATGGGGCCGCCCCGTTGCAGGTTCCACCCCTCATGCTCACATTACGCGCTGGAAGCGCTGAGCGTGCATGGGGCGGTAAAGGGCGGCTGGCTGACCCTGCGGCGTCTGGCGCGCTGTCATCCCTGGGGCGGGGACGGGTATGACCCGGTACCACCCCGGCATCCGGGACATGCACCGGATGGAAAATGTTGCGGCGGGCATTGATCGCCCGCCGTTTTCATGTGACCAACCGGGGCGTGCCCCGGTATGTAACCGGCCATTGAATTCGGAACCTGGACCAAACACCCATGACGGATCAGAAGAACCTCATCCTGACCATCGTGATCTCGATCGCGATCCTGTTCGGGTTCCATTATTTCTATGAACGTCCGCGCCAGATGGCAGCCCAGGCCGAAGCCCAGCGGCAGCAGGCGCTGCAGGCCGAGCAGGTGCCGGCGGCTGTGCCCGGCGGGGCTGCGGCGCCCGGCATCGGGGGCGATGTGGTCCCCGCTGTCCGCGATCGCACCGCCGTGCTGGCCGAGACGGGGCGCGTGGCCATCGTCACCCCCAGCCTGCACGGGTCGATCAACCTGCGCGGCGGCCGCATCGATGACCTGACGCTGGCCAAGTACAAGACCACCCCGGACAAGAACAGCCCGGAAGTGGTGCTGCTGGCCCCGGTCGGGACCGAGCACCCCTATTACGCCGAATTCGGCTGGGTCGCCGCCAATGCAGGCGAGGCCGTGGCCCTGCCCAAGGCCGATACGGTCTGGACCGCCAGCACCGACAGGCTGACGCCCGACAGCCCGGTCACCCTGTCCTGGGACAATGGCGCCGGCCTGGTGTTCGAGCGCACCGTCGCCATCGATGCCGACTATATGTTCACGGTGACGCAGCGCGTGCTGAACCAGACGGGCGATGCGGTGGCGCTCAGCCCCTATGGCTTCGTGCAGCGCCGTGGCATGCCGAAGGTGGAAGGTACCTACGTCCTGCATGAGGGGCCGCTGGCCATCGTCGACGGCACCCTGAAGGAATACAAGTACAACGACCTGAAGGAAGACGGGAAGACCATCAACCTGTCCAGCAAGGGCGGCTGGATCGGCATCACCGACAAATACTGGCTGGTCGGCCTGATCCCGGACCAGTCGGTCACCACCGACATGCGTGTCCTGCACCAGAACAGCGGCACCGATGTCTATCAGGTTGATTACAAGGCGCCGTCCGTCTCCGTCGCGGCGGGTGCGGCGGCGGAGACGACCCACCGCCTGTTCGCGGGCGCCAAGATCGTGGGCCTGCTGAACGACTATAATGACAAGCTGGGCATCGACAGCCTGGACTATGCCGTCGACTGGGGCTGGTTCTACTTCCTGACCAAGCCGTTCTTCCACGGCCTGGACTGGCTGGGCGTGACCATCGGCAATTTCGGCATCGCCATCCTGGTCTTCACCGTTTTCCTGCGTCTGGCCTTCTTCCCCATCGCGAACAAGCAGTATGAAGCGTTCGCGAAGATGAAGAAGCTTCAGCCCAAGATGGAGGAGCTGAAGAAGAAGCACGGCGACAACCGCGAAGCCCTCTCCATGGAGATGATGAAGCTGTACAAGGAGGAGAAGGCCAATCCGCTGGCCGGCTGCCTGCCCATCCTGCTTCAGATCCCCGTGTTCTTCGCGCTGTACAAGGTCCTGTACGTCACCATCGAAATGCGCCATGCGCCCTTCTATGGCTGGATCCATGACCTGTCCGCCGCCGACCCGACGACCCTGTTCAACCTGTTCGGCCTGATCCCGTGGGACCCGCCCAGCATGCTGCATATTGGCGTCTGGCCGCTGCTGATGGGTGCCACCATGTGGCTGCAGCAGAAGATGAACCCGGCCAACCCGGACCCGGTGCAGCAGAAGGTGATGATGATGCTGCCCTTCATCTTCACCTACATGATGGCCAGCTTCCCCGCCGGTCTGGTCATCTACTGGACCTGGTCCAACCTGCTGTCCATCGCGCAGCAATGGATCATCATGCGCCGCATGGGCGTGAAGCCGACGTGATGCGTGCGGGTGGGGGTGTTGTTCCCTCACCCTCCCATCGGCTGTTGCCGACGGGCCCCTCCCTCTCCCGCCCTGCGGGAGAGGGTGTATTTTTTCCAAACCTGCCCTCGCCCACCCCGTGGGAGGGGGAGGAGCCCAAACCGGAAGGCTTGGGAGGGTGAGGGTCAAGCCCACATCCATCATGTTCGAACAGGAAGGAGTTCCCCCATGGCCAAGCCGCTGACCATCACCCCGTCCCTGATCGGTGACCTGACCGAGATGGAGATCGAGGCCGGGCGTCTGCTGTTCGCCAAGGAGTGCGACTTCTTCTGGGGGGCGGAGGCCGCCACCACCCTGCCGGAGGCCGTGCTGCCGGAAGTGTGCTTCGCGGGCCGGTCCAACGTGGGCAAGTCGTCGCTGGTCAATGCCCTGACGGGGCGCAAGACGCTGGCCCGCACCAGCCAGACGCCGGGTCGTACCCAGCAGCTCAACTTCTTCAATCTGGGCAGCCGGCTGGTCATGGTGGACATGCCGGGCTATGGCTATGCCCAGGTGTCGAAGGAGCGGTCGGCCGCCTGGGTCGATTTCATCAAGTCCTATCTGCGCGGCCGCGTCACGCTAAAGCGCGCCCTGGTCCTGGTCGATGCCCGTCATGGCCTGAAGCCGCATGATGTCGACATGATGAAGATGATGGACCAGACGGCTGTCGGTTATCAGATCGTGCTGACCAAGGCCGACACGCTGAAGCCCGGTGCCTTGGACAAGGTCCGCGAACAGCTGGCCGGCGCCTTGAAGACCCATGGTGCCGCCCATCCGGAAGTGCTGGCCACGTCCGCCGAGACCGGTCTGGGCATCCCGGAACTGCGCGGCTTCCTGACCCGGTTGGCGGAGCCGCTGCCGGTTTGAGCCCATTTGGGGTGGGGTGGTGGTTGAGGGTTGGGTTTTGCCCTCACCCTCCCACCCGCTGACGCGGGCGGGCCCCTCCCTCTCCCACGGTTGTGGGCGAGGGGCGGAACTTGGTGTTGAGCCTTATTTCGCCCCTCGCCCGCTTGGCGGGAGAGGGAGGGGCCCGCCCGCGTCAGCGGGTGGGAGGGTGAGGGACCCAGTACCCGGCAAGGGGGGCTGCCAGGGCCGGCGGACCTGTCCGGTGAACGGGGGACGGTCCGCGCGGACCCTGGCAGACAGGGCCGGGCATTGCAGCTAGGGGGAATGCCCGGCCCCGGTTCGCTGAGTACAGCAAGGGGCCTGCCAAGTCGGGAAACCCAGCATTTCCACCACGCCGGTGGTTGCGGCGGCCCGGATGCTGTTCACTTGCGGACACTCACTGTCCGGTGGCGGACATTTCCGCAATCGTTCTACCCGCGCGGCAGCGACAGCACGGCCCGCAGGCCACCAGCCGCCGCCGCATCCAATGTCAGGTCCCCGCCATAGAGCCGGGCCAGATCATCCACGATGGCCAGGCCCAGGCCGCTGCCCGGCACCGCCTCGTCCAGGCGGACCCCACGGGCCAGCACAGAGGCGCGCTCGGTTTCGGGGATGCCGGGACCGTCATCATCGATCGTGATGCGTACCCGGTCCCGCCCATCGGCCGTGACGGACAGGAAGACCCGGCCCCGGCACCATTTGGCGGCATTGTCCAGCAGGTTGCCGGCCATCTCCGCCAGATCCTGCGCCTCCCCCCGGAAGGACAGCGCCTCGTCCCCCGTCAGCGCCACCTCGATATCCCGGTCGGGGTGCAGGCGCGCGATGGTGCGGGCGAGCGGGCGCAGGGTGGCCAGGACCGGCGTGCGCAGGCCCGCCCCCTTGGCCATGGCGGCGGCGCGGGCACGGGTCAGGTGGCGGTCGATCTGCCGGCGCATGCGCTCGGCCTCCGCCTGGATCAGGGCCGATTCGGCGGGGTCGGACAGGGTGGCGGCAGAGTTGGCGATGATGGTCAGCGGGGTTTTCAGGGCGTGGGCCAGATTGCCGGCCTGGGTCCGGGCGCGGTCCACCATCTCCGCATTGTCGGCCAGAAGCTGGTTTAGGTCGTCAGCCAGGGGCTGCACCTCTGACGGGAAGGCGCCGACCAGCCGGGTGGACCTTCCCGCCCGCAGATCGGCCAGCGCCCGGCGCAGCCGGTCCAGCGGTACAAGCCCCAGCCGCACCTGCACCAGCGCCGCACCCAGCAGGCCCAGGGCCAGCACGCATAACGACAGGGTCAGCACTTCGGCAAAGCGGCGGGTGGCGGCGGTCAGTTCGGCGGTGGTGGCGGCCACCGACACTTCCACCGGGCTTTCCGAATCGGGCAGGCGCACACGGCGCGACCAGACCAGCAGCGCCTCCCCATCCGGTCCGGTGGCCGTCCGCCGGTGCAGGGCGCCGTCATCGGGCAGGGTGCCTTCCGGTCGCAATTCCTGATCCCAGAGGGAGCGGGAGCGCAGGGCCACACCCTGATCATCCGTGACCTGCCAGTAGAGGCCCGACAGGGGCCGCTGGAAGCGGGGGTCCGACAGGTCGCGCGACACCTCCACCCGCCCGCCGGGGCCGGGATGCAGGGTCACGGTCAGTTCATCCAGATGCAATTCGGCATGGCGCGCCAGTTCCGCCTCCGCATGGTTGCGGAAAATGTCGGTCAGCAGCCAGCCGGCCATGGCCAGGGCCAGCGTCACCCACACGACCGCCAGTGCCAGCAGGCGAAGCCCCAGCGAGCCGCGCCGCATCAGACGGCTTCCATACGATAGCCCTGGCCGCGTTCGGTATGGATCACGGGCGCCCCCAGCTTGCGCCGCAACCGGCCGATGAACACCTCGATCGTGTTGCTGTCGCGGTCGAAATCCTGGGCATAGATATGTTCGGTCAATTCGGTGCGCGACAGGATGCGGCCCTGGTGATGCATCATGTAGGACAGGACCCGCTGTTCATGGGCGGTCAGATTGATCGGGGTGCCCGAGACCGCGACGCGGCCCGTGCGCGTATCCAGGCTGACGGGGCCGCAGGTCAGGGCCGGAGAGGCCTGCCCGCCGGCGCGGCGGATCAGGGCGCGCAACCTGGCCAGCAATTCCTCCATGCGGAAGGGCTTGGCCAGATAATCATCGGCGCCGGCATCCATGCCCTCCACCTTTTCCTGCCAGGTGCCGCGCGCCGTCAGGATCAGGACGGGCATGGCCCGGCCCGCCGCCCGCCAGTCGCGCAGCACCGACAGCCCGTCGCGGCCCGGCAATCCTAAGTCCAGCACGACGGCGTCATAGGGCTCTGTCTCGCCCATGAACGCCGCTTCCACCCCGTCCGGGGCGGGGTCGGCGACATAGCCGGCCTCGTTCAGGGCCAGGATCAACTGCCGGCGCAGGTTGGCGTCATCCTCCGCCACCAGGATGCGCATCACTTCTTCTCCTTCAGCAGGTCCTTGCCGGCAGCCTTGGCCTTCAGCAGCTTGCCGTCGGCGGCGTCATACAAAAGCTCGATCAGCCGCCCGTCGGGGGCCAGGATTTCAATGTCATAGACGAAGCGGCCATGCTTGGTCTCCAGTTCCACTTCCAGCAGCCGGCCGGGATATTCGGCCTCCGCCTTTTCCATGATGGTGCGCAGCGACATGATCTCGCCGCGCTCCAGCGCCGCGCGGGCGCGGTCATGGTCGGCGCGGTCATCATCATCGTCATCATCATCGGCCCAGACATGCGGTGCGCCGGCCAGGGCCAGGAACAGGCAGAGGGGCAGCAGCAGGAGGCGCATGGGTGGGGGGTGGCTCCGGGAACGGGAGAAGGGATGGTAGCTGTTGGCGGCAAAAGGGGGAACCCCGGCGACGGGTGGCATCGCCGGGGCAGGGGGCCTCAATACACCAGACCTTCCGCCGTCAGGCCGGACAGCAGGGTCTTGACGCCGACCAGATCCAGAGTGCCCTGGCCCTCGGCCAGTTCGGTCCAGGTGCCGTCATTGTTGCTGTCGGCGAACACGGTCCATTCGATGCGGCCCTTTTCCACCTCGGTCTTCACCACCAGACCGTCACGCAACTGCCAGGTCTCGTTACGGTCGGGCCGTTCGGTTTCCCAACGGCCATCGTCCCATTCCTGCATGCTGGTGACGCGGCCATCATTGGCGAAGGTGAAGCGGTAGCTGTCATCCAGATTGCCGGCCACGGGGCGGTTCCAGCTATAGGCCTCGAAATAGATGCCATCGCCATTGATGTCGGTATAGAGCGTCACCTCGGTCCCGTCGCGGTCGGTTTCGGTCTTCACGACCCCGTCCTGGGTGACCGTCCAGCTTTCATTGCGGCCGATCTTCTCGTTCTGCCAGCGGCCTTTTTCCATTTCCTGAACGGCGGTGATGCCGCCATTGCCGAGCGTGAAACGGTAGCCGCCTTCGAACGGGCTGGGGGCGGTGACGGTACGGGCCATTGGAACAACTCCTGTCATTGTCTGCCAAGATACCGGCCTCCAACGGGCCGGTTTCAGACGGGACAATAGGGGCGCGAACCTGAACGCTGCCTGAAAGCGCCGTTCAGAAAGCGTTCAGGAAAGGCAAGGGGCCGCGTCTGCCTTGATTGCGCCCGGATGCGGGCTTATACGCTTTCATGTTCCCTCAAGTGCCGGGCGCTGCCTCCGGCAGCTTGGCTCGACGAGCGCACGGGCGCCGGGCTGGCCGTCGCCAGCCTCCAATCTGCCAAGGGGCAAGCCCTCGTCAGATTGGGATTGTCGCCGCACAAGTTTAACCCAAATCCCGGTCTCCCCATGTCCCCCAGCCATCGCCTGTCCCAGCCGCGCACCATCCTTGTGGCGCTGCTGATTCTGCTGCCGCTGCTGGTGGCGTTCTATTCCCTGACCTTGGGCCAGGACGGGAACTGGGACCTGCGCAATTACCATTGGTACAATGCCATGGCCTTCCTGGAGGGCCGCGAGCTGGTGCAGGATGTGGCGCCGGCGCAGGTGGCCACCTTCTACAATCCCACCCTGGATCTGCCGGTCTATTGGCTGGCGCAGGTGCTGCCGGCCCGTGCGGTGTCCTTCATCCTGTCCTGGGTGCAGGGGATGAACCTTGTGCCGCTGACAGGCATGGCCTGGCTGCTGCTGCCGGTGCTGGGGGGGCGTGCGCGGGCCCTGGCGTCGGTGGCCTTGGCGCTGGTCTGTTTCCTGGGCGCCGGGCAGATGGGGCTGCTGGGCACCACCTTCTATGACAATGTCATCAGCCTGTTCGTGCTGGGCAGCGCCTGGCTGGTCATGGCGCGGGCCGATGATGTGTGGGGCGGCGCGCCCAAGGTGGCGTTCCCCATTGTGTTCATCGCCGGCCTGCTGGTCGGGTCGGCGGTTGGCCTGAAGCAGCCGACGCTGCCTTATGCCGTGGGCCTGTGCTTTGCCTTCCTGGCGGTGGCGGGCAGTTTCTGGCGGCGCCTGTTCCTGTCGTTTTTCTTCGGCATCGGCGTCATTGCCGGCATGGCATTGTTCTCCGGCCATTGGATGTGGCACCTCTGGACCACCTACCAGAACCCGCTTTTTCCTTATTTCAATGACTTCTTCAAATCGCCCTGGGGCGTGCCGGAGGCGTATCGGGACGACAAGTTCCTGCCGCACGGTCTGTGGAACAACCTGATCTTCCCCTATACGTGGCTGATGGACCCTAAGAAGGTGGGGGAGATCCTGTTCACCGACCTGCGGGTGCCGGTGATGGTGGTCGTCCTGCTGCTGACCCCGTTCCTGGCGCTGGCCGGGCGGTTCGGAGCCAAGCGCGACGCGGTGGTGCCGTTCCGTCCGGCGCTGTATCTGCTGGTGGCTGGCGCCTTGACCTATCTGGCCTGGCTGAAACTGTTCGCCATTTATCGCTATCTGATCCCGCTGGAGATGATGGCCCCGCTGGTAGTGGTAGCCGCTGTCGCGCTGTGGCCCCTGCCACGCCGGGCAAAGGGGGTGGCGATCTTGGCGCTGCTGGCCCTGGTCACCGTCACGGCCCGGCCCGGCACCTGGGCGCGGGTGCCGTTCGCGGACAAGTTCGTGGAAGTCTCGATCCCCGACCTGCCCAACCCGGACAATACCATCATCATCCAGACTGGCTATGCGCCCACCAGTTTCCTGGCCTATGGCTTCCCCAGGAAGGTGCCGTTCCTGCGCATCCACAGCTATTTCATCCATCCCGACCATGGCGACATCCTGCTGAACCGTGCCATGCATGGCCGCATCGATGCGCATGATGGCGACATCTTCTGGCTGGTCGCGCATTGGGAAATCTGGACGGCGGACCATATCCTTCCCCATTACGGTCTGGCCGCCGACATGAATGATTGCGGGCTGGTGAAATCCAACCTGGATGAACCGATGATGCTCTGCCGGTTGCACAAGGCGGTTGTTGCGCCAACTGATGGGTGATCCTGCACTTGGAAGCAGCGCCAACCTGCGCTACATTGCCAGTGTGCAGGTTAGGTGGCATTCTATGCAGATGGTCATGGATACGCATCGCGTGGTGAAGAGGCTGAAAGAAGCCGGCTTCACCGACACACAGGCTGAAGTGGTGACCGACATCGTGCGCGATGCGCGGGAGATGGATCGTGATGATCTGGTCACCAAGAATTTCCTGAAGGCCGAACTGGCGGAGTTCAAGGCGGATCTGCTGAAATGGCTGTTGCCGATGATGGTCGGCCAAGTCGCCTTAACCGCCGCCCTGGTCAAACTGCTCTAGCATTCCCGCCAGAACGACGGACATGAAAGCGCCGCGTTTCCGCCGCAGCTTTCCCTGAATATCCGTGTTATCTGTCTGTCATCCAACCCTTGTCCAACCGGACCCGAAATATCCCATGTCTGACAGTCTGACCCAGGGCACCCCGAGCATCGCCGTTCTGGTGCCCTGCTATAACGAGGAAGCGTCCATTGAAGCCGTCGTGCGCGACTTCAAGGCCGCCCTGCCGACCGCCACCATCTATGTCTATGACAACAACTCCAAGGATCGCACCTCGGAGATTGCCAGGGCGGCCGGGGCCGTGGTGCGGCGGGAGCCGCTGCAGGGCAAGGGCAATGTCGTGCGCCGCATGTTCGCGGACATCGAGGCCGACGTCTATGTCATGGTGGATGGCGACGACACGTATCACGCGCCCAGCGCCGGCAAGCTGGTGGCCAAGCTTCTGGATGAGAAGCTGGACATGGTTAACGGTGCGCGCGTCACCGATTGGGAGAATTATCGCGCCGGTCACCGGCTGGGCAATGTCATGCTGACCACGCTGGTCACCATGGTGTTCGGCAAGCGCACCGACGATCTTCTGTCCGGCTACCGCGTCTTTTCGCGCCGTTTCGTAAAAAGCTTCCCGGTCCTGGCCGGCGGGTTCGAGATCGAGACGGAACTGGTGGTGCATGCGCTGGAAATGAGCATGCCGCTGGGCGAGGTGGAAACGCCGTACAAGGACCGCGCGCCGGGGTCGGTGTCGAAACTGTCCACCTTCCGCGACGGGTTCCGCATCCTGTGGATGATCGGCAAGCTGATCAAGGAAGAGCGGCCGATGCAGTCCTTCGGGCTGGTCGCCGCGCTGCTGGCCGTGATTTCGGTGATCATCACGGTGCCGCTGTTCATCACCTATTACGAAACCGGTCTGGTGCCGCGTTTCCCCACGGCCGTGTTGGCCACGGGCCTGGGCCTGCTGTCCTTCCTGGCCCTGACCTGCGGCCTGATCCTGGACACGGTTACCAGAGGCCGGCGGGAGATGAAGCGCCTGCGCTATCTGGAAATCCCGGCCCCGGATTTCGACAGCGGGTTTCTGAAGTAATACCTGCGGCTGAAATCTTGACCGATGGCCAAGATTTTCAGCCCCTCAAGCGCCGGCGCCAACATCCGTTGGCTTGGCTTCACGCGGCACGTGCCGCGCGGCGGCAGTCGCCGCCGTACCATCGGTCAAGAATTTTGACCGATGGTGTAGTACCGACGCTCGTGCGGCGTGGCCCCATGGATGGGGGCGCTGGCGATCGAAGGGTTTGAAAGGGTGTCCATCGGTCAGTCTTTCAAGCCGCTGCTATAAGCAGAAGGGCGGGCGGGTTCGCAAACGGCCCTGCCCGATCTGTTTCAGGGCTGTTTTTCTTCCGTCGCCTTCTGCTGGCGGAAGGCCTGGGCCTCCTGTTTCACCTGTTCGGCATGGGCCTTGGCCTCATCCTCGGACAGCAGCGAGGGGAAGACGGCGATGGTCTTGTCTTCCAGCTTGAAATAGCCCATGCCGATCCCGGCGATCCAGGCGGGGATGGTCAGCGCACCGATGCCGGCCGCCACCAGGCCGATCAGACGCGTCTTGTTCCGCCCCATCTTCAGGCGGCGGATGGTTTCGTCCGATACCGGCTCCGCCGACCAGGCGCGTTTCAGCTTCATGATGCCACCATCCTCTCCAAAACCTCCAGCCGGTCGGCCTCTGCCGCCGGCTTGTCCCAGCGCAGCCGCGATACGCGGGGAAAGCGCATGGCGATGCCGCTCTTGTGCCGGGTGGAGCGGTGGACGCTGTCGAACGCCACCTCGAACACCAGACCGGGCGCCACCTCCCGCACGGGACCGAAACGGTTGGTGGTATGGTTGCGCACCCAGCGGTCGATCTCCACCAGCTCCGCGTCGGTGAAGCCGAAATAGGCCTTGCCGACGGGCACCAGTTCGCCCCCATCCCCCGGCGTACCGCGCCAGGCGCCGAATGTATAGTCGCTGTAGAAGCTGGACCGCTTGCCATGCCCGCGCTGGGCGTACATCAGCACACAATCCGCCGTCAATGGCCCACGCTTCCACTTGAACCAGGGGCCCTTGGGCCGGCCGCCGATATAGGCGCTGTCACCGCGTTTCAGCATCAGCCCTTCGATGGCCCCATCCTCCACCCCGGCATCGCGGGCCGACAGGCGCAGATGGGCCAGATGGTCGCAGTCGGTGAAGGGGACCAGGGGGGACAGATCCATGCAAGGCGGACGGGTGCGGGCGAACCAGTCCTCCAGCCGGCGGCGGCGTTCGTCAAAGGGCAGGGCGCGCAGATCCTCCGCCCCATCAAACAGCATGTCGTAGAGCCGCACCCAGGCGGGGAAGTCACGCAGCATGGGGGCGGTGACCCGCTTGCGGTTCAGGCGCTGTTGCAGGTCGTTGAAGGGGGCGACGCGGCCCTCACGGGCCACCAGCAATTCGCCATCCAGGACCGCATGAAAGCCCATATGGGCCGCGACATCGGGGAAGGCGGCGGCGATCTCATCCCCGGTGCGACTGTAGAGCCGGGCCTTGTCGGGTGTGCCGCGCGCCACCAGTTGCACGCGGATACCGTCCCATTTCCATTCGGCCCGGTATTCGGCCGGGTTCAGGACCTGGATGTCCGCTTCCTCCAGCGGGTGGGCCAGCATCATGGGACGGAAGCCGCCCGTATCGGCCACACAAGGCTTTTCCGCCGTGCCGGTCAGCCAGCCGAACAGGGCGGCGTAGGGGGCAGACAGGCCGTGCCACAGTTCCTCCACCTGTTCCACGCTGGCCTCCACCCCGTTGGCAGTGGCCCAGTCGACCAGGGCGGTCTTGGCCATGCGCGCCGATACGCCGATACGCAAGCCGCCGGTGATCAGCTTCAGCAAGGCCCAGCGGCCGGTGGCGTCCAGCGTGTCCAGCCAGCCTTCCAGCAGGGCGGGGACGGTCCCGCGTTTGGCGGCGGCCAGCCCCTCGACAACCTCCGACAGACGGGGCGGGGGATGGTTGACGCCGGGCGGGGCGGGCCAGATCAGGGCCACCGTTTCGGCCAGATCGCCCACAAAATCATAGGACCAGCCGAACAGGGCCGGGTCCACGCGGGTCGCCACCAGTTCCTTGATCATGCCGGCCTTGGCGGCGGTGAAGGACAGGTCGCCCGTCAGCGCGGCCAGACCGTATCCCCGGTCGGGATCGGGCGCATGGTCCAGGTAGTCGGCGATCAGGCGCTGCTTGCCGTTGCGGGACGGCATATAGGCCAGGGCGTCGAGCAGGGTGGCGAAGGCTTGCATGGGTTGCTCCCTCACCCTCCCACTGTCGTGGGCGAGGGGCGGAAATTGAAGTGGCCCGTGGTTTCGCCCCTCGCCCGCTTGCGGGAGAGGGAGGGGCCCGAACGCGTCAGCGTTTGGGAGGGTGAGTGAGCAACCATCCTCATTCCTCCTCCCCGAACCCCACCAGATGCAGGGGCTTGGCCTTCACACCCTGAGTCGTGGCCCAATGGACCAGGGCTTCCTCGCTGCCATGGGTGACCCAGAGCTCCCCCGGTGCCACGTCCTTCACCGTCTGGCACAGCTCGTCCCAATCGGCATGGTCGGACACGATCAGGGGTAGTTCGATCCCGTGCTGTCGCGCGCGGGCCCGCACCCGCATCCAGCCCGACGCATAGGCCGGCAGCGGGTCCGGCATCCGGCGCAGCCATTTGTCGGCCATGGCCGATGGCGGGGCCAGCACGATGCCGCCGCGCATGGATGAGGCATCGGCGACCGTCGCGGGGCGCAAATCTCCAAGCTCCACGCCCTGTTCCTGATACAGTGCGCAGAGCGGCAGGTGGGCGCCATGCAGATAGAGCGGCTGGTCATAGCCCGCGCGGCGCAGTTCGGCGATCAGCCGCTGGCACTTGCCCAGCGCGTAACAGCCGACAACGATGGTGCGTTCGGGGAAGACCGACAATGTGTGCAGCAGGCGGGCGATCTCGCCTTCCACCGGCGGGTGCCGGAAAACCGGTAACCCAAAGGTCGCCTCCGTAATGAAGGCATCGCAAGGCACGGGTTCGAAGGGATCGCAGGTGGGATCGAAGCGGCGCTTGTAATCGCCCGACGCCACCACCCGGCTGCCCCGCCATTCCATCACCACCTGGGCGGACCCCAGGACATGACCGGCGGGGACAAGGGTCACCGTCACCTCCCCGATGCGGATCGGCTGATGATAGGGCAAAGGCTGCTGCGACAGTCCCGCCCCGTCACCCAGGCGCGCCCGCATGATGGCGAGCGTGCCGGAGGTGGCCAGGACATGTGCATGCCCTGGCCGTGCATGGTCGGAATGGCCATGGGTGATCACCGCGCGATCGACAGACCGGGTCGGGTCGACATGGAAGCCGCCCGGTTCCACCCACAGGCCCCCGCCGCGTTCGGGCGGGCAGGGAGTGATCCAACTGTCGGGCGCGGGGATCATCAGGACGCCGCCGGCATGTGGACAAAGGACCCCGGACCCAGCGGCAGGCCCAGCATGTACCAGCCGCAGAACAGCGCCATCGCGCCGATGCCCATCCACATCGCCAGCGGCAGCATGGTGGCCAGTAGGGAGCCAATGCCGAACGACGGCACATAACGTTTGCACATGACCAGGATCAGCGGGAAATAGGGCAGCAACGGCGTGATCGGGTTGGTGAAGCTGTCCCCCACACGATAGGCGGCCTGCGTCGCCTCCGGCGTGATGCCCAGCAGCATCAGCATCGGCACCATCACGGGCCCCAGGATGGCCCATTTGGCCGATGCGCTGCCGATCAGGATATTGATCAGGGCCGAGACGATGATGATGGCGATCAACAGTGGCAGGCCGGTGAAGCCCGCCTCCTTCAGGAAGGCCGCCCCATTCACGGCCAGGATGCCGCCCAGATTGGACCAGCCGAACAGGGCGATGAACACCGCACAGCAGAAGGCCAGCACGATATAGCCGCCCATGTCGGACATGGACTGGCTCATCATCTTCACGACGTCGCGGTCATTGCGGATGACACGCGCGCCGATACCATAGGCGATGCCGATGACCAGGAAGCTGATGAACAGGACCGCCACGATGCCGCGCAGGAACGGTTCGACGGTGCCATTGGCATCGCGCAGGATGGCGCCTTCCGGTACCACGGCCACGCCGAACAGGGCGGTGATGGCCAGCAGCGCCAGACCGGCAAAACGCAGCCCGCGCTTCTCGCTGGCTTGCTTCTCCGCGCTGGGTTCATCCAGGGTGAGGATCAGGCCGGCCGCGACCGGGGCCGTGCGCATCAGACGCGGTTCAATCAGCCGTTCGGTGACGATGGTGCCGATGATGGTGAACAGGGGCACAAAGGCCGCCATCAGGTACCAGTTGGACGTGGCCAGCACCTCATAGCCGGGATCGACCAGACGGGCCGCCGCCTGGCTGATCCCGCTCAGCAGCGGGTCCAGTGAGGTCACCAGCAGGTTGGAGGAAAAGCCCCCCGACACGCCGGCAAAGGCCGCCGCGATGCCTGCGATGGGATGGCGTCCGGAGGTATGGAACAGCATGCCGGCCAGCGGGATCAGCACGACATAGCCGGCATCGGTGGCCATGCTGGACTGCACCCCGGCAAAGACCACGATCAGGGTCAGCAGACTTTTCGGCACGGCGCGGACCAGCGCGCCCAGCGAGACGCCGATCAACCCGGTCTTTTCCGCCACCCCGACGCCCATCACGCAGAGCAGCACGACCGCCAGGGGCGGGAAACTGGCGAAGATGGTGGGCAGGTCGGTCAGGAAGCGGCGGATATTGTCCGCCGACAAAAGATTGGTGGCCGCCAGTTCCTTGCCGGTACCGGGATGGATGGCCGACACGCCCATGCCCGACAGGACGACGGAAAGAACCACCAGAATGACGATGGCGATCAGGAACAGGGTGGCCGGATCCGGCAACCGGTTCCCCACCCGCTCAATCGCCCCCAGAATGCCGCCGCCCGCTTTTTCCTCGATGTCCGAAACTGCCATGTTTTGCCTCTTATGCCATGCGCCCGTTTATCGGACGTCGCTGGCGAAGATAGAGCATGCGGGCGGGTCGGGCGAGGGGGCGTTCATGACAAAAGCGCCGATCCGTGACAGGCTGGACCCATGGAAATGGTCAACGGATATCGCTGCGAAAGCTGCGCCGACGTGGCGCTGGCCAAACGCGGCCTGGACCCCGCCAAGGGCAACCAGTCACCCCTTGAGCGGGCGCAGGAGGAGGCGACCAAGGCCGGCCTGACAGTGCAGCCGCTGGGCGTGAACCAGCCGCTGGCCACGGGTGTAAGGGGGACGGTGTTGAATATCGTGGTTTGAGGGTGGTTTGTCCTATCCCCGGTCCTGCGCCCCGTGCCAGACGCGCAGGATGCGGACATCGTCGCCGTCCGTGGCTTCATAGACCAGGATATAGGGATGCACGACGGCCAGTTCCCGCGTGCCGTCGGGCCGGGCCTTGCCGCGTTTGGGGAAGGTGGATAGGCTGTTGCCGGCTGTCAGCAAACGTGCGGCCATCCGGTCACCTGCCGCTGGATTGTACAGGTCGATGTAAGCGATATGGCCGGTAAGGTCAGCGATGGCCTGATCGGTCCAAATCACCTGCCCCATGGACTCACTTCAATCCTGTCGCTTCAGGGTATGGGAGTAAGGAGGCGGGGGCCGTTCACCGTTAGCCAGACGCTGAAGCCATTCTGCCACCACCGCATGCGGCACGACCCGACCGGCGGCCACGTCGGCGCGTGCTTCGGCGATGGCGCGGGCCTTACGCACCTCATCCACATCATCGAAGATCGAACCGGCCTGTTCCATTGGATGAGTATCGCATCCGCTTCACCCTTGGGCAAGTCATAGGCCGCGCTGACGGCTGTTGCGTCATTTTCGCAATGTCATGGGTCTGGAAACGGTAGCATTCGGTCGTTACGATGCATACCAACATATCAATCCGTATCGGCGGGGGCGTCGGGCGGACCATAAAAGAGGATTGTTGGGAAAATGGCCGGTATCGACAAGCGCATTACCGAGGAAGAAGCCCTTCTGCTGCACAGCAGCGGGCGCCCCGGCAAGTTGGAAATCACCCCGACCAAGCCGATGGCAACACAGCGCGACCTGTCGCTGGCCTATTCGCCGGGGGTGGCCACGCCCTGCCTGCGCATCCATGCCGACCCGTCCACGGCCTATGATTACACGGCCAAGGGCAATATCGTCGCCGTCATCTCCAACGGTACCGCCGTGCTGGGCCTGGGCGATCTGGGTGCGCTGGCGTCCAAGCCCGTGATGGAGGGCAAGGCCGTCCTGTTCAAGCGTTTCGCCGATGTCGATGGCATCGACCTGGAGGTCGATACCCGCGATGTGGAGGAATTTATCAATTCCGTCCGCTATCTGGGTCCCAGCTTCGGCGGCATCAATCTGGAAGACATCAAGGCCCCGGACTGTTTCATCATCGAGCAGCGCCTGCGCGAGCTGATGGACATTCCCGTCTTTCATGACGATCAGCATGGCACGGCCATCATCGCCGCCGCCGGCCTGTTCAACGCGCTGGAAATGACCGGCCGCGACATCAACGAGACCCGGCTGGTCATCAATGGCGCCGGTGCGGCGGCCATCGCCTGTGCCGAACTGTTCAAGTCGATGGGCATCCCGCACGGCAATATCACGCTGTGCGACACCAAGGGTGTGGTCTGGAAGGGCCGGACCGAAGGCATGAACCAGTGGAAATCAGCCCATGCCGTGGTGACCGATGCCCGTACGCTTGCCGATGCCGTGGCCGGGTCCGACGTGTTCGTGGGCCTGTCGGCCAAGGGGGCGATGACGCCCGCCATGGTGAAATCCATGGCAAAGAACCCGATCATCTTCGCGCTGGCCAACCCCGATCCGGAGATCACGCCGGAAGAGGTGCGGCAGGTGCGCGATGATGCCATCGTGGCCACGGGCCGGTCGGATTATCCCAATCAGGTCAATAATGTCCTGGGCTTCCCCTATATCTTCCGCGGCGCTCTGGACGTGCGGGCCAGCACCATCAACGACCAGATGAAGATCGCCGCGGCGAAGGCCCTGGCGGCGCTGGCGCGCGAAGATGTGCCGGATGAGGTGGATGCCGCCTATTCCGGGCGCCGCCTGCGCTATGGCCCGGAATATATCATTCCGGTGCCGTTCGACCCGCGCCTGATCTCCACCATCCCCGCCGCCGTGGCCCGGGCCGCCATGGATACGGGCGTCGCGCGCAAGCCCATTGTCGATATGGACGAATATCGCCGGTCCCTGCGTCTGCGCCTGGACCCCACGGCCGACAGCTTGCAGTTGATCGCCGACAAGCTGCGCAGCAACCCGCGCCGGGTGGTGTTTGCCGAGGGCGAGGAGGAGCGGTCCATCCGCGCCGCCATCGCCTATCGCTCGGGCGGGTTCGGGCATCCGGTCCTGATCGGGCGCGAGAATGTGGTGAAGGAGAAGCTGGCCAGCCTGGGCATGAGCGGGATCGAGCCGCTGGACATCCAGAACGCCAAGTTCGGCGCGCCGGAGATCGAGCGCTATACCGACTTCCTGTACAAGCGTCTGCAGCGGCGGGGCCATCTGCACCGCGATTGTCAGCGCTGGGTCAACCAGAACCGCAACGTCTTTGCCGCCTGCATGGTGGCCACGGGTGATGCGGACGCCATGGTGACGGGCCTGACCCGGTCCTTTGCCGTCAGCTTCGAGGATATCGAGCGCGTCATCGACCCGCAGCCCGATCATATCGTGTTCGGCCTGTCGGTGCTGGCCACCCGCACGCGTACCGTCTTCATCTCCGACACGACGGTGCATGAGCGGCCGACCCCGGAACAACTGGCCGATATCGCCATCCAGTCGGCCCGCATGGCCCGGCAGATGGGCCATGAACCCCGCGTCGCCTTCCTGTCCTTCAGTAATTTCGGCCAGCCCCTGCGCGACCGCGCCGCCCATGTGCGCGAAGCCGTGTCGCTGATGGACAAGCGTCGGGTCGATTTCGAATATGACGGCGAGATGTCGGCCGATACCGCGCTTGATTACGATTTGATGAAGCGCCTGTACCCGTTCGCGCGCCTGTCGGGGCCGGCCAATGTGCTGATCATGCCGGCACTGCACGCCGCCAATATCGGGGCCAAGCTGCTGCACAAGTTCGGTGGCGGCAACCTGATCGGCCCCTTGCTGATCGGCATGGACAAGCCGGTGCAGGTGGTCCAGATGGGCGCCACGGTCAACGAACTGACCACGGCGGCCATCATGGCGGCGCATGACAGTCTGGCGCGTTAAAGGGGAGCACGTCGCATAAGGGCGAAGCCCGAATGCGACGTGATTTACTCTTTCGAACCACGATTATTAAGTTTCCGTGATGCTGTTACCCTGGCCCTGCGGCAATGTTATTTCCTCCGGTCCCGCCTTGTGGCGGGAGGGAAAATGACAAGAATGGCGGGGACAGATGCGGTGGTATGAGGTGCGGCCGGTCCGGTTCGTGCTGATCGGCGTGGCGCTGGTCGGGCCGACGGTGGCCATTCTGCTGGCCCTGCTGCTGGCGGGGCATGTAGATGCCATTGTGGCGTTGCCGGCGCTGCTGGTGAATGTCGCCCTGGCGGTCGCCATCCTGCGCATGATCCAGACCGACACACGCCGCCTCACCGATTATGCGGAGATGCTGGGCGAGGCGTCGGCGCCGCTGTCGCCGCCTGATGTCACCTCCGTCACGGCGGCCTTCATCGCATCGGCTATGGCGCGGGCGCAGCAGGGTTGGCTGGACCGCGAAGGCCGGGATGCCAGCCGCGCCGGCCTGTATGAGGCGCTGATCGACCAGTTGCATGACCCGGTCATCCTGCTGGGACCGGGGCGGGTGGTGCGCCGCGCCAACCAGGCGGCGTGCAAGCTGTTCGGCGACCGGCTGCTGGACCGCGATCTGGCCAGTTCGGTGCGCACGCCCAGCCTGCTGGAGGCTGCCGACGCCGTGCTGGCCGGCGGTGCGTCGCGCACCGTGGAGGTGCTGCTGCCGGTGCCGGTGGAGCGCACGCTGCAGGCGCGGGTGAAGCCGTTCCGCCCGCCGGGGGAGGAGGGGCCGCTGCTGGTGCTGCTGACCCTGCATGATATCACGGTGCTGAAACGGTCTGAGCAGATGCGCGCCGACTTCGTGGCCAATGCCAGCCATGAGTTGCGCACGCCGCTGGCCGCCTTGATCGGCTTCATCGAGACGCTGCGCGGTCCCGCCAAGGATGATCCGGCGGCGCATGAGCGGTTCCTGGGCATCATGTTCGACCAGTCGAACCGCATGTCGCGGCTGGTCAACGATCTTCTGTCCCTGTCGCGGATCGAGATGGATGAGCATTCCCCGCCCACGGCCGAAGTGGATGTGGGCAAGATCGTGCGCAACGTGGCCGCCACGCTGGAACTGCGCGCTGCGTCACGTAAAGTGAAGCTGCGGCTGGAACAGCCGGACAGCCTGCCGCCCGTGGTGGGCGACGAGGATCAATTGTCCCAGGTGTTCCAGAACCTGATCGACAATGCCATCAAGTATGGCAAGGAGCAGACGGAGGTCACTGTGGCCCTGACCGCGCCCGTCCAGGGCAAGGCGGGGGGCGTGCGCGGGCCGGCCGTGATGGTGGCCGTGACGGACCGGGGGGACGGCATCGCCCGCACCCATCTGCCCCGCCTGACGGAACGGTTCTACCGTGTGGACCCGGCCCGGTCGCGGGCGCTGGGCGGCACGGGGCTGGGGCTGGCCATCGTGAAGCATATCGTGAACCGCCATCGCGGCCGCCTGATCATCGACAGCGAGGTGGGTAAGGGCAGCACGTTCAGCGTGGTTCTGCCAGCGGCGAAGGCCGTGGAGGTCAAGCGGGAAGCGGGCTGAACGGCATTAAATCCGCGTCCCAGTGATCGTCAGCGATCACTGGGCTTCAATCGCCAGCGCCGCCATCCGGCGGCTCGGCTACGCGCCACGTGGCGCGCGGCGGCAGTCGCCGCCGTACCCATTCCCGATGAGTTCAGCTCAACGGGAATGGGTATAACCTGCCGTCCTCCTGTATCGCGCGGGGGTGGTGCCGGTCCATTGCCGGAAGGCGCGGTTGAAGGCGGCGGGTTCGGCAAAGCCCAGTTGGGCCGAGATATCGGCGATGGACAGGTCCGGCCGGCTCAACGCCACCTTGGCCAGATCCAGCCGCAGCCGGTCCTTGATGGCCTGGAACGAGGTTCCCTCCTGTCGCAGCAGGCGGCGCAGGGTGGCGGGCGAACAGCGCATGGCCGCCGCCGCCGCCTCCGCGCCCGGCCATTCGGTGGGCGGGCGCCGGCGCAGCAGGTTGGCGATGCGGCGGCCATAGCCATCCGGGTTGCGATACTTCACCAGGAAGCTTTCCGGCGCCTGGTTCAGGAAGCTTCGCGCCGACCGGCGGTCCTGTGCCACGGGTAGCGACAGCAGGGCGGCATCGAACCACAGGCGGCAATGATCCTGGCCAAAGCGCAGTTGCGTGCCGAACAGCACGAAATATTCGGCCCCATGGGCGGGTTCGTCATAGGGAAGGCAGGCCTCGTCGATGGCGATGCGGCGGCGGACCAGCCAGCAGGCCACGCCATGGATATAGACGAACAGCGTCTCCACCGCGAAGACGGGCAGGGCGTGGCCGGGCCGGGTCGGCGCGATCTCCAGCGCTGCGCGCCGCCCGTCGCGCCGCACCGACACGCACAGATCATCGAAGATGGTGTTGTAGGTCCGGCAGAGCAGGTTCAGCGCCCCACCCAGATCACCCCCGCCGCCCAGCGCCAGCAGGCAGGCCAGGGCGAAGCTGCCCAGCTTCATACGGCGGCTGTCCTGGCCGAAAAACTCGTCATCCAGCAACTGCGCCACCTCGCGCAGCAGGGCGGCATAGGACTGCACCGGCACACGTGCCATCGGCTGGCCCAACAGGGCGGGCGCGATGCCGGCCTTGCGCAGCACCGGGGCCGGCTCCATGCCGCGTGCCCGCAGCCCGTTCAGGGCGGCCGCCACGAAATGGATGGAAACACTGCCTTTCTCGACCATGGCGACCCATTCGGGATTGACATAAATGATCAGGAAATTTGATCAAAACGGTTATGGTTGATCGGAAGGGACAAGTCTAGGCTATGTCCAAGCAACCAATCCAGACGCCAGAGGAATGCCATGAGCGCCGATCCCATCGTCATCGTGTCCGCCGCCCGCACGCCCATGGGCGGCATGATGGGTGATCTGTCCGGCCTGACGGCGGCCCAACTGGGTGCCGTCGCCGTGAAGGCGGCCGTGGAGCGGGCCGGCATTTCCGGCGACAGCATTGATGAGCTGCTGATGGGCAATGTCCTGCAGGCGGGGCAGGGGCAGGCGCCGGGCCGTCAGGCGGCACTGGGCGCCGGGCTGCCGCTGTCGGTCACCTGCTCCACCGTCAACAAGATGTGCGGCAGCGGCATGAAGACCACCATGCTGGCCCATGACCTGATCCTGGCCGGCAGCGCCGATATCGTGGTCGCCGCCGGCATGGAAAGCATGTCCAACGCGCCCTATCTGCTGGACCGGGCGCGCGGCGGCTACCGCTATGGCCATGCCACCATCTATGACCACATGGCGCTGGACGGTCTGGAAGACGCCTATGAACGCGGGCGCGCCATGGGCACCTTTGCCGAGGATACGGCGGCGCATTTCGGCTTCACGCGTGAGGCGCAGGACGCCTACGCCCTGGAAAGCCTGCGCCGCGCCAAGACCGCCGTGGAGGATGGGACCTTCGATACCGAAGTGGTGCCGGTGACGGTGAAGGGCCGCAGCGGGGAGACCATCGTCTCCAGGGATGAACAGCCCGGCAAGGGCCGCCCGGACAAGATCCCGACCCTGAAGCCCGCTTTCCGCAAGGATGGCACCGTGACCGCCGCCAACAGCAGTTCCATCAGCGACGGGGCCGCCGCCCTGGTCCTGATGCGCGCGTCGGAGGCCGAAAAGCGGGGCCTGTCGCCGCTGGCCCGCATCGTGGGCCATGCGGGCCATGCCCGCGCCCCGGCCTGGTTCACGACCGCCCCGGTCGGCGCCATGCAGTCCCTGTTCGCCAAGACCGGCTGGACGGCAAAGGATGTCGACCTGTTCGAGATCAACGAGGCGTTCGCGGTGGTCGCCATGGCGGCCATGAAGGAACTGGACCTGCCGCATGAGAAGGTGAATGTGCATGGCGGCGCCTGTGCCCTGGGCCACCCGATCGGCGCGTCGGGCGCGCGTATCCTGGTGACGCTGCTGCATGCCCTGAAGAAGCGCGGCCTGAAGCGCGGGGTCGGCAGCCTGTGCATCGGCGGTGGTGAGGCGACGGCGATGGCCGTGGAATTGCTCTGACCTACGGCCTTGACAGGAAACGCAAATGATCCTCACCGAAGAACAGTTGATGATCCGCGACATGGCCCGGCAGTTCGCACGCGAACGGCTGGCGCCCGGTGCCGCCGCCCGTGACCGCGAAAGCCGCTTTCCCGCCGATGAATTGCGGGAAATGGGCGATCTGGGCCTGCTGGGCATGGTGGTGCCCGAGGAGTGGGGCGGGGCAGGGGTTGACGCCGTATCCTACGCCCTGGCGATCGAGGAGATCGCGGCCGGCGATGGCGCCATCTCCACCATCATGAGTGTGCATAATTCGGTCGGCTGCGCGCCCATCCTGAAATTCGGCAATGAGGAGCAGAAGGGCCAGTATCTGCGCCTGATGGCGACGGGCCGGATGCTGGGCGCCTTCTGCCTGACCGAACCGCAGGCGGGGTCCGATGCCTCGGCCCTGAAGACGCGGGCGGTGAAGGATGGCGACCATTATGTGCTGAACGGCGCCAAGCAGTTCATCACCAATGGCCAGAATGCGGGCGTGGCCCTGGTCTTCGCCGTCACCGACCCGGCGGCGGGCAAGAAGGGGATTTCGGCCTTCCTGGTGCCCACCGATAATCCCGGATACAAGGTGGCGCGGCTGGAGCACAAGCTGGGCCAGCGCAGTTCCGATACGGCCGAAATCCTGCTGGAGGATGCGCGGGTGCCGGCGTCCGCCATGCTGGGCAAGCCGGGCGAAGGCTATCGCATCGCGCTGGCCAATCTGGAAGGCGGGCGTATCGGCATCGCGGCCCAGTCCGTGGGCATGGCGCAGGCGGCGTTCGAGGCGGCGCGCGATTATGCCCGCGACCGCGTGTCGATGGGCGTGCCCATCATCGAACACCAGGCCGTATCCTTCCGTCTGGCCGATATGACCACCCGGATCGAGGCGGCGCGGCAACTGGTGCTGCACGCAGCCAGCCTGCGCGGGGCGGGCCAGCCCTGCCTGAAGGAAGCGTCGATGGCCAAGCTGTTCGCATCCGAAATGGCCGAGCGCGTCTGTTCCGACGCCATCCAGACCTTCGGCGGCTATGGCTATGTCGAGGATTTCCCGGTGGAGCGCATCTATCGCGACGTCCGCGTCTGCCAGATCTATGAGGGCACCAGCGATATCCAGCGTCTGGTGATCGCGCGCAATCTGTGAGGTTGGGGCGGGATGGTGACGCGAAGGCGTTCAGGTGAAATCTGGACCGGCGCTGTTGCCCTCACCCTCCCACCCGCTTGACAGCGGGCGGGCCCCTCCCTCTCCCGCGACGCGGGCGAGGGGCGAAATCATCCGGAATGTCAAGTTGGTCCCCTCGCCCAAGAAGGTGGGAGGGTGAGGGAAAGCGTGCGGGTGGGGTAAAACGCCTGCCATCGACCCGTGTTTCACGCTGCCACCCTCACTGCGGCTTTTCGGCTTTCTTCCTCTCGGCAAATTCCTTGGCCTCGGGTGCGTGCAGGCCGCCATCGGCCAGGAATTTCCAGGACCCGTCCGTCTGCTTGCGCCAGATGGTGACATAGCGCGAGGGGGGCAGTTCCTCTCTGGTGCCGTCCGGCTTCTGCCGGAAATAGCGGGCCTTGCCCCAGGTATAGCCCAGGGTGCCGTCGGCCGAGATGGCGCCGTCCACCGGACCCCAGTCGATCTCCAGCCCCGGACCGAACAGTTTGGCCAGATCGCCCGCATCGGTGCCGGGCACGGGGTCGTTCAGCATCAGGACGCGCGGTTCGGCATATTCGGCGAAGGCCGGGCCGGGCCCCACCTGTTTGGCGCGGGCCGCGAAGGCGCGGTCGGCATCCATCACCCCCTGGGCCGGGTGGTTCTGGGCCATGACCGGCAGTGTCATGATTGTTGCGCAGGTCAGCGCCCCGAAGCCACGCGCCAGCGCACCGGTCTTACGCCGGTTCTTGTCCGAAAGCCCCATGTCCAGTTCCTTGCAAAAGTGAAATCTCCCTGTGATTTCAATGGTGAGGCAGGATGGGGCATCTGCCAACGGCCAATGTGTAACACGACTGTATCGCACCGGGTCTGGGGTACTTTCCGGGGCTGGTGTCATGGAACTGTAACGTGGATGTAGTATTTGCGTCTCGCAGCGCAGCTATGGTCCCGGCACCCAGCAGGGACATGGCCACATTCAAGAAGGCGGGCGTCAGGGGATGCCAGGGCCTTCGGTGTGCCGCCCAGTCAACCGGAGGCCCTTGTCGTGACCACCAAGAAGCTCGTCCTCGCCGCCGTTCTTGGCGCCGTTTCCTTCGTCGGCCTGGCCGGCGCCGCCGCCGCCCGCGACCAGATCCGCATCGTCGGTTCCTCCACGGTGTTCCCCTTTACCTCCACGGTTGTCGAGCGCTTCGGCCAGACCACGAAGTTCGGCGCTCCGATCCTGGAGTCGACGGGCACCGGCGGCGGCATGAAGCTGTTCTGCTCCGGCGTTGGCGCCGATTTCCCGGACGCCACGGGCGCTTCGCGCGCCATGAAGGCCAGTGAATTCGACACCTGCCAGAAGAACGGCGTCGAGCAGATCACCGAACTGGTCATTGGCTATGACGGTCTGACCTTCGCCCAGTCCAAGAAGGGCGCCCAGATCAATGTCACCAAGGCCCAGCTTTTCGCCGCCCTGGCCAAAGAAGTCGAAGTGAACGGCCAGATCGTTCGCAACCCGCACAAGACCTGGAAGGATGTTGACGCCTCGCTGCCGGCGGTCGAGATCGAGGTTCTGGGTCCCCCGCCGACGTCCGGTACCCGCGACGCCTGGGTTGAGCTGGTGATGGAGACGGGCTGCAAGGAATTCCCGGCCATCAAGGCCCTGGACGCCACCCGCCACGCCGCCGTCTGCAAGACCATGCGTGAAGACGGCGCCTTCATCGAAGCCGGTGAGAACGACAATGTGATCGTGCAGCGCCTGGTCGCCAACCCGAATGCCTTCGGCATCTTCGGTTACAGCTTCCTGGAAGAGAACATGGACAAGCTGCACGGCGTGCCGGTCAACGGTATCGAGCCGAAGTACGAGACCATCGCGTCCGGCCAGTATCCGGTGTCCCGTCCGCTGTTCGTGTACTTCAAGAACCAGCATTTCGGCGTGATCCCCGGCCTGAAGGAATTCCTGGCCGAATACGCGTCGGAGCGCGCCATGGGTGATGAAGGCTACCTCGGCGACAAGGGCTTGGTGCCGCTGCCGGCGGACAAGCGCAAGGCGGCCGAGCAGGCCGCGCTGAAGATGACCCCGATGGCCAAGCCGGCTTCGTAATGTGCAAGACCGGGCCGGTGCAGGACTCTTGCACCGGCCCGGTGTATAAGCAGATGGCGGAACCGGCGGCGTCAGACCTGATGCCGCCGGTTTGCCGTAACCGGTAAATTCCCCTGACAGCGGCGGATCGACCCACATGTCAGTCACCTTGACCGTAGCCGTCCTGTTGTTCCTGTCGCTGGCCGGATTCTGGCTGGGGCGCAACAGGGCCGTGGCCGTGGCCGGCGGACGTATCGCCAATCTGCACTCCGTTCCTACCTATTATGGCACCTACATGGCATTGTGGGCCGGTCTTCCGGCCCTGGTGTTGATCTTGGCCTGGATGGCGCTGCGCGGCACCGTCATGGACTGGATGGTGCTGTCGGCCATGTCGCCGGAACAGCTTGAGGCCTGGGCGCGTGTCATGCTGGCCCCGGCGGAGTTGGAGGCGCTGCTGCCGACCATCGCCGATGGCGCGTCGGCCCTGACCCAGACGCACCGCCAGCTACTGCTGATCAATATCGGCAATCTGGCCGCAGGGCAGGCGCTCTATGTTAACCCCGGCGTCATCGACGCCATCACCCCGGCGGCCGGACATCTGTCGCAACTGCGCGGGCTGGCCGACTGGACCCTGTTCGGCGCCGTCATGGCGCTGGCGGGCGGGACCCTGGCCTTCACCTGGTCGAAGATCGGTCCGGAATTCCGCGCCCGTAACAATGTCGAACGCATCGTTACGGCATTGCTGGTGCTGTGCTCCACCATCGCGGTGCTGACCACCGTCGGCATCGTGCTGTCGCTGCTGTTCGAGAGCATCCGGTTCTTCACCAAGGTGCCGGTGACGGAGTTCCTGTTCGGCCTGCAATGGTCGCCGCAGACGGCGATCCGTGCCGATCAGGTGGGATCGTCGGGTGCCTTCGGTGCCGTGCCCCTGTTCACCGGTACCCTGCTGATTGCCACCATCGCCATGATCGTGGCGGCCCCGGTCGGCCTGATGTCGGCCATCTACCTGTCGGAATATGCGCCCAAGCGGGTGCGCGGGCTGGTGAAGCCGATACTGGAGATCCTGGCCGGCGTTCCCACCGTGGTCTACGGCTTCTTCGCCATCCTGACGGTGGCGCCGTTCATCCGCGACCTGGGCGCCTTCTTCGGCATCCCCATCTCTTCACAAAGCGCGCTTGCCGCCGGCGTGGTCATGGGCGTGATGATCGTCCCCTTCGTGTCGTCGCTGGCCGATGACGTGATCAACGCGGTGCCGCAGTCGCTGCGCGATGGTTCCTATGGCCTGGGTGCCACCAAGTCGGAGACGATCCGCCAGGTGGTGATGCCCGCGGCCCTGCCCGGCATCGTGGGCGCTATGCTGCTGGCCGTCAGCCGCGCCATCGGCGAGACGATGATCGTGGTGATGGCCGCCGGCCTGCAGGCCAGCCTGACCCTGAACCCGCTGGCCAGCGTCACGACCGTGACGGTGCAGATCAAGTCCATCCTGGTCGGTGATCAGGAGTTCGACAGTGCCAAGACGCTGTCGGTCTTCGCCCTGGGTCTGGTCCTGTTCCTGGTGACCCTGGCGCTGAACGTTATCGCCCTCCGCATCGTCCAGAAATACCGGGAAAAATATGACTGAGATCGCAGAGCCGATGCAGACAGCAGCCCCCGTGTCCCTTCACACCGGCAACGCCGCCACCAAGCGACTGAAGGCGCGCTATGCCGCCGAGCGCCGCTTCCGCCTCTATGGCATCCTGGCCATCGTTTTCGCCTGCTCGATGCTGGTCATCCTGCTGTCGACCCTGCTGAAGGAAGGCACCTCGGCCTTCTTCCAGACGGAGGTCAAGCTGGCCGTCACCATCGATGCCGGCACCATTGACCCGCAGGGGACGGGCAACCCGGCCGAATGGGACCGTGGCGCCTTCCAGACGCTGGTCTCCGACGCGCTTTACAAGGAATTCCCCGAAGTGACGGGGCGCCTGGAAAAGCGTGACGTGCGCGGCCTGATCAGTCCCGTGGCAGGTGTGCGCCTGGGCCAGATGCTGGACAAGGATCCGTCCCTGGTCGGGCAGACGATCGAAGTCTGGCTGCCCGCATCGGACGGCATCAACCAGATCGTCAAGGGTGGCATCGACCGCGACCTGCCAGAGCTACAGCGTCCGATCAATGACCAGCAACTGGCCTGGTTCGACAGCCTGGAACAGCGTGGTGATGTGCGGTCGGCCTTCAACACCACCTTCTTTACGGCCAGCGACAGCAATTACCCGGAACTGGCGGGTCTGCTGGGCGCGGCGGTGGGCACGCTGCTGACAATGCTGGTCACGCTGGCCATATCATTGCCCATCGGCGTCGCGGCGGCCGTCTATCTGGAAGAGTTCGCGCCCAAGAACCGGTTCACCGAGATCATCGAGGTGAATATTAACAATCTGGCGGCCGTGCCCTCCATCGTGTTCGGTCTCTTGGGTCTGGCGGTGTTCCTCAACTTCTTCGGCATGCCGCGTTCGGCCCCGCTGGTCGGCGGTCTGGTGCTGGGCCTGCTGGTGCTGCCCACCATCATCATCGCCAGCCGCGCCGCGCTGAAGGCGGTTCCGCCCTCGATCCGGGAGGCGGCGCTGGGCATGGGCGCGTCGAAGCTTCAGGCCGTGATGCACCATGTGCTGCCGCTGGCCATGCCGGGCATCATGACGGGCACCATCATCGGCATGGCCCATGCCGTGGGTGAGACGGCACCGCTGCTGATGATCGGCATGAATGCCTTCGTCACGTCCGCTCCGGACAGCCTGCTGGCCAGTTCCTCGGTTCTGCCGGTGCAGATTTTCATCTGGGCTGACAAGCCGGAACGCGGCTTTGTCGAACTGACCTCGGCCGCCATCCTTGTGCTGCTGGCCTTCCTGATCCTGATGAACGGTGCCGCCATCTGGCTGCGCAAGAAATTCGAACGTCGGTGGTAACCATGGACAGCATGACCCTGAACAAGCCCGTGCAAGCCGCCGTCACCCAGCCGGTGAAGATGTCGGCCCGTGACGTGAAAGTCTTCTACGGCGCCAAGCGTGCCCTGCACGGCGTCAATGTCGATCTTTACCAGAACGAGGTTCTGGCCATGATCGGCCCCTCGGGCTGTGGCAAGTCCACGTTCCTGCGGACGCTGAACCGTATGAACGACACGATCGATATCTGCCGCGTCGAAGGCAAGATCCTGCTGGACGGTCAGGACATCTATGACCCCAGGCTGGACGTGGTGCAGTTGCGCGCCCGGGTCGGCATGGTGTTCCAGAAGCCGAACCCGTTCCCCAAGTCGATCTATGAAAACGTGATCTACGGTCCCAAGCTGCATGGTCTGGCCACCCGCAAGGACGAGTTCGACGCCATCGTCGAAACCTCGCTGAAGCGCGCCGGCCTGTGGAACGAGGTCAAGGACCGCCTGCACGAGCCGGGCACCGGCCTGTCCGGCGGCCAGCAGCAGCGCCTGTGCATCGCCCGCGCCGTCGCCGTCAGCCCGGAAGTCATCCTGATGGACGAGCCCTGCTCGGCGCTGGACCCCATCGCCACCGCGCATATCGAAGAGCTGATTGACGAGTTGCGCGAAAGCTTCACGATCGCCATCGTCACCCACAACATGCAGCAGGCCGCCCGCGTGTCGCAGCGCACGGCCTTCTTCCATCTGGGTGATCTGGTGGAAGTGGGTGATACGGAAGAGATTTTCACCAATCCGCGCGACGAGCGCACCCAGGGTTACATCACCGGCCGTTACGGCTGATGTGTCATACCGTGGGTCACGCCTGACCCACGGATGATCATCGCCCCGCCCCACAATTCAGGGACCCACGTCCATGTCGCCGACCGAACATACCGTCAAGTCCTTTGAGGCGGAACTGCAGCGCCTGTCCAACCTGATCGCCCAGATGGGTGGCGTGGTGGAGGCGCAGGTGGAAGCGGCCGTGCAGGCCGTGGGTCGCCGCGATGTCGAAGGTGCCACCAAAGTCATGCAGGGAGATGCTCGCCTGGACGAGTTCGAGCGGCAGATCGAGCATGACGCCATCCGCATGCTGGCGCTGCGTGCGCCCGTCGGCGTGGACCTGCGCGAGGTGCTGGCGGCCCTGAAAATCTCCGCCGATCTGGAACGCACGGGCGACTACGCCGCCAATATCGCCAAGCGCTCCATCGCGCTGGCGCAGCTTCCCGTGATGCGCCCCGCCGGCACCATCCCGCGCATGGGCCGCCTGGTGCAGGAAATGCTGAAGGATGTGCTGGACGCCTATATCGACCGCGATGTCGACAAGGCCGTGGCCGCCTGGCACCGGGATGAAGAGCTGGATGATCTTTATACCAGCCTGTTCCGCGAGGTTCTGACCTATATGATGGAAGACCCGCGCAACATCACGCCCTGCACGCACCTGCTGTTCATCGCCAAGAACCTGGAACGCGCCGGCGACCATGCCACCAACATCGCCGAAACAGTACATTTCCTCGTCAAGGGCCAGCCGCTGACGGCGGAACGGCCCAAGGGCGACAAGTCCAGCTTCACCATCATCGAACCGGTCGAGGGCGAGGGCTGACGCTGTACCCGGTGATCGTCGCTGATCACCGGGCCTCAATCGCCGGCGCCCACATCCGTGGGCTTGGCTTACGCGCCATGTGGCGCGCGGCGGCAGTCGCCGCCGTACCTGAATTCGATGATCCCTGATCGTCGAAAACAGGTTGGGGCCAGCCCCCGACCAGCTTGTCGCAACGCGTAACCCCAGGAAACCCGATGAACGCCGCCTTGAAGCCGCTGATCCTGGTTGTCGAAGACGAGGTCGATCTCGTCACGCTTCTGTCCTACAACCTGGAACGCGAGGGCTTCCGGGTCATCACGGCCGGTGACGGGGAGGAAGCCCTGCTGCTGGCCGATGAGCGCAGCCCGCATCTGATCCTGCTGGACTGGATGCTGCCGCTGATGAGCGGGCTGGAGGTCTGCCGCCAACTGCGCCGCAATCCCAAGACCCGCGAGACGCCCGTCATCATGCTGACCGCGCGCGGGGAGGAGGCGGACAAGGTCCGTGGCCTGAACAGCGGTGCCGACGATTACCTGTCCAAGCCGTTCAGCCCCACCGAACTGGTGGCCCGCATCCGCGCGGTCCTGCGTCGCGCCTCGCCGGGACTGGCCGAGGAACTGCTGCGCTTCTCCGACATCTCCATGGATCTGGCGGCCCACCGCGTGCGGCGCGGCGGCCGTGACATCCATCTGGGCCCGAAGGAATTCGCCCTGCTGCGCCATTTCATGCAGCATCCCGGCCGCGTCTTCTCCCGCGAGCAGTTGCTGGATATCGTCTGGGGTCACGACGTCTATGTCGAGCTGCGGACCGTCGATGTGCATATCCGCCGCCTGCGCAAGGCGCTGAACGAGACGGAAGAGCAGGACGTGATCCGCACCGTCCGGTCGGCGGGATACGCCCTGGATACCAAGACGACGATGTGATGGGAAAGGGCCGCCGGGTAGGGCGGCCCTTCTGGTATGGGAGCCTAGTTGCCGCGCCCTCACCCTCCCATTGGCTGACGCCAACGGGCCCTCCCTCTCCCACTTATACCAGGGCATGAAATCTTGACCTTCGGTCAATCTTTCCTGCCCCTCAAGCGC
>NZ_JAGOGJ010000067.1 GCF_017996735.1 Niveispirillum sp.
GTCTGGCACCCCGCCACGACCAGCATCAGGCACATCAAACCCAGACTGCGCTTCATCATCATCTTCCCAAACCGCTTCGACCCTCGATGGTGGCTCTCTAGTGCCAAACCGCCGGGGGCCAAGGCAAGGACGAACCCTGTTCCGCTTCGATATGGCCGGGCAATGGTGGCGGCAGCGTGGCAACCAACAGCCCGATGCAAAGACAAGTTCCAGCCCCGGCGGCCAAATGTCGGGATGCAATCCGCCCCCGGCGGCAGGGCTTCACGCCGCAGGGGCGGCGGGCCGACGCTTGTCGGCCAAATGACGGGATGCAATGCGCCCCCGTCATTTGCATTCCTGTTCAGGATCGCCGATAACCGGCGCAATCCTGAACCATATTCGGCAAAGCATCGTCCCATGGGATTCAACTGCGGTATCGTCGGCCTGCCCAACGTTGGCAAGTCCACCCTGTTCAACGCGCTGACCAGCACGGCGGCGGCCGAGGCTGCGAACTATCCGTTCTGCACGATCGAGCCGAATGTCGGCCGCGTCGGCGTGCCGGACCCGCGCCTGGACAAGCTGGTCGAGATCGCCAAGTCGCAGAAGACCGTGCCCACGCAGCTTGAATTCGTGGATATCGCCGGCCTGGTGCGCGGCGCGTCGAAGGGTGAGGGCCTGGGCAACCAGTTCCTGGCCAATATCCGCGAGGTCGACGCCATCGTCCATGTGCTGCGCTGCTTCGAGGATGGTGACATCACCCATGTCGAAGGTTCCATCGAACCGGTCCGCGATGCGGAGACGGTGGAGACGGAACTGATGCTGGCCGACATGGACAGCCTGGAAAAGCGCCTGCCGCCCCTGCAGAAGAAGGCCAAGGCCGGCGACAAGGATGCCAAGGCCCTGTCGGAGCTGATGGAACGCGTGCTGAACGCCCTGCGCGACGGCCGCCCCGCCCGGTCGGTGGAGATCAGCAACGAAGAACGCGACATGTTCAAGCAGATGGCGCTGCTGACCGGCAAGCCCGTCCTGTATGTCTGCAACGTGGAAGAGGCATCGGCCGGCAGCGGCAACGCCCTGTCCGCCAAGGTGGCCGAGATGGCCGCCCGCCAGGGTGCCGCCAGCGTTGTGATCTCCGCCGCCATCGAGGCCGAGTTGTCGCAGCTTCCGGTCGAGGACAAGCTGGAATACCTGTCGTCGCTGGGGCTGGAGGAACCGGGCCTGAACCGCCTGATCCGCGCCGGCTACGGCCTGCTGGGCCTGCTGACCTTCTTCACCGTCGGCCCGAAGGAAGCCCGCGCCTGGACCGTCCGCAAGGGCGCCAAGGCCCCGGAAGCCGCCGGCGTCATCCATACCGATTTCGAACGCGGCTTCATCAAGGCCGAAACCGTCGATTACAACAGCTATGTCACGCTGGGCGGCGAGGTCGGGGCCAAGGAAGCCGGCAAGATGCGCATGGAAGGCAAGGAATATCTGGTCCAGGACGGCGACATCTTCCATTTCCGCTTCAACGTCTGATCCGTGTGCCGGCCAGCCCGGCACGCCATCACATTGCAAGGCCCCGCCCCACCCGGCGGGGCTTTTTCTTTGCCCGCCTGATACCGGCCGCCGCCGACGCGGAGACCATCGGTCAGGAATTTGACCGATGGTCTGAAATGATTGAAACAATTGCCGCCGTGCATCCAACGACGCGAGTCGCCCCCATCCGCGCCGTCGACAGCCTCCTAAAGGCAGCAGCGATCGCGCCGTCCTGGCCCCGCATTGTTTGGCCGCCCAAATCATTCCAAAGGGTTACCCCCTTCCTTATACAGTGATGTCGTATTTCGTCATTCCGAATTAAGCAACTTATTGACCCCTGCCCGACGCCGGCATATCCAATGGATATCGGGGCTGACAATCCGACGAGGGCCGCCCCGCGCGGCGGCCGGTCGTCACAATCAAGAGGCATGCGTGCGATGAGTTCGCAGATTCTCACCTTCGACAAATCCGGTCTGACCCTCCGGTCACTGACCGGCATGTCGATGCCGTTGCCCGGCATCGACACCCACGGCGTCAATGCCGTGGCGGCGGGCATCCTGTCCACCGATGGCGTGGCCGATGTCGTCGTCGGCCGCGACGATGGCACCTTCTCCTGGTTCGATGGCCAGCCCGGCGGCGAGAAGCCTGTCGAGCATGTGCTGGAGATCGCACTGCCGACGCCGTACATGTTCGGGTTGGAGCGGATCACCGAACTGGCCGGCATCGCCGATGCCAATGGCGACGGCCGCAACGACGTGATCTTCACCTCCTACCTGCTGTATAGCGACACGCCGAACATCGGCATCGACCCGCCGCCGGCGGAAGAGCCGATTTTCACGATCCAGCCCTTCCCCATGCCGCCGCGCCCCATCGCGGCGGAAGCGGTCGAGATGTCCTACGACACGGGGCTTTTCCCCGGCCTGGACCTGTCCGACATCAAGGTGGAACTGCGCGGCGTGCTGATGACGACCTCCAACGAGGTCTATTTCCCCAGCGTCGACCAGGGCATCGCCGTGGGTGAGCCGCATCCCGATGCCGGTCGCTATGCCGAACCGGCCAAGCAGATCTATGGCGTCGATACCGATACCGGCAATATCTACGTGATCTGGGACAATCAGGACCGGAACAACGAATTCGTGGCGCTGGGCAACCTGGATGCCCGTGGCGGTGTCGATGTCTTGTTCAAGGACAAGAGCACGGGCGATCTTTATGTAAAGAACGACCTGTCGGACGCCTATTTCGTCAGCGGCATTACCGCCGACGGCACCGTGTCGGTCGCTGCGGTGGGTAATTTCCACGGCACGGACAGTCTGGATGAGATCCTGTTCTACGATGCGGGCAGCCGGGAATTCAGCGTCTGGGTCCATCCACCCTTTGACATCGCCACCAGCTACATGGCCGGCATCGATTATTTCCAGACAGTCTTCAAGCTGGATTTCGGCTGGGATTTCGTGGGCACCCAGGATATCGACGGTGACGGGATCGAAGATATCATCGTCGCCGCCGTCGGTGATTTCGCCCCCTATCAGCCGGGATCGCTGGCCCCCGTCGCCTATTTCAGTTCCGCCGGGCAGGAACTGGTCGAACTGGGCAGCTTCGATCCCTTTACGCTGAAATCGGTCGGGAACTTCTTTGACGGTCCAAGCATTCTGTAAGGGGCGAGAGCCCGACTTGTGAGGCAGTACCAACTCGGGCGGTTCCAGGCGGAACCGCCCGATTTTTATGTGCGAATGGGCGGCGGGTTGTGTCATCGGGGCCGCAATCACCGGAATAATGCATGGGGGCCGGCAGGTTACGTAACGTCACCCCCTTCCGCGCCGGTCTGGCATTGGCTACCGTCAAGGTCGTGCTGAATCGGGCAACCAAACAATGGCCCGACCATGGGAGGAACCTATTGATGAGCCACAAGCTTCTGGGCGGCACCGCGCTTGCCGCCGTCCTGTCCCTTTCCGCCATCGCCATGGATGCGCCGGCCGCCAAGGCCCAGGGCATCGACTTCTCCTCGCTGGTCGTGTTCGGCGACAGCCTCAGCGATACAGACAATCTGAAGAACATCAACCCGGCCACCCGGCCCGGCGCCCCCTATGTGAACGGGCGCTTCAGCAATGGCCCGGTCTGGCTGGAGGATCTGGCCACCGTTTCCGGCATCACCACCAGCAGCCGTGCCTTTGGCGGCGCCCGCGCGACCCGTGCAACGCCCATCGATCTGACGGCGCAGGTCGATGCCTATCTGGCGGGCGGGACCAGCATTCCGGCCAGCCGCGCCGTGGGTATCTGGATCGGCGGCAATGACTATATCGCCGTGCTGACCCAGCCGCAGTCGAACCCGACAGCCGCCGCCCAGGCCGCCATTGCCGCCACCACCGGCGCCATCACGGCCCAGGCCGGCCGCCTCTACTCCGCCGGCGCGCGGCAGTTTGTGCTGTTCAACCTCCCGCCGCTGGGCTCCATCCCCTTGACCAGCGGCCTGTCGGCGGCCGACAAGGCGTCGGCCAACACCGTGTCCGACCTGCATACCCAGGCCATCAAGGCCTCTGCCAACGCCCTGCGCGCGCAGGGTGCGACCGTGACGGTGGTCGATGTGCAGACCCTGTTCCAGGGGCTGCTGGCCTCGCCGTCCACCTACGGCTTCACCAATGTCTCCACGCCCTGCTATGCCCCTGTCGGGCCGGGCGGGTCGCTGGTTGCCACCGGTGCCTGCGCCACGGCGGCGGGTGCGGCCGGCACGGTGTTCTTCGATGCCCTGCATCCGACGGCAGCGGCACACCAGATGGTCGCCGAATATGCCTATGGCACCTTGTCGGCCACGTTCGAGGCGCCGGCGGCCCTGGCCATCACCACCGACGCGGCCCAGCGTCTGCTGGACCTGGCCAATGAAGGCGTGTCGGCCCGTATGGCCGGCGCCCGCACGGGCCAGGGTTCCGTCAATGTCATCGGCGCCCAGGCCGGCCAGGATGGCCGGTACGGCATGTTTGCCTTCGGCACCTATGTCGATGGCAGCCGCGATCCGGTCCGGGGCCAGATGGGCTATGATTATGACGGGTTCAACGCCGGCTTGGGCTTCGATTATCAGGTCGATCGTCACGTCGTCGCCGGCGTGGCCTTCAGCTATGGCAACCTGAACGCCAAGACTGACGAGGCCTATTCCAAGCTGGACGCCACGGCCTACAACATGACCGCCTATATCACGGCGGCGGCCGATGACATGTGGATGGACACGACCATGTCCTACAGCTTCGATGACTACAAGTCGAACCGTGCTACCCGCTTCACCCCGTTCGCCACCGCCAAGAGCGACTATAAGGGCAACACCTACGCGTTGGGCACCACCATCGGCTATACGCCGGTGGCCGGGTCCTACGCCATGGGTCCCGTCATCGGCCTGCGTTATGCCAAGAGCCGTGTGGAAGGGTTCGGGGAGACGGGCGGCGGCCCGCTGTCCCTGACCTGGGATGATTTCGACGCTGAAAGCCTGCTGGGCAGCGTCGGCGGTCAGATCAGCGGCGTGGGCACCAGCTTCGTGCCTCAGGTCCGTCTGGCCTATGAGTATGAGTTCAAGGACGACAGCCGCGCCATCACCGGCCGTTTCGCCAATGGCGAACGGGCGGTGACCGATCCGGGCGCCGGCAAGCGCGGGCGTCTGGCCGTGGGGGCCGGGCTGGTGCATGAAACGGCGGAAAATGTCTCGGTTGCCGTCGGCTATAATGGTCATTTTGCCGGTGGTGACCGCACCGACCATGCCCTGACCGCCCATATGAAGATCGGCTTCTGATGCCTGAACCCGGGTCCCGACGCGTCGGGACCCGGGGGAACCAAGTGCGGATATAAAAAGGGCCGCGACGGCTATCCGTCGCGGCCCTTTTTATATCCGCGCCGACGGGCGCGGCGGCGGCCCATGCCGCCGAAGCCGATAAATTCCGATGGGCCGGAATTTATCGGCACTGGTATTATGCGCACCCGGACGCCATGGCGATACCGGGACAGCTCACGCTCCACCCTATCGCAGGGGCTCGTTCTGCATCGGGAACTGGTTCAGCAAGGTCCTGATGAAGGCCTGGCCGTGATGCTGGATTTCCAGGAAGGCGGCATTGCCGACATGCGGTTTGAATATCTGGAACGTCCGCAGGACCCCGTATGTCGCGGCGCTTTCAAGCGGACCGAACAGGCTGGTGTCGTAATCCAGGAACGACGGGCGCCCCATCCAGTGTTGAAGCTGAGCCGCCGTCAGGAAATAGGTCCCGGAATGCGGATTCTTGGCCTGTACGAACCGCATATCCAGGCCAAGAAAATCGGCCTTCATCGTAACCTGCCCCTTGGGCAAGATCTGGTCGACCATGACCTGACAAAGATCGCCGTCGATATAGACCTTGTGCAAGGGGCCGCCCGATATTTCAAACCTGTTGGGCTGTAACAGGACCATGGGGCTCGTGTGCCGCTGGAACCAGGCCAGTTTGGTGATGAACCAGGGATCCGTGATGATCAGGTCATCTTCCATGAAGGCGTACCAGTCATACTGGCCGAACCGTTCCTTCATGATCCGCTGACATTCAAAACCCAGCAGCATCGGGTCGGGGATATTGACCGGCTCCTGCGTGAACAGGGTGTTCATATCCTGCAACTCGCCCAGCAGGTGGTTATCCCCAACGGTGCAGACGACGATATCCAGTTCCACCCGCTGTATCGGCTCGATCGGGCGGCCGACCTTGTCACCGACCTGGATGACGGCATGGCCCCCGGCAAGCGCCTGATGCAGGGAGCTGATGCAGCAGCGCAGGGCCGTCACCCTGACCACCGCCGCATCACGGCCCGACCCGTATTGCGCGTTGGCCCCTTCCTTGAAGAAGTGCGGGATCGTCACCAACAGGCGGGGAGCCTTGGTCATTCCCCAAACCCCCGCTCTTCGTTCAAACCGCCGGACACGGTTTCCACTCCGTCAACCCGCAGAGGCCCTGGGAGACAGGCCCCCAGGGTGCGGCAGCGAAGCTGGCAATATCCGGTTTCCCTGTCAAGCAACGGTCAATGAACCGCGAAGGTCCGCTTGGACGCCCGGCGTACCTCCGCCTCGTACAGTTTGGGGAACATCCGGTACAGCAGGGCCGCCACCGCCGGCAGCAGCACGACAGCCCCGATCATGTTGGCCAGGAAGATGAAGGTGAGCAGCACACCCATATCGGCCTGGAACTTCAGGTCGGAGAAGATCCAGGTCGCCGTCGCCACGGCCAGGGTCAGGCCGGTGAACAGCACGGAACTGCCGGTTTCCTGTAGCGTGCGGTAATAGGCTTCCGCGAAGTTCAGGCCATGCTTCAGATAGGATTGGAGCCGGTTGAAGATATAGAGCCCGTAATCCACACCGATACCCACGCCCAGCGCGGCGGCGGGCAAGGTGGAAATCTTCAGCCCGATGCCCAGCCAGGTCATCATGGCGTTGCACAGGATCGACACCACGATCAGCGGCAGCACGGTGGCAAGCGACCCGACGATGGAGCGGAAGGTGATGACACAGAACAGCACGACGGTGGCATAGACCAGCAGCAGCATCGGCTTTTCCGCCGTCATCACCGCCTGGTTGGTGGCCGCCATCACGCCGACATTGCCGGTGGCCAGGTTGAAGCTGACCGTATCGGACGGGTTGTCCTTCTTATACTGCTCCACCGCATCCACGATGCGCTGGATGGTCTCGGCCTTGTGGTCCTTGGTGAAGATCATCACCGGCATGACCGAGCAGTTGGAATTCAGCAGCCCCGTCGATGTCTCGATGGGCGAAACGGTGCGGACCAGAACCTGTGAATTGCGCGGCAGCACACGCCAGTTCAGGTTGCCCTCGTTCCAGCCAGTATTGACCGTCTTCATGGCCGTGGCCATCGACATGGTCGATTGCACGCCATCGACATTGGAGATGGCCCAGGTGAAATCATCCACCTGCTTGATGATGTTGTAATCGATACAGCCGTCGGCCCTGGTCTCCACAATGACCTGGATGATATCCACGCCGATGGCGAACCGGTCCACGATCAGCTGGGCATCCTGGTTGTAACGGCTGTCGGGCCACAGTTCGGGCACGCCCGCCTCCGTGTCGCCCACCGTCATGTGCCGCTGTTCCCACAGCGCGATGCAGAACACGCCCAGCCCGATCAGCACCATGACAATGGCGCCCTTGGGTCGGGCAAAGACGGCGAACCAGCCCCACACGCGGTCGAACCGGTCCACCTGACCCGACACGCGGGACCGGTACTTGTCACCCAGCGGCAGGAAGGACAGCACCACCGGCAGCACCCAGAGATGGGTGATGATGATGATCAGCATGCCGACCGAGGCCGAAACGGCCAGTTCCTGGATCATCTGGATCTGGATGATGGCGATGGTGACAAAGGCCAGCGCGTCGGTGACCAAGGCCGAGGCGCCGGGCACCAGCAACCGTTCGAAACTGATCCGCGCCGCCGTGAAGGCATCCGCCCCCTTGCCCATTTCCTGCGTGATGGTGCCCACATTCTGCACGCCGTGAGAAATGGCGATGGCGAAGACCAGGAACGGCACCAGGATCGACAAGGGATCGATGCCATAGCCCAGCAGCACCAGCAGGCCGAATTGCCAGACGACGGTACAGAGCGAAATGCCCAGCATCGCGAAGGTCATCATCCAGCTTTTGCCATAGCCATAGACCAGCACGGCGGTAATGACGAAGGCGATGGCGAAGAACATCACCACGCTCTTGGCCCCGTCGGCGATATCGCCCATGGCCTTGGCGAAGCCGATGATATGGACCTGGACCTTGTCATCCTCGAACTTGGTGCGGATGGCCTCAAGCTGCTGCGCCACGGCCGTGTAGTCCAGCTTCTCGCCGGTGCGCGGGTCCTTCTCCACCAACTGTACCGACACCAGCGCCGCCGTGAAATCCTCCGCCACCAGGCGGCCGACCTGACCGGATTTCAGGACATTCTCGCGGACGATAGGCAGCCACTGCTCATTGGGCTGGAATTCGGCGGGGATGACATTGCCGCCCGCGAACCCATCCTCCACGATCTCGATGAAGCGCACATTGGGCGTGAAGATGCTGGTGACGCTGGCGCGGTCCACGCCGGGGACAAAGAACACTTCGTCCGTCACCTGCTTCAGCCTTGTCATGAATTCCGGCGTGTAGATGTCGCCTTCCTTCACCGACAGCGCCACCAGCACCCGGTTGGCGCCGCCGAATTCCTTCATATGCTTGGTGAAGGTCTGCATATAGGGATGCTCAAGCGGCAGGGTCTTCTCAAACCCGGCAACGACGCGCAGCTTGGCACCTTGCCAGCCCATGAAGGCCGTCAGCAGACCGAACACGACCAGGATCAGCACCCGGTTGCGGAAGGTCCAATGTTCAAGACGGGACAGGAAGGAGGTGGACTGGGACATGTCGGTTCGCCTTGGCGTTCAAGGGATCGGGGCGGGGCGAAGGCGGCGCGTCACGGACGCGCCGGGATCGGCCCGTGTTCGCCCAGCAGAATGACGCTGCCATCGGGCGCCTGGATGGCATCGGCCAGGGCCACACGGTCGGCGCGCTTGGTGGTGGCAAAGGTGCGGCCGCCGTCGCCGCTGGTCAGAACCGCACCCTGCGCCCCCACCAGCACCACGGAACCATCGGCCAGCATGGCGCCGCCCATCAGGCCCGCCGTGGTGTTGCTCTCAATCGCGGTCCAGCTTTTGCCGCCATCATCGCTGCGCAGGATATTGCCCTGCAGACCGTAGGCCAGGAAGCTTTGCGGACCCAGGGCCAGCACATCAAAGAAGGACCCGTCATAGGGGCTGTCCAGCTTGGTCCAGGTGGCCCCGGCATCGGCACTGAACAGCAGGGTCCCGGCCTCCCCCGCGATCAGGCGGGTTTCCGGCGTGGGCGCCAGGATGGCGTTGAAATGGAAATCATCCTCACTGATCTGCCGGCTGTTCCAAGTGACGCCGCCATCAGCAGTTTCCAGATACAGTCCATAGGCGCCGACCGCGATGCCATGCTGTCCGTCGGCATTGAACAGCACATCCATCAGGGGCTGTTCCAGCTCGGGATCGGCATGCTGGACCTGCCAGCTTTCGCCGCCATCCTGGGTATGCAGGATCACGGCGTCATGGCCCACGGCCCAGCCGCGCCGGGGATCGGCAAAATGCACACCTGTCAGGGCTGTATTGGCGGGGACCGGCACCTGTCGCCAGCTCTTGCCATTATCATCGGACAGCAGGATGTGACCCCGTTCGCCCACGGCCACCAGCCGGTCACCGGCACGCGCCGCCCCCAGGATCAGGGACTGGCTGGCCAGCGGCGCGATCACCGCGGGGCGTAACGCCGGGGCTGCCGCCTCCTGCGCTGCCACGGGCAGGACGCCCAGAAGCAGCAGGCACAGGCTTGCCGCCAGCGGACGAAGAGCGGAGGAGGAAAGAAGCATCGGATCACCGGCGAGGTTTGGTTAAAATCCGCCAAGAGACGGAAAAGGGCCGGCCGGTTCGCCACCAGCCGGCCCGTTGCCGTTCCGCCGATCAGCGAACGCCGGCGCGGCGCAGGCTGTCAGGCGAGAAATCGGCTTCGCTGTACTTCACTTCGAACTTGTACGGCGCTTCCTGGTTGTCCAGGCCGATGGCCGTATAGCGACCCGACTGCAGGTCATAGAGCGCATCCAGCGTCGACCAGAAGGTCGGCATGGAATAATAGTTCACCGGATGGCACTCGGCCACGCGCCACATCTCGCCACGCGCGTCCAGATGATCGGCAACCAGGATCTGCCAGCTATCCTCGTCGATATAGAAGCGGCGCTTGGCATAGATGTGGCTGGTGCCCTGCTTCAGGGTCGCTTCCACCACCCAGACGCGGTGCAGCTCGTAACGGGCCAGATCCTGGTTGATATGGCCGGGCTTCACGATGTCGCTGTACTTCGTGTCCTTGGAATGCAGCTTGTAGGAATTGTACGGCACGTACATTTCCTTCTTGCCGACCAGCTTCCAGTCGTAACGGTCGGGCGCACCAGAATAGATGTCGAAATTGTCGGTGGTGCGCAGGCCGTCCGACGCCGTGCCGGGATTGTCATAGGCGACGTTGGGGGCGCGGCGGACACGGCGCTGTCCCGGATTGTAGGTCCAGGCCGAACGCGGTTCCTTCACCTGATTGATCGTCTCATGCACCAGCAGGATTTCACCGGCCAGACGGGCCGGGCTGGTCACCTCCTGCAGAAAGTAGAGCGAGGTGTTACCGGGAGCGCCGCCGGGCGCCTGATACAGGTACTTCACCTTCTCGGAGAGCATGATCAGCGTGTAGGAACCGTCGGTCTGCGGGTTCACCTGACCCACATTGCGCTCCGTCGCCTCGCCGCGATAACGCAGCAGGTGGTTCCACACGGCCTCCACACCCTCCTTCGGGATGGGGAACGGCACGCCTTCCTTGGCCCCTTCCACGCCATTGCCGCCATCGACCAGCTTGGCCCGCGAGCCGTTGGCGATGGTTTCCTTGTAGATGCGGTCCGGATACGACGCGCTGCGGCGGGTCGGATAGACATTCATCTTGTAGTCGGGATAGCGCTTCAGCAGGGCCTTCAGACCCTCCGGCAACTTGTCCTCATACTGGGCCATATTGGCCGCAGTGATGGTGAACTTGACCTTGTCCTCGGGGAACGGGTCCACCTCGATCGTGCCAGGCTGCCAGTTGGCGGGCGGCTTGGTGATACCGCCGGTCCATTCCGGGATGGTGCCGTCGGCATTGCCGGCCTTGATGGCGCCCATCGGGGTCAAGGTCTTGCCCAGATCAGCGGCGGTCTGCGCCAGGGTGGGAAGGCTGAAAGCCAGGGCGATGGCGCCACCCAGCAGAGCGGATTTCATACGGAACATGCGTTTCCTCCTCGATCGCTATCTTCTTATGTGGTCGTCGTGCGGCGTCAGAACGAGTATTTGACGCTGGCGGCCACAAAGTCGCGATCGTTGATCAGGTTGAACTTCCCGGCCCCGAAATAGTTGGAATAGGACAGGTCGACCGTGATGGTCTCCCGCACCAGGGCACGCAGACCCAGGCTGATGGCCTTGCGGCCTTCCACAAAATTGCCCAGCGGCGTCGGCGTGGTGCCGTTCACGTCATGCTGCCAGGAGATGGAGGGATAGAGGTTGATGCCCGGCATCGCGTTCAGATAATCGAAACGCAGGGCCGCGCGGTAACCCCAGGAGAAGGCGTCGGCAAAGCCGTCGGTGGCCAGATCGGCCATACCGCCACGGCCAACAAAGGCCGGGTTGCCACCAACCACCGTGCCCGGCCCTTCCAGGCGCAGCACGGTCTTGTCCGGCATGTCGGAAATCCAGGTGCCGCCGACTTCCGCCACCATCACCCACTGATCGGCACCGAAGGCGCGTTCGAAGGCCTTGGTGGCGGTCATCTGGGCCTGGGTAACGTCGAATTCCTCCCAGCCCTGGATGCGCTTGCCGAAATAGCGGTTGGCCAGATCGGCCGTGATGGCGGCGGCCGTCGTGCCCTGGATCGCCCCGATCTTCTTGACGATCTGGTTGGTGTTGAACAGGTTTGCCGCACCGACTGCACCGGCATTGGCACCCTGCAACCCACCGGCGGCCGCGCCCGCTGTTGCCCCGGCCGTTTCGAACGCGGCGCGGGTGCCGCCCGGCGACCCGGCGGCGGCGGCGATGCCGCTGCTGATGGCGCCCGCCACTGTCGGATTGATGGCCTGGATCTGCTCGAAGGTCAGGCCGGTGAAGGGGCGCAGGGCCGGATTACCGGCGATAGCGGCAGCGACGGCGCTATTGAATGTCGCACTGCCCTGGGCCCGGCCAGCGGTGGCCCCGGCAGCGGCGCCCTGGGCCTGGGCAGACGCAATGGACCCCAGGATCGACGGGGCGGCAAGGGTTGCCTGCAACAGCTCCACGTCATCCAACTGCAAGGGCTGGTCCTTGCGGAAGCTGATTTCGCCCTGCAGGGAGATGCCGAACGGGATGGTGGTGTTGAAGCTGGCGCCGAAAAGCTGAATATCCTCGGGATATTCGGCGCGGTAGGACGAATTCTTCGTGAAGTTCGAGGGATCCGCCTGGAACTGCTGCAGGCTGCCGACGATGGAGCTGAGCACCGGCACACGCGAATGCAGGTTCGTGTAGTAGAAGCCGAATTCGGTATTGTTCAGTTCTTCGGCGAAGATACGCAGGGCCAGACCATACTGCCCGCTGTCGCTGGGCGTATCATCCTTGGACCGGGGCACCACGGTGCCGAACGGGGTCAGCGACTGCGCGCCACGGAAACCGTTCAGCAGCGGGTTCGGATACTTGTCCACCGGGAAGACATTGCCGCCGGCAACCGCACCCTGGCTGGGATCGTCCCGGAACAGGTAGTTGCCGAAGCCGATGAACAGATGGTCGCCACCGGGAGAGGCCGCATCATTGGTGGAGAAGAAGGAACCGGCGGCTTCCGGCTCCGTATTGTCCCACTTGAACTGATAGAAGGCTTCCAGCGAGACATTCTCGTTGAAGGAGAAGCTGATGTCGGCGATCGGCACCGGCAGGAAGGCTTCCTTCAGTTCCGAACCCGGCACGCGCAGGGCGGAGACATCGACCGGGTTGATGGAGTTGATGCCGTTCTGGATGAAAGTGCTTTCACCCCAGCTCAACACCTGCTTGCCCAGGCGGACAGAGAGATTGGAGCCGTCGCCCACGGCGAAATCGCCATAAACGAAAGCGTCCAGCAGATCGAAGTCACGGCCCACGCGCTCGACCGTGTCGGAATTGAAGGCGAAGCGGTTGGTACGCGCCCCGTTGGTCGACGACTTCTTGGCGTTCACGACGTCATAGAAGTAGGTGCCACGGACAAAGGCGCCCAGATTGCCGTAGCTCAGCTTCAGCTCGTGCGTGGCACGGCCGGCGAGCGACACTAGGCCCTTGTCATAGTTCAGGTTGCCATTGTCGCCGTTGATCGAATGGGCGCGACCGCCATTGGCGACGCCGATCAGATCCGGGTCACGGCCCTGGACGCGGAACAGGGCGCCCATGGTCAGGGTCGTGTCGAAGCTGCCGCTCAACTCGCCGCGGTTGAAGGCGACAGCCTGTGCGCTGCCTACCGCCAGCATCGGGGCCAGGATGGCCGCCGCACTAACCCCGGCCAGTACCCGACGGTCCATGCGCACCTGCGGCGTCGATTTGCGTGCCATGCGTTTCCTCCTCGCATCCCATTCTTATCATTCCCCGGCTATGGGCCGGCGGCCGACCCTTTTTCAGAGCCGGGGGAATTTCGCGTAACCTTTTCGTAAAGGCCGCCATGTGGGGACGTCAAGGCTTCTATGCGCGTTATGTCTCCGGCGGGTTCGTTTGATGCCCGGACTGGCAAAAAAGACACATTTTTTGCCCAGTTTCCAATGGCTTGAACGTATTTATGGCATCTCGGTCAAACGCCCGTTTATTGGGCAGCGCTCCCGCGATACGGGAAATTTTGCACTTGCGAATGACGAAAATGCCTCTCAACCCCTTGTGACGTTTACGTCAACCGGCAACTTCCAGCACACCATCCAGTTGCAGGAATCGGGTTTCGAGATCGCCGGGCGGCAGCGGCCGGGAGAAGAAATAGCCCTGCAGCTCATCGCAATGATGCAGGCGCAGGAATTCGAGCTGCTCCTCCGTCTCGATTCCTTCCGCGACCACCTTCAGGCCCAACTGTCGGCCCATGGCGATGATGGTGGCCGCGATGGCGCCCGTATCGGCATTGGTCGGCGCCTCGTTCACGAAGGAACGGTCCACCTTCAGCGTCGTGATGGGCAGACGGCGCAGATAGGAGAGCGAGGAATAGCCCGTGCCGAAATCGTCGATGGCGATTCGGATGCCACGGCCCCGGATCTCGTTCAGCGTATCGGCGATATAGGCCAGGTTGGACATCATCGCCGTCTCGGTGATCTCGATCTCCAGCAATTCCGGCGGCACGCCATATTCCTGGCAGAGCGAGAAGACGCGTTCACCGAACATGGGCGTCGCGATCTGGCGGACGGAAACATTGACGGCCACCGGGATCGGGGCGAAGCCACGCTTGCGCCAATCCTGGATCTGGGCCAGGGCGGCGCGCATGACCCATTCGCCCAGGGGCACGATCAGGCCGGTTTCTTCCGCAACCGGAATGAACTTGCCCGGCGGGATCATGCCGATTTCCGGGTGCTGCCAGCGGATCAGCGCCTCCACGCCCACGGCGGCCATGGTGCTCATGGCGATCTTGGGCTGGTAATGAAGGAAGAACTGGCCCTGCTCCAGCGCCTCGCGCAGGGAATGTTCCAGCGATAGGCGGGCCACCGCCGCCTCGTTCATTTCCGGCGTGAAGAAGCGGTAGCCATTGCCGCCCGATGCCTTGGCATTGTGCATCGCCGTATCGGCGTCGCGCATCAGGGCGTGGAAATCCGCACCATCGCCGGGGAACAGGGCGATGCCGATGGAGGTGGTGACAAAGAGCTGCTGCCCGTCGATGCCGAAGGGGCGCGACAGGCTGACCAGGATGGTCTCCGCCACGCGGGCCGCCATCTGCGGATCGGGCAGATCCTCCGCCACGATCAGGAATTCATCCGCGCCAAGGCGCCCCACCGTGTCAGCGGCGCGCACGCAGGAACCCAGCCGTTGGGCGAGCGCCCGCAGCAGCTTGTCGCCCGCCTGGTGGCCCAGACTGTCATTGACCAGCTTGAACCGGTCAACATCCAGCAGCAGCACGGCCACGGTCGTACCCTTGCGGCCCGCATGGGCCAGCGCATGCTGCAACCGGTCCTGCACCAGGGTACGGTTGGGCAGGCCCGTCAGCGGGTCATGGGTGCTGACATACATAAGCTGTTCTTCGAACCGCTTGCGGTCCGAAACGTCGGTCATGGTGCCGGTGAAGCGCAGCGGCCGGCCGCCATCATCGCGGATGGCCTGGCCTCTGGCCTCGATCCAGACCCAGGACCCGTCGCGATGGCGCAGGCGATAGAGCGACAGGTAATCGCCCACCTCCCCGTTCAGGTAGCGCTCGATCTGGTTTTGCGCCATGTCCTTGTCGTCGGGATGCAGCAGCCCGTCGAACAGCTTGTTGGCATACATCGCGTCGACCGCGTCATATCCCAGCATCTCGATAAATTCGGGCGACCACCAATAGGTGCCCTTCGTATAGGAATTGTCGAACACGCCGGACCGGGTGGCCCTCACGGCCAGCTTCAGCCGTTCCTCGCTTTCGCGCAGGGCCTGTTCGGCGCGCTTGCGCTGCGTGATGTCCTGCACCACGCAGATGGCGGTGCGCCGGTCGCCCAGCCGCATCTGGCTGACACCGAAGGCCATGGCGAACACCTCGCCATGGCGGCGGCGGCCCTGGATTTCGGCCCGGTTGTCGGGGCGCTGATCTTCCTCCGCCCGGCGCAGACAGGCCATCAGCGCCACGGCCACACGGGTCCAGTCGCGCTCCTCAATCAGGGTGACGAAGGGCTGGCCCACTGCTTCACCGTCGGCATAGCCGAACAACGCCTCGGCGGCGCTGTTCATGGTTTCGATGCGCAGATCCTCATCCAGGGTGATGATGCCGTCGGCCACATTGTCCATGATGCCGGACAGGCGCGTCTCACGCTCACGCAGCGCCTGTTCGGCGCGCACACGTTCGACCAGCGAATGGTCGAACTGCACCAGCACCTCGTTGATGGTCTTGGCCAGCAGGCCCAGTTCGTCATCCTCATGCCGCTTGGGCACGGACAGAAGCTTGTCGGCCGGGCGCAGGGGATTGATTTCCGCGATGACCGAGGACATGCGCAGGAACGGCTTGGTCAGGGTGGAATAGAACATCACCACCAGGATCAGGGCCAACGCCACCGTCCAGATGATGCCCGTCGACAGAACCACCCCGGACCGCCGGAAGAATTCCTGCGCGATCAGGAACCGGTCGATGGAAACACGTAGTTCACCGACATTCTGGTTGTGCCGCTCGATCACCAGCGGGATGGAGTAGGTCTTCTCCACCGGCAGCAGCATCTCCGCCAGCCATTTGAGCTGCCCCTCCGCCTGGGGACGTTCGCGGGCGGCCAGCTGGTTGCCGAAATCCTCCAGAATGACGGCACGGTAGATGGGCTTGTATTCAAACAGGCCGGTCACGACACGGTCGGCCAGCGCCTGATCGAAGGAATAGGCGCTTTCCGCTGCCGCTTCCCGCATGATCGACAGGACCTGCCGGACCAACTGGTCCGACTGCCGTTCCATGTCCAGAAGATCGATGGTGATCTGGGCCGTGGACAGGACCAGACCCAGCATCAAGGTAACCAGCGCCGTGTTGCGCGCCTGTTTGAAGGACAGCCGTTTGCGCAGCGGCACACGCGCCACCGCGGCCGTCTCCACGCCCCCGCTCTCCGGCAGGATGTCCGTCTCGGCCTGTTCAGGCGGTAACGTCGCTTTCATCCACACCTTGCGCAACACATCCGCCGCCGGGCCCCGTCCGCCCTTGCCTTGGATACCCCACCGAATGCACAGGTCGGCGGCCAACGCCACCTCCGCCCCTGCTTCACAAAGGATAGTCTGCCTTTATGTGATTGGATATGACAATCCCTTTAGCTTGAAAGCGGTGAGAACCTTTAAAGAGCGCAGAGCCGGGCGGAATGCCGGCAATATTGGCAGCCGCCGAAAACCGGCAAAGATGCCGTTTCCACCTGCGGTTCCATTGGATTTGTCATCGAATCGATACTGGTTGCGATGATATGCAAAGGAAGGCACAGACAAGAGGATAAGCATGCGCATCTTGATCCTGGGCGCCGGCGGCGTCGGTGGCTATTTCGGCGGGCGGTTGATGGAAGCCGGCGCCAATGTCAGCTTCCTGGTCCGGCCCAGACGCCAGGCGCAGTTGATGGAGAACTGGCTGCGGGTGGAAAGCCCGCACGGGAACATCCGCATCCCGGCCCAGACGGTGACCAAGGCGCGCAAGCCCTATGATCTGGTCATCCTGACCTGCAAGGCCTGGGACCTGGACGCCGCCATCGACAGTGTGATGCCCGCCATGGGCCCCGACAGCATCCTGATGCCACTGCTGAACGGCGTGCGGCATATGGAACGGCTGGATGCGGCCTTCGGGCGCGAACGCGTGATGGGTGGCCTGTGCCATATCCCCATCACGCTGGACGAACAGGGCGTGGTGCGTCACCTGTCCACCATCCACAAGCTGGTGTTCGGCGCCCGGCACGAGGGTCAGCATCCCGCCGTCGCGGCCCTGGCCGAGGCGTTCCGCCCGACCTGCGTGGATTGGCACCGTTCCGACAACATCATGCAGGACCTGTGGGAGAAATATTTCTTCCTGGCCGCGCTGGCCGGCGCCACCTGCCTGATGCGCGGGACGGTCGGCGCCATCAACCGACAGCCGGGCGGGACGGACTTCATGAAATCGCTGCTGGTCGAAGGGGCCGCCGTGGCCACCGCCGAAGGTTTCGCCCCGCGTCCGGCCCTGCTGGCGGAATATGGCGCGCAGGTGGTCGATGCTGGCAGCAATGTCAACGCCTCCATGGCCCGCGACCTGGCCAAGGGCGGCCGGACGGAAGCGGAGCATATCCTGGGCGATCTGGCGGCCCGGGCACGGTCGCACGGGGTGGCAACCCCGTTGCTGGACCTCGCCTTGTTGCATCTGCGGGTGCATGAGGAAGGGTTTGGGGGATAGGGAGCGTGGTTCCCTCACCCTCCCATCGCCTGACAGCGATGGGCCCCTCCCTCTCCCGCAAGCGGGCGAGGGGCAATATCCGATCGTTCCGCCCCTCGCCCATGCAAATGGGAGAGGGAGGGGGCCGGCGGCGTCAACCGACGGGAGGGGGAGGGAACAACACACCAGCCCCACAAATCTGCGCCAAGCACCCTTGCTGCCCCCCGCCCCCATCCGTTACGGTGGCGCACCTTCGCCGGTGCAAACTCCGCCAGACAGAATGGGGTGGCCGGCCAAATCGGACTGGGGGCACATGGACGCGTCAGCGCTGGGGACGTTTCTCCAATACCTCATCAATGGCCTTGCGTTGGGGGCCATTTATGGGTTGATCGCCATCGGCTACACGATGGTGTATGGCATCATCCGCATGATCAATTTCGCCCATGGCGAGATTTACATGATCGGCGCCTTCGTGGCGGTCACCACCTTCTCTATCCTGGCAGCAGCCGGGGTGACGTCGGTGCCGCTGGCATTGCTGCTGGTGCTGGTGATGGCCATCGCCTTTACCGCCGCCTACGGCTGGACGGTGGAGCGGGTGGCCTACCGGCCCCTGCGTGGCGCACCGAAGCTGGCGCCGCTGATCAGCGCCATCGGCATGTCGATCCTGCTGCAGAACTACGTCATGCAGACGCAGGGGGCGCGGCCCAAGCCGCTGGCCCCCGTCATGAATGGCGGCGTGACGCTGTGGCAGGGGGATGGGTTCGCCGTCAACATCTCCTATATCCAGCTTTTCATCATCCTGCTGACGCTGATCCTGATGGTGGGCTTCACCCAGTTGATCAACCGCACGGCCCTGGGCCGGGCACAACGCGCGTGTGAGCAGGACCGCACCATGGCGGGCCTGCTGGGCATCAATGTCGACCGCACCATCAGCCTGACCTTCGTCATGGGCGCGGCCCTTGCCGCCGTCGCCGGTGTGCTGGTCACCATGTATTACGGCGTGATCGACTTCTATATCGGCTTCCTGGCCGGGATGAAGGCCTTCACCGCCGCCGTGCTGGGGGGCATCGGCAGCCTGCCGGGCGCCATGCTGGGGGGCCTGCTGATCGGCCTGATCGAGGCGTTCTTCACCGGCTATGTGTCGGGTGCCTATAAGGACGTCGCTTCCTTCTCCGTGCTGATCCTGGTGCTGGTCTTCCGGCCCACGGGCCTGCTGGGCCGCCCCGATATCGAGAAGGTGTGAGAATGGCCAACTCGATCCAACATCATCTCAAGGGCAGCATCATCGCCGGTCTGGTCGCCATGGTGCTGGCCGTGCCCTTCATCGGCCTCTACACCGTCTCCACCGACCAGGGGCTGGTGGTACAGCAACGCTGGCCCTGGGTCTTCTGGTCCGGCCTGATCGTGCTGGTCGGCAGCTTCCTGATGGGGATGGCCCGCGATGCGCTGGCCGCCCGCCGGGCCGCCAAGCCGAAGCTGGCCGCCGGGACCAAGCCCAAGCGGGACGACGCCCTGACAGCCAAGCTGACCAAGGGATTCGCCATCGGCATCACGCTCTTTGCCGTCACCCTGCCCTTCATGCCTTTCTCCGACCGCTACATCATGGATGTCGGCACGACCGTGCTGATCTATGTGCTTCTGGGCATGGGCTTGAACGTCACCGTGGGTCTGGCGGGATTGCTGGATCTGGGCTTCGTGGCCTTCTACGCCATCGGCGCCTACAGTTTCGCCATCCTGTCCACCACCCTGGGCTGGGGCTTCTGGGTCTGCCTGCCGCTCTCGGGGTTGATCGCGGCGCTGTTCGGCGCTCTGCTGTCGATGCCCATCCTGCGCCTGCGGGGTGATTATCTGGCCATCGTCACCTTAGGCTTTGGCGAGATCACCCGCATCGTCATCCTGAACTGGCAGAGCTTCACCGGCGGCCCTGCCGGCATCAGCGGCGTGCCCCGCCCGTCGCTGTTCGGCCTCTCTTTCGACCGGCGTCCGCCGGAAGGCCTGACCAGCTTTCATGAGGTGACGGGCATCACCTTTGCCACCGAACACCGGCTGATGTTCCTCTACCTGATCGCGCTGACTCTGGTGCTGGGGGCCGCCTGGGTGATCAAGCGCCTGCGCGCCCTGCCCATCGGCCGGGCGTGGGAGGCCCTGCGCGAGGATGAGATCGCCTGCCGCTCCCTGGGCATCAACCCCACAGCGTCCAAGGTCTCGGCCTATGCGGTGGGCGGAATGCTGGGCGGGTTCGCCGGCTGCTTCTTTGCGGCCCGCCAGGGCTTCGTGTCGCCGGAAAGCTTCGGCTTCATCGAAAGCGCCCTGATCCTGGCCATCGTCGTGCTGGGCGGCATGGGCAGCCAGATCGGCGTGGTCATCGCGGCGCTGTTCATCGTGCTGCTGCCGGAAGTGGGCCGTGAATTCGCCGATTTCCGCATGATCGTCTTTGGCATTGCGATGATCGCCATCATGGTCTGGCGTCCGGGTGGGCTGCTGTCGCAGCGCGTGCCCACCATCCGCCTCTCCAGCCAGAAGGGAGAAGCGGCATGAGCGCCCCCCTGCTGTCCGTCACGGGCCTGACCATGCGTTTTGGTGGCCTGGTGGCCGTCGATGGTGTCAACCTGACGGCCGAAACCAACAAGATCACGGCCCTGATCGGCCCCAACGGGGCCGGCAAGACGACCATCTTCAACTGCCTGACCGGCTTTTATAAGCCGACATCGGGTGAATTGACCCTGAACCGGCCGGGCCAGGCGCCCGTGTCGCTGCAAACCCTGGCGGGATATCAGGTGTCGCGCCATGGCGTGGTGCGCACCTTTCAGAATATCCGCCTGTTCCCGCGCATGACCGTGCTGGAAAACCTGCTGGTGGCCCAGCATGTGGGGCTGATGAAAAAGGCGGCGTTCGGCGTTGCCGGCCTGATCGGTCTGAAGGGCTGGCGCACCGCAGAGAAGGAAGCCATCGACCGCGCCCGCTTCTGGATCGAACGGCTGGACCTGACAGCGGTGGCGGATGAAGAGGCGGGCAATCTTTCCTACGGCGTGCAGCGCCGGGTGGAGATTGCACGCGCCATGAACACCAACCCGCTGCTGCTCTGCCTGGATGAACCGGCCGCCGGCCTGAACCCGAAGGAGACGGGGGCTCTGGGTGACCTGCTGCGCGGCATCCGGGAACAGTTCGGCATCGGCATCCTGCTGATCGAACATGATATGGGCCTGGTGATGGGCATCTCCGACCGTATCCATGTGGTCGAATATGGCCGCAAGATCGCCGAGGGCACGCCGGAAGAGATCCGCAGCGATGAGCGCGTGATCAAGGCCTATCTGGGCGAGCCGGATGAAGAGGAACTGCCCGCCATCGTCGCCGAAGACGTGGCCGGACAGGAAGGAGGCCGGGCATGAGCCTGCTGCAACTGACGGGGGTCCGCACCAATTACGGCCCCATCGAGGCGCTGCGCGGCGTCGATGTGCGTGTGGAACAGGGGGAGATCGTCACCCTGATCGGCGCCAATGGCGCCGGCAAGTCCACCCTGCTGATGACCATCTGCGGCCAGCCCAAGCCGGCATCCGGCACCATCATGTTCGACGGGCAGATCATCAACGACCTGCCCCCGCATGAGACGGCGAAGCTGGGCATCGCCCAGGTGCCGGAGGGGCGGCGCATTTTCCCGCGCATGACGGTGTTCGAAAACCTGCAACTGGGCGCCACCCTGGGCAAGCCTGAGCATTTCGACGAAGACGCCGCCTGGTGCCTGGACCTGTTCCCCATCCTGGCCAAGCGCCGGGACCAGCGGGCGGGCACCCTGTCGGGGGGTGAACAGCAGATGCTGGCCATCTCCCGCGCGTTGATGAGCCGGCCGCGCCTGCTGCTGCTGGATGAGCCGTCTCTGGGTCTGGCCCCCCTGATCATCCGCCGCATCTTCGATGTCATCGCGGACCTGAACAAGACACGCGGCATGACCATCCTGCTGGTCGAACAGAATGCCTACCACGCCCTGAAACTGGCCCACCGCGCCTATGTGCTGGCCCAGGGTCAGGTGGTGATGGAAGGTGCCGGCCAGGAATTGCTGGCCAATCCGGAGGTGCGCGCGGCCTATCTGGAGGGCGGGTCGCACTGAGCCCCTGCCCACCTTGAGCCCTGCCAGCGCGGAACCATCCCGATACTATCGGTAGGGTCTGCGGCAACGGCAGCCGGCTTTTCAATCTTGCCGTTGCCGCAGCTTTGACGTGTACTTGTACATACCAGGGCGGGGCGGGAGGGGAGCATGATGCGCAGGGTCGCAACCGGGCTGATGCTGGCCGTGGCGGCGCTAGCGGGACCGGTCCCTGTCGCGATGGGACAGGATCGCGGTCTGCAGCGCATCGTGACGATGGCGGGGGAGGAGGTGGTCAGCTACGCCTCCAGCCATGCGCTGGTGATTGGTGTCAGCCGCTACAGCGCCGGCTGGAACCCGCTTCCCGGCGTGCGGGAGGATGTGGCGGCGGTCACCACGGCGCTGAAGGCGCAGGGCTTCGAGGTGGAACAGGTTCCGCTCGACCTGGACAAGGCCGCGCTGGAAGCCGCGATCGAGAATTTCCTGCAACGTCACGGATATGGCACCGCCAATGAACGCAAACGCCTGCTGATCTATTACGCGGGCCATGGCGAAACGGTGAAGGTGCATGAGGTCCCGCTGGGCTTCATCGTTCCGTCCGACGCCCCGCGCCTGGATCGGCAGAACCCGGCGGCGTTCCAGGCCAAGGCCATTTCCATGAGCCGCATCCTGGCCTGGACCGAACAGGTGGCGGCCCGGCACCTGATGTTCATCTTCGACAGTTGCTTCTCCGGCACCCTGTTCAACAATCTGAACCGGGGACCGAACCAGCCGCCCCCCGCCATCAACCGCTGGATGGCCAAACCGGTGCAGCATTTCATCACCGCCGGCTCTGCCGATGAAATCGTCCCCGACCGCAGCGCCTTCCGCCGCAAATTTGTTCTGGGCCTGGACGGCGCGGCGGATTTCGACAATGACGGGTTCATTTCCGGCACGGAACTGGGCTATTTCCTGCAATCGCAAGTCCCCATCGACAGCCCCCAGACCCCGCAGCAGGGCAAGGCCCGCGGCGTCAGTGACGGCGAATTCCTGTTCGTCCTCCACCGCCCGGCACTGCCCCGCATCACCGGCCCGACCGCGCGTGAATTGCGAGACGCATGCCTGGCCCATGCATCGCCCGACAGCGAGGACAGAGTGGGCAAAGGGGTTGCGTTCTACGATCTAGACGGGGCGGCCGTGGTGGCGGCTTGCGAGCGCGCCCTTGCTGCCAATCCCGATGACGCGGCGATCATGACGAACATGGGAAGGGGCAAGGGGCGCCTGATGGATTTTGACGGCGCCATGTCCTGGTTCAGGAAGGCCGCCGATAGGGGTGACGCTACAGCCAAGAATAATATTGGGTCACTCTATTACAACGCCTGGGGGGTGCAGAGGGATTATCAGGAAGCCATGCGATGGTACAGGAAAGCGGCCGATAAGGGGCACGCCCCGGCCATGAACAATATCGGCGCACTTTATCACAACGGCTGGGGCGTACCAAAAGATCTGCCGCAGGCCCTATCCTGGTACCGCCAAGCGGTGAGTGCCGGCGAGACGGAGCATGCGGCAAAGAACATCAAGGCCCTGTGCAGCAGCGGATACCAACCAGCTTGCTGACGCCCGCCGCCGCAACGCTGGGACCATCACTTCCGCACGTCCAGGATCATTCAATCGGGGAACGGGGCATCATGCGCAAGATCGGGTGTGGCTTGCTGGTTTCGGCACTGGCCCTGCTGGCCCTTCACCCGCCTGCCACCGCACAGGATCGCGGGCTGGCGCGTATCCTGACCCCGACGGGGGAGAGTGTCACCGAATATGGTGAAAGCCATGCCCTGGTGATCGGCCTGTCCAACTATCGCCATCGGTCCTGGGCACGCCTGGGCGGCGTGCCGCGTGATATCGGGCTTGTCTCCGATGCCCTGAAACGCCAGGGCTTCACGGTGGAGAGTGCCACTGACCTGAACCGCGAACAGATCCTGCAACGCATCGATAGCTTCATTGAGGCCCATGCCCGTGGTGCCGGCGGGCGGAAGAACCGGCTGGTGGTCTATATCGCCGGCCATGGGCATCTGGTGGAAAAGCAATATGGCGACAAGCTGGGCTATCTGGTGCCCGTCGATGCCCCGGCACCGGGTGACGGTTCATTCGAAAGCCGGTCGGTCAGTGTCGACGAGATCAATATGCGGGCACAGCGCATGGACAACCTGCACACCCTGTTCATCCTGGACAGTTGCTTTTCCGGATCGATCATCAGCGGGCAATCCCGTGCAAGCCTGCCCCCGGCGGTAGAGGTGAAGATGGGCCGCCCCGTCCGCTATTTCATCACCGCCGGGGAGGACGAGGCCACGGTGCCCGACAATGGCCTGTTCGCCCGCATCCTGGTCGAAGGCCTGGACGGCGACGCCGATGCCGGCGCCCGCGACGGTTTCGTGACCGGATCGGAACTGGGCAATTATGTGCAGGAACGCGTGACCACCCTCAGCAAGGGCACCCAACGCCCGCAATTCGGCCCCCTGGTCAATGAACGCCTGAGCAAGGGCGACATCATCTTCTCCGGGGCGGGCACCACGGCTGCGGCACGTGCGGTGAAGCCGCCTGCTCCGCAGGATGATGGATTCGCGTTGACGGAAGGCCAGTTGCAATCACGGATTAATGGGGAGGAAACACCATCACCCCTCTATTCCCGCAATCCGCCGGCCGCCGTCGGCACCGCAGGTCCCCAGAAAACGGAAAGTGCGTCCCAGGAACAATATGATGATGCATTCAACAAGTTGCGTAGAGGAGAATATCAACAGGCCACCGAAGCCTTCGCCATATTCATAAAGCAAAATCCCACCCATCCTTTAACGGCAAATGCCCAGTATTGGATGGGAGAATCATTGTATGTGAGAGCTCAATATCGAGACGCGGCGGTTGCCTTCGCCGAGGGCTACGAACTATTTCCCAAGAGCCAGAGGGCGCCCGATATGCTCCTGAAACTTTCGCTTTCACTGAGCGCTTTGCAAGGGTTCAGTGAAGCATGTGAAGCCATCAATACACTGCAAAACAGACATCGAAACGCCTCACCAATCATTCTTCGACGTGCAGACGAAGAACGGCAGAAGCTCAATTGCTCCTGATGGCGGGTTACCCGCCTTGGATCAAGATGTTATCCCAGCTATTTCCCATAACCCATCTCAAAAACAAAAACCCGGCCACCCTTGCGGATGGCCGGGAAAGGTTGGGAGATGCCTCGATAAGAGAGAGGAACCAAGGGGGCCTCGACAGCTTGAGGCCCCCGGTACGCGTACAGACTTAATACGAGAAGCGGACGCCACCGAAGAAGCGGCGGCCGTTTTTGTAGGCGGCGAAGGGCACGTCCCGGTTGCCGACATACTGGTACTGCGTCTCGTCCAGCAGGTTCTGGGCCTGGGCCGTCAGGGCGATCTGTTCGGTCACATTCACGGTCAGCGACGCGTCAAGCTGGTTATAGCTGTCATTGATCACCGAGGTCGCCCGGTTGACCTCGCGGAAATACTTGGACCGGTAGGAGTAGGTGACCCGCGCGCTGAACATCTCGTCTTCGTAATAAGGCGTCAGCGTGAAGGAATGCTTGGAACTGAACGGCAGGGCCACCGACGCATCGGCCGTCTCGCTGTCGGCATAGGTGTACGAGGCTTCGATACCGAAATTCTCGTAGATGTCGCCACGATAGGCCAGCTCGAAGCCCTTGATCTCCGCCGAACCGCCATTGCGCGGACGGCTGACCTCAAAGGCCTGCGGAACGGTGGTGCCGCCGGGGTTGGTCAGCGGGTTGGTGTCGGTATTGATCAGCATCTCCGTGCTGGTCGCACGATAGATGTAGGAACCGATATCCTTGTAGAACAGCGTGGCCGACACAAGCGACACCTTGTCGAGATAATACTCGATCGAGGCATCGAAATTGTTGGCGCGGTACGGGTCCAGATCCGGGTTGCCGCCGCTGGCCGTGTGCAGGGTGTTGTTGGTTTCCAGGAAGGTGGACAGGTCGGCATAGTTGGCGCGCGCCATGACGCGCGAACCGGACAGACGCAGCACCGTCTTGGAGTCCAGATCGAAGGTCAGATTGATGCTGGGCAGGAAGTCATCATAGGACTTCTTCAGCGAGATGGCTTCGATCTGCGAGGCCGGGACGATGGGCGGGCCGAACTGGCCACCCAGACGGTCGCGACGGCCTTCCGATGTCTGGTCGGTATGGACATAACGCAGGCCGACATTGCCGCGGAAGCCTTCCGTCTCGAAGCCCAACTGGCTGTAACCGGCCCAGATGTCTTCCGACACGGAGAACTGCGACGGCAGGTAATCGAAATAGGCAGCATCGACATAGCCTGCGGCGGGACGGCCCAGGAACCAGGTCTTCAGCTTGTCGGCGCTGATCGTGTTCCAGTTCTTCATCGTGTCATTGACATCGATGCCACCCAGATAGCCGGACGGGGTGGAACCCCCAACGAACCCATCGACCGGGGTGGCGGCACCGTTCACACGGCGCAGCTTGGCATCCTGCGTGGTTTCATGCGTGCGGTACTTCACGCCGAACTTCACATTGCTCAGCAGGCCCCATTCGACATCACGCTCGAAATCGGCCTGGGCATAGGTCTCCTCGTCCGAGGTCGGCTGCTGGCGGAGCTGGGCGAAGCCCAGGGTGGTGCCAGCATTGCTGGTGGACGGGATCTGCGGCGTGACGGAGGCCAGGCCGTTATTGCCCGAAATGTCGAAGCTGTAGCCGGTGAGCTGCTCGAACTCACCGAAATATTGCTGCTTGGTGCCGCCGGTCGACTTGGTGTAGCCGCCCTGGAAGCTGGCCTTGAAGGCATCGCCCGTATAGTCGAGCTTCAGGTCGGTGGCGTAAGTCTCGATCGTGCTTTCACGCGCGATGGCGTCCAGCAGCATCAGGCCCGCCGTCGGCGTGCCGGCATTGGTGTAGGAGCCGGAGACGACCACGCCGTCCTTGACCACGGGATTGTTGGACGTACCCCGGAAATTATTAAAGTAGTACCGGCTCTGGTTGAGGTTGTCGTAGGTGCCCTTGACATAGAGGCCGGTGGCATTGATTTCCAGGTTGTCGCTGGGCTTGGCCTGGATGGCCAGCGTGCCGCCCGTGCGCTCACGCTTCTGCTGGAACAGGGCGGAGTTGATGACGTTTGGCATGATCGCCTTGGTGCCATTGGCCAGGGTCACCGTCGGGTAGCCCAGGCTTTCGAAACCATCACGGCGGATATTCTGTTCCTGATGCGTCACCGACGCCAGGACACCGAAGGTGGAGCTGTCGTTGGACCAGGAGATCAGGCCCGAGGCGTTGGGCGACCCCTTGTCCGACCGGTCATTATAGGCATATTCCAGGGACGCGTTCAGCGTCAGCGGGTCCAGGTCCAGCGGGCGGCGGGTGTGCAGGATGACGGTGCCGCCGATGGAACCTTCGTCGATGCGGGCTTCCGGCGACTTGTACACTTCCAACTGGCCGACCACTTCCGGCGCCAGCATGGAATAGTTGAAGGTGCGGCCCGGCGCATCCAGGATGAACCAGTCGGTAGAGGCCACGGTCTGGCCGTTCAGCAGGGTGCGGTTCAGGGCCGGGTCGGTGCCACGGATGGCCACGCGCTCGCCTTCACCGAAATCACGGTCGACCTGCACGCCCGGCAGGTGGGACAGGCTCTCTGCGACATTCTTGTCGGGGAACTTGCCGATATCCTCGGCGGAGATGGCGTCGACGATGGCGTCGGCGAAACGCTTGGTATTGATCGACTGCACCAGGCTGGCGCGGATGCCGGTGACGACGATCTCGTCCAGCGTGCCTTCCGCCGCCGGAGCGCTCTGCGCCTGCGCCGTCGCGGCGATGGCCATCATGGCGATCGCGCTGGCGGTACCACGCATCAGCATTTTCTTGAACTGCATGACCTGTGCCTCCTCGTAAGCCCTGTTCCCCGTGCCTTGGCGCTGTCGCTGGCACGATATCCGTTGCGGGTTCCCCGATGCGTCGGGTGCTCCCGGCTGGTGGCCTCAGGAAAGCGGAACGCAGGATTTGCGAAAGGTCGGTTCCGGCAGAACGCCGAAAATGACGGAAAAAGACGGAATTTTGTTTCCGATTTGGGGTTGGAACTGTAACATTACATTGTCTCTATTGGAGTCGCGGGTGGGACCGCCGGCAGGATGGCCCTGACGGTCACAAAAACTGTTCTGGTGGGATCACACCCGTTCGGCCTGGCGCAGATGCTGTTTCAGGCGGCCCAGCGCCACCGACAGCGCCTCACGCTCCCCCTGGGGCTCCCCGCAATGGCGCATTACATATTCGGCGGTGCGCACCACATCGCGCCAGCGTGGGTTGCGGGGCAGCGTTTCAACCAGCAGATATTTGTCCAGCGTGCGGGTCTGCAGCGATGACCGGTCCATATAGACGCGCCACAGCCCGCTTTCCTCGGCCAACTCGATCTTCCCCTTGCGCTTGGCCTTCTGCCAGTAATCCAGCGCCAGGGTCATCACATCGACCAGACAGCGGCGGTACCCCTCGTCCGCATCCAGGGCGGCGGCATGCTCGCCCTCCTCCGCATGCTCATGATGTTCGGGTTCTTCCGCAACGGGCACCGGCGGTGGGGGTGCTGCTGCCGGCGGCGGTTCGGCCCGTTCCACCGGCACGACGGGCACGGCCACCGGCGGCGCCACATCCAGCGGGGCGGATGGCCCCACCGGCACAAAACCACCGGTTTCCACCGCCGCCGCCGGCCCCCGGATTGACCGCAGGAACAGGGTGATGGCGCCAAACCCGGCCAGCAACAGCAGCCACCTTATATAATTGAGACCGCCCGCCAGTGTGGCGCCATCGGACAGCACGAGATAGCGCCAGCCCCCATCCTCCAGCACCCTTACCTCCTGCCGGGACCAGCCTTTCAACTGGTCAGGCGCAGGCGCGCTGGTCACCATGTTGCCGGCCCCGTCCAGCAGGGCAAAACCGATGCCGTCCTGGGTCAGGCGGGCCAGCCGTTCCTGAACCTTGCCAATGGGCACCCGGAACACCACCACGCCTTCCACCGTGCCATGCCGCACCACGGGCCGGCCCAGCAGCATGCCATGCGTCTGATCCAGCGGCAGGGGCTGGGTCAGCACCATCACCTGTTCAGGTGTCTGCGCCTGCGGCAGCCGCCCCATCACCTCGCGAAACAGGGTCCCCAGCGCCGAATCCCGTTGGCGTGCGGCGGCCAGATCGGCGCCGAAGGCGGCATCCTTGCGCAAGCTGTAGACAACACGGCCGAACCGGTCGATCAGGTACAGATCATCAAAGACGGTGGAGACCAGAAGATCACGGAAACTGGCGTGAAAGCGGTCATGGACCGCCGCATAGGCCGTCAATGCGGCGGGAATTTCCGCCGCCGGCGCATCGCCCGGCGGATATGTCGCGCGCAGGATGGCCGCCGCCCGCTCCGGATCGGGCGAGATCTGTTGAAAGGCCGACGCGAAACCGTAATAGCGACCGACGGAATAGCCGATGAAGCTGGTGGAAGCGAAGGCCGAGCTTTGGCTACGAGCACTCTGGACCAGCGTTGTCAATTCCCGGTCAACGCTGCGGTTGGCATTGTCGATCTGAATATCGACCTTGTCATCCACGGCCATGGACAGGAAAAACAGCGCAGCCACCAGCACAGCGACAAGGGGCCCACCAAGTTTCAGGGCCGCCTTTACATCGGGTCTGGAAAATCCCACCTTCAGAGCCCCCTGGCGTCTTTACCGCGCATTGTGCTGTTCTATGGTTTCGGTGTGTTCACCAGGGACATACAACGCCATCCCCCGCACATGCCCGTCACCATACCGTCAATTTCGTTGATCCGGCAAGGAGGGCTTGATCGGATCGGCGGGCAGGATCAAGGCTTTGCGCGGAGCCTGGGCATTCGCGCAACAGTCGCGGCCGGGGCCCCCTTCCCGGACATCACCGCAAGGTTTGGCATCATGGCTTCCCCCGCCCCGTCGCGGCCCCTGGCCGTCATTTTCGGCGCCCCCGATCCGGTTCTGAACGGCGATCAGAAGGCATTCTATCGCGATGCCAACCCGCTGGGCCTGATCCTGTTCAAGCGGAACTGCGAAAGCCCCGATCAGGTCCGGCGCCTGTGCGATGATTTCCGCAATGCCGTGGGCCGCGAAGACGCCCCCATCCTGATCGATTTCGAAGGCGGCGAACATCAGCGGATGGAACCGCCCGTCTGGCCGGCCTTCCCTGCCCCTGCCGCCTTTGGCCGTCTTTATGCCAGGGATGCGCTGGCCGGCTTACGCGCCACCCGCCTGAACGGGGCTGCCATCGGCACCTTGCTGCGTCAGCACGGGGTGACGGTGGATTGCGCGCCGCTGGCCGATGTGCCCGTCGCCGGGGCCGATCCCGTGATCGGCGAACGTGCCTTTGGCAGCGACCCGGAGGTGGTGACCGTGCTGGCCCGCGCCTTCATGGATGGCATGGCGTCGGTCGGTGTCACGCCGATCATCAAGCATATTCCCGGTCATGGCCGCGCGCTTGTGGACAGCCACAAGGACCGGCCCTTTGTCGATACCGACCTGGCGGAGCTGGACCGCACGGATTTCCTGCCCTTTGCCCGCCTGAACCGCACCGCGCCCTGGGCCATGGTCGCCCATGTCGTCTATACCGGCGTGGATGCACAGAACCCGGCCACCATTTCCAAGGATGCGGTTCAGATACTGATCCGCGACCGGATCGGCTTTGATGGCGTCCTGATCTCCGACTGCATTTATATGGAAAGCCTGGGCGGGACCCTGGCCGAGCGGGCCGCCGCCGTGCAGGGTGCCGGCGTCGACATCGTCCTGTCCAGCCATGGCGACGTCGATGAATGGACCCCCATTGCCGCTGCCGTGAAGCCCCTGACCGACGCGGCAGCCGCCCGCCTGGCCCGCCCTCTGCCGCCCGCCGGGGCCATGGTGGATGTGGCGGCGACGTTGGAAGAAATCACCGGCTTGCTGGCCCTGACGTGATGTGAACGTACATATGGACGGATTGCCGGGTAACAATCCGTCCATTTGCAGCAAAAACCCCGCCGATAATGGCGGTGAACAACGAAATCAACGAAGTTGAGTGTAGCCCTGCCGGGTATGTCTGCCCGACAGTCGTGCAAACGGAACAGGCCCGAAACAAGGGGGCCGGCCGGGACAACAGGGGTCAACGGGATGAAGTTTTTCCGCAACCTTGCCGCCATCGCGGCGCTGCTGCCGGCAACGGTGGGCGCGAATGTGGCGGGGACAACAGAGGCGATGGCCCAGGCCGCCCCGCTGGACAACCCGTCCACGCTGACGGTCGTGGCCAATTTCTCCACAGGCTGGGTGCGTAACTTCAACCCCTACAACGAAACCACGCGGCTCTACAGCGCGCGGGAATTCGCCTACGAACCCCTGATCATCTTCAACACCCTGCATAATGGCCGCCCGCATTACCGGCTGGCGACGGGGTATGATTTCTCCAAGGACCTGTTGAAGCTGACCTTCACCCTGCGTGAAGGTGTGCTCTGGTCCGATGGACAGCCCTTCACCGCGCAGGACGTCGTCTTCACCTATGAGATGTTCAAGCGCTTCAAGGCGCTGGACACGCTGGACATCTGGGAACGGCTGGCCGCCGTCGAGGCGCCGGACGCCCATACCGTCATCTTCACGCTGAAGCGCGTGAACGCCAACAGCCTCTATGAACTCGCCCGCATCCCGGTGGTGCCCAGGCATGTCTGGTCGAAGGTGGTGGACCCCGTCACCTTCACCAATCCCGATCCCGTGGGCACCGGCCCGATGACGGAGGTGCGGCGCTTCACCAACCAGCTTTATGTTCAATGCCGGAACCCGCATTACTGGGACGCCGCCAGCCTGAAGGTTGATTGCCTGTCCTTCCCGCAGATCGGCAATAACGAACAGCTTCTGGCCGCCGCCCGCAATGGCAAGCTGGACTGGTTCGGCGCCTTCATGCCGGATATTGAGCGCACCTATGTTGCCGCCGATCCGGTCCATCACCGTTACTGGTTCCCGCCCGGCGGTACAGTGGCCGTGAATTTCAATTTCGACAGCCCGAACCCCGGCAACCGTGCGGCCTTCCGCAACGTGAATTTCCGCCGGGCCGTCAGCATGGCCATGGACCGCCGCGCCATCGTGGATATCGCGGGCTATGGCTATCCCATCGTGAACGAATATGCCTCCGGCCTGGGCCGTCTTTATCAGGATTGGGTGAACCAGGACGCCGAACGCCAATTCGGCAGGTACGCCAAGTATGACAAGGATGGTGCCCGCGCCCTGCTGGCCGAAAGCGGCTTCCGCGACGTGGATGGCGATGGCTATGTCGATAATCCCGATGGCAAGCCCATCCGCTTTGACATCCTGGCGCCCAATGGCTGGACCGACTGGGTGAACACCACCCAGCTTGTCGTCGAAGGGTTGAACGCCATCGGCATCAATGTCCGCGTCTCCACACCCGAACCGGCAAGCTGGGCGCAGAAGCTGATCCAGGGCGATTATGACATGGCCATCAATGGCTATTTCACGGGCGAGACGCCGCACCGTTCCTACGATACCGGCTTCCATTCCCGCTTTTCCGGCAAGACGCGGACGGCACCGACGCGGTTCAACAATCCGGAACTGAACGCGGCCCTGGACGCATTTGTGGCCACCATCGACCCGGATGAACAGCGCCGGTCCATGGACAAGGTGCAGATGATCCTGGCCGCCAACACGCCCTATGTGCCGCTGTTCAGCAATCCGATCTGGTACGAATACAACACCAAACGTTTCAAGGGCTGGTTCAACGCCGATAATCCGGTGGCCCGGCCCGATGTGTTCGACGGCACGCCGGAACGGCTGCTGCATCTGCTGGCGCTGGAGCCGGTGAATGGCGGCGGCTGATCCATAGGGGCCGCCCGGCCCCCCATCGAACCCCTTACATCCGTTTTCCTTCAGATCTTCGGTTTCGGGAGAGGACCCCCCATGGCCTTCCTTCTCCGCCGGGTCGGATTCTATGTCGCCGCCTTTATTGTCGCCGCGACGTTCAATTTCCTGATCCCGCGCCTGATGCCCGGTAATCCGGTCGACATCATGTTCGCCCAGGCGGGCGGCACCCTGCCGCCGGAAGCCCTGGCCGCGCTGAAGGAGACCTTCGGCTTCATCGACCAGCCCTGGCCGGCGCAGTTCGTCACCTACCTGAAAAGCGTCTTCACCTGGGACCTGGGCCTGTCGGTGAAGTTCCACCCGCTGACGGTGAACGAGGTGCTGCTGCGGGCCCTGCCCTGGACCTTGATGCTGGTCCTGACCTCCTCGCTGATCGCCTTTGCCATCGGGTCCCTGGCCGGCATCCTGGCCGCCTGGCGGCGCGGCGGGTCATTCGACAGTATCGGCGCCCCCATCGCCCTGATGATGCAGGCCATGCCGCCGCTGGTGACCTCGCTGCTGGCCTTGTTCCTGTTCGCCATCTACTGGCCGGTCTTCCCGACAGGATACGCGTATGAGCCGGAGATCGATCCCGGCTTCACCCTGGAATTCTTCTGCTCCATCTTCAAGCACGCCTTCCTGCCCATCGTCACCATGGCCCTGGCCCAGGTCGGCGGCTACCTGATCACCATGCGCAACAGCATGATCAACCTGCTGGGCGAGGATTATATCGTGCTGGGCACGGCCAAGGGCCTGTCCGACAGCCGCCTGCGCATGGCCTATGCCGCCCGCAACGCCCTGCTGCCCACGGTCACCAGCTTTGCCATGACCCTGGGCGCGTCGTTCGGCGGGGCGCTGGTGACGGAGGTGGTCTTCAACTATCCGGGCCTGGGCTACACCCTGTTCCAGGGGATCACGGCGCGCGATTACCCGCTGATCCAGGGTCAGTTGCTGATCATGACGCTGGCCATGCTGACGGCCAATTTTATCGCCGACGTGCTTTACGTCGCCCTCGACCCCCGTCTGCGGAAGGGCTGATCCATGCGCGGCCTGCTTAAAACCCTGCTCGCCAACCGGAAGGCCGCCATCGGCGCCGCCATCGTGGCCCTGTTCATCCTGGTGGCGCTGGCCGCCCCCCTGGTGGCGCCGTTCGACATCAACCAGCGTGTGGCCAGCCCGCATGAGGCGCCCAGCGCCGAACATGTGATGGGCGCCACCCGCATGGGCCGCGATGTCCTGTCCCAGACCATCCATGGCACACAGACCAGCCTGATCGTCGGCTTTGCCGCCGGGCTGCTGGTGACCGTGCTGGGCACCGCCATCGGCGTCACCGCCGGCTATTTCGGCGGCAAGGTGGATGAGGTGCTGAACCTGTTCACCAACATCTCCCTGGTCATCCCCAACCTGCCCTTGATGCTGGTGCTGGCCGCCTTCATCGGACAGACGGGGCCGTTCGTGATTGCCCTGATCATCGGCTTGACCAGCTGGGGATGGGGGGCGCGCGTCACCCGCGCCCAGACCCTGTCCCTGCGCCAGCGTGATTACATCCTGGCGGCGGAGATGCTGGGTGAACCCGCCTGGCGCATCATCACCTTCGAATTGCTGCCCAACCTGATCTCCATCATCGGCTTCAACTTCATCGGCTCCGTGCTTTATTCGGTGATCACGGAGGCGACGATGGAGTTTCTGGGCCTGGGTGACCCGATGGTCGTGTCCTGGGGCACCATGCTCTATCACGCGCAATCCACATCGGCCCTGCAGGTGGGGGCGTGGTGGGAAATGGCGGCACCCTGTCTGGCGCTGGTGATCTTCGGGTCGGGCCTGTCGCTGATCAATTTCGCGGTGGATGAAATCGCCAACCCGCGCCTGCGCACCCTGCGGGTGCCGGCCAAGGTGCTGGCGGCCCTGACCAACCCCACCTCCAACCAAGGGGGCCGGGCATGACCGAACCCATCCTGTCCGTGCGCGATCTGTGCGTCGATTACGCCACACCGAACGGCCTGTCCCGCGCCGTCAAAAACGTCACTTTCGACATTGCTGCCGGTGAAGTGCTTGGTCTGGCTGGAGAATCCGGTTCCGGCAAAAGCACCGTCGCCTTCGCCATCGCCCGCCTTCACCGGCCGCCGGCCTTCATCACGGGCGGGTCGATCACGCTTGCCGGCACCGATGTCCTGGCCCTGAATGACCGGGAATTGCGGGCCTGGCGCTGGCGCGACCTGTCGGTCGTCCTGCAATCGGCCATGAATGCGCTGAACCCCGTCCTGCGCGTTTCGGCGCAGTTCGCCGACATGTTCAAGGCGCACGGGGTATCGCGGAAGGCCGATATCCGCGCCCGTACCGCCGACCTGCTGCAGATGGTCGGCATCAAGCCCGACCGCATGGATGATTACCCGCATCAATTCAGCGGCGGCATGCGCCAGCGCATCGTCATCGCCATGGCGCTCGCCCTGCGGCCCAAACTGGTGGTGATGGACGAACCCACCACCGCCCTTGACGTGGTGGTACAGCGGGAGCTGCTGGAGGAAGTGGCGGCGCTGCGCCACAAGCTGGGCTTCTCCGTCCTGTTCATCACCCATGACCTGGCCTTGATGAGCCAGTTCTGTGACCGGGTGGGCGTGATGCTGCGCGGGCAGTTGATCGAACTGTCGACGCCGGCCGCCATGATCGCGGACCCGCAGCAGGATTATACGCGCCGCCTCTGGGCCTCCATCCCGCCCCTGCACCCCAGGCCCGGTGAGACGCTGGTCCGCATGAAGGAGACGCCGTAATGAATGGTTTGCCGGAACTGGGCACCCGCCCCGTGCTGGAGGCGCGCGGCCTGACCATGCGCTTCGGGTCCTTCTGCGCGCTCGACAGCGCCGATTTCAGCCTTTATCCCGGCCGCGCCCTGGCGCTGGTCGGGGAAAGCGGATCGGGCAAAAGCACCTGCGCCAAGCTGCTGACCCATGTGCTGACGGCCAGCGCCGGCCATATCTTCCATGCCGGCCGCGACGTCACCAACCTGACGGGCCGCAAGGCCGTGCTGCACTATCGCTCGGCGGTGCAGATGGTGTTCCAGGACCCGTTCGCCGCACTCAATCCCGCCCACACGGTCGACCATCACCTGACCCGCCCGCTGGCCCTGCACCGGCCCGACCTGTCGGTGGCACAACGGCGCGAGGCCGTGGCCGACCTGCTGCGCGCGGTCGATCTGGACCCCGCCATCACCTTGCGCAAGTATCCGCATGAGATGAGCGGCGGGCAGCGGCAGCGGGTGAACCTGGCCCGCGCGCTGGCCGTCAACCCGTCGGTCGTGATCGCCGATGAACCCACTTCCATGCTGGACGTGTCCATCCGCCTGTCGGTCCTGGACACGTTCCGCGACCTGAAGCGGGAGCGCGGCATCGCCATGCTCTACATCACCCATGACATCGCCACCGCGCGCTATGTGGCCGAAGAAACCGCCGTCATCTTTCGCGGCCGCATTGTGGAACGCGGCCCCACGGCCCAGGTGATTGACAGCCCCCGCCACCCTTATACCCGCCTGCTGCTGGCCGCCGTGCCGGAAGTGGGCAGCCCGTTCGGCGAGGGCAACAGTCTGGCCACCCTGGCAGCGCAGGTGCGCGAAAGCTGCGACGGGCCGGGGGAATTGCGGGAGGTGACGCCGGGCCATTGGGTAAGGGCCGCCGCCTAGAGCGTGGGTTCGTAAAATCCCTTTCAGGTTGATAACATTTTAGATAAAATGTCCGGAAATAAAAGAGCAGCAAATATGTATAAAGGAGGAAGAACATTTGCTGCAAGGCCAAGAGATATGTATTTTTCCTTGAATAAAAAGTTGAGATTATTTGGATTGAAGTCGATGTTGTCATATAAG
>NZ_JAGOGJ010000200.1 GCF_017996735.1 Niveispirillum sp.
ATATGTGTATAAGGGACAGGGCTGAACCCGTCGATGATCGAGGAAACCAGCGATGGGGCGCGGGCCAAGGCAGGGGCGTCCAAGTCAGCCTCCGCCTTCCGCACCATCAGCGAGGTTTCCGGCGATCTGGAGGTGCCACAGCACGTCCTGCGCTTCTGGGAAACCAAGTTTCCCCAGATCAAGCCTTTGAAGCGCGGCGGCGGCCGGCGTTATTACCGTCCCGACGATGTGGAACTGCTGCGGCGTATCCAGGCGCTGCTTTATCAGGACGGTTATACGATCAAGGGCGTTCAGAAACTTCTGCGCGAGTCGCGGGGACTGGCCGGTCTGCCGCCCCCCGGCACCCGCATGCCCAGCCTGTTCGACGAGGATGAGGGCGGCGACGATACCTCGCCCGAGGAACTGGCCCTGCTGGCCGGGGACGAGGAAACGGACGAACCGCCGCCCGAAAAGAAGCCCCCCACCCGACGGCGCAAACAGCCCCTGTCGCCCGAAGTGCGCGAGGTGCTGTCGGAAATCCTCATGGACCTGACGGCGCTGCGCCGCCTGCTGGATTGACGGGTCATACCAGCGGCACGAAAACATGACCGATGGTCAAGCTTTCGTGCCCCTCAGGCCCGCCGCCATACCCGCCAGGCCAGCAGTGCCAGCACGATTCCCAGATAGACCAGCGGCTCCAGCGGCCAGCTTTTCACCAGCATCACATAATGTACGGCCCCGGCCAGCACGGCCGGATATACCAGCTTGTGCAGCCGGTTCCAGTTACGTCCGCCCAGCCAGCGGATGGCGGCGTTGAAGCTGGTCGCCGCCAGGGGCAGCAGCAACAGGAAACCCGCCATGCCGATGGTGATATAAGGCCGTTTCACGATATCGGCCCAGATGGCCGACCAGTCCAAGCCCTGGTCCAGCAGCAGATAGACCAGCAGATGCAGCACCACATAAAAGAACGCTGCCAACCCGATGGCGCGGCGATATTTCAACAGGCCGATACCAAATTCCCGGCGCAGCGGCGTGATGGCCAGGCCCAGGATCAGGAACCGCAGCGCCCATTCCCCCATGGCATGTTCCAGGGTCTTGGCCGGGTCGGCCCCCAGGTCGCCATAAAAGATCTGATAGAGATACCAGAGCGCCGGCAGCAGCCCCGCCAGATAGACGGGCCAGGTGGGAAAACGCGGCTGGATGCGCAGATTGGCGAGGGCCATCAATAGAATTTCCGCAGATCCATGCCGGTATACAGCCCAGCCACCTGCTCGGCATAGCCATTGAAGGGCAGGGTCGGGCGGCGTTTGGCGAACAGACCGCCGCCATCGCCAATCCGCCGCTCCGTCGCCTGGCTCCAGCGCGGATGGTCGACCTCCGGATTCACATTGGAATAGAATCCATATTCCTGCGGCGCCTGGATGTTCCAGCTTGTGGGCGGCTGCTTGTCGGTCAGGCTGATGCGCACGATCGACTTGATGCCCTTGAACCCATATTTCCACGGCACGACCAGCCGCAACGGCGCCCCATTCTGGTTGGGCAGGTTCTCGCCATAAAGACCCGTGGCCAGCAGCGTCAGCGGATTCATCGCCTCATCCAGGCGCAAACCCTCTACATAGGGCCAATCCAGGATCTTGAAGAACCCGCCCTGCCCCGACATTTCCGACGGGCGCACCAGCGTCTCAAACGCCACGAATTTCGCGCCCGATTGCGGCTCCACCCGCTTCAGCAGGCTGGCCAGCGGGAACCCGTTCCAGGGAATGACCATGGACCACCCCTCCACACAGCGCATGCGATAGATGCGCTCCTCGATGGTGACGCCCTTCAGGATGTCGTCCAGGTCATAGTCACCCGGCTTGCCCACCATGCCGTCGATCTTCACCTTCCAGGGCTTCACCGTCAGGCGGCCGGCATTGCGGGCCGGATCGGACTTGTCGGTGCCGAATTCGTAGAAATTATTATAGCTGGTAATGTCCTTCAGGCTGGTCAGAGCCTCATCCGTGCTGAACGGGCTTTTCACCGCGGCATGGGCCACCCCCGTTCCCGCCAGCATCATCCCACCGAACCCCGCCAGAAGATGACGGCGGTTGAGATAGAGATCGCGCGGCGTCACCTCGCGCTCGCACAAATCCGGGGCATGGCGCAGCAGCATGGGGAGGGTCCTCTGTCCGGGGCGTATGGACAGATACATAAGCCGATTAACCATGGCCGAACAGTGTCCTGTGCCGCCGGGTGCGTCGATTTGGCTTCCGCGCTTGCGAGTAATTTGCAATATAAGCTGAAAACTGATGGAGGATGTGATGCAGTTCAATGCGAAGCTTTGGGTGGGTGTGGGCCTGTGCATGGCCCTGGGTCAGGCGGGAACCGTCCTGGCACAGGATCATCATGCCGGTCACGGCGCCACCCCGCCGGCCGCCGCCGAAGGGGGCGAAGGTGGTGAGTTGGGCGCTTTCGACAATCTGTCCGAAGATCAGCAGCTTCAGGGTTCGCTGGGGCTGATCCGCGGCCATCTGTCCGTCGGACGGGAATTGTATCACGCGGGCCGGGGCAAGGATGCCATCCCGCACTTCCTGCATCCGGCCGAAGAAATCTATGACGGCGCCCGTCCCACGCTGGACGGCCGTAAGGTCGGCTTCGAGGCAGACCTTGACGCGCTGGTCGCCCTGGCGCGCAAGAACGCGCCGGCCGCCGATGTGACCAAGGCCCTGGACAAGGTCGAACAGGCCATTGTGAAGGCCGAGGCCACCATCCCCGCTGCCGACCGGACCAAGCCCGCCTTCCTGACCCCCGTCATCGCCACGCTGCTGCGCACCGCTGCGTCGGAATATGCGGCCGCCATCGAGGATGGGGTGATCACCAGCCCCGTGGAATATCAGGACGGGCGCGGTTTCTATGCCATTGCCAAGGTCTATCTGTTGCGCCTGTCCGCTTCGGCCGCCAGCAGCGATCCCACCGGCACAGTGGCCAAATCCTTCGACAAGCTGGCCCCCGTCTGGGCCACGCTGCAGCCGCCCACGGGCAAGGCCACGCCGCCGGGTGAGGTGTCGGCCCTGGTCTCCAATGTCGAACTGGCGTTGAGCCGTCTGCGGTAAATCAACAGGAAATTGTCGCATCATGGGCAAGGTTCGGCGTTCGGGATTGGCTTTGGCCGCGGTTTCCCTGGTCTTTGCACTGGGGCTGGCCGGGCCTGGGGCACAGGCCGACCGGCCGTCCAACCTTGCCGCCTGGGTGCGACCCGACAGCGCGCCCTACCCCACCGACAATCCGTTCAGCCCGGCCAAGCTGGACCTGGGCAAGCGCCTGTTCGAGGACAAGCGCCTGTCCGGCGCCAACACCATGTCCTGCGCCAGTTGCCATGACCCGGCCAAGGGCTTCTCCGACGCCCGTCCGCGCGCCGTGGGCGAGGGCGGGGCCGCCGGGCCGATGCATACGCCGACGCTGTGGAATCTGGCCTGGACCGAACAGCTTTTCTGGGATGGCCGCGCCGGCAGCCTGGAAAAGCAGGCTCTGGGTCCGATCGCCAATCCCATCGAGATGAACCAGGATCTGGCCGCCCTGCCGGGCGAACTGTCGGGGGACAAGGACCTGGAGGCGGCATTCGCCAGGGCCTTCCCGGAAAATCCGGTGATCGACCTGGACAATATCGCCAAATCCATCGCCATTTTTGAACGAACCCTGGTTTCCCCTGTCACCCCCTTCGACCGCTGGGTCGCGGGGGACGAAGGCGCGATCAGTGCCGCCGCCAAGCGCGGATTTGCGCTGTTCGATGGAAAGGCCGCCTGTTCCAACTGTCACAAGGGCTGGGCCTTCACCGATGGCGCCTTCCACGATATCGGCCTGACAGCCACGGGACCGGGGCGCGGCGGGACCGTGGGGCATCCGGAACTGTTCAATAGCTGGAAGACCCCCACCCTGCGCGAGATCGGCCGCACCGCCCCCTATATGCATGACGGGTCCATCGCCGATCTGAAATCCGTGTTGCAGCATTATGTGCAGGGCGTGATGCATCGCCCCACCCTGTCGCGCGACCTTCCGGCCCGCCTGGACCTGGATGCGGGGGAACAGGCCGATATCCTGGCCTTCCTGGATACGCTGAACGCCGATCCCACCGCCCTGCCCGCCACGGTTGCCGCCGTGGCCGCCACCGACCCCGGCCCCTTGGCCGGCGGCCCGGCACCGGCGCGGGTGGAGGTGACGCAGCGCGACACAGCCTTCAGCGTGCCCGGCGTGCGCCTGCGCAAGGGTGGCAAGCTGGTCATCCATAACGAGGATACGCGCGTCCACAATATCCGCGTCTTCGCCGCCGACATGGATTATGACAGCGGCGTGCAGGACCCCGGCCAGTCGGTGGAAGTGCTGTTTGACCATGAAGGCCGCTTCCGCGCCGTCTGCAACATCCATCCGAAGATGAAGATGAGTGTCGAGGTGGTGGAGTAGATTACTACGCCCGCGCCAGCGCCAACAGCTTGCCCAGCGTGGTCCAGTTGCGCGAGGTGCCAGTGACGCCGGCCACCTTCAGCACCTTCACCGGATCGACGGTCTTTTGCAGGACCGCGCCGGCCACATCAAGATAGAGCACATCCCCCGACAGGTACAGCCGCGCCGGCCCTTCCCCGATCAGCGCCGACAGCCGCGCCGCCGCCCCCGCATCGGGCACATCCGACAGAAAGAACACCAGAAGATGGTTGGGCGTTGCCGCCGCCGCATCCGGGAACGGATTACCGGCAATGGCGGCGTCCAGTTCGTCGGCGTTCCGCAGCACATGATCAGCCATGAAACCGAATCGCGCCGCGAACGCCGTGGACAGCCGCATGGTCAATGCCGCCCTTTCTTCCACCCCCGCCGCATCGAAAACGATGTTCCCGCTTTGCAGCAGGGTGCGGACACAGGTGAAGCCCATCTCTTCGTAAAGCTGCTTCCACAGTGCCATCTTCACGATCTTGTTGCCGCCGACATTGATGCCGCGCAGCAGGCAGACATGGGTCCCCATGGCGCCTTCTCCCTTATGCCAGCCGCAGCGTGGCGATTCCCGCCAGGACCAGCAAGGCCGATCCCGTGCGCCAGCGCCCCACCGGTTCCTTCAGCCACAGCCTGGCGATCAGCAGGGCAAAGATCACACTGGTTTCGCGCAGCGCCGCGACCAGGGCGATGGGGGCATGGGTCATGGCCCAGATGGCGATGCCATAGCCCGACAGCGCCATGACACCGCCCACCAGATCGCGCCGCCATCCGGCCGCCATCGCCTGCCACAGTCCGCCGCCGCCGCGACGCCACCAGGCCAGCGCCACCATGGGCGGGGCGTTCAGGATGAACAGCCAGGCGGTATAGGCCACCGAATCCCCGCCGACGCGGGCGCCCAGCCCATCCACCGTCGTGTATCCGGCGATGAAGGATGCCGTGGCCAGCGCCATCAGCACGGGGCGCGGGTCGCGACGCAGCGCAGCCCCGCCGCGCAAGGCCAGGGCCGCGATGCCACCGGCGATCAGCAGGATGGCCAGCGCCTCCCCCACGCGCAGCGGGTCGGTGCCCAGCGCCAGCCCGGCCAGGGCCACCATGGGCGGCGCCGCGCCGCGCGCAACGGGATAGACCTGGGACAGGTCACCCAGACGGTAGGTGCGCACCAGGAAAAGCTGATAGGCCAGATGGAAGATCAACGACGCGGCCAGATAGGGCCATGCCGCCGGTGCCAGCGGTCCGGCCAGGGGCAGCACCGCCAGCCCGGCCACGCCGCACCAGACATTCAGCATGGTGATGCCCACCAGCCGGTCGCCACCACCCTTCAGCAGGCTGTTCCAGCCCGCATGCATCACCGCGGCAACCAAGACCAGCGGCACCACCCAGCCATCCATTGCACCGTTCCAACCGGTTCACTTCCGAAACAATAGGCGCATTGGTGCTATGCGGGGCCTTGACGATGATAATCGGCAGAGAAGGCAAAAATCACTGTTGCCAAGCCCAGATGCCTTGGATATAACCCCGCCCACTTCACCGCGACGGCGCCCCGATAGCTCAGCGGTAGAGCAACCGCTTCGTAAGCGGTAGGCCGTTGGTTCAAATCCGACTCGGGGCACCACCTTCTCCCGGTTTTTCCTGGGAGGCGGCTTGAGGAAGCCGGTGACGACTTTCAAATCTTCTCATGAAGAACTTGCCCAGGTAACTGTCTGGCAAGATGAAAGTCGTCCCGGGCTTCCTCCCTCCTCATCCCCCCGGCGCTTTCGACGTGTCCACGCGGTCGTCATTCCCCCTCCCTGTCCTGTTCCATCTGAACAGACGGATACAATCCCCTGCCGCCCATCCCTGGCATCCGCGTATCGGTGCTTGTCATCGGACATTCGTTAGCGGTAACAATGTCGCCCGACAGCCCCGGACGAACCGGCGGCAGGAGGAAGCACCAAAGCGGGAGTGTAGAGATGTCTCTCCATGGGAAACTGTTGATCGGCCGCGGCCGCATCGCCACCGAGGCCGGGTTCAAGGCCGTCGATCCCGCCGCCGATGCGCAGATCGAACCGGCCTTCGCCCAGGCGACCCCGGCGCATGTCGAGCAGGCCTGCGCCCTGGCCTGGGCGGCCTTCGACGGATTCCGCGAGGCGGCACCGGAGGACCGGGCACGCCTGCTGGAAAAGATTGCCGACAATATCGTGGCCATCGGTGATGAGCTGCTGGACCGCGCCGGGGCCGAAACCGGGCTGCCGCGTGCGCGCCTGGAAGGGGAGCGTGGCCGCACGGTCGGTCAGTTGCGCCTGTACGCCGCCGTGCTGCGCAATGGCGACTGGCTGGGGGCCCGGATCGATCCGGCCCTGCCGGAACGCAAGCCCCTGCCCCGCGCCGACCTGCGCCTGCGCAACATTCCGGTCGGCCCCGTCGCCGTCTTCGGCGCGTCCAATTTCCCGCTGGCCTTCTCCGTCGCCGGTGGCGATACCGCCTCGGCCCTTGCCGCCGGCTGCCCCGTCGTGGTGAAGGTTCATTCGGCCCATCCCGGTACGTCGGAACTGGTGGGTGAGGCCATCGCCGCCGCCGTGGCCGAACTGGGCTTCCATGAAGGCGTGTTCTCCATGCTGTCTGGCACACAGCGGGAATTCGGCCAGGCCCTGGTCGCCGACTGGCGCATCAAGGCGGTGGGCTTCACCGGATCGCGCGGCGGCGGGCAGGCTCTGATCCGCATCGCCCAGTCGCGTCCCGAACCCATCCCCGTCTATGCGGAGATGAGCAGCATCAACCCCGTGATCCTGCTGCCCGCCGCCCTGTCGGCTCGGGCCGAGGCGCTGGGTGCGGCCTTTGTCGGCTCGCTGACCATGGGTGCGGGCCAGTTCTGCACCAATCCCGGCCTGATCCTGGCCGTAGAGGGGCCGGACCTGGAACGGTTCATCGCCGCCGCGTCGTCGGCCCTGTTGAACGTGGCCCCCATTACCATGCTGACGCCCGGCATCTGCCAGGCCTACCGCACGGGTGTGGCGGCCCTGGCCGACCATGAAAAGGTGACCACCGTCGCCCGCGTGGCAGAGGTGGCGGGCAACAAGGGGGCCGGCGCCCTGTTCGCCGTCACCGCCGCCGATTTCCTGTCCGACCATGCCTTGGGCGCTGAGGTCTTCGGCTCCTCCTCCGTCATCATCCGCTGTCCGGACCTGGGCGTGCTGAAGGATGTGCTGGAACATCTGGAAGGCCAGTTGACGGCCACGGTTCATCTGGACGATGGCGACCACGCGGTCGCCGCCACCCTGCTTCCCACGCTGGAACGCCGCGCGGGCCGCATCCTGGCCAATGGCTGGCCCACGGGGGTGGAGGTCTGCCACGCCATGGTGCATGGCGGCCCGTTCCCGGCCACCAGCGATCCGCGCGCCACGTCGGTGGGCACGCTGGCCATCGACCGCTTCCTGCGTCCCGTCTGCTATCAGGACATCCCCGATGCCCTGCTGCCGGCGGCGCTGAAGCGTGACAATCCGCTGGGCCTGAACCGCCGGCTGGATGGGGTGGTTCAGAAGGGGTAAGGGGCTTTACCGCCGGCGGCGGTCCACCCGCACGGGGATCGGCACCAGCCGCGCCCCGTGCCCGCCGCCATGCCCGGCCTGTTCATCATTGCCCTGCAGCATGACGGCAAAGCCGATCTGCAATGACCCGATGGTCAGGCCCGTCAGGAAGCAGAAGACCGCCAATCCCAGCCAGCCCATGGGGGTGGCCATGGCCAGACTGCGCAGGTGAAGCGCGTCGGTGGCGACGATGATGGCGGCAAACGTCACACCCAGGGCAAAACCCAGGGCGGCGTGGCGCAGCATGAAGCGGACCAGGGGCGGCATGATCGGCCCTCCATACGGGTTTGATGACATCACAATGCCACCAACACCGCAGCACGCCAATCGGGCGCATGGCCGCAGACGGATTAGGGCCTGTGGGGATTCAGCGCGAATTGATGACAGCAGCGGCGAGATAGATTATGGCTTCAAAGCTTTTGTCTGTTTTGCAAGCTCTCATGGCGATGCGCTTGAACTCCTTGAGTTTGCAGAAGA